>JAGUVW010000033.1 GCA_020062665.1 Pseudomonadales bacterium
AATGCCGCCAGCGCCAGTATCGATTCCACGACTGCGCGCTGCTCGGGCGTCTTGCAACCCAGATCGTCTACAGGCATTTCGCTGGCCTGGGGAAGTGCAAGGGGACATTCCTCCTCACCAGACGCCTCCGTCAGCCGCACAACCCTGGCATCCGCCGCAAACCAGCGCGCCATCCGCGCCAGAAAATGCCGCCGCACCCCGGCCACACCAAAAGGTTCCACCGTGATGCGGTGATACTGGGGATCGTCGAAATCAGCCCAGACATCAAGCGGCGGGGCCATGAACACCATCACCCCGCCCGCCCGAATCACCCCGGCCAGCGCCGCAACGGCATCCACCGCCCAGCCATCGAACAGATCCACCACCACGCCATCGGCTTCCCGCCCCAGTTCGTGGTTGGCCTTGTCCGCCGCCATGCACCACGCCCCCGACGGCGCCCGCGACGACAGCCACAGCCACTGTTCCTGGCCAACGTTTGTCCAGGGCTGCACACGACGCATCACCGCTTCTGCCGATCCGGTCACCAGTACGGCCCGGCGCACACGAGCCTCCCGCAAGCCGTGTCGCACGCTATCCAGTTCAGCGAGTGGATTGTCCTGATTCATTTAAGAAATCTTTCCTATACTGAGTTAAACAACTGGCCAAGGCTGAATTTTCGCATGGACAAGAACTACAGCAAGCGCGTTCGCTACGAATTCATTTTTCGCTCCGGGGAAGAATTCCAGTACCAGATCGAAATCGATCCCACCCGATTGGAACACCCTGCCCCTGTCAGCCCGCCGCCGGAATGGGCCAGGCTGGACGTGGAAAAATGTTCGATCTGCCCGCTGCGCTCCGACGCCACCGAATACTGCCCGCTGGCATTGCGCATCGCGCCGATCCTGAGCTTCAGCCCCCATTCGGCCTTCGAATCCGTGCAGGTGCGCGTCCACAAGGACACCATGACCATCGAAAGCCACACCACCGTACAGGAAGCCTACCGCTCCCTGATCGGCCTGATCATGGCCACCAGCGGCTGCCCTCACACCGGCTTTTTCAAACCCATGGCCTGGTTCCACCTGCCCTTCGCCACCCAGGACGAAACCCTGTTCCGCGCCTGCGCCACCTTTCTGTTCTTCCAGTTCTTCGATCCGGCGGAGCCGCAGGCCGAAAGTCATTATTCGGACTTGAAAAAAGTCTACGAACAAATTCATATTGTGAACCAGCAGATCGCGAAACGCTTGCGCAAGGCGTCGGCGGCGGAATCCGCCATCAACGCGCTGACCATCCTCGACATCTTCGCGCAATCGATCCAGCCCACGCTGAACCAGTCGCTGCAACAACTGGAGTTTCTGTTCAAACCCCAGGTCAGCGAACTGAATTTCGAAATGCCCCAGGAATAACCGTTAACGGATGACAAGGTGAGCAACAGTCTGTGCAGATGGTTGGTGTTCGGCTGGCTCTGGCTGCTTTCATGCGCGGCCAGTGCAGGCTCGCAACCCGTGGTGATCGAGCTGAGCCAGGGCCGCGAATATTTCATCGCCGCGCTGCATGAACTGTACATCACAACCGGCGACATCAATCCACAGATGAGCGTGCCGGAACCCTCACAGCGCGTTCCCCTGGACAGACTGAAATCCGACGTCGGCAGTTACTGGGTGCACATGACCCTGCTCAATCGCTCCAGCGAACGGGAGTGGATGCTGGATGTGAGCAACGCGGTGGTGCAGCATCTAATCGTTCACAGCATCAGCAGCTCCCGCCATCGCATCAGCGAACAGGGCTTCGTGAAAACCTGGCCCTTCGACCTGCGCTACGGCACCGAACTGGCGCTGACCCCCAATGAAATCACCGAAGTCTGGATTCATGTGCAGAATCCGTTCGGCTCATCGCAGCCGCTGTTTTCAGTACTGCCGATGGAAAAATACCAGCAGAAATCCTCCAGCTACAGCATGCACCTGCTGATTGCGCTGGGCGCGCTGGTGATTCTGGCGATTTACCAGATCGTGATTTTTGTGCCCACCCGCGATGGCGCTTACGGCTGGTCGGCACTGACCCATCTGGCCGCCGCGTTTGCCTGGGCCGTGCAGTGCAAATCGCTGCTGTACAGCGTGTCGCTGGGCGCACACTGGTATTCGCTGTATCTGCCTCTGTTTGTGGCGCTGGCTGGCCTGTTGCAGTTTGGGCGCCACTATCTGCGCGTGCACTATCCTCATCCCCTGGCCTACGCGCTGGATGCGGGCACCGCCATCGTGCTTATCTGCGCAGTGGCCGGGCTGTTGCTGCCGGTGCATCAGTATCCCTGGCTGCTGACCAAGGTTGCCGTGCTGGCACTGATACTGATGGTAGCGGCTGGCATCTGGCGCTGGCGCGAGCGTTTCGCCGCCATTCGTTATTATCAGATCGGCGTTTCCGTACTGCTGGTGTGCTACCTGTTCTACCTGCTGGATCAGGCGCTAAAACTGTATCTGGTGGAAAACGGCATTCTGGCCGCCGCCCGCCTGCAACTGCTGGTGATGATCCTGTTCATGCTGGGCCTGATCGATCGCATGAGTCTGGTGCAGCGGGAACGTTCGCAGCAAAACACCCGCACTGCCACCGATCCGGTGACCGGCCTGCCCAACCGCACCGCCTTCGAACGCGACGTCCGCGCCTGGGAAGCCTACTGCAACGAAGGCATCCTGACGGATTTCTATCTGAGTTTTTTCGACGTGAACAGCCTGCAGGAAACCAACAAGTCCAAAGGCCACAAGGAAGGTGATCGCCTGCTGGTACTGGTCGGCAAGTGGCTGCTGCAACAGTCCGGCAATCACAACGTGTACCGCATCGGCGGCGATGAATTTCTGGTGTTGAGCCAGAAGACCATTCACTGGGACATGGCCGCGCTGGATCGCTATTTGCGCCAGGAAGGCTATCGCAACATTCAGGTCAGCATAGGCAGCAGTTGCTATTCCGAAAGCAGCTGCCGCTCCAGCCTGCTGAAAATCGCCGACGAGCGCCTGCACAAGCGGGCCATGGAATGATCCGCGTCAGCGCACCGTAAAGAACGCAATGCTTTCGTCCTTCGCCTTGATCCGGCACGGGCCTTTTTCTTCGCGCACCGGAATTTCCTTGTCCACATAACGGATCGTCACGCCGGGAAACAGCGATTTCTGCACGTTGATTTCCAGCGTCTCTCGCACCGACTTGATGGTCTCCATCAGCTGGTGACGGCTCTGCTTCAGAATTAGCATCAGTTTTTCGTAGTGCGCGATCGTATTGTTGATCTTGTTCACCTGATCCACGATGTCAGGCGAACCCGTCTTGCTGTCGAACTGACGCAACGCCCCGCGCATGCCGCGCACCACATTCACCCGCTCGCCCAATTCTTCGTTGATATTGACAAGTTCCGCCAGCTCGGTGGCAAAGCGACGGGAAAAATCCACTGCCGTATGAATGTAGGACGGCGCCCCCAACACATTGCAGTCCAGGGACTTGAGCGGACAAAGCAGACCACCGAGAATCTTGCCTTCGTTACGTTTCGAGCTGACTACCTCGATCTCATCCGCAACCACATGACAGTGCATCAAATGCTTGATGACGGTAACTTTGCCACCTGCCGCAATGTCGGCGTACTGCGCATAGTTGGCATGAAAATCACCGCCGCACTGGAGCTTTACCGAGCACACGGGCAGGCCGGTTTTTTCATCCCTGTGCTCCGTTTGCCGGCCCAGCACACCTTTGCCCACGATCAGGCTGCGACCCGCTTCCACCGACGCCGACTCCACATAGTCGCACACCATCACATCACCGGTAGCCTTCACGCTCATGCCTTCACGCACGGAGCCCTGAATCAGCACCGAACCATCAAAGATGATGTTGCCGGTGCGCAGATCCACATCCTGAACACAATAAGTGTCCGCCACCATCATGCCTGAATCGCTGCGCAGCGCCACGCCCTTGCGCGACGCGACCAGCATGTTGTGATCAGTGGAATTGAGTTCGGTGCCTTCCCCTGCCACCAGCGGACGCTCCAGCGGCGCGGCGGCAAATAACGTTTCGCCCAGCACAGTGGTGCCAGGCGTTCCGGGAACCGGGGGCGTTCGCACCATCAGGATGTCGCCGGGTTTCACCAGATGGATTTCACCGAAATCATGCATATCCACCGTGCCGTCATCGCGCAGCTGAGGCTTCATCAGGCGATCCTGTACTGGCTCAACCTTGAAATGAAATTCCGCCTGCCGGGTTTCACCAACGGACACACCTTCTGCCACCAGTTCGCGCAGGCGAGTGCCCGGCGGCATATTATCCAGCCGGGTTGCCAGTGCCTGCAGAATGTTCTGCTTGATGCCGAATACCACGCCGAGATCCGCCAGGTAACGGGCGAAGTCAGCCGCGCCGGGATTCTCGCCACCGAAGGCCGTTTCGATCATCATGAAGCACTGCATTTTGTCGGGGCTGATTTCCAGCTCCACGTGGGCGGGACGTTTTTCAGCCACGACAACGGACACCGCGGGCGCGGCGTCCACTGGAGCGGGAGCCGGAGCGTCCTCTGTTGTCACCGCCTGCCGCTGATCATGTTGCAGCTTCTTGAAGATCTTGCACGCTTTCTGCAGCGCTTCCTCATCCAGCAGATACCGGCGAAACTCCGTGCGCTGGAACTGGCCAGCCAGCTCCTTTTCATCCACCACCGCCTGATCCAATCCATAGATATTCAGGGAGATCTTGTCTCCATCAACGGACGGTTCAAAACGAATATCGGGCATGACACCCCTTCCGGCGCAACGCGCCTTAGCGCAAGCAATGATTTAAATATAGCTCCAAGTGGCTGATATTTCAGATTTGATACATCCATCAAATAGATGCAAACCAAAGGTGATAACCCGACACAGACATAGCACTCGTTCATCTAACGCCTGAATTCTGGCCATGATGCAGCAGCAGAATGACGGACATCATCTCCGCTGCGAATCCACTGCGTTTTTTTCCGCGCAATCAACAACATGGGGAATCGAATGCGACTATTCTTTTAGGACGCCAACCGGGACACACTGCGGGAGCCCTCCATGAAAACTCCGAAAATAACTGCCGACATCATGGCAACGCAGGTAATGCACTGCACCGAGAAAGACACTCTGGCAACCGCCCACAAACTGATGCGCGATCACCAGATACGCCACATGCCCGTGGTAGACAGTAGCACCGGTGAATTTCTGGGGCTGGTCACCCAGAAGGAAGTGTTGCGACAGGCCTTTACCATTGCCGGCACCCGAGGCATCGCTGCGCTGGAATCTGCCGAAGCCAAAATTCCCATCGTGGATGTGATGAGCCGTGACGCAGAAACCGTGCAACCGCAACTGCCTCTGCTGGACGCCGGCCGCTATTTTCTGGAGAGCAAGCACGGCTGCCTGCCGGTGGTGGTGGACGGAAAGCTGGTGGGCATCATCACGTCGGCCGACTTCGTCAAACTGAGCGTCACACTGCTGCAACAAACGTAAGGACGGAAGCAACGCCTGCTCACAGGTTTCCCGCAACAGGATTTCCCGTACGCTGATGATTTCCGCTGGCATAAGCAGCTTGTGCCTGTAACATAAGGTGCTTTACCAACAGGAGAATCGATCATGCTGGAAAAATACCTTCCCAAGGAATTCACGCAGGAACTGTTGCTGCAATGGCTGATCAACTTTGGCGCCGCCATCGTGGTGTTCATCGTTGGCCGCTTCATCGCAAAAGTTATCGTGAAACTGCTCTCCCACGCCATGCGCAGCGGCAAAATGGACGATCTGCTGGTGAGTTTCATCGCGTCCATCGTGCAATCGGTGCTGATGCTGTTTGTCATCATCGCGTCGCTGGAGCAATTAGGGCTCGATACGACCTCGCTGGTAGCCCTGCTCGGCGCCGCCGGTATCGCAGTCGGCCTGGCATTGAAGGATTCACTGCAGAACTTTTCTTCCGGCGTGATGCTGATTATCTTCCGCCCTTTCAAGACCGGGGATTTCATCGAGGCAGGTGGCGTCACCGGGCTGGTCGAGCATATCGGCATTTTTACCACCAACCTCAGAACCGGCGACAACAAGGAAGTCATTGTCCCCAACGGCCAGATTTATGGCGGCACCATTACCAACTACTCGTCGAAGCCCACCCGACGAGTCGACATCACAGTGGGCATCTCTTACAACAGCGACATCAAAAAAGCGAAGGAAATCATTCAGGAGCTGCTGCTCAAGGACACCCGCATACTGCGCGATCCGGCACCGATGGTTGCGGTGGGCGCGCTCAACAGCTCATCCATCGACCTGGTGATACGACCCTGGGTGAACTCGGGGGACTATTGGGCGGTGATGTGGGATTTCAACGAGAATGTGAAAGGTGCGTTCGATACTGCAGGAATAGTAATACCCTTCCCGCAGATGGATCTGCATCTGCACAAGAGCGAGTGAAGCAGATAGAAAAAAGGGTGAAGTTTCTAGCTTCACCCTTCCTTTTATTACTTAGATAACTTGTACGTTTTCAGCCTGCGGACCTTTCTGGCCCTGGGTCACATTGAACTGTACACGCTGGCCTTCGGTCAAGGTTTTGAAACCAGAACCACTGATCGCACTGAAATGAACAAATACGTCTGGCCCATTATCCTGCTCAATAAAACCAAAACCTTTGGATTCGTTGAACCATTTAACACGGCCGGTTGAAGCGTTTGACATAAAATTTACCTGATTTTCCAGTTTGAAATGACTACCCGAAGGTAATGTGACTCAAAGCAAGGCTGCTTGGCAGGAGTTACTGATGAAGGTCACGACGAGCACTTTTGAAGGATATTTCGTTTTCGACAATCACGTTGGCACACTGCAAATTAGGCAATGCTAACCCGATTATAGCCTTAACCCTTTTGGCGTCAACGGGGTTTACTGCCAGTACTTCCGGATTTTTGCCAGCTCGACAAACGGTTCAACCATTCGCCCCCTAACAGGGCACATAAAACGCAGCCGGATCGCAGAAAGGTGCAATCCTCCTGTAGTTTTTTCACCATAAAGTGGATCACCCAATACTGGATGCCCAATGGCGGACAGATGGCGTCGGATCTGGTGCTTGCGCCCGGTATCAATCTGTACCGACAGCAAGCTGGAATCTGCGCCCCGTTCCAACACGCGAACATGGGTCAATGCTGCCTTGCCGTCGAGGGGGGAATCGATATCGAAGGCATCCTGCAATACGTCACCGGTCACACGCACCTGATACTGTTTTTCCATGGCGCGGGATGCAAACAGATGACTGAGTTTGTCCGCCATCGTTCCTTCGTGCGCCACCAGCATCAGGCCGCAGGCGTCGCGATCCAGACGATGCACCAGATAGACCTGTCTTTTGTTTTCGAAATGCAATTCCACCTGACGCAACAGGCTGCAGTGATCACCCCATTCCGTGCCCTGCGACAATATGCCCGGCGGCTTGAACCACACACTGTATTGTCCGACGTCTTCAATCAATTCCGACGGCTGAGGTTTGATCGCCAGCAGCGTTTCATCATAGTGAAAGGAAAGTTTGCTACCGGCAGGCACCGGCGCAGTGGCGCGACGCAATCGCTGCAAGCCGCCCTTGCGCTTTTTGACACGCAGTGCGCCGCAATTCAGCGCGTGCTTGATGCGTCCCTTGGCAAGCCCCGTCTTCTGCGCCAGGTAGTCCGCCACAACAGGAATGTCTGTCGCAACGGTTTCTTCCAACACGCAGTGCCGGGGCGGAAGCGCGTCATTCGACATCGGGCTGCAGCTCCTGGTCGACGAAGCGACTGTGCCTGATCAGCGTGGGCAGCAATACCCGATCTGCATAAGCGCAGCCGGTGGTCGCGATAAAAGTCTGCCCTGCCTTTTTTGCCTGCTGGGGCAGATGTCCGCCACCCATTTCGACATAGCGCCGCAAACGCTCATAGCCAGGACGCCAGGCGGTCAACGCAGGAAACTGTTGCCGCAACGCCAACAGGATTCCCATGCCACTCCAGTCCAGATCACCAAAAAAATACAGTGGCAAGGCGGCATCACCATCGAACCAGGCGGCCTCGAAGCGTTCGACGGTGTAGGTATCGGTCACCTGGCTATAAAAGAAATGCACTTTCTCGCGCTGCCGAATGGCTTGCGAGGCTGCCTTGAAACCGGCGCCGAATATTACCGCCATGGCACGGGCATCGGGCAACTGACCCAGACAGGCGCGCAAATAGGTGTCCTGATTTTCGATGATCAGGATGCCTTCGCAATCCGCCGGCAAATGCACCTGCAGAAACAGCGGGCGCTCGCGCAACTGGCGCAGGCAATCGGGGTAGAGTCGCTGCAGTAACTCCTGCTTGTCGTCAAGAAATTTGGAATCGCCCCAGAAGCAGGTGGCCGATAATTCCCGCAACGTGTATACATCGCTGATTCTGTCACGCACACTGGCAAACGCCTCGACGATTTCCTGCGGCGTACGGCCAGGTACTTTCAGATTGGCCTGGGACAGCGCGCGACCACGATCAGCGAACTTGCCCGCAGCGGCGAACAACGCATCCTGCAACGCCATGCGCTCTTCATCCACTAACGTGCGGCCCAGCCATTGCCGCAACAGCGGCGCCTTTTCCAGCTTCAGATAAACCCAGGCACCGTCGTAAGGTGTTTCTTGTTGCTGCAGGGTGGATGCGGGCGGAAACTCCAGCCGCAGTACGGAGAAAGGTTCTTCCGTCAGCCACTGAATCCGATTGAACAGCTGCGCGGCACTGTCATCGCGATAATCGAACAGGGGCTGCGCCCAGCCACCCGGACGCAAACGCACGCGGGGAATCTTGCCCGTTTCCACACTGTCCAGCAGCCGCGCCAGCAATTCCTGAATAAAGGGTTCTTCATCGACCCAGATGGGACATTCCATGGTTGTCACTGTATGCCTTCCATAAAATCAAGGGTCGCCTGCTCGCGGATGGTGACGCGCTGCTGCTCCCACAACTGTTTGATTTTGTCCTGATTGCACTGCTTGCGATCCACCAGCACGCGGGTATTGAGTTCACCCACCGGGCGCGTGGAGGGACATTTCGAAAACACGGTCTGGTGCGAAATGATGTCCATGAAAGGCCCGGACTTGCTGGTGGGCATGATGAACACCAGCTGTAATCCCAGGGACTCTGTCAGATAGTGAATCACTTCGCGGGAACGGGTTTCATCCATTTTCGAGAAGGCTTCGTCCACCAGCACCATGCGCAGGTGGGTGTTGCCTTCGTTGAACCGGAATGCCGAGGTGATCGCGGCAGAGCGAATGATGTAGGCCGGTGTTTCCAGCTGACCACCAGAGCCGGTGCCGTACTGGCTCAGGGGAATCGGCGCCTTGCCCAGGGGTTCCTTGAAAATTTCGTAGCTGCGATAGTGACGATAATCGGCAATGCGCTGCAATTCGCGGAAAGCCTTCTGCTCATCATCATCCAGCAGCATGGCCACCAGTTTTTCGCGCACAGACTGCACCGCTTTCGGCAACTCCATGTCGAACAGACTGACGCCGTCGCCCTGATTGGGCAGTTGCGAAACCTCCTTGAAGAAGCGCCAGTATTCCTTGAATTCCGGCACCCATTCCCAGCTGAAGTAGAAACGTTCCTGGTCGGTGCCGAAACGATGGTGTTCCAGCTCCCGGTTCAGTTCCTTCAGCGCCCGCTCTCCTTCGTTGATGGCCTGGTAGATGCTGTGGCACAGGTGGCTGACGAAGGTTTCGTTGAAGCGTTCACGCAAACCCTGCAGCTGGCTGTGCTTTTCCACCAGCACATTGTTCTGCAGTCGATTGCGGATGTTGTCCACCTCGCGGCCCAGATCGCTGATGCGTTTGAAGAACGCCGGTTCGTGCACCTGATTGAAGTCCGGGTCGTAGACGATAGCGTCGGCCGGATTGCAGCGCTGATTGTGTTGCATGACGACGCTGAGAATGGCGCTGGATTCGGTATCCAGCAGCTTGCCGATCGTGGTCAATTCATCCCGGTAGGCGCTGTGATCGCTGATTACGCATTGGGTATCCGCATTGTGCAGCAGTTGATCCACATCGGTGTCCGGGCGTAGCTGGCCCAGCTGACGCACATCGGCTTCGTGCTTTTCGGCATCGAGCTGCAGCTGCTCTTTTTCCCGATCCAGTTGCTCGGCCTGGCGAATCGCCGTTTCCAGCTCCTTTTCCGCGCGGCCCTTTTCGTTTTCCAATTGCTTGAGATCGTTTTCCAGTTCGATGAAGCGGCTGCGGGCTTCTGCCAGCTCCTGTTCCAGACGTTCGAAATCACCGGTATCCAGTTGCGCCAGGGCCTGCTCGGCGCGCTTGAGCTGGCGCTGGATATCCAGCATGTCCTGCATCAGCGCGGCGTAAGTCACGCGCTGGGTGTCGCTCACGGCGGCGTGCAATGTCTGCAGTGCATCCTGCTGTTGTTTGCGCTGCTCCAGTTGCTGCAGCAGCTGTTCGCATTCCCGTTGCTTGGCCGCCAGGGCGCGTTCGCGGGCGTGCTGGCCGAACACCAGATCGGCGTCGGCAATATCGCAGCGCCACATGCTGTAGTTGCCGGATGCCATGCCTTCCCTGGTGATGCCGCGCGCGGTATTACGCAGGGTTTCCGCGTCAGGCACCCGCACCACGTTGCCATAGCTGGCGCGCATGTAGTATTCGGCGGTCTTGTGATGGAAGGAAAGGATGTGCACCACGGAATCCGCCGGCAACGCAAAACGTTCTGCATCGCGCTGGGCCTTGGAGCCCTGAATCACCCGCGCACTATTGCGCTGCCCCGGCAGATTGCGCACGATGCGGATCGCCTGCGCCTCGTATTCCGGCAGCACCAGAATCGAAAACCGCGCGCCACCCAGATAGCCTTCGATGGCCATCTGCCACTGGGGATCCTGCACTTCGATATAATCGCACAACACGCGGGGATCGGCGTCCGGGCATTGCGCACGAATAGCTTTCAGCGCCACTTCTACCGCCGGCGGGTAGGACACCTTGTGCGCCTGCAGCTGGGCAACTTCCTTTTCCTTCTGCTGCAGTTGACGCTGCAGGTTGAGGAAATCCCGTTCCCGCTCCGCTTTCAGCTGCGCCACCTGATCCCGCAGACTGACGCCTTCGCTGCCAGCGCGATGCAGCTGATCCGCCCAGTGGTTGTGGCACTGCTCCAGCGCAATGGCCTGATCGAGAAACTGTTCCAGCGGCGCGATATCCACCCAGTCTTTGGTGAACAGGCGCTGCAGATCGATCTGCGGCCCCTGCTCCAGCTTGAGCACGGTTTTCAGCGCGTCACGCAGGTTTTTCTGTTCCAGCCCCGGCACGTCCACGCCCCAGGAATGCTGTTGCAGGCTGGTGTGAATCTGCTGCGCAGACTGGATATTGCGCCGCACCACCTGATCCTGTTGCAGCAACGGCGCCGCCTTGCCCGTCAATGCGCGCTGCAGTTTGTCGATGGTGGCGGTGAGGCTGTCTTTTTCGTGCAGCACGGCGATGCCCTGGCGCTTTGCCTCCAGCGCCACCATCTGTTGATGGGTTTCCTGGCGCCGCTCCCGGTTAACCCCCAGGCGGGTTTCCTTTTCGCTGATGGCATCCTGCAGCTTTTTCTGCTGCTGCTTGAGATCAATATAGGCTTTCTGCTTGAGACGCAGCGCACGCTGGGATTCCTGGTAACGCAACACGGCCCGTTGCACCCAGTGTTCGATGTACTGGCCACAATGCCGTGACGCCTGCTGCAGAATGTCGAGGGATTCGCGGATATGGCGCGCATCCTCTTCCATACCATGAATGGTTTTCATCAGATCGGACACGGTGCGAATCGCTTCGCCCAGATCCTTTTTGTCGAGTATTTCTTCCGCCACGAATTCGTTGATGCTTTTCACTGGCTTGTAGGCCATGAAATTGGCGAACGTGCGGGCGGCATGTTTGGCTTCGCGATCGGACACCGCATCCTTGCGGCCACGGAACAGCGCGTACAGACGGCGCAGGTAGGCACCTTTCTTGTCGTAAACCTCCACCGCTTTCTTGCCGAATTCCCGTTGCAGCAGATCCGCCAGATTGTGCAGCGGCACCACATGGTTGCCATCGTTGTACTGGCGCACCAGCTGTTCCAGTTTGATTTCGACACCGGGCAGCAGGATGAACAGCAGCTCGTCCTGGCGAGCCTGACGCTGGTTGCCTGCTGTGTCCAGATGGGCACGCACGCCCATCAGCACCGAAAATGCATCGCCCTGCTCGCCCCGCCCTGGCATAAAATGCGCCGCCAGATAACCATCGGTGGGTTGCAGGCGGGCGTAACTGCCGTCGTCACAACCCAGCACATAGGACGCGAGTGTGCGCACCTGTTTTCCACCGCGACCTTTCTGCGTGGTTTCATCCTGGCCGGGGTTGTAGTTGAACAGGTTTTCATAAGCAGCGGTCATCAAGGTCTGGATGCCGTCCGCCGCAGTGGTCTTGCCAGATCCGTTACCGCCAGAGAACAGATTCACCGAGCCGAAATCCAGTTCGATCAGCGGAATATTGCCCCAGTTCACATACAGCATTTTTTTCAGGTACATGGATTATTCCTCGCTGCCGGCACTGGCAAACAACGCGCTGTCGGGCGTGCTGCGAACATCATCCTGCTCAGTATCCGCGTCGGTGGATGGCAGGGATTCACCCAGGGTCTGCAGCACCTTGTCGTTGACAAAACTGGTGATGGAAGGCCGGATCTTCAGCCAGGCATCCGGCTGCATGGGATCGAAGCCTTGCGCGGTCTGGATCAGACGCAACTGACGCAGGCGGCGGAACAGTTGATCGCGTTCGGTTTTCTTCGCCGGAAAGGTGCGGCCCAGCAGATTTTTCAGCGCAATGCCCAGAGCTTCCAGCGCCAGCATCACACAGCCCTGATCGTCCACCTGCCCTTCCCGCAGAGCCTTGTCGTATTCTGCACGCAGCACCAGCACGGTGGCGACTTCCTGCTGATTGAGCGTCGCACGCAGGCCGCTGTTGAAAGGCTGGTGTTCGTCATCCGGCAGGCCCGGCACTTGCGCGCCAGGCGGAAACAGGCGCACAAAGTGGAAGCGCTTGTCATGCTGGATACGCACCCGCAGGGGCAGCAGATAATCTTCCACCAGTTCCTGCAACTGCAGGTAGCGATCGTAGAGTTGTTCCTCGATCTGGCTTTCGTCGCGGCAGATCACGCCGTAGTCCAGCAGACGGATCACCAGTTCACTGAATTCGTCGGCGCTGAATTGCTTGGCCGCCAGTTTTTGTTGCAGCAGTTCATTTGGAGTCATGGTTGCTCGGTGTTTTCGGCAGCAGCGGTGTCGTGCTGCAATTCAATGTGGAAGACGTCGAAGCGTTCGAAATAATCGTTGCGGGCGTCGCCGCCGGAATAGGTCACCTTGAAGCGGTAGTCGCTGTCGAAGTGATGATGGGACGCCGT
The DNA here is from genome assembly GCA_020062665.1 of Pseudomonadales bacterium. Lineage (GTDB taxonomy): Bacteria > Pseudomonadota > Gammaproteobacteria > Pseudomonadales > Ketobacteraceae > Ch67. Next base: position 13,349 of record JAGUVW010000033.1, read on the forward strand.
TTCCACCGCGTGGGCCATGGCCAGCAGATCCCGCGCATTGTTCACCGGCAGATCCCGCGTACTGATGATGCGGCCGCCAGCCATGGCGTTCACCACGTAATCGCGCAGACCTTCGTTGTGCATGACGAACGCCTGATCCAGCAGCGTCTGCACCAGCAGGGCACGCCGGCCTTCTTCGGAAATACCGCCTTCACTTTCTTCCAGACGGGTCTGCAACGGCACCTGGTCCTTGCGCTGGGTGAGTTTCACCTGCTCGGGATCGATCAGCTGCACACGCAGGGTCGCCATCACCTGCCCGGCCTGCTCCAGTCGTTCGCCTTGCTGTTCTGGCGTCAGTTGCGCCAGGGCGCGGCACAGTTCCACCACGTCATTGTCGCGCTGGGTGTTCAGATACGACAGCTGGCGGATGATGATGTCGGCGCGCTTGGTGAAACCCTGCAGCGCCCGCCGCAATGCCGGCAGCATCAAATCTGCTGCCCGCCGCATGCGATCCTCGATGGTGTCCAGAATCAGGTACAGCACGGAGCGCCCCGGCTGGGCCAGTTCCGGCGCCAGCTGCCGCACTTTCTTCTCCGCCTCGTGTTTGAATTCCTTGCGCTTGCGACGGATGCGGTCGATCACGTCCTGAATCGCGTCGCGGTGTTTTTCCACGCTGTCGGCGGACAGCCGCACGGACAGATCCGGCTGGAAACGCTTTTCCATGAAATCAAAAAAGTGATCGGTGGCCTGCTGCACCAGCAGTTGCGCTTCCACTTCCCGCACCAGTTCGCGTTTGCGCTCTTCCAGCTCGGCAATCACGTCGGTGAAATCGCTGATGATGCGTTCGGAATATTCGTAGGCGTCCAGCAGATCGTGCACTTCGCCCCGGTTGAGAAAGGCTTCCAGCGCGTTGAGTGTGTTGCGGGTGTTGCGATGGCGGGTGCGCACCGACGCGCGCCCCAGTTCGGCAAAGGATTGCGTGAACAGGCGCCCCATGCGGGAGAAGGGAAAGGTGCTGTGAAGGGTGGCCTGATCCACCTGCTTTTCCAGCCAGCCGTGATCCAGCAGCTGGTTCAGAATCCAGTTGGCCTGCTCGCGCTCGGACTTGAAGCGGGTTTCCAGATCGAAATCGCCGCCATCCAGCAGCGGCGCGCGAGCCAGGGCTTCCTCGAAGATTTCCAGCACCTGATCCCGCTGCAGGGATTCGCCGTAATCGGCACTTTCGCTGTATTGGCGTTCGTACAGCAGGCGCAGGCATTCAACGATCTGCTCGCGGTATTTGCTGGTGAGGGGGCGGAAAAACTGGCTGCGCGAATCGCTGAAGAACATAGGGGGCGGAGTGGAACCTTGTGCTAAACGGGGAATGATAGGGCGCCTTGGCAGTGGCGCCAAAGGTTTTTTGGCCTTCAGCCCTCCGCCGGCGAATATTTTATTCGTTCTGTAATCTATTTTAAGGTTTCACAAAAAGACAAACAGCTCAAAATACGCACACATCAAGCAATTTGCCTTGCCTTGAGGAATTCCCTATACTAAGGAAACATACTTATACATGTAACTATTATCTCATGTGTGGAATCAACGGCGAATACCGGTTTGACAACCAGCACCCCGATCTTTCATCCCTCCAGTCCATCAATCTGAACCAGCGATCCCGCGGCCCCGACAGCCAGGGCGTGTTTAGCCAGGGCAATGTGGCGCTGGGACACACCCGGCTGATGATCATGGATCTGGCGGCCGCATCCCAACAACCCATGACGGATGCCAGCCTGGGCCTGAGCCTGGTGTTCAACGGCGCCATCTACAACTACCGCGCGCTGCGCAGCGAACTGCAGTTGCAGGGCTATCGCTTTGTGTCCGACGGCGATACCGAGGTGGTGCTGAAGGCCTTTCACGCCTGGGGGGCCGATTGCCTGCAACGCTTCAACGGCATGTTCTCCCTTGCCATCTGGAACCGCGAGGACAACCGCCTGTTCATTGCCCGGGATCGCCTGGGCATCAAGCCGTTCTACTATCATCGCAACCCGCGTTTCTTCCGCTTTGCCTCGAACCTGCCGGCGTTGCTGCACACACCCGGCATCAGCCGCGAACTCGATCCGCTGGCGCTGAACTTCTATCTGAATTTTCATGCAGTGGTGCCAGCGCCCCACACTCTCCTGCGCGACATCCGCAAACTGCCGCCGGGGCATTGCGGCTGGATCACTCCGCAAGGCGACTGCGATATCCAGCCCTGGTGGAAACTGTCAGCCCAGCCGCGAGCGGAAGATGCCGGCAAATCCAGCGCCGACTGGCAGCAGGAACTGCTGGAACAACTGCGCAATGCCGTGCAGCGACGCAATGTGGCGGCGACGGATGTGGGCGTGCTGTTGTCCGGTGGCGTGGACTCCAGCCTGCTGGTGGGCCTGCTGGCGGAATTCAAGGAATCGCCGATCCAGACGTTCTCCATCGGGTTCGATCCGGTGGGCGATGAAGCGGGCGACGAATTCCACTACTCCGATCTGATCGCGGAACATTTCCGCACCTCACACCATCAGATCCGCATTCCACCGCAACAACTGCGCGACACATTGCCAGCGGCCATCGCCAGCATGGCGGAGCCCATGGTGAGTCACGACTGCGTCGCTTTCTATATGCTGGCCCACGAAGTGCGCAAGCATTGCCGGGTGGTGCAGAGCGGTCAGGGCGCCGACGAGATTCTGGGTGGCTATCACTGGTATCCACCGCTGCTGGACACCCACTCCCCCTTCGACACCTACCGCAATGCGTTTTTCGATCGCGATCACGCCGAATATCTGCAAACCGTGCAACCGCGCTGGCAGGTGCACGATGCCGCCGGGGATTTCGTGCGGGATTTCTTTGCCGGCGCGTCCGCAGCGGATGCAGTGAGCAAGGCCCTGCTGCTGGATACCACCGTAATGCTGGTGGACGATCCGGTGAAACGGGTGGACAACATGACCATGGCCGCCAGCCTGGAAGCACGGGTGCCCTTTCTGGATCACGAGCTGGTGGAATTCGCCATGCGCATTCCTGCTCCGCTGAAAGTACAGGGCGACGGCAAATGGATTCTGAAAGAAGTGGCTCGGCAGATCATTCCGGCTGCGGTGATCGACCGGCCCAAAGGGTATTTCCCGGTGCCGGCGCTGAAATATCTGCGGGGTGAATTCCTGCACTGGATCACCGCCACCCTCACCAGCGACACCGCCCGCCAGCGCGGGCTGTTCAATCCGGATTATGTGCAGTCACTGCTGAAAGATCCGGAATCCCATATCACACCGCTCAGGGGCTCGAAACTCTGGCAGCTGGGGCTGCTGGAGCTCTGGCTGCAGACACAGGGAATCTGACATGGCGCTTCCGCTTCAGCATCGCAACAACCGCATGATGCGGCGGCAATCGCCGTCCTATGAGCAATTCCGCGCAGCCCATCGTCGCGAAGAAAGCGGCGATATGCCCCGCAACGTGGTGGTGCATTGCGGCTGGGGACGCTTTATCGTGGGCCACACCTTCGAAGACGACACCAGGCTGGCCGAAGCCGTGATTGCCGAAGCCAGTGGCGAGCGCGATATCGCGCTCTATGTCTCGCGACCCCAGGTGGTGCTCAATCACGCACCCCAACAATTGTTTCTGGATCCGTCGGACACCCTGCGCATCTGGATGAGCGAGTACACGCCCCGCCACCGTTCCCTGCAACATGTGCGGGTGCGTCGGGCCGTGACCGCCGCCGATGCCCACGCCATCAACCGCATCTACAAGAAGCGTCAGATGATGCCGATCGGTATCGAGCACATCGTGCAGCACCGCAATTCCAAGAAGTTGTTGTATCTGGTGGCCGAGGAATCCACCACCGGCACCATCGTCGGCACCGTGATGGGTATCAATCATCGCACTCTGTTCAAGGACCCCTGCAATGGCAGCAGCCTGTGGTGCCTGGCGGTGGATCCCCAGTGCAAAACGCCCAACGCCGGCGAAGCCCTGGTGCGCTATCTGGTGGAACACATGCAGGCACGGGGCTGCGAATATCTGGATCTGTCGGTGCTGCACGACAACGCTGCTGCCAAGCAGTTATACGCGAAACTCAACTTCAAGCCGATCCAGACCTTCGCCATCAAAAAGAAAAATGCGTTCAACGAAAAGCTGTTCGTGGGCAAGGCGCCGCACCACAAACTCAATCCCTACGCCAGAATCATCGTGGACGAAGCGCTGTCCCGTGGCATCGACGTCAGCATCGACGACGAAGCCAGCAACATCTTCACCCTCACCCACGGTGGCCGCAGCATCCGCTGCCACGAATCCCTCACCGATCTGACCAGCGCAGTGACCATGAGCCTGTGCCAGAGCAAGTTCCTCACCCATCGTTGTCTGCAACGGGCAGGGCTGGCCATTCCGGCATTTCAGATTCACCAGGATTTCCAAAGCAGTGTGGGATTTTTGCAGCAGCACGGTTCCGTGGTGGTCAAGCCTGCGGACAGCGAACAGGGCAAAGGCATCTGCTGCGACATCCGCGATGAAACCACGCTGCAGTCTGCCATTCGTACCGCGCACCAGATTTCCGCCACCGTCATGCTGGAAAGCTATCACCCCGGCCTGGATCTGCGCGTCGTAGTGATCGGATATGAGGTGGTGGCCGCCGCCATTCGTTGTCCGGCGGAGATTATCGGCGATGGCCGCACGCATGTCCGGGCGCTGATCGAGAAACAGAGTCGGCGTCGCGCTGCAGCCACGGGCGGCGAAAGCAGGATTCCGCTGGATGACGAAACCCGACGCTGCCTGCAACTGCAAGGCCTGGATTGGGACAGTGTGTTAGAGGAAGGTCGCACCGTGGCCGTGCGCAAGACGGCGAATCTGCACACCGGCGGCACGCTGATCGATGTCACCGAAGAACTCCATCCTGCCCTGGCGCAGGCAGCGATTCAGGCGGCAAAGGCGTTGCAGATTCCCGTCACCGGTATCGACATGATCGTGCCTGCGGCTGATCAGCCGGACTACGTCATCATCGAAGCGAACGAGCGCCCGGGACTGGCCAATCACGAACCGCAACCCACCGCGCAGAAGTTTATCGATCTGCTGTTCCCGCTTTCCAACCGGGTGTTTTGACATGACGACAGAATCCTTTGTCATCAACGAAGATTATCTGAAGCAAACCCTGCTGGAACTGCTGGCCATTCCCTGCCCCACCGGTTTTACCGATCGTGCTGTGGTGTACGTGTGCGAGCATCTGCGGGAACTGGGTGTGCCGTATGAGCTGATGCGTCGTGGCACCATCAAGGCTCGGGTGGCGGGAAATCAATCCTACCCGGCGCGTGCGATCGTCACTCACCTGGATACCATCGGCGCGATGGTGCGCGAAATCAAAGCCAATGGTCGTCTGGCCATCACGCCGGTGGGGCACTGGTCGAGCCGGTTTTCCGAGGGCGCGCGCGTCACTATTTTCAGCGACAACCGCCATTTTCGCGGCAGTGTGTTGCCACTGATGGCCGCAGGCCATGCCTTCAATGACGCCATCGACTCGCAGCCGGTCACCTGGGATCAGGTGGAAATCCGCGTGGACGAACCGATCAAGCATTACCTGGAAGCCGACGCCGCCGGTATTCAGGTGGGGGACTTCGTGGCATTCGATCCCAATCCGGAATTTCTGTCCAACGGCTATATCGTATCGCGTCATCTGGACAACAAGGCGGGCGTGGCCTGCGTCCTCACCGCGCTGAAAACGCTGCAGCATTACGACCTGCCGGTGCCGTTCGACTGCTTTCCCATTTTCACCCTGTCGGAAGAAACCGGCTCCGGTGCCAGTCATGCGTTGCACGATGACATCACGGAATTTGTCGGCGTGGATATCGGGCCAGTGGCGAACGGCCAGAATGCGCAGGAGTTCGGCGTCACCGTGGCGATCAAGGATTCCAGCGGGCCATTTGACTATCACCTGACGCGCCATTTATTGACGCTGTGCAAGCAGCACGGGATTCCCCATCAGCGGGATGTGTTCCGTTTCTATTACAGCGACGCGATCTCGGCGGTGCAGGCAGGGCATGACATCCGTCACGCCCTGCTGACCTTTGGTACCGATGCCACCCACGGTTATGAGCGCACACACATGTCGGCTCTCAATGCCGTCACGCAGACCTTGATCCGCTACATGCTGAGCCAGCCCACCGTGTCCAGCGACCGGCTCCATCATGCCGCGTTAACGGATTTCACCCATCAACTGGCGACCGATGATATTCCCCTTAGCGAGGGCACCCATCTGCCGGATCCGCGCAAGCTGTTCTGAATCTCAGGCGCCGTAGGTGCGTTCCAGATACTGCACAATGTCCGCGGATTCGAACATGTCGATGCCGGTGTTGGGATCGATCAGGTAAGGCACCTGGACATTGCCGTGGCGCGCGAAAAATTCCGAACGCTTGGTGTTGGGCAGCGGCTTGTAAGGACCCAGGTGCAGGCGGAAATTGGACGGCCCCACATCCGCGCGCTGCTGCTTGCCGATATTGATCAGCACGTAGGGCAGTTCCAGCTCGGACAGCTTTTCGCGCACCAGGCGGGAATAGGGGCTGGATTCGAAACTGTACAGCGTCAGCGGCTGCTGCGCCGGGCGCGAGGCTCGGGCTTTCACTCCCTGCCCGCTCCGCACCCGGGTGGCGAGCTTTGACAGGGTCAGGTTGCGTGGTGTCGGCTGCACCTGCGCCGGTGCACTGCGGTTGGCGTAGTGGCGGAACAGATACTCCACGATGGCCTGGGCACCGCTCAAGCGGGTATCCGTGTTGGGATCGTTGAGGAAAGGCACCTGGGTGGCACCGGAAAGATCCCGCAATTGCCCGGCAAAGCGGCTGCCACCATCGGGCAGCGGAACGATCTTCACATCCAGATTCAGCTCGGTGCAGGCCTCGCGCACCAGGCGACATTCCGGGCAGCCTTCCCGGTCGAAGATTTCCGGCAATTGGGCCGGCTGCTGCACAGTGCGACTGGCCATGGAGCCACGCCAGCCTCGCAAGGTAGATGCCAGTACCGAGCTGGTCACGTCCAGCGCCCGATTCAGTGAAACCATGGATTGACTCCTGAGAAGAATGGAACAGTTCGAAAAACGTCGAACCATGATCGTCCGTTCCCGCGCGGGATTCAAGACCGCACTACGACAGGATTGCATTACAATGACGTCCACCTTCGTCCACTGCTGAAGCCCATGAACAACATCGAAGCTGTACTGGTGGCCCTGCGCCGCGTGATCCGCGCCACGGATCTGCATTCCAAGCACCTGAGCAAGGTGGCGGGCCTCACCGCACCTCAACTGCTGATCCTGCAGACCCTGCGCGACAAGGGCGACCTGCCCGCCGGCGAAATCGCCCATGGCATCAGCCTGAGCCAGGCCACCCTCACCACCATTCTCGACCGGCTGGAATCCCGCGGCCTGATCACCCGCACCCGCTCCGATCAGGACAAACGCAAAGTGATTGCCTCGATCACGGCGGACGGACGCGAGATTCTGCGCAACGCACCGATGCCATTGCAGGAACACTTTGTGCGCCAGTTCAGTAACCTGCACGAATGGGAACAGACAGCGATCATTTCTTCACTGCAGCGGGTGGCCTGCATGATGGACGCCGAGGACATCGACGCGTCCCCGGTGCTGGATGTGGGAGCCCTCGACCGATTGCCGGAATCCGCCGAGGACTGATTCAGGCGGGATCGTGAAGCGGATTGGCGGCTTTATCCGGTGATCGAAACCCAGTGCGGATATCTTCGATCACCATGTACAGACAGGGAATCAGCACCAGCATGATGGCGGTGGCAAACAGAATCCCATATCCCAGCGAAATTGCCATGGGAATCATGAAGCGGGCCTGGCGCGAGGTTTCGAAAATCATCGGCGCCAGGCCGCCAAAGGTGGTAATCGTAGTGAGCATGATCGGACGAAAGCGGCGAATCCCCGCGTTGACGATGGCCTGCACTGCCGATTCACCCCGCAGCCGCAATCGGTTGGCGTAGTCGATCATCACCAGGGAGTCGTTCACCACCACACCGGTCAGCGCGATGATGCCCATGATACTGATGATGCTGATGCTGAATCCCATGATCAGGTGACCGATGATGGCACCCACCACGCCGAACGGAATCGACACCATCACGATGGCCGGCTGGATATAACTTCGAAACGGAATCGCCAGCAGTATGTACATGGCGATCAGGGTCAACGTCACGTTCTGCACGAAACTCATCAGTGCATCACGCATGCTGGCCTGGTGGCCTTCGAAACTGTAACCCAGGCCCGGAAAATCCCGCTGCAGCGTCGGCAATACATCCGCCTGCAGCGTCGCGATAATGCGATTGCTGTCGCTGACCGGTTCCACATTGGCAGTGACATTCACCGTGCGCTGGCCATTGCGCCGGCTGATCTGGGTGTAGGCGCGGCCATAGTCAATCTCCACCGCCTGCGCCAGGGGCACGAAGCCGCCGTTTGCCGTGCGCAACAGCAGCGTTTCCACATCGTGCAGATGGCTGCGCTCCGTTTCCGGCAGTTTCACCATCACCTTCACTTCATTGCGGCCGCGCTGCTGACGCAGGGCTTCGGCACCGAAATAGGCATTGCGCACCTGTGTACCCACATCGCTGGCGGTCAGGCCTGCGCTGCGGGCCTCTGGCGTCAGGCGAAAATCCAGCTGGCGCTTGCCGGGCGTGTAGCCGTCGTCGATGTCCTTGGTGTTGCTGAATTCACCCAGCTTTTCTGCCAGCGCGATGCTCGCCTTGTTCAGCATGTTCACATCCTGATGCCGCAGCTCCACCGTCACCGATGCGCCATGGCCAGGGCCACCCCGATCCGACGCAAAGCGCACATATTCCGCACCGGCGATTTCGCCCACCGCATCACGCCAGCGCTGCGCCACTTCTGCTGTGCCGAGTGTGCGTTCCTCCGGCGGCAACAGATAGATCCGCACATCGATGGTATTGTCCTGCACCACGGCGAAAATGCCCTTCGCCGGATTACCGCTGGGCAGCTCCTGCAGCATCTGCTGGCCCTTCTCCACCATGACGCGGCGCACGGACTGCACCCACTCATCTGGCGTTCCCACCGGCATCACCACCGTGGCCGACGCCTTGTCGGATTCCACCGCCGGCATCAGGATGAATCCCATGCGACCGCTGAGCGGCAGCGCCAGCACCACCAGCAGCAGCGCAATACCCAGCGCCACCGTGAGGTAACGTCGCGCCACCGCCGCGCGGATAAATGCACCGTAGTAGCGCTCGACAAACCGGTTGAAGCCGACACTGAACACCTGCTGCCGAGCATGCAGACGGGCGCTCCAGCGGAAGCGGGACTCATGGTTCATGTGCGCCACGTGGGAAGGCAGCACCAGCAGCGCCTCGACCCAGGAAATCACGAACACCACACCCACCACCAGCGGAATCACCGCCCAAAACTTGCCGAATCCACCCGGCATAAAAGCCAGTGGCAGGAACGCGATGATATTGGTGAGAATGCTGAAACTGATCGGCACTGCGATGTCACGCGCGCCCTGAATCGCCGCGTCGATCCAGGCCATGCCGCGCTGGCGATACTCGTAAATGTTCTCGCCCACGATGATGGCGTCATCCACCACGATGCCCAACGCGATGATGAACGCGAACATCGAGATCATGTTGATGGAAGCGCCCATGAACGGCAGGAACAGCATCGCGCCCAGGAATGACACCGGAATACCCACCGCCACCCAGAACGCCAGCTTGAATTCCAGAAACAGGCTCAGCAGAAACAGCACCAGGAGCAGGCCGAAAAAGGCATTCTTCAGCAACAGATCCAGGCGCTGCTGGTAGATAGCGGAATCATCGTCGGAAATCACGTACTGCACATCCGGCGGCAGATTCGCAACCGCATCTGGCAGCAAGCGGCGCGCCGCCTCGGACACGCTGGCGGGCGTCTGATCCCCTACCCGGAAAATATTCAGGCCGATCGCCGGCAGATTGTTGTAGCTGGCGGAACGTTTCGCATCCTCGAATCCTTCGCGCACACTGGCAACATCACCCAGACGGATCACGCTGCCGGCACTGCTCACCTTGAGCGGAATCGCGGCGTATTCGCGGGCGAAATCCTTGCGCTCCTGCACCCGCAACAGAATCTGGCCGCCACGGGTTTCCACCTTGCCGCCAGAACGATCGAGGGCAGACTGACGCACGATGGTGGCCACCTGCTCCAACGTCAGATCGTGAGCGCGCAGTGTTGCCTGGGAAATTTCGATCTGGATTTCCAGCTCGCGCGCACCTTCCAGTTCAATCTGGGTCAGTGAACTGTCGCTGAGCAGCGTATCCCGCACCTGTTCCGCCGCCGCCCGCAATACCTGCTCGCTCACAGCGCCGAAGATCTGGATTTCCATGACGCCACGCTTGCGATTGCTGAGCGACACCTGGGGCCGCTCAGCATCGCCGGGAAACGTGGTGATACGATCGACCGCCTGCTGGATATCCTGATACAGCTTCTGCCGATCGGCGCTGGTCATCAGCTCGATCATCACCGTACCGACACCCTCTGCCGCGGTGGAATAGATGTCATCGACCCCTTCGATACCCCGCACTGCTTCTTCAATCGCCTGCACCAGGCTCTGCTCGACTTCTTCCGGACTGGCGCCCGGCAGGGCAACGCTCACCGTCACCATGTCGATTTCGAATTCCGGAAAGACTTCCTTCTTGATCTGGCCCGACATGAACCAGCCGCCCAGAATCAGCACCAGCATCAGCAGATTGGCTGCGACCTTGTGTTCCACCATCCAGGCGATGGGGCCGTGGTGCAAGGCATCGCGGGTTCGACTCATGGCGTGGACTCACTCTGGTCCGCTTTCACCCGCAACGGCATGCCGTCGGCGGCGGTGGACAGGGCAGATGCCACCAGCCGATCTCCCGGCTGAATGCCACTGCGCACGTAAACGTGCTGCTGATTGCGATACAGCACTTCCACCGGGCGAATCTGCAGTTTGTCATCCGCGTACAGCCATACTGTGTCGTTGTCATGCAGCAGCACGGCGGGAATGACCACCACACTTTCCAGCGCCTTGCCCTGCACCTGCACCCGCACGAAACTGCCCATCAGCAACGGCGGTTGTGATTGCTGCGGCAATGCCAGCGCCAATGGATCATCCACCTGCACCAGAATGCGCGCCATGCGACCGGAACTTTCCAGATCGCTGAGCAGGCGCAGCACCCGTCCCTCGCGCAGCTGATCGGCAGTCCACACCCGATCGTAATGCAGCGTCACCGTCGAGCCAGCTTCGCCATTGGCATCGGGAAAACGAATCCACTGCACTTCATTAAGCGGCACCGCTACTTCCACCCAGGCAGATTGCGAACCGGTGAGCGTGACCACATCCGCGTTGGCAGCGACATGACTGCCCACATTGATCAGACGCTCGCGAATCACGCCGTCGAAAGGCGCCCGCATCAACGTGCGCTTCAGATTGAGATCCGCTGTCGCCAGCGCGGCCTCGGCGGCGCGCACCTGCGCAGTGGCCGACTGTAATTGCGGCTCCCGCAGCATCAGCTTTTTGTCTGCGCCACTGACATCGACACCCAGCAACTCGAATTCACTGCGCGCCACCGCCTGATTGCCGCGCTCGATATCCAGATTGGCGCGCGCCTGATCCAGCTCTGCCAATCGTTGCGCACGCGCTGCCTCGTAATCGGCTTTTTCCAGCTGCAGCAGCGGCTGCCCCGCCGCCACAAAACTGCCCGGCTCCAGCGAATGCAGCAGCGTTTCCACCACCCCGCTCACCTGGGCCTTGATGCTGACTTCCTGCGCCGGCTTCACCTCTCCCCAGGCCGTCAGGATCAGCGGTTCCGTGCCAGCGGTAACGGTAAAGGTTTCCACCAGCCGCGCTTCGCGGGGTTTGGCTGCCCGCTCCATCCGGGGCGATGACGTCATCATCACCCACGCCACCGCAACACCCGCCAGCACGATCAGCACAGGCAAAACATAGCGGACGACGCGGGAAAATCTGTCCCGGTGTGGCATGGAAACCTCATTGGAAATGCCGGCGGATTCAAGATCCAGTTTCTGATTCATGACAATTCACTGTGTTGAAGAAAGTGTAGACGTGGATGAAGCACCGTCCGTCCTCCAGCCGATGGCCAGCGCCCGCGCCAGGCCGATACGGTATTCCAGCAGCTGCTGTTGCGCGCCCAACAGATCCTGCGCAGTCTGCTGCTGGGTGATGAGGGCCTGCAATACATCCAGATAATCCACGGCACCGGCGCGATAACGCAGGCTCAGGCGCTCCACCACCTGATCGTCCAGCGTGCGCTTGGTCTGCAGATGGCCGATGCGCCGCAGCTGAAACTGCTCCCGCGCCAGCGCGTCTTCCACTTCCGCCACCGCACCCAGGATCGCTTGCTGATAATTGAAGAACGCCTCGCGGTACTGCGCCTCACGCCGGCTCACTTCCGCCCGCCGGTTGCCGCCATCCACTACGGGCAGAACCAGATTGGCAGCGAGATTTTCCAGCCAGTCATCGAACAGGTCAGAAGCACGGGCAGAAGAACTGGTGAGAGACGCCGTCAGATCTACACGTGGATAACGCTCGGCAACAGCAGCGGCAATGCGCGCATCCGCCGCCTGCAGTAGATGAAACGCACTGCGAATATCAGGGCGCTGCTGGAGCCAGTCGGCGGTGAGGCCGGTATCCGGCAGCGCCGGCAAGGGGGGGAGCGCATCCGCAGCCGGCAACGTCGTTGCGCGGGGCACGCCGCCTAGCAAGACCGTCAGTGCATTCTCCAGCACCACGATATTACTTTCATAATCCGCCAGCGCGGCGCGATTCTGTTCCAGCAGCACTTTCTGGCGCAACACATCGGCGGCATCAGTCTTGCCCTGCTGGAAACGCGCCAGGATCAGCTGCAGCACCTTTTCGTTGCTGTCGATCTGCTGCAGCTGCAACTGCCGCAAGCCGCGCTGCCCCACCAGTTGATACCAGGTGGACGTGACACTGGCGGCGAGGGAAATGTTCGCGGCTTTCACATCTTCTGCAGTAGCCTGGCGATCCAGTTCCGCCGCATCCACATTCGCCCTCACCCTGCCCCACAGATCCACTTCATACGACGCTGCCAGCCCGCCGGAATAGGATTTCTCCGACGCCAGGTTGTCACCGCTGCTACGACTGGCGCCCAGCGACGCGTTCAGTGTGGGCCAGTAGTCGGACTTTCGTTGCCGTAACAGGGCATCGGCCTGATTCAGCACCTCGCGTTTGGCGGCCAGCGAGTAATTCCGCTGCAGCGCCTGCTGCACCAGTGGATCGAGCTCGGGATCAGCAAACGCCTGCCAGAACGCCGCAGGCAAGGGCGCAACGCCGGACTGGGTAAAACGCTCCGGCAAGGGCACGGGATCGGGGACTGCGGGGGGCTGATGACTGCAGGCAGCCATCAAACCGCCCAACAGCAGGATCGAACAGATTGGGGTTTTCAACGGGATCATCCGGGTTCCAGACAGCAATGGTGCCATCAAACCATGAAAATGTGCGAAAACTATGGAAGATTCAGACCGTTGAATGCAAGCGGGGTTTCCCACGGCCAGCAGTTGTTCACGTCAAATCCTGCGATTACAGGAACCGAAACGCCGATCCCGCGCGTTTTCAAGGGTTTGGAATTGATCATTCAGCTCCACGCCGGTGAGCGGGCGGGCAAAGTGACCGGGAGTCAAAGTCACCCCAACTACCCATTTCAGGTAGCCAGTCCGTTGCGTTTCAATGACCGATTTCTCCGATCTGTTACTTTTCTTCACCGGTAACAAATAGAAACAGACAGCCAAGCCGGCTTCGCGTTAGTGTTGAATCGTAATGATTCCCGTGAGGGTTTGGGGGTTGCCATGAGCGAGAAAAAAGTCGCTGCCAAAGTCGATTTCAAGCTTGCCTATCGCCTGACACGGCGCCACGATCTGGCGTTTCTGCACGACATTTCCCGCTCCGGCGATCTGGATTCTGTACTGGTTTCCGAACAGGCCCGTCAGTGGCTGGAATATCAGGGTCTGCATTCCCTCGACATCATCAGCAAACTCCACATTCTGCTCGACCGCGAAAAAGACGACCAGAAACGCTATTTCGGTTTCCAGTATCGCGGCCAGGCCATGGCCTTCGTCATCGCCTACATCGACCAGTTCGCCTGGGAAAACGGCATCTATCGCGAACGCACCACCGGCGAAAACAGCCGCCTGATCAAGCGCACCCTGCACCTGTTCCTGTTCGATGAAATCTACTCCGCCAAGGAACAGCGACACAAAATGATGAGACTGCAAATTCCACAGGCAGAAGTGGCATCACTCTGAAGCATTTTTAGTTACGGATATCTGCTATTGGTGCCGTGCATGAGCAGTCGGGTGTGCGTGGCATTGTCAATTGCTGTTATTCTCGTGGCCAACCTATCCCGGACACTTTGTTAAGCTCAATATCATTTGCATGCGCTCTTTCCAGATCAAATATTTCGCATATTCTGGAACAATCTCTGCCACTTCATAGTTCAAACGAAAGTCGCCGCCTCTCTCAGCAATTTGAAACCGCTTACTGCAAAAACTTCACCGGCTGTTCCGCGTGGTGATGATCGTCCGCGCACATTTCGCCTTCTTCCTTTTCGCCCCGATCGATATAACCCACCCGCTCTTCTTCTGACAGGTTGCGCTCGCCATAAGCAATCACCGCCTGCATGCAGTGGGCGCGTTGCTCGGGGGTCAGGCGGGTGCCGTCGTGCCACTTGCCCAGCTCCACGGCGCGCTTCAGTGATTCATAGGTTTCCGGGGTGATGGTGGCAATCATTTCGTCGAGGGTCATGGTCATGGCGGTCTCCTGCAGGGGCGGCGATTATACCATTTCGGCCGGCACCAACCCACCCAGCGCAAGACCCTGATACTGCACGGGAAGATCCGCCCGCAGGCTCAGTAATTGCTGATCGTTTTCGATGTTCTTGACGATCACCCGCACCCCCAGGCCACCGGCGAAACGGGACACACCTTCGATGAACGCCACCTCGCGAGGCTCGCGGGAAATACGTTCGCTGAACACCCGCGCCAGCTTGATGCTGGTCACCGGCAGCTTCTGCAGATACATGAGCGAATAGCGGCTGAGGCCATAGTCGTCGATGCAGACCCCAATGCCCAATTCCCGCAACTGCGTAATCAGCACAGACGCCTGATCGAAATCCCGGGTCAGTGCAGATTCCTTTACCTCCACTTCCAGATGACGGAACAGCGCGCGCTCGGCGGCGTCGCATTCCAGCAGGGACTGCATCAACGTAGGATCGAAAAACTGGGCGGCACTGAGATTGAGTGAAACAAATACCGTGGGACGATCCCCCGCAAGCCGACGCAGCAAATCCAGGGTCTGGTGCAGGGTGAGACGCGTGAGCGGTTCCACCAGCCCGGCCTTTTCTGCCACCGCCAGGTATTCTGGCGGCAGCACCATGCCCAACTCGGAATCCATCCAGCGGCTCAGGGCCTCATAACCGGCGATGGTGACACGATCACGGTCGAACACCGGTTGCAGATACAGTTCAATGGCATTGCGATCCAGCGCTTCGCTCAGGCGGGATGCCATGTCGAGGGTCTGCTTGAGGTTGTTTTCATCCTCCGGCTGATCGACCAAAACAGTCGTCGTCGGATCCATTTTCGCCAGCAATTCAGTGGACACCAGATTGGTCTTGGCCATCAGGTTGTAGCTGTATTCCAGCGAACTGAGCAGGCTGTTGAACAGCGTCGCCAGACCGCCGATTTCGTCACGCCCGTTCACCTGAACGCGATCGCGAAACGAGCTGGACTGCATGATGTCGCGCACCTGTTTCTGCAACGCGAACACCCGCCGCCACACCGGGCGGTAGTAGAAAAACCACACCAGCAACGCGCTCAGCAACACGCTCACCGGAATCACCACCCACCAGCGAAATGGAATGGCCTCGCTCAACAACACCGGCACGGCATCGATATACACCGGTTGACCGTGCATGGCGGGCAGGCTCACCAATGCGTGGCCTTCGGCCCGCAGCTGCGCAATGTTATCGTTGCTGATGAGTTTGGCGCGCAAACCAGTGTCCTCCACCAGGCGAGCCAGCCATTCGTCCAGAAAAAGTCCGGCCAGACGGGTCTCATCGCGATCTTCATGTACGGCCACCAGCAACACCTTGTCGCGCCAGTACATCACACCATACGTCATCGCGCGCGGCTGATTGAGATAATTCACCAGATGACCCAGCAGCGCGGGCCGTTCTGTTTCCCACTCCGGTGTCAGATGAAACAGGCGCACGTCGGCGCGATCCACGATCAGACGAAGATCCACCGGCGTGACCGTATCACGCAGCGTAACCGACGGCAGTGCCGCCACCCAGTGCAACAGATCCTGCAACTGGCGGGTTTGATACTGCAACGTACGGGTAATCTGCTGGGCATCCTGCTGGGACGGCTCCCGATTACCCAGAAAATGCATCCAGCCCGTCATCAGCACCATGATGGCGGTCAGCAAGAGCCAGAGCAGCAGCGCTGCTGCATTCCCCTTCAGTATCATCGTTCCCGCAGTCCTTTTTGTGGTTATGCCGTCTGCCAGATGTGGTAAGTGTAGGCGCTATTGCCGGTTGTGATGCCTTCAAAGCGGTGCCGATTTCACCCACACGAAATTGTCGTTGCTCAGGCGGGTTTCCGCGCCGATCCGGTAAGCCACGAGGCGGCCGCTTTTCACCGCGCTGTAGTCCAGGCAGGCGATGTTGTCGCGGATGACCTTGGGCGTACCCTTGCGCCAGTAATGACCGATGAACAGCGCCTTTTCTTCGCGACCATAGTGCAGCAGCCGTTCCTTGTCCTGTTCGGTCAACGTTCGCTGCATCCATTCCTCCGGCAGTTTGTCGGGCTGGAACAGGATATCGCCATAGGTTTCCGGTTTCTTCTTCCAGAATTTGGTGCGGATGCGATTGCGCTCGATGCCATCGGAACCCAGCACGGTCAATCCTTCCGGCAACTGCAGATCGGTGCCCTTGAGCAGGCGCTCCACGATGCGATTGGGCTCGGTCCGATACTGCATGCTGTCCAGCAGGAACTCATCGCTGCGCAGGCAACAGCCGTCGTGAATGGCCATGGCCTGGGCTACCCGGCGCGCGTCCCAACAGGCATGCACCACGCGAAAATGTTCGAACTCCAGACACAGTGGCAATTGCCGCAACCACTGGATCAGACTGTTCCACTCCCCGGCGTGAAAGCGATATTCCTGCAACGTGTGATGCAGATGACGCGCCAACCGGTGCTGTACGTGGTGCAGATGGGAATCAGTCGTGGCCTGCGTGCTGGCGTGATAGGCCACCGCGTTGTACTCGTGATTGCCCAGCACCAGATACGCGCTGCCGGCATCCACCATGCGCTGAACCTGCTCCATCGCGGCGCGGATCTGGTTGCCGCGATCGATGATGTCACCAACGAAGACCGCCTTGCGTTCCGGATGATGCCAGTGGGGCGTTTCCCGATAACCGAGTTTTTCCAGCAGCGCGCGCAAGGCATCGGCACAGCCGTGCACGTCACCGATGATGTCGTAACCGCTGACCTGATCCGTCACGAGCATCAGAGAATTTCACTCCAGCCCAGCTTGGAGCGGCAGGCTTCGTAAAAACTGTGGCTGCGCGGATGCAGCAGCTTGAGGGGATGGGCGCGCTTGCGGATATACACCCAGTCGCCGGGATTCACCACCACACCACCCTGGCCGTCGCAATTCAGCAACGGACGGAATTCATTGGTGGGCGACACGTAGATTTTGATTTCGCTGCTGCCATCGATCACGATCGGGCGACTGCTCAGCGTATGGGGGAACATGGGCACCAGCACGATGGCATCCAGACGCGGATGCATGATGGGGCCGCCACCGGACAGCGCGTACGCCGTGGAACCGGTGGGCGTGGACACGATCAGGCCGTCGGAGCGCTGACGATAGACGAAATCACCATCCACGAACAATTCGAACTCCAGCATCTTCACCGAATTGCCAGAATGGAATACCACATCATTCAGCGCGGAACTGTCGCCGATCAACTGGCCGTCGCGCTTGATCTGCGCTTCCAGCAGAAAGCGGTAATCCGTGGTGTATTCACCATCGAGCACTTCACTGATGCGCTCCTCCACCTCGCTGGGCAGAATGTCAGTGAGAAATCCCAGCCGGCCCCGGTTTACCCCCAACAGCGGAACCTTGTAGCGCGCCAGATCCCGCGCCGCGCCCAGCAGACAACCATCACCGCCCACCACGATCACCAGATCGCAGGTTTCACCCAGTATCTTGCGGGTGGCGCGCTGATGATTGTCCTGGGGCAGCAGGGACGCGATTTCCTGATCGAGCAGGACTTGCAGATTGCGCTGTTGCAGAAACTGGATGATGGTCTGCAGCGTGTCCACCACCTGGGGACTGCCAGGACGCCCGATCAGACCGATATTGCGAAACGATTCTTTCTCTTCCATTGCCTCTATCCTGACAACTGTCGTGACATGGATTGAAAACCGCGTGCACCCTGCAGGCCACCGGTATGAACGAACAGCACCCGGCTTCCTGCCGGAATTGCGTGATGACGAATCCGCTCGCACAAACCCCACATGGCCTTTCCACCATACACCGGATCCAGCGCGAGGCCCGTATTGTGGCCAAAGTCGTGGATAAAACTCAACAAGCCGGGTGGCACCTTGCCGTAACCGCCGTGATGGCAGTCCGTCCACCAGTCTACCGGGCCGGCCGGTTGGGCTGACCATTGCTGCAGTCGCGCGCGCCAGGACCGCTGCAGAGTATCGTCCCGCAGCACCGGCGCCACCCACAGAGCGGTGCCTGCCGGCAAAGACAGCCGCACACCCAGCGCGGTACAGCCAGTTCCCGCCGGCAACAGCACCGCATCATAATCCAGCGCCCGCTGTGCCGGAATCAACGTCATGCAGCCCAGCACGCCCTGCTCGTTGTCACCGCCCTCCGGCACCAGCCAGGTCTGCGCGTCCACTGTCACCTTGCGCTCACGATACACCTGTCGCGCCAAAAACTGCAGCGACATGCCCCAGCTCGCCGCGTCCCGCAGCATGGGATTGGCATCGGCACCCAATTCCTCGCCGCGCACAAAACCGATGCTCTCCAATCCCGCCTGTTGCGCGCAGAACGCCAATGCATGCAGATGGTTCGACCAGGCGCCGCCAAAACTCGCGATTCGCGTCATGCCTAGCCGCCGCGCCTGTACCAGATTGAATTTCAGCTTGAACCACTTGTTGCCGGAAATCATCGGATGCAGATCGTCACAACGCAGCACATCCACCTGCACGCGATGACGCTCGAACAACTCATACTGCAACGGCTGCACATCCGGCACGCACAGCAGCGATTCAAGCGCCGGCGGCAACTCCCGTCGCAATTCGGTTTCAAAATCCTGGATGAGGGAAGAAAACAAAGGCGCCTCCACACTGAAACGCCCCTATGGTAAGCCAGAAGGCGCGACAGATCAGCCGCGCAGATTCACCACATTGTCGCCGAAGTTGCGGGGCTTGTGCTTGTCGCAACGATCGGATTCACCGATCAGGAACTGGCTGGGGACATCGGTACGGCGAATGCGGCAGCCGCACACTTTGTCGTTGGTGAGCGGCGCCTGACACTCCGGCTTCTGGTAATGGGCCAGCCAGAAGCGGTAATGCTCCTCTGACACCAGACACTTGTTGGCGGCGTAGGCGATGGGATTTTCCATGTACTCCGACATGTCGGCCAGCGGCACCGAAATATGGCCGGCACCGGGATGGAACGCGATGAAACTGATACCCAGGTTTTCCAGCCGCTCCAGAAACTTGTCGCCACCCTCGTTGACCAGGCGGATCTTGTCCTTGCGCAGCTGGCACAACTCCTCGCGCAACTGCTTGGCCACTTCATGACGATACATCAGCTCCATGTTGCGCAGCTCGATGTCTTCCTTCAGCTTGGCGGTGGCTTCCTGAATCTTCTGCTCCATCAGCTCACTGTATTCCTTGCGCAGCGCCTCAACCTGCTGCTCGGTGCGCTGCACTGCGTGAGCTTCCAGTTCGTGGGACTTTCTTAGGCTCTCCAACTGCTTGCGCTGGGACTCGTTCTGTTCCCGCAGCGCAATATTCTGGCTGTGCAGGGATTCGTGCTCGCTGCGCAGGCGCGCGATCTCGATTTTCGCAATCTGCAATTCTTTTTCGTAGTGAAGGCGGGTCGTTGCCAGATTCTGCTGGCTTTCGTTGGTGAGCGTCTGGATATGCAGGCGCTGCTGCTTGATCAGTGCGGCGATCTTCTTGCGATGCTCGGATTCCAGCACTGCCAGCTGGGATTCCGTGAGGCCGGAATCATCCACCCAGCCCGGTTGCAACGTGGGCGGCTCCTGCACGCCTCCCGCCCAGGGCGATGCCGGGGGGCGCGCGGCGGGCGCCACACCCCAGTTCGGTGGCGGCTGCATCTGCTGCGCCGGTGCCACCACATCCGCCTCGGCAATGGACTGCAGGTGCAGGCGGTTGGCAGCAATCGCGTCACGAATACGGGTGAAGGTATTGGCCTTGGGGGAAAGATCCGGATCCCACATCATGCCGGTGTGCCAGGACACGGAGCACTGACTCTTGCACGACAGCTTCACCGGGCCGGCCCCCAGATCGGGGCCGCTGCCACCGGTGTCCACCAGATGCCGCAATGGCAGATTCCAGGCGCGATCGGCAAACCCCTGGCGGTCGAACGCGATGGTGAACAGCGCAATCCCGGTCACTTTCAGGCGCCCGTTCACGATGACAAAGGCCGCCTTCAAACTCTCGCCAGCAAAATCGTTCAGCCCGACCACGCCATCGAGAATCGCCTCGAACTCGGAATAGGTCATTTCCTTGGTGACCTGATCCTTTTGAAAAAACAGAACCGCTTCATTTGAATAAGACGAATCGCGCATGACCTGTTCCAGTGGAAATCCGTTATTCCGCCAGCGGAGCCATCAGTGGCGCCGCGAACTGCCAGGAAGAAACAAAAAAGAATACTGAAAGTGTAGTCAGCCTTTACCGGGATGATGGGATTCTATGCCCCTCCAGGCCAGGAGATAGTGACCCGGTTACGTCACAAACGTGATCGCCCGCCCAAAAAACGATCAGCCCGGCCGCCGTACCATTCAGAAACCTTCCTATATAATGGCGCCACCCCGCCAGAGATGAGCAGTAGCCGAGCATGAAGATCGGAGACACCACCGCCACCTACATCAACTACCTGTTGTCCTGCGCCGAATCCCTGGGCGCTTCGGTGCCGCGCCTGCTGGCGGATGCGGATCTCAACCCCCGCGAACTGCAGGACGGCGACAACCGCATCGACCTGATCTACCTGATGCGGCTGGGTTATGGCGCGATTCGTCAAACCGGTCACCCGGAAATCGGCCTGCTCTCCGGCAGCCAGTCCAACGTTTCGGTGTTCGGTTACGTGGGTCTGGCCGCCATGACCGCCCCCACCCTGGGCGACGCCCTGCGCATCCTCACCGAATACGAAGCCCTACAGGGCCGCTGTTACCGGGGCTCGTCCCGGCTGGAATGCCACCCCGATGGCGCCCGGCTCGCCTTCTACTCCATCGCGCCCTACAACGATTACACCTACTTCGTGGTAGATGCCGTACTGAGCGGCTGGGTGGCCCTGATCCACTGGATCACCGGCCGCAACGACCTGATCACCGAAGCCCAGATCGAGTTTTCCACCCCCGCGTACTACGAATGCTACCCTGCCGCCTTTCCCTGCCCGGTGCATTTTCACCAGGAAATCAACGCCCTGGTTCTGAAGAACGGCGCGCTGGACATCCCGCTCATTCACCGCGACCCCACCCTGCACGCCAGCCTGCTGAAAACCTGCGACCAGCTGCTTACCCAGGTGGCCCTGGCCGACAGTTATCGCAACAAGGTGCTCAAAGTGCTGGGCACCATGCTGCACGGCAAAACGCCCTCCATCGAGGAGGTTGCACAACAACTGTGCATTCCACCCTGGACCCTGCGGCGCAAGCTGAAAGACGAGGACACAGCATTCCAGACCCTGGTGGATGAAATGCGGCGGGACGTAGCACTGAGCTACATGAAAAACACGGGATTGTCGTTCGGGGAAATTGCGTATCTGCTGGGGTTTTCAACCCCGGGGGCATTTCAGCGGGCGTTCAAGCGCTGGTCGGGAACCACCCCGGGGGAATATCGCAAGACATTGGAATCTGACAGGAAATCATGAGTGGGATGCCACGAGCCGTGTTACAGCTCGTAGGCATCATCGCCTTCGTCTTCGAACTCGAAGTCCTGGCGTTCCAGCAGTTCGTCCTGATAGTGCTCCATGGTCATTCTCCTTTGTATTAATGGTCTGTGGATCCTTTCATGGATCGTGCCAAAGATTTCGATCCGTACCAAGCTCCACAGTTCCCATTTAAAACGGGGAAAATGACAAATTCGAGACACCTGCGGGAAGATTCAGAGAACCTTAATCTGAGTCAATAAAACCGGAGGCCGGGCAAACCAGCCCCCAGGCCGCTTTAAACGTAACGGATGAAATTGCTGCGATCGAACTTCACCCGCGGGAAGTACACACCATCCTTCGCCCGCTCGCCTGCCCCCACCACCATCACCACCTCGGCATCCGCCGGCAGATCCAGCAGCTTGCGCACCCGCACTTCATCCATGCCTTCCATGGGGCAGGAATCAAAACCGTGGGCACGAAACGCCAGCATCAGGTTCTCGGCCGCCAGCGCAGTGCTCTTGATCGCCCACACGCGCATGTCGGACTTGGTGAAAGGTCCCCGCGGCATCGGACGGAACAGGCCAGCCGCATGAGTGAACGCCTTCTTCACGGCGCCCACCGCGTGGAACGGCCCCTGCCAATAGGTGAATGCGACACCCTTGGTATAGAACTCCTTCCAGTGCTTGGGAATTTTCGGCTGCGGCCACTGCTCGATGTTGAGTTTGGCAATTTCGCGCCAGTTATTGGTGCGTGCCACCACCACGATCAGCTCTGCTGCGGTGGTTGCGGCGTTCTGGCTCATGCAGGCTTCCACCAGCCTCTGCTTTTTGTCCGGCGACTGCACCACGTGGAATTCCCACGGCTGCAGATTGCAGGAACTGGGCGCCAGCAACGCCAGATCCAGGCAGGCATCCAGCACATCCTTGGGAATCTGCTTGCTGGTGAATTTGCGCACGGAACGGCGACTTTCCACTACCTGCTTGAACTCCTCGGCGTGGTTGCCGTCCGGCGCCGGCTCGTGGTAACGCTTCTTGACGTTGTAGTCGTAACCGTCGATGGTTTTGCCACGACGCAAAGTGTCTTTCAGATCTTCCAGAAAAGAGGATTTTTCTTCGATGGGTTGTTCGGTCTCGGACATAGTCATACTCCCCCGACGATCCTTGGATAATGGGTGAGGCGACTATATCAGCTTGCAGAAAACAGGCGAGCAATGAAGGTGACTGATCGCGACAGGGAAGTCAGTTGAATCAACGGAGTTGATGAAACAGGCGACAAACAAAAAAGCCCTTAACTTTTAACAGCTAAGGGCTTTCGTGTATTGGCGGAGCGGACGCCCGCCGAACCATGCATTTGATTGCTGCTGATAGCTGCTAATTAGCGTTGCTTGATTAACAATATCTAATTGTTTTTTAACATTTTAATTCACATTTTCTTGACTTTCAATTAGTTGCAAGAAAACAACAGCCATGCCCCCGAACATGCCCCCGGGGGCACATTTGTGCCCCTGCGTGCCCCTGAATATGCCCCTAGCGCGGCTGTTTTGGGATAGACTTCAACAGCTGGCAATTCTGATGCCGTCACCGGATCAGGCAGCCCGAAAAGGGCACCCGAACCCCTGAAACAAAAACGGCCCGGCCATGGGAGGCAACCCACAACCGAGCCTGACCAAAAACCCATATCTGAGGTATGAGCAATGGCTATCACCGATATTATCAAAACCCTTCCCTACTGGCAGACCAAATGCGACCAAGCGCTAGACCTTGGCACGCCCGCCACTATCGCGCTTGAACACGGCCTGTATTTAAAAGTGAGTGGCCCCGATAGAGGTTCATTCCTGTTCCGTTACCGCTTTTCAGGCAGCGCAAAAAAACTGGGCATGGGTGCCTATAGGCCCGGCGATAACGACGCGCTCAAGCAGGCCCTGACCGACGCGCTAACATATCAGCAGGTATTGGCAACCGGTGAAGACCCCAAGCACTGCAAAGTTGTGTTAGATGACCCTAACGTCACCTTTGAACGCTTCGCCCGGCAATGGATCGAGGACAACCGGAACACATGGAAGAACGCCAAACACGCCGACCAGTGGGTCAATACATTGGCGTTTGATGCCTTCCCTATAATCGGCCACCTGCCCCCGGCTGCAATCACAACGCGCCACATTGAAACGATTTTGCGCAAAATGATTGAACGTGGCGTATATGAAACTGCCAGCCGCGTACAAGAGCGCTTAGCTAAGGTGTTAGGCGCAGCAAAAAAAACCGGGCTGATTCCTAAGCACCAGAGCAATCCAGCGCTGAAGGATGAACTGGATGATGGCATTCTGAAACAACTGAAGCGGGCTGATGATGACTCAGAACCGCACCCGGCACTGGACTACCATCAAGCCCCTGCATTCTGGCAGCAACTGGCCCCACTTAGTCATGCATCGGCCATGGCGCTAAAGCTGGTGATCCTGAGCGGGCTACGTTGCAGTGAAGTCAGGGAAATATCATGGAATGAAGTACATCTAGACAGCCGGGAAGTCCGTATTCCACGCCACCGCATGAAAGACAAAAGAGCCAAGCGCGGCCTGTTCATTCTGCCGTTGACTGATTGCATGGTGGAAATCCTGCTGGATATGCTGCAATGCAGGGTGCCGGGCAATCCATGGGTGTTTCCGGGCATGTACCGCAAGGCAGCCAATAAGCAAGGGCCAGCAGGCCCGACCGCAATTAGTGACCGCATGATTTTAAAAGTGGTGGAAACTCTGCACGCCAAGCAGTTGCAGATAGATGGCGTCGGTTGGGTAGATCCTGATTACAGGCCCATTGATGTGCATGGCTGGCGTGCCACGTTTAACACATGGGGCGTTGAAGCTGGCGCAGAATTGGGCCACCAGAAACACGTCGTTGACCGCTGCCTAGATCACGCTGTTGGAAACAAAACAGAGGAAGCATACAGACGTGACAAGTTGATCCCGCAACGACTGGCCCTTTTGAATGATTGGCACCGGCACTGCCTACCGCAAGCGCCCGCCCCTGCCAATGTGATCCCGCTGCGACGTTGAACCCAGCCCAGCCCGACACCTGCCCGCGTAGTGCGGGCTTTTTTTTGTTGTTGCAATTAGGGAAAATCACCAAGGAACAACAGAGCGGCATAACCGGGATTGCCGTCCCGGCTATGCCTGCCATGCCCAACTGACGGAAGTTGAACATGACAGACGGATATATTACTCAATTTGCTATCCCCAATGAATTGACCAGCCTTGATCAATGGTGCGTCGTTTTTTGGCAAGCAAGCGGCAAGGCATGTGGCGCTGATGTTCTGGAATCATTCAGAAACATGTTTGATGAATACCTTTTTCGTTCTCTGTATGCCGAACGGTTCACTGGAAATCTGAATGCAGCCGGTGTGCCGGTGCAAGTCTCCTGCATCCCGAATGAAGATGATGAAGACCCCGGACTTTTCCATGTTTCATTTGAGCCATGCGGATATGATCTTGCATTCAAGGAAAGCGCAGAACGCGACGCTTTCTATCAATTATATTTTCAGTGCATGGAATTGGCCGACAAAGAAGCAACTGCCTGCCATGAAATTGCCTGCGAAAACGTATCAGCTTTTCGCTTTTCCGATTTCATGATGCGCTTTTTAAAACATACCGACCTAGCGCAGTGGGTGAATGATCCTAGCTTATGGGATGAGCTGCAGCATATTTTGGACAGAAAGAAAAGCCTTAGCACTAGGTTTGCAGATCCAAATCTACTGCCAAAGTTGCGGGAGATTATTGGTATAAACGATGACGGCAGCTCTCAGTATCGTGATTGGCCACCGATAGAGCCACCACCACCGCCATCAAGCGAGCGACGAAGCACCCACACCAAGGATGAAGGCGCCGCATACATCCAACTGATTGACGCAATGCAGCGCTTTGCGGAGCAAAAGCCCAAGGGTTTAACCCGTAGCCGTATTTATGATCGGATAAGTGAAGATACCGGAATTCCAGCAACCAGCCTGCAGAAATGGTGGCAGCAACCGCTAAAAGCGTTCGCCGAAAGCAGGGACACCGATGTACAAGCTGCTGTTGCCCGCCATGTAATGCTGAAAAGAAAGTTAAAAACACACTGATTTCCCCTTAATCTCTAATCTCTTAATTTTTTTTGCACCTGCCTTTTAAAACCAAAACAGGGGCTTGCCTGCCTTATTCTCTAATCTCTAAAAATCAGTTGCCGCCCACTATTGCTGCTAAATATGCCGATTTGATATTACTTGTCCCGTGCAATTAGCAACAGCAAACAAAACAACATGGGGGCACCGCAACGTGAAAACCATCAAAGTAAAACAACGGGAACCAAAAACCAACTACGTCCCGCGCTGGGGCACTATTCGTCAATTGGCAGATGAACACGATTTTAAAACCTATTCCGGCTGGCGTAGCGTTTTGTTCAAGCGTAAGGATAACGGGCTTGATAAACATTGCCGCAAGATTGGCGCAAGCGTGCTGGTCGACCTGAACGCCATTCCCGGCTGGATCGACAGCCTGACAGAAAGTAAAGCCATCTAAGACCACCCCTGACACCTCAACAAAACCGATCAAAAAAATGCAGACAACTTTCTGCGCGGTATTTTTTTGCCTGAAAAATTCTGCGCAGCAGGCATCCGACAACATCGAGGGAATAGAAATGTGGGTGACGACGAAAGCGACATTGACCGGCACACCGAAACTTTCCAGCAACATGGTGCATTGGCAATCGAGGAACAAAAACAATGAATCCAATAACTGATTTTCGCGATGCAATGCAGCGCGGTCTGGGGGTGACTCTGCCCCCTTCGTTCATGCCGATTCCCGACGCGGGCATAAAACGCACTGATGAGCCTGGCAAATCGAAGGGGAATAAAAATATCTGGTACGTGCTACACGCAGATGGAATTCCCGCTGGCTCGTTCGGCAATTGGTCAACCGGCGAAAGTGGCACGTGGTCTGCCAAGTGCATTTCAGAAATGACGATAGAAGAAAAGACCATTCTGTTGGAGCGCGCCAGACGCGAAAAACTGCAACGCGAGGCAATGAGAACGCGGCAACAACGACAGGCCGCACTGTATGCGCGCAGATTGTGGAAATCCTCGCAGCCAGCATGGAAAGAACACCCGTATCTGCTCAGGAAGAACATTCCCGCTTTGGGATTGCGCATTGACGGCACCGTGCTGCTGGTGCCGATGATTACCACCGATGCAAAGCTGATGAACCTGCAACGCATTCTGCCTGATGGCACAAAGCGCTTTCTGAAACACGGACAGATTACAGGGTGCTTTGCGCCGATTGGTGGAAGGCCAAAAGACAAGGTGATTATCTGTGAAGGATTCGCCACTGGCTTGAGTCTTTATATGAAATCAAAAGTGCCCGTGGCCTGTGCCATGAATTGCGGAAATCTTCTATCCGTCTCTATCGCCCACCGTGAAAAATATCCCGATGTTGAAATCATTGTTGCTAGTGACTACGACCACTGCACCGAAGGCAACCCCGGTTTAACAAAGGCATGTGAAGCCAGCAAGGCCGTCAACGGAACGCTACTGATTCCACCGGCCATTCCCTGTGGCGTTTCGTGTACCTGCAGTGATTGGAACGATTATCTGAATTGCACTACCAGCGGGAACTAACCGTATTGAGCTGCCCATTACAGCGCAAAAAAAGGCCCAATTGAGGCGTCGGGCCGAACCTTTAAGGATTCTGAGTATGGACAATTTGGACGAAAGTAAAGGTCAGGGCAACACGCCCCAGCAATCGGAACAACCCAGCAAACTGAATGGCAGTGATGACGATCAAAACCATGAACACCACGCACCACAAAACCCTATACAGGCTGCCATAGCAAAACTGAATGAAGACCCTGGCGCCATCTTTGACCAATATATTCTGCTGGCCATTCGTCAACTGAGGACGAGCAATCCGGCAGAATTTGCCCGTATTCGCCAACAAGTTAAAACCAGCGGTCAAGTGCAAATGACGATGTTTGATCAACTCACCAGCCAGAAGGCTACCGATGAGGAAACGTCTGACGTAGATAGAAAGTTTAATTTGTCCAAGATGATTGAGCCGTGGCACACACCTGTTAGCGGTGCTGAACTTCTGGAAGATATTACAGAAGCCATTCGACGCTACATCATCTGCGACAAAGAAACCGCCCGTGCTACAGCGCTTTGGTGTGTCATGACTTGGCTGGTGGATGTGATCAGTGTCTGTCCCATTGCCAATATCACCGCACCGGAAAAGCGTTGCGGAAAATCGACATTGCTTTCCATCATCCAGCGACTGGCAAGAAAGGCGTTACCTAGTTCTGGAATATCACCAAGCGCACTTTTCCGGAGCCTCGAAAAATGGCAACCCACATTAATCATTGATGAAGTAGATACATTCCTATCTGAAAACGAAGGCGCACGGGGAATTCTGAATGCAGGCTTTACCCGTGATCAGGCCTACATTATTCGCTGTGAAGGTGATGACCACGAACCCAAACCTTTCAATGTCTGGGGCGCTAAGGCGCTATGTGGTATCGGTAAGATTGCGGACACTTTGGCAGACCGCAGCATTCCATTAAATCTGCGTCGTAAGTTGTCCGATGAGAAAGCCGAACGCCTGCGTCATTCCGATCCAGGCATGTGGGAAACGTTGCGCAGACAAATCGCCAGCTTTGCGGATGATGTTGCAGAACAGATCAATACCGCCAGACCGGCAGAGATTGAAGGATTGAACGACCGGGCCAACGACTGCTGGGAACCTCTGCTGGCTATCGCAGAGGCTGCTGGCGGCGATTGGCCAGCCTATGCCAGACAAGCCGCGATTGCTTTGCATGGACTTGAAGAGGAAACACCCACCATTGGCGTTGAATTACTGATGGACATCAAGTCAGTTTTTGATCGTCGTGGCGCCAATAAGATATTCACCGCCGATTTACTGGCCGCGCTAATGGAAGATGAAGAGGCCCCGTGGTCTTCGTGGAATCGCGGCAAGCCCATGACAGACCGTCAATTGGCCAAACGTCTGAAGGACTACAACATCAAGTCCGCTGATCAACGAATTGGGCTTGAACACAAAAAAGGCTATGACAAAAACCAGTTCACAGACGCTTGGAAGCGCTACACCACCAGAACACCCCCTGTTGTGAGCACGACACCGCGACAACCCACGAATGGCGCGGCCTGCAGCGATTTTTCAAGGGCGACAGACACCAGTGATGACGCGGATAAAAAAACGCTACAGCTCACGGATGACGCGGCTTGTCGCGGTGTCGCGGATAAAAAGGGGGGTAGCTCTGGGGTATGGGGGTGTGACTCATGACCATATCCCTCAACGATGTGCTGGAACTCGCGAAACGCCATCAAATGACCCTGAGTATCAATGGTCAATTGTTACGCATGAGAGCACCACAAAAACCACCTGATGACGTTATCGAGCTGGTCAAACAACGCAAGCCAGAAATTATGGCGTGGTTATTAGTTCCCCGCTATCGACTGTTCCGCTTCACGCTGGATAACAACACCGTAATTCAGGCTATCCGCCCTGACGGATTCACGCTGGCGCAAATGCAGCAGCACCTTCACAACAAATTCGGCCCGGATCGAATCAGCGAAGTGATGTCGGTTGGGCCAGTGATTAACCCACCACAGGGACGCAAACAATGAAACGCGAAACCATGAGCCTGAAACAGTTTCGGAACCGCCACCACCAGCCGAGTGAGAGCAAGCCAATGATGATCAGTCAGTCACACCGCCGATGATTCAAACGACACAGGCCAGCCAGCACCAGCAGCCACACCGAACCCGGTTCAAGGCTCGTCGAAACGAATCGTCATAAAATGCTGTTTTATATGTATTTTATGGCAGGATAGGGCCTGCCCTAGTAAGGTTTGGGGGGGCTTTCGTCAATTTCTGAGACGAAACGCGGGAGCGGCCTCTCGAAGCTGAGAGCGAACCTGTGCCTCGAGTTTTTGAAATAACTGGACAATCATGGATCTCTGTTTAATAGTTTATATCTATTATTAATCGACGCCTGATCTGCCATGCTCAGGCGTCTACCATGATCATCATCCCGCAATGGAGCGACACCATGGCCAGAGGAAGACGCAACGACCACGACAGCATCAACAGCAACGTTGTTTCGTTCCAGCGCCTGAGAAATCCGATTTTCCCAACGCTGGAACTGTCAGACACCGGCCGCGCGTACTTTGAAAAACTGATCAACAGCCGTGAGCGCTCTACATGGACACAATCCGATGTTCATCTGGCGTCGCAGTGTGCGCAGATCATGGAAAAAATCGACGATATGCAGTGCGCGCTAGATCGTGAGGGCTGGTTTATCGCAACGCCTACCGGCACGCAGAAGGCGCACCCAGCCGCCCGCCTACTGGATCAGCTTACCGCCCGGCAACTGGGCTTCCTGCGTATGTTGGGCCTGTCAGCAAGTCAACGCGCCATAACTTGCGGTAATCAGGCAGGCCGCAACGCCGCCGATAGAAACGCGCAGGCTGTGAAGAAAAGCGCCGATGATAGCGATGGAATTCTGGCGTGATCATTAATATCCGGTGCCTATTGTATTAACAGTATCAATTGACATTGCCTATCATTGGTTCTACCTTGATTGGGTGGCACGTTGCCACTTCCGTACGTCCGCCGGAGCCAAAAATGAGTATCCACACCCTGCCTGTTTCAACGCAGGCGTCTGTTCACATTCAGCAAATCCAAGCCGCCTTGGCTGTCCTTGATAGCGAATTTGCCCAGCTAAAAGCCGCCTTCACATCTGATTCCAGCTCAATCAAAACGTTTTCTTCCCTGAGCAACAAGGTCAAGGCAATCCGCCATTCGTTTAAACGCTCGCATGAAAAATGTTTTGCTGGACTGCTGGAAATCAGCAAGGCCTGCAGAGATTGGCAGGCAATTGCCGACCACATCGAAACGGGCAGCAAACTGCCGGAAAACCTCGACTTGCAATTAATCGTCGCATCCACCACCGCCAAAAAAGCGTTTCAGTGTGGTGCGATCCAGCACAACGGCGCCGACGAAATCCGCAAACATGCAGAGTGTGCACAGAAAACCATTGGCGAATTCACATCAAAATTCCGCCGAATTCAGGGAGCTGGTGAAGTGGCATTGAGTCGCAAGCAGGCTGAAATATATTTAGCGGCTTCGATATGCAAAACGCTTTCTTATCGGGATCGCCAGTTGTGCAAGTCCATCGGCGATAAATGCACAACGTTGCAGCGCCTTCGCGTCGAGAAACAACGCGCCCTGGTTAACGATTACCGCAATGGGAAAAAATCATGAGCGATTACGAAACCAGTTCCCGACTTGCAGTGCTGGAACGCATGGTTGAAGGTTTAAAGTCCGAGCTGTCAGGCTTGAAACTGAAATTGGTAGAACGCCAAAAGCGCGATGATTCTAAATTGCAAAAGCAGTACTCAGCGATGATCGACGCCAAGATAAAAGCGGCTTTTTCCGGTGCTGCATTTAAATCGATCCTTGCTAATAGCGTGAATCTCCCACTGCTGGAAGAAATCGTTGCAACGGAAGAGAAACTGACCAGCCTGATCAACCGTACCGCACTGAAATCAGCCGAAGACGCAGCTACCGCCGCCAGCATCGTTAAACAATCTGCCACCAGCGCCGTGGACTTCCTAACTAGCGTGTCATGCCGATTCGCGAAGGGGTAAAACCATGACAAATAGTCGACCACATAGTGTTGTCAATCCCAATTGCGAAATTCGCGGGAGGTCATGCTGTAATCACAGCCGCGTTGTATGGCTCACCGTCCGCACTCATTATGGGGGCTTTTTTTGATATATAGGAACAGTATGTTGGTCATCGGTTGGGGAATCGCGTTGAACGCCTTGCACGATTATCTGTTTCTAGGCACCAACGACCGTCAAGCTTTTAATCGTGGTGCCCGGTGATCATCAAACCCCATAAACCCCGCCTTGCTGCCAGTGAGCATGTGGCACTTCCGGCAGTGATATAGCTTGCCGGACTCAGGCGCGAAGCCCCTGTATTCCCAATCGTGCTTTCCCTTGCGGTACCCACGGCGCCGGAATAGCCATGTGATCCAGTTAAACGTTCTCAATACGTGCATGTGGTACCTCCCTGTCATATAGACAGCGAGCACACATACAAACGTCAAATGTAATAGGTCAAAATGCTAAAGCGTGCAGTTGGCTTTATTTCGCCCGGATGGATCACGTTACCTGAAATGACAAAAGTGTGCTGAACTCCATTTTTGTCGATGCAGGGCAGTTTCTCTCCCATTTTTAGCTTTTCAGGTTCGACATTCTGAAGACTCTGTATATAGATCGTTTGCAGCAATCCGCTCAGATTTTGCATGGTGAGCGCGCTATTTTCTGAATAACGCTGCAACATCCTTGCAAGTACATGAGCGGTGATTTCAATGCTATGCCCCAACGGCTTTACCGCGTTATTGGTGACTTCAAAAAATCCAAGAATAAACCGCTGATGTTTATATTCTTCGGGTGTAACGCTGAACAAAGTCACGTTCATCTGGAAACCATCGTCATACACAATACTGATCAACTCAGGATATTGGTAAGCTGCTTCGCGAAACCTGACTTGCAAACTCTTTGTATCAGGTGATTCTTGAAGTGACAGGCGCTCTATATACGGCTTTAGTTGGCGTATTTTTTCAATAAACCGATTTGCCTTTATATGAGCATTACTTACGCTCAATTGCAGATCTGTAATCACGTTGATGCTAGGGTATTTGATCTCTTCACTCATGCAAAGACCCCGTCTTTTCTTCTGCTTCCTTACAGTAGATGCTCAGCAAGCCTTTGTTGTGATGATTTCTTTGCTCTTCTCTAAAGCGCTCGATTTTCTTTAGTTTTTCGCGCATACATTCAACCGCATCCCAATCATCTATAGGTTCTGACGGTAAGGCTGCGTGTTTTCTTAATGCATCAGCGGCTTCTGCCGCTCTGATTCCTAGCATTGCGTATTGAAATTGTCGCTCTTCAAAAAAATCACAATAGTCAGGCCCATAGGCTACATATTCGTCGACTGCATTAATCTTTAAGTTGGCGACTTCGATTCTATTTGGCAGCATTAAAACCTGATACATTAACTCCTTTGGCAACGACTTCCATTCGACTTTTGCGGTATCGGGCTCAAAATTTGGTCTTACCGTATTCGGTTTCCACACGCCAGAACTATCCGGCTGGCCGTTGTCTTCCACCACCGCAGCACACCCCGCAACAAATTTATTGAGCAAACAAATAACATGGACTGCCAAATGTTCAGCATCCTTTTTGTTTTTCATGACTTGACCGATCCAATCTATTAGCCACTTCAGAAAAATCCCAACGATAACGCCAATCACGGTAAACATGGGTGCTATATATTCAATTTGCATCTCTTGCTCCAAGGAAATTTGAGTTCATCAGTTGTTGGGCAGGTTGCCAACATACGGTTTTGAATCTCTGTGTTATCAAGCCGCCAACACATGCGAGTAATACGCACGCTCTTTGTGATCCAGCAATTCATCCAGTTGCTGCAAAGTCTGGCCCGCAGGATTTAACCACTGATCGATCTTGTCGTAACTCAAAAACACTGGACACCGGTCATGGCCGGCTGCTGCCACTTCGGGTGGCGGTTCGTCGGTTACCATGCTGAACGAACGAATCTGTCCCAGTTCCGGATGCTGGTAAATTTCATAGAGGCTGGCCGCATGCATCCCGTCGTGGCCGTCGGGACTGAACTTGATTTCAACACTCTTTCCATCGCGTTCCACCCATTCATAAAAATTCTGAAACGGGAAGATGGCGTGCTGCTTTCCGAACAGCGGAATCCAGTTGCGTGCGCTCTGCAATGAATCACGGCGGGAATTGAACACGTTGTAATTGTTCGGTACCTCAATGCCAGTGCGTGGCAGGATGCGAAAGCGCGCAGGCACAAACAGTCGCTTACCTGCATCTTCGATAATGATCGGGGCGAAGTAGAACGGATAAATACGATAACTGTCGCCGGGCGGCTTCGCTGCGTTTTCCAGCGCGGCTTTGGCTTTGTCGAGTTTGCGCTGCTTGACTTCAAACGCTTTCTGATTGGTTTTGGTGGCCTTGATTTTCAGCTTTTCCTCTGCCACCTGAAATTCAACGTCGGCTTCGTTCATCGCCTGTTCCAGTTGGCGTTGCTCTTTCACTTTCCAGCGCCGCTGAATGAGTGCCAGTTCTTTCGCTGCGCTGCCATCCAGTGCGACCAGTCCGGCAATCAGTTCGTCAGGGATTTTGATCGTGCAACGAAAGCTGTCATCGAATTCTTTTTCGCGTGCCCGCGCCACTTCCAGAAAGTCATGCCAATGAGTATCGACGCGAAGTTTCTTGCACATCTCCCGATATTCGGCCCAAAGCCTTGCTGAATAACACATTTTGTTCCGCTCCTGCCTGTCAGTTTGGTTAATTTGCCATCAGTGCGAGCTTATGGGTATACTGTACATGCATACAGTTAGGTGACATATGCCAAACCCTTCATTTATCGATGAAATCCCAATACCAGCTGATTCTGAGCTATTGTCTGAATACTTGGCGCTTGGTTGGTGTCGACTTGAAGACCCGCCGCTCCTGAAATGGCAGGCTGGCAAAGGTATGCCTAGCCATCCCAATAAATCACAGGGCCCCCCGGTAAACGAGCTGTTGCAGATGCTGGATGGCCGGTGGCTGGATGGATTCAATCGATATCTCCCGAACCCGCAGGGTTGTGAAAAGGAATTCACAGATTTGAGATTAGCGCTGACAGTGAGGTTCCAAAAGATCGAACGCCGTCAAAAACGCTTTAAAAGTGCGCCCATGGTTGCGAGTTGGAAGCCGATAGATGCTTGGATAATCCCATTGTCAGGAGATGACGGCAAAGGATGATGGTGGAGGGTAGATCAAACGCAGTGAGTGGCCACGCATTGACAATGTAATACCCGAACCGGAGGTACTTAAATGATCTACCGCGCCTTTTGTTATCGGCCCAAGCTGGCAAGTCGGTCCGACGCAGCGACAGTTTTTATTGATGCAGATGACTGCGATGGTGCTGAGCGACGCCTCCGCACGCTGTTGTCATTGCTTTGGCAGTGCGGAGAATCAGAAGTCGATTTTTATAACCTCTGCCATGAAAACACACTACGCTTCCAGTCTTTGCGGTCTGATGATGGAGCACGGTTCCTGTTGGAAATTGGCAGTACTGCAGACCGGCCCGTCTATTGCCGTGATCCGCTATTGTTGGTCGGTCCTGAATCCATGACACGTCTGCGCGCCGCGCTGGATTCTCTCCCAAGCACACCAACAGCGAAAGAGCTAGAACAGACCGCTGGACGTTATACAGCTATGCGCCGTGTCGAGATCGACGGGCGGTCTGCCAATATCGCGCCGTATCTGAATAAGCACCGCCCTCAGAATCAGATGCTGGTCGAAGGAGTCCCGCTCAACCCCACGCTGCACCATGCGTTTCATTGGAACACATCAGAACACCGCGATCCGGTGGAGTTGGATGATTGGTGGATGCGCCCCTACGTCGTGTCCGAAAATTGGGTGGCTAGGGAATCTAGCGAACGTTATCGCCGAGATTGCGAATTGGAAGAGGGATTGATCTGGACTGACGGCAAGGTTGACTTTGACCAGTGGCTATCAGAATCAAATGAAGCCTTTGAACATGACTTGGCCGCTCGCAAGGCGTATTGGTATGCGCACTTCCCCGAAGGTATTCGCTACCGTGTGCAGATGCTCGGTGATTCAGCGGGCAAGTTTTGGGGCAACTATGACAGATTGTCCGATGCCGTCAGAGCAGCCAAAGTGGGTGAACCCATGGGATTCCTTTACGCTGAGCTGCCCTTGCATTTGCCGCCTGACGAAATATCCGCTGCGGATGCGTGATGATAAGTGATTCCCTCTCCTAAAAGTAAGGCCCGCCCAGCGCGGGCTTTTTCATGTTTGTTCAGCGCCTAACACTTCTCTGCGTTTTCATTGGTGGCAACGACTATGGATGCCGGGCACTTCGCCCGAATCTGAATGTGTCCCATTTTCGGTGCTGGTATTGATCGAATTGATATTGTCGATTGCTTTATTCGACGCTGAACGGCTGCACTCCGATTATTCTTCGCTGCCTTTGGCAGTGTCGTCGAATACAGGGCGCTTGAATGGTTCTTTAACCGCTTAATGTCCGTGTCCCGTGGCAGATCGCTTCTGCTGTTAGCAGCGATGTAAAACTGACCCACCCCAGCGAAGTAAAATTGACCCACCTGGGCTAACGTTGCGGCCTTTTGCAGGCCGCCCATGTTGACCCAGG
>JAGUVW010000087.1 GCA_020062665.1 Pseudomonadales bacterium
CGCGCCGGCGAACAGGGCCGCGGCTTTGCCGTGGTGGCCGACGAAGTGCGCACCCTGTCCAACCGCTCAGGCCAGACCGGCTCCCGCATCACCCAGCGCATCGTGCAGGTGAACGACACCCTGCAGGCCACGCTGGAACGCACCACCCAGTTCGCCCAGCATGAAGCGCAAATCCTGCAGCAGGCCGAAGCCACCATCGGCAGCGTGCTGGAACAGTTCCGTGATTCCGGCAACCAGATCGTCGAATCCGCCCAGATCCTGGCGCAGGAATCCGGCCAGGTGCGCCACGACGTGGGCGACGTGCTGGTGGCGCTGCAATTCCAGGACCGGGTCAGCCAGATTCTCAGCCACGTGATTCTGGACATGCAGAAACTCGCCGACACCCTGGGTGAACACCAGCACAACCTGCAGCAGGGCATCGCCGTGCAGGAACTGGACGTGCGCAACTGGCTGGCCAGCATCGAGCGCAGCTACACCACACTGGAACAGGTGGCGGTGCATCAGGGCAAGGCCGGCAAACAGGCCCCGGCCGATTCCTCCATCACGTTTTTCTAGGAGCAGAGGACATGGGAAAAACCATCATGATCGTCGACGATTCCGCCAGCCTGCGTCAGGTGGTCGCGATCGCGCTCAAGGGCGCCGGCTACGATGTTGTGGAAGCGCAGAACGGCCAGGATGCATTGAGCAAACTCGACGGCAAAAAAATCAATCTGATCATTTCTGACGTCAACATGCCGGTGATGGACGGCATCAGCATGGTGAAAGAAGTGAAAAAACTGCCGGCCTACAAATTCACGCCCATCATCATGCTCACCACCGAAGGCGCCGACGACAAGAAAAAAGAAGGCCAGGCTGCCGGCGCCAAAGCCTGGATCGTCAAACCGTTTCAACCGGAACAGATGTTGAAAGCCGTGTCGATGCTGATAGCCCCCTGACTGCGAGCCCTTGAATATGGACGTTAACCGCAAGCACAACAAAACCACCACCACCCTGCGCCTGTCCGGTGAGTGCACCATCTACCACGCCGCCAGCGCAAAAGATGCCCTGCTCGGCGACAGCAAGGGCTTCGACAAAACCGTGCAACTGCATCTGGAACAGATCAGCGAAATCGACACCGCCGGCGTGCAACTGCTGCTGATGCTGCAGCGCGTGGTGCAGCACGCCGGTGGTACGCTGCGCCTGCAATCGAGCAATGAAACAGTGGATCAGGTGCTGCGCATCTTCAACCTGCCCGCCCCCTGGCAGACCCAGGAGGCACCCGCATGAGCATGGAATCCGCACTGCAGACGTTTTACGCCGAAGCGGAAGAACTGTTGCACAACATGGAAGCGGCGCTGCTACGGCTGGAAGATGGCGAAGCGGACAGCGAAACCATGAATGAAATTTTCCGCGCCGCTCACACCATCAAGGGTTCGGCCGGATTGTTCGGCCTGCACGCCATCGTCGGCTTCACCCACGTGGTGGAAAACCTGCTCGATCGCGCCCGCGCCGGCACGGTCATCATCGACACCCATCTGCAGGGCGTGCTGCTGCGCTGTCGTGATCACATGGCGGCCCTGGTGGCGGACGTGGCCAATGGCCGCGACAGCACGCCGGATCTGTTGCAGAGCGGCGATCTGCTGCTGCGCGAACTGATGGCCTATCTGGAAGCGCCCCGCAGCGACGCCGTTGCCGCTGATGCCAGTGAAACGGAACAGGCGGCAGCGGCAGCTGCGCAGGACGATGCCAACATTCCGCC
Source organism: Pseudomonadales bacterium (assembly GCA_020062665.1). GTDB lineage: Bacteria > Pseudomonadota > Gammaproteobacteria > Pseudomonadales > Ketobacteraceae > Ch67. The sequence goes on from JAGUVW010000087.1 coordinate 1,739, forward strand.
GGGCCGTGCCGATACCTGGCACCTGTCGCTGCGGCTGGGACCTGACGTGCTGCGCAACGGCATGGACCCGCTGTCGTTTATCCGCTTTCTGGGCACCCTGGGTGAAATCACCCAGCTGGTGACGCTCGACGATCATCTGCCGGATCTGGAATCCTACGACGCCGAAACCCTCTACCTGGCCTTCGAAATCGATCTGCGCACCGACGCCGGCCGTGCCGAGATCGAGGACGTGTTCACCTTCGTGCGCGACGACAGCGACATCCGCATTCTGCCGCCCTACACCAAGGTGGAAGAATACATTCAGCTGATTCATTCCCTGCCGGAAGGCAACCAGCGTCTGGGTGAAATCCTGATCCAGAGCGGCGCCCTCACCCGCGACAGTCTGGAACGGGCGCTGACCACGCAAGCCATCATCAACCAGCAGGAACAGAAACCCCAGTTGCTGGGGGAAATTCTGGCAGTCCAGCAGGCCATTCCGAATGAAGTGGTGAGCGCCGCGCTGGAACGGCAGAAAAAATCCCCCGAGCGCAAGCCCGCTGCCGAGGCGCGCACCATTCGTGTCGATGCGGAAAAACTCGATCACCTGATCAACCTGATTGGCGAGCTGGTGATCAGCCGGCAGCGGGTGGATCTGCTGGCGGCACAAACCGGCAGTGGCCCGTTGCTGGAAGCGGTGGCGGCCCTGGGCGGCTTCACCGAACACATCCGCGATGCCGCGCTCACCCTGCGCATGGTACAGATCGGCGACACCTTCCAGCGCTTCCGTCGCATCGTGCGTGATACGGCGCACGAGCTGGGCAAGAGCATCGATCTGGAAATCAGCGGCGCCGAAACCGAACTGGATCGCTCCATGGTGGAAAAGCTCACCGATCCGCTTACCCATATCGTGCGCAACGCGCTGGATCACGGCATCGAATCGGTGGAAACGCGGCGCGAGCGCGGCAAGTCCGACACCGGCACCCTGCGCCTGTCCGCCTATCACGACGCCGGCAATATCGTGATTGAAATCAGCGACGACGGCGGCGGCCTCAACGTGGAAAAAATCCGCGCCAAGGCGGTAGCCAATGGCCTGATCGATCCCAACCTGGAACTGAGCAGCTACGATCTGCACCAGCTGATCTTTCATCCTGGCCTGTCCACGGCGGAAAAAGTCACCGACCTGTCCGGGCGCGGCGTGGGCATGGATGTGGTGAAGCGCAACATCGAAGCATTGCAGGGCGGCATCGATATCGAAAGCACGCCGGGCGAAGGCACGCTGTTCCGCATCCGCCTGCCGCTGACACTGGCGATCATCGACGGCTTCCATGTGGCGGCGCGCAATACCCAGTTCATCATTCCGCAGACCACGGTGCTGGAGTGCATGGATCTGGCGTCGCTGCCGGCGGTGAAGGGGCGCAACTGCGTCAATCTGCGCGGCGAGCCGATTCCGTTCATCCGCCTGAGCGATATTTTTGCGCTGGCACCCGCGGCATTTGCCGTGCAGGACGTGCGGGAAAAACTGGTGGTGGTGCAGTTCGGCAATGAGCGCGCCGGCATCGTGGTGGAGCACCTGTATGGCGAAGTGCAGACCGTGGTGAAACCGCTCAGCCCGATCTTCCAGGCGCTCAAGGGTGTGGGTGGATCGAGCCTGCTGGGCAGTGGCGACATCGCCTTCATTCTGGATATTCCCCAGCTCATCGAGCTGGCCATTTTGCGTGAAGCACGGCAGGCCGCGCAGGCTGGCCGCAAGCAGGAGCAACCTTTATGACCACACGGCAGAACCCACGACAGCACAACCGGGTGGCGGCCCAGGAAGTGATTCCCACCCGCCAGTTTCTGACTTTTCGCATCGGTGCCGAGCTGTTCGGCATGGAGCTGGGACAAACCCGCGAAATCCTCGAATACAACGGCGTGACCGAAGTGCCGCTGATGCCGAAATTCCTGCGCGGCGTGATCAACCTGCGCGGTGAAGTGGTGCCAGTGATCGATCTGGCGGTGCGGCTGGGGCGCAATCCGCTGCAGGTGCAGCGCCGCACCTGCATCATCGTGGTGGAACTGCATACCGACGATCAGGACTACGTGCTGGGCCTGCTGGCGGATGCGGTGAGTGAAGTGGTGGAAATCGCCGACAGCGAGATCGATGACGCGCCGGCGTTCGGTTCCAACATCCGTGCCGAGTTCATCAAGGGCATCGCCAAGCGCGACAACCAGTTCGTGGTGTTGCTGGATGCCAACAATGCATTGTCCATGCGCGATCTGGCGCAACTGGTGGAAAACCAGCTGCAATAACCGGGAGGGAATCCTATGTTAAGCAAACTGAGTCTGAAACAGAAAATCCTGCTGCTGAGCGCGCTGGTGATCGCCGCGCTGCTGGTGTTGGGTTTGAGTGCGCTGTTGCAGTTGCAACGCTTCAACGGTGGTGTCACCGACAGCTTCCATCTGGTGGAAAACCGCGTCAACGTGCTGATGGCGGTGGAGCAGGCTCACGTGCGCTTCAAGGTACAGGTGCAGGAATGGAAGAACATTCTGATCCGTGGCAACAATCCCGATCAGCTGGCCCGCTACCGCAAACAGTTCAATGCCGAAGCAGAGCAGGTGCAGGGTCTGCTGGCGCGGGCCATTGCGGAATCGAAAGCGGCCGGACTCGATACCGCAGAGCTGGCGCGGGTGAAGGACGAACACGCCAAACTCGGCGAGGCTTACGTGAATGCGCTCAAACAGTTCAACGGCGCCGATGCGGAAACCGGTAAAAAAGTCGATGTCCTGGTGCGTGGGGTGGATCGTTCTGCCAGCGAAGGACTTGAAGCACTGGCAAGTGCCACCGAGCAGGCGCTGATGAGCGAAATGAAAACTACGGTGACAGACATCGCCCGTCAGTATGACGCCGCCGTCGGACTGTTCCTGACCATCATGGCAGTGGCGGGTGCAGTGATCATCGGCGTGATGGCGCTGGTGTTCATGGATCTGTTCCGCACCCTGGGGGGCGAGCCTGCCTACGCCGCCAGCGTGGTGCGCCAGGTGGCCGACGGCGAGCTCAATCTGCAGGTGCAGCTGCGCAACGGCGACAACCATTCCCTGCTGGCCACCATTGCCGACATGGCCCAGCGCCTGCGGCAAGTGATCAATGACGTGCGCCAGTCTGCCGATCAGCTTTCCGCAGCATCGCAGCAGGTCAACTCCACGGCCCAGGCTCTGGCCAAGGGTGCGTCCACCCAGGCGGCCAGCGTGGAAGAAACGTCGGCGTCGATGGAAGAAATGTCGTCGTCCATTTCCCAGAACAGCGAGAACGCCCGCATCACCGATGGCATCGCGCAAAAGGCTGCGCTGGATGCCCAGCACGGTGGCGGCGCGGTGAATGACACCGTGGACGCGATGAAGAAAATCGCCGAGCGCATCAGCGTGATCGACGACATCGCCTATCAGACCAATCTGCTGGCACTCAATGCCGCCATCGAAGCCGGTCGCGCCGGTGAACACGGTCGTGGCTTTGCCGTGGTGGCAGCCGAAGTGCGCAAGCTGGCGGAGCGTTCGCAAGTGGCGGCGCAGGAAATCGGTGAGCTGGCGCAGGAAAGCGTGCAGCGCGCCGAACTGGCGGGCAATCTGCTGATGGAAATGGTGCCATCGATCAAGCGCACCGCCGATCTGGTGCAGGAAATCGCGGCGGCGTCGAACGAACAGAATAGTGGCGTCAACCAGATCAACTCTGCCATCGGTCAGGTCAGCCAGACCATGCAACAGAATGCCGCTGCGTCGGAAGAACTCAGTTCCACGGCAGAAGAAATGAATGTGCAGGCCACCCAGCTGCAGGAAACTGTGCGCTACTTCAAGCTCGACGCCGCTGATCTGGGCTGGCAGGCGGCTTGACCGCCGGTGCAGCCACGGCGACTTTCCCAAACAGGAGAACAATCAGTGAAGCAACTGTCAGTCAAGGCCAGCCTGGTGCTGTTGAGTGTGCTGATGTGCGGCGTTCTGGTGGTGGTGGCGGTGGCGGGGTTGCGCGGCATCGCCTCCAGCAACGCCGGGCTGGAAACCGTGTACAACGATCGCGTGGTGCCGCTCAAGCAGCTCAAGGCCATCGCCGACGCCTACGCGGTGTTCATCATCGACAACATCAACAAGGCCAACGCCGGATTGATCACGGCGGAGCAGGCCAATGCCGGCATCGCCGATGCAGTGAACATCATCCAGCAGAACTGGCAGGCCTACAGCAGCACCCGTCTGACAGCGGAAGAGGCCAAACTCGCCGAGGACGCGCGCCGGTTGTTCAAACCCGCCGATGATGCAGTGCGGCAACTGCAACAGTATCTGGCAGAGCACAAGGGCAACCTGAAAAACCAGCTCAGTGAGTTTGACGGCCCGCTCTACGCCACCATCGATCCCATCAGCGGCACCATCACCGAGCTGGTGGATCTGCAACTGGCAGAAGCGCAGAAGGAGTACGACCTGGCCCGGCAGAATTACCAGGACACCCGCACCGCCAATATTCTGCTGGCGCTGGCAGCGGTGGTGCTGGCAGTGGTGCTCAGTACCTGGATCGCCCGGCGTCTGTTGCTTCAACTGGGTGGCGAGCCCCACTACGCCGCTGCCATCGTCAAGGAAGTGGCCGCCGGCCGGCTCGATGTCGCCATCGACTTGCGCGCGCAGGACACTACCTCGCTGCTCGCCGCCATCGCCGACATGACGCGGCGCCTGGGTGACAGCATCAGCGAAGTGCGGCGCTCCTCGGATGCCCTGTCGTCGGCGTCTGAACAGGTCAACGCCACCGCGCAATCACTGGCCAAGGGTGCATCGGTGCAAGCGGCCAGCGTCGAGGAAACCTCGGCGTCGATGGAAGAGATGGCCGCCTCGATTTCCCAGAACAATGAAAACGCCCGCATCACCGATGGCATCGCGCAGAAAGCCAGCCAGGACGCCGCAAAATGCAACGACGCCGTGCTGGCCACAGTGGAAGCGATGCAGAAAATCGCCGAACGCATCAACGTCATCGACGACATCGCCTACCAGACCAATCTACTGGCGCTCAACGCGGCGATCGAAGCCGGCCGCGCCGGTGAACACGGCCGTGGCTTTGCCGTGGTGGCATCGGAAGTGCGCAAACTGGCGGAACGTTCCCAGGTAGCCGCGCAGGAAATCGGCGCGCTGGCCACCGAAAGCGTCAAGCGCGCGGATCTGGCGGGTAACCTGCTGCAGGAAATGGTGCCCTCGATCAACCGCACCGCCGATCTGGTGCAGGAAATCGCCGCGGCTTCCACGGAGCAGACCTCTGGCGTCAGCCAGATCAACACTGCCATCAGCCAGATCAGCCAGACCATGCAGCAGATCGCTGCGGCGTCGGAACAGCTCAGCTCCACCGCCGAGGAAATGAGTGCCCAGGCCATGGGGCTCACCGATTCCGTTGCCTATTTCACCCTGGCAAAAGCGGGTGGCATGCCGGCATCACCACAGCGGGTGCGCGTCGTTACCACACCAGCGCCTTCCCTGCCAGCGCGGGCGCCGGCCAAACCGGCGGCCCGCCCACCCGAACCCCGATCCGCCGCGTCTGCCCCCGCGCAGATTGCGCCGGGCGCCGATGACGACGACCGCTATTTTGTGAAGTATGACTGAGCACGCACTGGCAGCACCCAACGATCGCGAATTCAAACTGTTCCAGCAGCTGATTCTGCAGCGGCTCGGCATTCATGTGCCGGAACAGAAAAAAACGCTGGTGAGCAACCGGCTGTGGAAACGTCTGCAGGCGCGCAACGTCCACCGCTTTGCCGACTATTACGATCTGATCAACCGGCCGGAAGAACAGCGCGAACTCACGCAGGCATTAGAACTGATCACCACCAACGAAACGTATTTTTTTCGTGAGCCGCGCCATTTCGATTTCATGCGTGAACAGTTTCTGCCGGCCAAACGCAACCAGTCGCAGCTGCGCATCTGGAGTGCCGCCTGCTCCAGCGGCGAGGAAATCTACAGCATCGCCATGCTGCTGGCGGATCAGCGCGGCAACGGCTGGGAACTGCTGGGCAGCGACGTCAACCAGACCATGCTCGACAAGGCCCGCCAGGCCATCTACATCGACGATCGCGCCCGCCACATTCCTGCGCAATACCGTCAGCGCTTCTGTCGCAAGGGCACCGGCCCCTATGCCGGCCACCTGCGGGTGAATCCCGAACTGCGGCAGAAAATCCAGCTGCGTCGCATCCAGCTGCACGAAGCCTTTCCCGACATTGGCCGCTTCGATCTGGTGTTCCTGCGCAATGTCATGATCTATTTCGATGACAACACCCGCGCCGACGTGGTGCGGCGGGTGACAGAGGTGCTCAATCCCGGCGGCTATCTGTTCGTGGGCCACGCCGAAAGCCTGCATGGACTGCGGGTGGATCTCAAGCAGGTGATGCCTGCGATCTATCAGCGCAGGTCGTAAGCCATGAATGCAGTGGAAAGCGAACTCTTCATCCACCCCGGCGACTGGTACTTCGGCGGCGAGCATCGCAAGGTGCGCACACTGCTGGGCTCCTGCGTGGCGCTCACGGTGTGGCATCCGCGTCTGCAGATCGGCGGCATGTGCCACTACCTGCTGCCCAAGCCGCCGCTGGTGCTGGACAAGGGCACCCTCGATCCGCGCTACGGCATTCACGCGCTGCAACTGTTGCGGCTGGCCATGCAGCAGACCGGGCATCTGTCGGAATACCAGTTGGGCTGCTTTGGCGGCAGCGACATGTTCGGTGGTCGCATCCAGGGTCGGGTGGGCGAAATGAACATCGAACTGGCAGTGCGCTGGCTGGCGGAACACCGGCTGGCACTGAAGCACCAGGACACCGGTGGGTTTGTCAGCCGCAGTCTGGTGCTGGACATGAAAAGCGGCCAGGTCAGTCTGAAGCGGGCCGAGCCGGACATCCAGGCAGGGAGCAACATATGACGATCAAGGTGCTGGTGGTGGACGATTCCGCCGTAGTGCGTCAGGTGCTGCAAGCCATCTTGAATGAAGCACCTGACATCAACGTGTGCGCCGTGGCGTCTGATCCCATCTTCGCGCGTCAGCACATGGAAAAGCAGTGGCCCGACGTGATCGTGCTGGACATGGAAATGCCCCGCATGGACGGCCTCACCTTTCTGCGTCAGATCATGGCCGAACGCCCCACGCCCATCGTCATCTGCTCGTCGCTGGCGGAAAAGGGCGCCGAACTCACCGTGCAGGCGCTGGCCGCCGGCGCCGTGGACGTGGTGACCAAACCGCAACTGGGCGTGAAGGGATTCCTGCTGGATGCGAAACAGGATTTCTGGCAGATCATCCGTGCTGCCGCATCGGCTCATCTCAAGACCCGGCGCGTTAGCAACAATGCCGCCAGCAGCGTCGCGCGGCGGCAGGAAACCGTCGCCGCCACCGGCACCGTGCCCCAGGACATCGTGCACCTGGCGCGCACCACCGACACCCTGATCGCCATCGGCACCTCCACCGGCGGTACCCAGGCGCTGGAAACCGTGCTCACCCGCCTGCCCCGCACCAGCCCCGGCATCGTGGTGGTGCAGCACATGCCGGAAAAATTCACCGCTGCCTTCGCCGAGCGCCTCAACACCCTGTGTCAGATCGAGGTGAAGGAAGCGGAAAACGGCGATCGCATCCTGCCCGGCCGTGCCCTCATCGCCCCTGGCGGCCATCATCTGGAAGTGCAGCGCAGCGGTGCCCAGTTTGTGGCGAAAGTATTCCGTGGCCCGGCGGTGAATCGCCATTGTCCATCGGTGGACGTGCTGTTCCGCTCGGTGGCCAAGCACGCCGGCCGCAACGCCACCGGCATCATCATGACCGGCATGGGCGACGACGGCGCTCGCGGCCTGCTGGAAATGCGTCAGGCCGGCGCCCGCACCGTGGCGCAGGACGAAGCCTCCTGCGTGGTGTTCGGCATGCCCAAGGAAGCCATCAAACTGGGCGCAGCGGGGGAAATCGCCGCGCTCGATGTCATGCACACAGTCATCGCCCGTTAGCGTGGACGAACAACAATGAGCCAACTCAACCTGCTGGTAGTGGACGACAGCGACACCCAAAGGGAATACGCCCTGGCCCTGTGCCGGGAAATCGGCGTACCCCGGCTGCGTGATGCCCGCAATGGCGCCCTGGCGCTGGAACAACTGCGACAGCAGCGCGCCGATGTGGTGATGGTGGATCTGGAAATGCCGGTGATGGATGGTGTTGAACTTATTCGCCACATCGCCCACGAAACCCTGGCCAAGGCGGTGATCATCCTGAGCGCCAAAGATCCCGTGCTGATCGCCAGCGTGGGCACCATGGCCGAAGCCGACGGCCTGCCGGTGCTCGGCACCTTCAACAAACCGCTCAACCAGGATCTGCTGCGCTGCGGCCTCAAGCAGCTGGCGCGGGTCAGCGCCGAGAAGGTCGACACCACCCGGCCCGAAGTCACTCCCAACCAGCTCAGCAATGCCCTGCGCGCCGGTCATCTGTCCCTGCACTACCAGCCCAAACTCACCAGCAAGGGGCTGCTGCTCAAGGGCGTCGAGGCACTGGCACGCTGGCACGATCCGGAAAAAGGCACCATCTCGCCGGGCCAGTTCATCGCCGTGGCCGAACGCCACGGCCTGATCGGCACCCTCACCCGTCATCTGCTGGAAGTGGCGCTGCAACAGAAGCAGCAGTGGCAAAAGCGCGGCGTCAATTTCAACGTGGCGTTCAACCTGTCGCCGCTGTCGCTCGCCGATCCGGGACTGGTGGACTGGATTGCCAGCCTCACCGCCCAGCACGGCATTCCGCCCCAGGAAATCACCCTGGAAGTCACCGAGAACGCCCTGCTGGGTGAACTGGCCTCATCGATCCAGACCCTGGCGCGGCTGCGGCTGAAAGGCTTCAGCATCGCCATCGACGATTACGGCAGCGGCTTTGCCAACGCCCAGCAACTGTCACGGGTGCCCGCCAACGAACTCAAGATCGACCGCGCCCTGGTGCACAACGCCGCCACCCGCCCGCAACAACACACGATCCTGCAGAACACCGTCGCCATGGCGCGCCAGCTGCAACTGATTACCGTGGCCGAGGGCGTCGAGCACCGCGAGGATTTCGAGCTGCTGCGCCAACTGCAGGTGGAACTGATCCAGGGCTACTTTCTGGCCAAACCCATGCCCGCCGACAAACTCATCCAGTGGATGCAGACGGATCTGGCGCGCATGCGCAAGGAGCTGGGATGATGAGGGGCGGTTAATCCAATCTGCACTAAAACAGAGCGCCGCTAAGAAAAACAAAAACTAAAGAAACCCTTATTCCCAGCGTTATGATCAGGCTTTCTCTTTTTCGCTACGGACTAGCGAGCTCGCTGCCATGCCTGACACCGCAAGGTTCGATCCGGATCACTGCCCTCTTTCCCGGCAGATGCATTTTCTGCTGCAAACCATCCAACAGCTGTCAATGGTGCGCTCCCTGGATGAAGTCCAGCACCTGGTTGCCCACGCGGCGCGCGAACTGACCGGCTGCGACGGCGCCACCTTCGTGCTGCGGGAAAAAAACCAGTGCTATTACGCCGAAGAACACAGCATATCGCCACTGTGGAAAGGCCAGCGTTTTCCGCTGGAAGCCTGCATCAGCGGCTGGTGCATGCAGAACGGTATGGCGGTCAACATTCCCGACGTGTTCGCCGATCCCCGCGTTCCCCACACCACCTACCGCGACACCTTTGTCAAAAGTATGGTCATGGTGCCGATCCGCACCCTCGATCCCGTGGGCGCCATCGGCAACTACTGGGCTGCTCCCCATCACGCCAGTGCGGAGGAAGTCCATCTGTTGCAGACACTGGCGGACAGCGTGTCGGTGGTGCTGGAAAACGTCCGCGTCTATCACGAACTGGAAGACCGCGTGCGTGAGCGCACCGAAGAACTGGAAAGCGCGCTGCAGCAGATCCAGCACCTGTCCATCACCGATGATCTCACCGGCCTTTACAACCGGCGCGGATTCCGCCTGCTGGCCGGACAGACGCTGTGTCGCCTGCAGCGCAGCCGCGAACCCTTTCTGCTGGCGTACCTGGATGTGGACGGCCTGAAAAAAACCAACGACCAGCACGGCCATGGCGTGGGTGACACCCTGCTCATGGACATGGCGACTGTGCTGCGCGATACATTTCGCGCATCCGATATCGTGGCTCGACTGGGCGGTGATGAATTCTGTGTGCTCGCAGTGGGAACCGGCGATGATCAGCATCAGGTACGTCAGCGCTTCGAGGCGGCGCTGGAGCGTTTCAACCTCAGTATCCAGCGGCCCTACCGCCTGGCCTGCAGCCTGGGGATTGTGCCCGGCGAGCACAACGGCCGAACGCAAACCATTGATGAGATGATTGCCGAAGCGGACAAGTGGATGTATCGGGAGAAAACCGCCCGGCGCGGAGTGAAGATGGTGGCCGGGCGGGGTTGAGAGTGCTTGCGCGCTAGTGGTCTACTCCAAAATTAATGTACGCGGAGCCAGTTTGAAAGCGTGGATCAATCAATAGGCCGCCAAGGTTATACCCTATGATTTTCTCAGACGGATCCAATACTGCCGGCATGCCAAAACCAGATGATAGATTTTCACTGGTCACCTGACTTGGAGAGATATATGTGTAGTGACGCTGGAGTCCGGCGAGGATTTTGTCCGCAAGGGGATCTGTTACACTTTCGGCGTATGCTGCAAGCTGAGGAAGATATTGAATTGAAAAAAGTCGGCGAATGTGAGCATCTGAAAAATATTCAAGAGGTACATTCTGGTATGTCCCAGGAGCCGCATCATATTCGGCATGAAGTTGCGATCTCTGCTGCATTAGTCGCATTACATCCGACATTGCATCGGAAACAGCCTGTCGTTGCGTAGAGTTGATTGACGCAGAAAATGCTGTGCAGCCTGGAATTAGAGTGCCATTACTTTGCCGTACCGTGTACGCGCATTCTCTGAAAGAGAGTGGGGAAGAAATTCTCAAAAATTCCAACTCGGAATAATAGTATTCATCATTCAAACGGAGAGCTTTCACTCTGAAATCGAATGTGGCTTTGGCTTCGATCCAGGGCGTGGGCGCATCTGCTGATCCAGCTGGAATTGCACTCGGCTGATCCATGCCCATCCTTTCGCGACTCGTGACTTCAAGTATGTAAGAAAATGTTCCGTTTGCCCATGGGAGTGTTCGAGCGTTGTCCCAAGAACTTATCATTGTGGTTGAAAAACTTTGAACAACATCAAGAAAAAGAAGCAGTGAAATGCCATTGACGCAGGTGCTGATGATATTGAACGCAGTGGTGCTCAGGCACAAGTCTGTAACTGTAAGTGCACTGGATCCAACCTGCGAAAGGGAAAATCGCTGACCAAGATATTGAGTGTCTGAAATTGCCTGCTGAAGTCCGTATGAGAGGATCGAGTTGGAACTGCATTGCCGTTCCTCGTTACAGAATGCTGGTGTTATATCTCCCATGATGCTTGAAGCCAAGTTAAGCATGTCGTTGTCATCGGCGATACTTTCTAACAGCCTGCTTATAGTGGTAACGACCGAAGTGCTTGTTGATGGATGAGCATGGCCAAGCGTGATGCTGTCTGAACTCGTGTCGATCAATAGCCGATTCGTCGGAGCAGTGTAGTTGGGAAGATCAAGTGCAAGTACATAGTCCGCAAAACTTTGAGGATTGTTAACGGTCAGTGTTCGAATCGCTGAACCATTGGCGTTGATGCTATGGGGTGTTCCGTTCGGTAAATAGCTGACAAATGCATATCGACCCGCTGCGTCAAAGTACACAGCAGCGCTGACATGTAATGCGGTGGTTCCATCTACCAGAATAATCAATCGCTCCCCATTGTCGGCTTGAATATCGGCCAGCACGCCTGCGCTGTCCAGATCAGGATTCCAGCGCACGCGCACGTTGCCAAGGGCGTCCAGTTGGGCGCGGGCACTATCCAGCTTCTGAACGATGATGTTGTTGTCGGCAATATGGTCTAATACGTCGTCCTCGCTCGCGAGCTGGGATACGCCAAACAGCGGCAGCATCCGTACCAGCTGCGCGTCCTGCCCGAATTCCGACGGTTGCAGATCAAAAGGGAAGTTGCCGGCAAAGCCTTCGAGATCCGAAGAAAGTTCAATCCCGTTAGAAGGGTTGCTATCGACGTCCAGGCTCACCAGCAGACGCGATACGTTGATGCCGCGATGGTAATTGAGGCTACCTGCTTCCGTTTGCAGATCGAAAGGTGTTACTGCAGGAGCTCCGCGAGCAAAACCAATGCTGGCGTTACTGATCAGGAACTCGATTTTTGCGGCGTTGTTGCTGTCATAGGTGAAACGGCCGTCTGTGTCAGTAACGCCCTGGATTTCACCTTGTCGATACCGCAACCCAGCCACAGGCGAATCTGTAAAGATGCCAGTTTGGAGATTGGGTGGCGGATTGCCGCCGCCGTTGCCAGGATTGGGGCTGACACTGGCAGGTGACGGTGAACCATCACCACCGCCTCCGCCACCGCAGGCGGATAGCGTAAGGACCAGTAACGTGCTGAGTACAGTTTTGTTCATTGGATGTGCGCTCCTTGCTTCTAAATGCGCTTATGGTGAAGTTGTTGACTTGCAGAATTGGAATAGCGATGCGTTGATGGGTTGGTTGCGAGTCTCATGACGAGCGTTGAAGTGTCCGTCGTCTGTATCGTTGGATATGTAGTCATTTGGACATCCCCAGTTCCTTCGAACACTTTCATCCGTGATCGTATGATAGCCATCTACTTCAAGCCTAATTAACCCCAGGAAATTGAGGAAATGTGGAATAGGAGCATTAAAACCTTCACGATACATGTTGTAAGTTGCTTGAACTAGATTCGGGTTTGAGAGGTGATCGTGATTCAGCAGGTTGAAGCCTAGGCGCGCCGATGGCGGATCTATGGTGATGGGCCCCTGGCACCCAAACAATAGGGATCTATATTCAACATTCTGCACATCATGCACATGCGCCTCCATCCCCCCCAAAGCCACAAACGATTCCGGCGTGCTGCCACTGGGGCAATCAAGTCTTGGTGCAGACGCCGGATGCGATGCCGATCCCGACAGCGTCACAAAATCCACAATCTGCTCCGCGCCGCCATGGCGATTCACGCGCACACTGTAGGCATCAAAGTCAGGCGGCGGATTGTGCGCCGGGTTGTTCGTTTCCTGTTGCACACGATCATGTTCGAATTCGTGTTCGAAGCGGCTGCCAATGTGCTCCGGCACGTACTGAATCACCCGATAGCCGGTTGCGTCGTTCGGTGTGGCGCCTGCTGGCTCAAACGCACAATGCACTTCCGCGCCCCAGCCATTGCGTAATCCGGCGGGAGTCACAGCACAGTCATCAGCGGCATCATGGGGCCAGCGCCCGCTATCCCTGAACGCGCCAAAGGCACTGTTCAACACCATGTTGGTTTGGGCGGTGGTGAAAAAATAGGCCCTGGTGTCCTGATGGCCGGCGCGCTGCCGTATCTCGGCGACGAGAATCATGCCCAGTAGCATCATCAGCACCATGACATGCACCAGGGAGAGTCCTTTCACGTTCTTTGTATTCATCATTGGCGGGTTTTATTGCGGCCTTTATACGGTAGACAGTTGGCACGCAAACAAAACCCGAATTTCGCGGGAGGTTTCCGGAAACAAAAATCGGCTGGCTGGATTTTCGTCAGAATCGCCGGATCGGCTACTCTGCACTCAAATGCTTCAGATCCCCCGCATGCTGTTCCCAGTTCCGGCCATCGAAGGGTTCGATGGTGACCTGCGGGGGCCGCGTGTCCAGGCAGCGCACGTTGATGTCGATGCCGTCGGGGTTGGAGCGGGGGGTGTAGAACGGCTTGATGCCGCAGGTTTTGCAGAAGGTGTGTTTCGCCACGCCGGTGTTGAAGGTGTAGGTGGTGATGTTGTCGGCGCCCTGCAGCAGGGTGAAGCGGGACTTCGGTACGATCAGGTGCAGAAAGCCGGCCTTGCTGCAGATGGAGCAGTTGCAATCCTGCACGGTCACTGCGTCGGGCAGTTCCACGGCAAACTGGACGGCGCCGCAGTGGCAGCTTCCGTTGTATCGGTTCATGGTGTTTATCCTCTCAGTCGGTATTCATTTCGCTGCGCACGGCTTGCCAGGCGGGCTTGTCGCTGTTGTTGCGGTGGCGCAGGCCCAGTGTATCCAGATAGGCGCGAAAGTTGGTGTTGTTGCTGCCATAGTAGATCACCAGTTCATCCACCAGCGCGCTGGCAAAGTCGTGCAGCAGGAACAGATTCAGAAACGGAATGCGGCCATCGCTGTCGCGCCAGGCGGCAAAAACCTGATGGATGAACTCCGCCTGCGCCGCCTCCGAACTGCCCAGCAGGGTTGCGGAAGGATACCCAACTTCCTGCAGCACCAGCGGTTTGTTGCCTGCCAGTTGCAGCAGCGCGGGAAAATCCGCCGCCGGTGCCGTGGGTGGCTGCACGCTGAAGTCAGCGTTCAAGGGATAGTAAGTGGTGATCATGACATCTGCATTCTGCTGCAGATCCAGCAGCGATTGCACGTTGCTGCCCAGCCAGCCGCCAGCGGTGACGGTGATGCCGACGTTGAGCGTGGGCATGTGCGGGCGCAGATGGGTTCTGACAGTGCTGAACAGTTCCGCGTAGGCGGGCATTTCGTTCATGCGGCCGTTGAAAAAATAGGGATCGACTTCGTTGCCGATGGACAGGTAATGCACGCGCCCGTGCATGTGGGGCAGCAGTTGATTGAACAGATTGCGCAGGGCGTTGATCATGGCAGGATCGTTCCAGGCCGTGGTGGCCAGTTCTGCCGGCACTTCGCGCTTTACGGTGTTGATGATCTGGATGCCGAGCAGTTGGGTGAGGCCGTTCTGCTGGGCGCTTTGCATGGTGCTGGCGAATTCGCTGAGTTTGGCCTGGTTGTATTGGCCAACGTGGGGTTCCAGTTCGCTCCAGCGGTAGGATTGGAATTGTCCGGTGGCACCGGCGTCCCGCGCCAGGGCAAAGGCCTGCAGATAGCGGACGAACCATTCCATGTCAGACGCGGCGGGCGGGTCGGTGTAATAGTAGGCCGATACCGACAGCACGGGCACGGGTGGTGTGGGTGTGGTTTCGGTGTCTGATCCGCCGCTTCCGGAACCACCGTCACAGGCCGTCAGTAGCAGTACGCCAATGAGGCTTATCCACTTCCGTAATGACCGCATAATCCTGCCCCCCTGCCCAGGCGAGCGATTATAATGCCCGCCCCGGCCGCAATTGTGTAACTCCGTCACCATGGCAAAGGAATTGTTTGATGTCTGCCTGACCGGCAATCTGCTGACAGGCCACAACCGCCGCGAAGTCGCTGTCAATCTGGCCCAGCTGGTAGGTACCAGTATTCCCCAGGCAGCGGCGTTGCTGGAACATGCCACCTGCGTGAAAAGCCGGGTGGATGAATCTACGGCTGCCTACTATCACGAAATCATCGAGGAAACCGGGGCCGAAGCGGTGATCCGTGCCTGCCTGGCCAACGCTGCATCCAGCCAGCCAGCGCCGATGGCCGCCGGCAAAGATGACGAACCCCGTTTTGATGCAGTGCCGGTGGCTGTGCACAAG
>JAGUVW010000074.1 GCA_020062665.1 Pseudomonadales bacterium
ACCGTTGACCCTGGCGCCGGTCGCCCCGTTCTGCCGGTCACTGACTCCTGTGGCGGCCTGACTAAGATGCGGTCGCCATTCGAGGGAGAATCCCATGCTGAAGACCGTCCGCCGTATCCGCCACATTACCCGCAATGCCCAGGACCGCTTTCTGCGCCCGGACACCCTGGTGCAGGCGGGGCAGACGCCCTATACCGTGATTGCCGACGACGGGCTGGTGAAGCTGCGCCACTACCGGCCGGTCCAGCGCAAGTACGCGGTGCCGTTCGTGATCGTGCCGCCGCTGGCGGTGAATATGCTGATCTACGATCTGTTCCCGGAACGCAGCCTGGTGCGTTTCATGGTGGAGCAGGGGTTCGATGTCTACATGGTGGACTGGGGCAGCCCCACCCGGCAGCACGCCCACTACACGCTGGCCACCTACGCCTGCAAGCTGCTGCCGGCATTCCTGCAACGGGTTCGCCAGCACAGCGGGCAGCCGGAACTGACATTGCACGGCTGGAGCATGGGCGGCGGCATCGCCCTGGTGTACACCGCCCTCAGTGGCGACCCCGACATCCGCAATATCATCGCCGTGGGCACCGCCATCGACGGCCATGCCAACGGCGCCATCGGCCGTCAGTACGCTGCCCTGAACAGCGCCATCCGCCGCCTGGGCATCAATTGGCGCCGAATTCCCTCGCGCTGGGCCTACACACCGGGCTGGATCAATGCCATTGGCTTCAAACTGTCCGACCCGGTGAACAGCGCCCGCAGCTATGTCGACCTCATCCGCAACCTGGACGACCGGGAATTCGTCGTGCAGCATGCCACCCAAAGCGCCTTCAAGGATCGCCTGGAACCCTATCCGGGCGGCGTCATCCGCGACTGGACCTACAGCGTCTGGCTGGAAAACGAGGCGGGGCAGGGTCGGATTAGCGTGGGGCAGGATGTGGCCTACCTGGAGCGCATCGGTGCCAACCTGCTCTGCATCGCCGGCACCAGCGACACCCTGGCCAACGTGGCCTGCTGCAAGAAGCTGCTGGACCTGGTGAGCAGCCCGGACAAATCCCTGCTGGTGGCCCCCGGCGGCCATACCGGCATCGTCAGCGGCAGTCAGGCCATTGAGGCTGTCTGGCAGCCCACAGTGGAATGGCTGGCGTCCCGCTCCGACGCCTGATCAGCCGATATCAGGCCCACTCCAGGCGTTGGGTGGGCTATGCACAATCGCTGGGCGCCAAGGCAGCAAATCCCATCTTTTTAGCCCACTCTGTAACCAGACTGTGACCTATCTGGTTCCCCCCGTGTCCATTCTTAGCCTTATAGTGCACAAAACTTGACCACTCCTTCGATCTCATATATACCGTATCCATGTGACATAAAATAATGTTACATAAATCGAACATTCTCCACTGTACCCGTAGTAGGTTTTATATTACATTCGTTCGTGTAACATAAAACAATGAGACATACAGAGGGAAAATCATGACCGCCGCCATTCTGCCTGTTCGCCGCAATCTGCAGTTTCATTTGCCCCAGAATCGCATCAGCAACTGGAACGCCCACGGCACTCACTGGACGCACTTCCTCAACACCCTGTCCATTTTCTTTCCTGCGGGCGAGCGCTTCTTCATTCAAAGCATCCGCAACTACCGCGACCAGATTAGCGATGCCGACCTGAAAAAAGCCGTGGCGGCGTTTATCGGCCAGGAAGCTTTCCATACCCGCGAGCACGAGGAATACAACGCGGCGATGGCGGAAGCAAACCTGCAGACCGAAAAAATGGAAAAAACCGTGGAAGAGCTGCTGGCCTATCTGCAGCGTGTGCTGCCCAAGCCGATGCAACTGGCGGCCACCACTGCGCTGGAACACCTCACCGCAATGATGGCGGAACTGGTGCTGGTGGACGATGCCTTCATCCCCAACAACAGCGAAACCCGTTACCACGCCCTGTGGCAGTGGCACGCAATGGAAGAAACCGAGCACAAGGGCGTGGCCTATGACGTGTACGAAAAAGTCATGGGCAAAGGTCCGGGCGCGTATCTGCTGCGCACCGGTGCGTTCGTGGTGGCGAACCTGATTTTCTGGGTGCTGGTGTCACGCTTTTACTGGAAGGTGGTGAAGGCCGATGGCCAGCACCGCGATCTGAAAGGCTGGGGCAAGGCGCTGGGTCTGGTGTTCGGCCGTCGTGGCATGGTGTCGCGCATGGCGGGCGAGTGGTTCGATTATTTCCGCCCCAGCTTCCATCCCTGGGACAAGAACAACAGCTACCACCTGGAACGCGCCGAGCAACTGATGAAGGAAGTGGAAGGCTACGCGCAGGAACTGGGCCTGGTGGCGGCTGCCTGATTCCTGTCTGACAGAAAGGGCACCTCGAACTTTTTACAGGTGCCCGAAAGTTTAACCGGCGTCCCTTGCGCCTGAGGCTGTGCCCATGCACGGCCTTTTTTGCTTTTGCGACCAGTCTTTCTTGTGATCAATCTTTCTTGCCGGACTTTTCCCGGTTCATTCGCTCGATGATTCTCTCCAGCCGATCCGCCAGCAGGCGTGAGGCGGCGTTTTCCATGGCCCGCGCCAGTTCCGCGTGCACTGCCATTTCCGCCAGCGGGCGCAGGCGCCACACCAGATCCGCCAGCTTGGGGAAATCTTCCGTTGGCGGCAGTTCCTCGGTTTCGTAGTTCGACAGCACGTGATCGCCCACCAGGCGCACCAGTTCGTTGGCGACCCGCTCCACGTTGCCGCGCAGCATGCGCACGATGTCCAGCAGCTCCTCCAGCGGAATGCCGGTGGCCACCAGCTCGGCGCCGGCGCGCAGGGTCCGCATGCTGCGCACCCGCATCAGGGTACCTTCCGGTTTGATCAGGTCCAGTTCGCCGGCCCGCAGCAGGGCTTCCGGGGTGAGGGCGCCGCCAAACATTTTCAGCAGCTCGGCCATGGGCACCAGCACCTGTTCTTCCTCGGTCCAGGGGCTGGTGAGGGCGGATTCCAGACCCATCAGGTGACGCAGGTCGATGCCCTGCTCCAGCGCGGTGATGAGTTCCTTGATGCTCGACAGCGAATAGCCACGATCCAGCAGGCCGGCGATTACCCGCAGGCGGGCGAGGTGCGTGTTGAAGTAGAAGCCCTTTCGGCCACGCAATTCCGGCGGCGCCAGCAGGCCCTTGTCCTGATAGGCGCGAATGTTGCGCACGGTGGTGTTGGCGGCGCGCGCCAGCTCGTCGATGGTGTATTCCTTGCCAGGTGTAAATGTGGAAGGCTTGGGAGGCGGCGTAAAGCCCGGTAAATGCTGCGCGATGAAGGCGAGGGTTTTCTGGGGCAATTTCATTCTTATAAGGGCCGTTGCTTTGAATGAACCCGGATTATGCCACAAATGATCGGATGGACAGATGGCCTGTCCATCCGGAGGGGTGAGCGGTTTTACCAGGACAACGGTAAAACTTCGAACGGGTAGACGGCCGTGAAACCGGCGCCGCCCCCGGTTGGAACGGTCACTGTGAGCACCGTTGCGTGGAAGGTGACGGTGCTGTCGTTCTGCGTCACATCATCCAGGTTGGCATCACAGGTGAGTGCCAGTTTGTACTGACCCGGCTCCAGTGAACCGAAGAAGAAATGCCCTGCAGCGTCTTCACCGTTGTTGGGGATCAGGGCAGTCGTGATAATGTCATCGCCGGCATGAATGTCATCAATGGTGCCATCGATTGGGAACAGGTAGACGCCGGGGTTGGCGCAGCTGTTGAGGAACGTGCCGTTGATGCTGCCTTCGATATAGCCGGCACTGACGACACCGCCCGTTGAGTAGCGGCGCAGATGCAGCACGGGCTTCAGCTGGTAGTTGCTTCCGCTCATGACGATGGACTTTCTCAGATCCCAGTCCACCACATATTCCACCACGCCACTGGAGGGAACCGAAAATGCCCTGGCGGTTTTTATTTCCTGGCCGTTGGGGATAGTGAGATTCGAGCAGTTCGAAGGTCCAAAGCAAATCGTGGCGTTATTTGCCAGTTCAAAACGCGCCCATTGGTATTCGCCTGCGGTTACCTTTTCGGTGAACAGCGGCAGTGTCTGCATGCCGGTGTAGTCCATCAGATTGATCGTCTGGCCGTTGCCATCCAGCCGGATGCGCTTGACGGTATCGCTACCGGAACGTTTCAGTTCCACGCTCTCGATGGTGATGTTGACGGCGGTTGCGCCATCCACAGGGGCATCCATAACGCGCAGCGTGAGTTGTCCGGTTGTACCTACAGCATCCCCGGAACCAACGCCGTCACCGCCCCCGCCGCCACAGGCTGCCAGCGCAGCGACTGTCCCCAATGCCAGGCCAGCGAATTTTATTCCGTTCATCTTTCCTCTCTCCGTTACTGCTTGTTGCTCCAGTTCAACGATTGGACGTCAACGCCAACCGCTTGTCGTTGATGCGAACCACATTCTGGTTCGCTTTTATTTTCGAAACCGTTACCACCTGCCCGTTGAACGCCGCCACGCCGCTGATGGCATCAATGCAGCGCTCGTCGGTGATGTCGTTGAGGCTGACGCCGGCGTGCTGGCTGGCCACTTCCAGCTGGCTGCCGCTGCGGTGATGGCCCCAGCCGTGGGGAATCGAGATCACGCCGGGCATCATCTTTTCGCTCAGTTCGGCCGGAATGTCGATTTCGCCGACGCGGGAGCTGATAACGATGTTGTCGCCGTCCTGGATCTGCAACCGCTCTGCATCTTTAGGGTGAATCAGCGCGGTGCAGCGGTTCTTGCCCTTCACCAGGCGCTGGCTGTTGTGCATCCAGGAGTTGTTGCTGCGGATGTCGCGGCGGCCGATCAGCAGGAAACTGTCCGGGCTTTGCTTGGCGGGCTTGTCCAGCAGCTTCTGCAGGCGCGCGATGTCCTTGATGAACAGGTTCGGCACCAGATTGATCACCTTGCCTTGCGTGGCCAGGCGATCAGGGAAACAGGGTTCCAGCGGGCCCAGATCGATGCCGTGGGGATTGTCCTTCAGCTTCTTCAGGCTCAGCTGATGGCTGCGATGTTGGGTGTGGCGGCTGAATGGACTCACATCCAGCAGGGCGCGGGTGGTGGAGCGATCATCCAAGCGCTTGTAGAGGGATTTCACCACCCGTTCCTGCAGCGGATGCCAGCGTTCCGGCAGTACGCCGTAAGGCCCGATGCGCAGCAGCAGATCCAGCATGCCTTCCACGCCCATGCGCTTCATGGCCTGGTATTGCAATTCGCCCGCAGCCCACTTGAGCGGCGAGTGCGGCTGCAGGCGGCGGGTCAGTTCCAGCAGGATCTCCCAGTCGTGGCGCGCGTCCGGCGTGGGCTTATATAAAGGTGGCGAATACTTTGCGGTGTTGCGCACCGTCACCATGTTCAGCGCCAGATCGTAGTGGCCGTGTTCCAGCGGCCCGGTGGGCGGCAGGATGATGTCGGCGTGTTGTGTGGTTTCATTCAGGTAGAAATCCACCGCCACCATGAAGTCGAGTTTATCCAGCGCCGTTTCCAGCCGTTTGCCATTGGGAACCGATAGCACCGGGTTGCCGGCGATGGTGATCAGCGCTTTTATCTGGCCTTTGCCTTCGGTGAGAATCTCGTCCGCCAGGGTGGCCGACGGGAATTCGCCACCGAATTCCGGCAGCTTGCGTACCCGGCTCTTGCGCGAATTGAAGCTGCCGGTCTGGCCGCCCACTTCCGCCAGGCCCGGCAGGTCGATGGCCGGGCGGGTGAACATGACGCCGCCGGGCTCGTCCAGATTGCCGGTGAGAATATTCAGCAGGTTGATCAGCCAGTTGGTGAGCGTGCCGAAACTGTGGGTGGAAATGCCCATGCGGCCGTAGCAGCAGGCGCTGTTGGCGCTGGCGAAATCGATGGTCAGCTGACGGATATCCTTTGCCTTGATGCCCACATGCTTGGTCACCCGCTGGGGCGAAAAGCCTGACACCATGTTGCGCACGATATTCACACCCTGCACCAGGCCTGACAGCCGTCCGGTCTTCACCAGATCCTGGCTGAAAAGGGTGTGCAGCATGGCCATCAGCAATAACGCGTCGGTTCCGGGGCGAATGAAGTGATGCTGGTCGGCGATATCGGCGGTTTCGGTGTGGCGCGGATCGATCACCACCAGCCTGCCACCCCGTTCCTGTAACGCCTTCACCCGCTGCTTGAAACCAGGGGCCGTGAACAGGCTGCCGTTGCTGGCCATGGGATTGCCGCCGATGCAGAGCATGAAATCGGTGCGGTCGATATCCGGTACTGGCAGCAGCAGCTGGTTGCCGTACAGCTTCATGGCCACCAGCATGGGCGCCAGCTGGTCGATAGAGGTGGCGCTGTAGCGATTATCGGTTTTCAGCACGTTGAACAGGGGCGGCAGCGTCAGCATGGTGCCTACGTTATGAATGCTGGGGTTGCCCGCATAAAGCGCCACTGCATTGCGGCCATGCTTGGCCTGAATGTTGCGAATACGCGACGCGGCCTCGTTGAAGGCGTTCTCCCAGCTGATCCGTTCCCAGCCCTGGGGTGTCTTGATCATCGGGTAACGCAGGCGATCCGGGTCTTCCTGCAGATCCTGCAGCGCCACCGCCTTGGGGCAAATATGGCCCTGGCTCAGGGGATCATGGGGATCGCCCTTGATGGACAGGATCTTGCCCTGTTCATGGGTGATTTCGATGCCGCACATGGCTTCGCACAGATTACAGGTCCGAAGGTGTTTTTGCGGATCTTGCATCGGAATTCCTTGATTCATCATATCCTGGGAGTCGCTGCATCTTACGCTGAGCGGCCTGGACGGGAAAGGTGGTTACCGGGCTGTATACCCGACTCGCAGTCGTCAGCATTCTACGGGAATTCAGTGTTTCCAATAGCCGTTTCGGGTCATTATTTTGTAATCGAAAACAAGCTATCTGAATTAACTTAGGCTGAATCCGGAGTGTCTGTCAGACAGGGTGTTGTTGATCAAAAAGCGGACAATCAACAAAAAGCGAGTCTTTACAGACCATTAAAAGTAAGTGAATGCTAACAGCATCAAGCGGGCCTTCACCGGATCAAAAATTATCGGTTTTAATGGTTGCCCCGGCGAGTTTAGGCAGTCTATCATCGGTTACTCGACTGGCCGATCGCACGAATAGTCCACTTTTCCACATCCTCCTCAGCTATGGCAAAGCAGACCCGTTTAGGCGATCGGGCCGGTCGAAACCCTTTCTCTTCCCCTCCTTCCCTGTCTGTCGCAATCCGTTGAATTCGTTGTTTATTTTTCTTGCCTGCTTGATTGGAACGGGCGGGTTCTGAGAAGATGCGGCTTCGCTCGCTCAACTGAACAGGGATGATCATGTCCGCGGCAAATGCGCCAGAACATTTCATGTGGTTCGAGGCCACCACGTCATTACGGCACAACGCCGAAACCTTTATCCAGAATATCCACAAAGGGGAACGCACCCCACAGAACGACCTGCTGCAGCGGGTGCTGGATGAGTTCGTTGCCCAGTGTTTGGAGATTTATTTTCTGATTCCCATGGAGCGGGCGGAGCTTGGCCCTATGGGGCGCAAGATTGTCACCACCGCCGTCGCCACCCTGCGCAAGACACTGCAGATGGTATTGGGCAGAATCGTGCGTAAACTCAGTCAGCGCGACATGCGGCCGCTGGCGGAATTCATGGATCGGGTGATGCTGCGCGATCATGCCAGTCTGCGCGGTACCAGCTATGTGGCGTTTCCGCTGGAGCCACAGTCGGCTGCGGAGTTCCGGCACATGCAGCAGCTGGCGCATTCCGGTGATCCGGCGGCTATTTCCAGTGTGATCCTGAGCTTTCAAACCATCGCCGATGAAGCCGTGACGTATTTCTTTGCCGAACCGATCGACAGCCTGCGTCTGGGCCCGGTGCTGGGCAAGCTGGCGCAGATAGGCATCGATTCCACCCGCTCGGTGATCAGTGGATTGATCCGGCGGATCTTTTCCACCATGACGTCTGCGCAGGTGGCGAACACCATCGACTATTTCTGCCAGCACATCGCCACGGCAGACCAGTTGGGCGTTGCGCTGCAGTCGCGCCGTGAATGGGCCTGAGTTGTTCCCGATCCGTCAGCGTTTGCGGGCGAGGGTGATGCCGTCGGCCATGGGCAGCAGGCTGATGTCCACCCGCTGATCGTTCAGCAGGAATTTGTTCATTTCACGCAGGGCACGGGTGTCTGTGTCATTCACGCCTGGATCAGCCACCCGTCCACTCCACAGCATGTTATCGAAGATGATCAGGCCGTTGGGCCGGATCAGTTGCAGGCATTGTTCGTAGTAACGGCCGTAGTTTTCCTTGTCAGCATCGATGAAGGCCAGGTCGAAACGATCGTGATGGCCGGCGTCGATGCGTGCCTGCAGCGTGTCGGCGGCGGGGGCCAGTTGCAGTTCAATCTTGTGGGCAACCCCGGCCTGTTCCCAGTAGCGGCGCGCGATGTCAGTCCATTGTTCGTCGATGTCGCAGCAGAGCAGGTAGCCGTTCTCGGGTAGCGCACGTGCCATGCACAGGCTGCTGTAGCCGGTGAAGGTGCCCACCTCGATGATGTTCTTCGCACCGATCAGTTTCACCAGCAGCGCCATGAACTGGCCCTGTTCCGGCGCGATCTGCATGCGGGCGAGGGGATCGCGGGCGGTTTCTTCCCGCAGCTGTTGCAGCAGGGGATCGTCCCGCAGGGAGTGGTCGAGCAGATAGCCGTAAAGGGATTTCAGATCCAGGGTGGAGCTGTTCGACATGACGGGCCTCGACACTTGCGGGTGAGGCTTCTTTTTACATCGGCCAGATCATGGGAATCAACAGGGTACCGAGCAGCCACACCACGATGTTCATGGGAATGCCCATAGGGAAGAAGTCGCGGAATTTGTAGCCGCCGGCGTTGTAGACCAGCGTGTTGGTCTGATAGCCGATCGGTGTTGCGAAGCTGGCGCTGGCCGCCATCATCACGCCCACCACGAACGGACGGGGATCGAGCCCCAGCTGTTGCGCGATGCCAATGGCAATGGGCGTCATCAGTACGGCCACGGCGTTGTTGCTGATCATTTCAGTCATCACTGACGTCATCAGAATGATGAGTGACAGCAGCATCCAGGGCGGCAGGTCGGTGCCGAACATCACGACGGTTTGTGCCAGCAGATCCACCAGTCCCACCTGCTGCATCGCGATGCTGATGGCCAGCATGCCGTAGATCAGCATCAGGATCGGCCACTCGATGGCTTTGTAGGCTTCGTCGGCCTCCAGGCAGCCGGTGATGATCACCAGCACGGCACCGATCACTGCCAGGTTTTCAATGGGCGCCACGTTCAGCGCCGCCAGGATCATCACCGCCGCAATGGTACCCAGTGCGATGGGTGCCTTTTTTGCGCGGTTCGATGGCTTGGTGCCTTCGGTGATGGCAAACAGGTCACCGTTTTCGCAGAAGCGCTGGATCTGGGTGGGATGGCCTTCTGCCAGAATCACATCGCCGAACTGCAATTCGAAGTCGTCGAAACCGGACTGCACGTTGGCGTCCTGGCGATGGATGGCGATGATGTGAATGCCGTAACGGGCGGCGATGTCCAGATCCCGCATCGGACGATCCACGTACCGGGAATTGCGGCCGACGATACACTCCACGATCACTGCATCGCGTCCGCGCAGGGTTTCCAGATCGTGTTGCTGCGCCTGCTGGGAGCCGACGAAATCCGCGCCGCGCAGACTGACGATGTCGTCGCTCTGGGTGTGGATCACGATGCGATCGCCGGTTTGCAGGCGGGTTTGCGGATCGGGTTGATCCATCAGGGTGTCGCCGCGAAAAATCTTCAGCACCTGGGTGGAGCCGTTGGCCAGATGCGCGTCTGCCAGGGTGCGGCCCAGCATGCGGGAACCCTGCGGCACGAACAGTTCGGCCATGAAGGTGCGATTGCCGCTGCCCTTGAACAGTTGGGTGAGGGTTTCCCGCGCCGGCAGTAGCTTCGGCGCCAGCAGCATCATGAAGATGCA
Organism: Pseudomonadales bacterium; assembly: GCA_020062665.1. Lineage (GTDB taxonomy): Bacteria > Pseudomonadota > Gammaproteobacteria > Pseudomonadales > Ketobacteraceae > Ch67. The sequence goes on from JAGUVW010000074.1 coordinate 9,945, forward strand.
GCCGGACACGGCCAGCGCGATGCCGATGGGACTGATTTCAAACATGCCGAACGGGGCCAGCCCGGCCTGACGCGCAATGCCGTCCACCAGAATGTTGGTGGAGGTTCCCACCATAGTGCACATGCCGCCGAGGATGGTGGCGTAGGACAGGGGAATCAGCACCTTTGACGGCCGGATGTTGCGCTTGTTGGCCAATCCGATCACCACCGGCGCCATGATCATCACCACCGGGGTATTGTTGATGAAGGGCGAAATTCCCACCGCCGCGATCATCACCACCAGCAGCAGCCGGCGTTCGCTCTGGCCGGCCACCTTGCCCATCCACTGGCCCAGAGCATCTACGCAGCCGGTGCGCTCCAGCGCGGCGCTGATGACGAACAGGCAGGCGATGGTGAGCGGCGCACTGTTGCTGAATACGCTCAGCAGTTGCTTGGATTCCAGTTGTCCGAAGACCAGCAGAATGGCCACAGCCGACAACACCGCCACATCGGAGCGGATTTTTTCCCAGACAAAAGTGGCGAACAGGCCGATCAACACGGCGGCCACCAACAGCATTGGCCAGTTGAATGACATAGAGGAAGCTGATTAGGTTGATGATTCGGAGGCGCAAGATTACCGAATGATCATTCGAATTAAAAAGAATAGAAAGTTAGAGGAATATGAATTTTGGATATAAATGTCAGGGCTCTTCGGTCACCCACTGGATGACGTGCTCACCTTTGCTGTCGATCTGCAGCCAGCGATCCGGATCGTCGCCTTTGCTCCACGCGCTTTCGTTGCAACGCACGGTCACGCCCAGGGCGGCAAAGGCGGCGCGGGCGAATTCCACGTCATCCTTCCAGGGGGTGGCGCGGGTGTTCAGCCAGATGGACGTGAAGCCGGTGCGGCCGGCGTTCAGCACGATCATGCCTTCGCCTTTCTTCCCGTCGTGGATGAACAGGAACTTGCAGCCTTTCTTGCTCTGGGCGCGGGTCTGAAAGCCTTCCAGTTGCGTCGCCAACCAGCCGGTGAGCGCGTCCAGATCGTTCGTTTCCACGTAGATTTCGATGTCGTCCAGATAATCCAGGGTGTTGTTGGCCATGGGCTATTTCACCAGCAGATTGCGCAGGATGGATTCGTAAATGGCGGACAGCACGTCCAGATCAGCCGCCTTGATACGTTCGTTGAGTTTGTGAATGGTGGCGTTCACCGGGCCCAGCTCCACGACCTGTGCACCGGTGGGTGCGATGAAGCGGCCGTCGGAGGTGCCGCCGCTGGTGGAAAGCTCGGTGTCGATACCGGCCACGGTTTTGATGGCGTTCACCGTGGCATCCACCAGATCACCGCGTCCGGTGAGGAAGGGCTGGCCGAACAGGGTCCACTCGATGTCGTATTCCAGCCTGAAGCTGTCGAGAATCCGGTGGGTTTTTTCCTTCAGCGTGTCCGCCGTGTTCTCGGTGGAAAAGCGGAAGTTGAACATGATGTCCGCGTGGCCGGGAATCACGTTGGTGGCGCCGGTGCCGGAGTTGATGTTGGAAATCTGGAACGACGTGGGCGGGAAGAATTCGTTGCCGTTGTCCCAGTGTTCGTTGGTGAGTGCGGCCAGTGCTGGTGCCACCTGATGGATGGGGTTGCGTGCCAGTTGTGGATAGGCCACGTGGCCCTGGATGCCTTTCACTTTGAGTTTTGCGCCCAGCGAGCCGCGGCGGCCGTTCTTCACCACATCGCCCACGTGGGTTGAACTGGAGGGTTCGCCCACCAGACACCAGGTGATTTTCTCGTTGCGGGCTTCCAGGTGTTCCACCACTTTGATGGTGCCATTCACGGCGGGGCCTTCCTCGTCGCTAGTGATCAGGAACGCGATGGAACCCTGGTGATCGGGATGCTCGGCCACGAAACGTTCACAGGCGGTGACCATGGCGGCCAGGCTGCCTTTCATGTCGGCGGCGCCGCGACCGCACAGCATGCCGTCTTCGATTTTGGGCTCGAAAGGATGGTGCTGCCAGTTGTCGACGGGGCCGGTGGGTACCACATCGGTGTGGCCGGCAAAGCAGAGCACCGGGCCGCTGTCGCCGCGTCGGGCCCAGAAGTTATCCACTTCGCCGAAGCGCAGTTTTTCCGCCTTGAAACCGATGGCGCCCAGCCGCTCGATCATCAGGTTCTGGCAATCGCAGTCGTCCGGTGTTACCGAGGGTTGGGCGATCAGGTCAATGGCCAGTTGCAGCGTGGCGGACAAGTTGGTCATGGGGTACAGCATCCTCGGTGGGCGACAAAGGCCGCTATGATAGCAAACCCGCGCGGGATGCCGAAGACAGGCGCAACAATAGACGGGCGCAACAATCTCAGTTGAAGACGGTGGCGGACTCGACGTCGTTCACGGTCATCGCCTTGCGCAGCTCGTAGTACTTGTTCCACTCGATCTTGATGGCGCGCAGGTTGCCTGATGTGGGCTTGGGGAAGGGTTTGATGGCTTTCAGCTCGACGCCGGCCCGCATCAATGTCAGGGCCGCGAGTTTCACTTCCTGGATTTTCATGTCGCGGCCGAAGTAAATGATGTTGACGTCGGCTTCCCGGGGTTCGTCGTCGCGATAGGGCAGCACGGTGAAGCCCACCTGACGCAGCGCCAGATCCACGATTTTTTCATCCACGGTCTGGGGAATGCCCTTGATCAGCATGGGTTGGCTGGGGGTGAATTCCGCCAGCACACGTTCCCGCGCGGAATGGGCGTCCTGCATCTGCCGTAGCGCTGCGCCGGTACTGAGCCAGCCGAACCCCTGCAGTTGCTTCAGCAGTGCCATGTCCTCGTCGGCCGGCGGCTTCAGTTGGGCAATCAGCAGTGACAGCTCGTCCAGATGCTTGTACTTCCAGGTCTCCATGTTTTCCAGCGCCAGCTGTTTTTCATCAACGCGGTCGAACAGCTGGCTGCTGACCACGTTCGAGTAGATGCAAACACCGATGAAAATCAGCGAGATAACCGCTGTCACCGCGATGCCGGCGATGGACTTGAGCGGCAGCAGCTTCACCGCTACGGCCAGGCCGGCGGCGAGCAACAACAGGAACCAGGGGAGCAGAAAGGGCAGTGTGTCCATTACGAGCCAGAAAATTGCCGGGGATTTAATGAATTAGTATAGACAGTGATGGCGGGCTTGCAGGATTTGGCACTAGTGGCAGGAAAATGCGGAAAATCCGGGCGGAGCAGGGCTTGCCCGGTGACGGGGATTTACTTCAGCAGGGACTGGTAGTCGTCGGCCTTGAAGCCGCAGTGGATTTGCGTGCCGGTTTCCAGCACGGGGCGTTTGATCAGAGTGGGGTATTCCACCAGCAGCGTGGCGATGTTGGTTTCGCTTACGCTGTTGCGCACGTCCTCAGGCAATTGCCGCCAGGTGGTGCCTTTGCGGTTGAGCACGGTTTCCCAGCCCAGCGCGTTGATCCAGCGTTTCACTTCTGGTTCGGTGAGACCGTCCTTGCGGAAATCGTGGAAGCGATAGGCGGTGCTGTTGCTGTCCAGCCACTGGCGGGCCTTTTTCACGGTGTCGCAGTTGGGGATGCCGTAGAGGGTGATGGACGTTGGCATGGGAAGGCTCCGCTATTGGCAGCTGCGTTTTGTGGGTTGGCTGCCGGTTTGAACGTGGTTGCGTACGAGGTGTTGGTGGCGGATTGGCAGGCTGCTGGAGAACGACTGCGTGTACTTCGTCTTCAACAGCCTGCCAATTTGCGTAACGCCGGTGGATCAGTCGGTGATGCGCAGCAGTTCGTTGATGGCAACCTTGCCGCGGGTTTTCTCGTCGACTTTCTTCACGATGATCGCCGCGTAGAGGTTGTACTTGCCGCAGGCGGAGGGCAGGGTGCCGGACACAACCACCGATCCGGGCGGCACTTTGCCGTAGTGGACCTCGCCGGTTTCGCGATCGTAAATGCGTGTGCTCTTGCCGATGTACACGCCCATGGACAGCACGGAGCCTTCGCCCACGATCACGCCTTCCACCACCTCGGAGCGGGCGCCGATAAAGCAGTTGTCCTCGATGATGGTGGGGGTGGCCTGCAGGGGTTCCAGCACGCCGCCAATGCCGACGCCGCCGGACAGGTGCACGTTCTTGCCGATCTGGGCGCAGGAGGCAACGGTTACCCAGGTGTCCACCATGGTGCCGCTGTCGACGTAGGCGCCGATGTTGACATAGGAGGGCATCAGCACCACGCCGGGGGCGATGTAGCTGCCGCGACGGGCAGTGGCGGGCGGCACGACGCGAATGCCGGATGCCTTGAATTGTTCCGGCGTCCAGTTGGCGAATTTGGAGGGCACTTTGTCGTAATACTGGGTGAAGCCGCCATCGATGGGCACGTTGTCATTGATGCGGAAGCTGAGCAGCACGGCTTTTTTCAGCCACTGGTTCACCACCCACTCGCCGTTGATTTTTTCGGCGACGCGGGCTTTGCCGCTGTCGAGCAGGTCGATGGCTTCGAGTACGGCGCCTTTCACTTTGGCGTCGACCGAGGACGGCGAAATGCTGTCACGGTTGTCGAAGGCGGTTTCGATGATGGTTTGTAATTCCGTCATGTTTTTCTCCACGTTGATCGTTTGAAAGTTTTTGCTCGAACACCGGAGTGTGTTTGATAGTGGGATTGTTTGTCTGCCTGCCAATTTTTTATGTCCGTGCTTCGATCCAATCCAGTGGCGCCAGCACGGGGAATGCTGTTCTGGAATGGAATTACCCACCTTGGCGCCACGATATTGGATAGATCCCCAACACACGTAAAGCCAAGTCACTCAATAAAACTCACAGCCCCCGCACAAACGCCCGAATCCTTTCCGCCGCCTCCACGCACTGGGCCATCGGCGCCACCAGCGCCATCCGCACCCGGTTCTCGCCGGGATTAAATCCATCGACTGTGCGCGACAAAAAGCTTCCCGCCAACACCGTCACGTGCTGCTGCCGAAATAGCTCCCGCGCAAATTCAGTATCCGCCACGGGTGTACGCGGCCACAGATAAAAACTCGCATCCGGCTTCTGCACATCCAATACGCCGTTCAGCACATCCAGCACAGCATCAAACTTCTGCTGATATATGCGGCGATTCTCCACCACATGGGCCTCATCATTCCACGCCGCTATACTGGCCAGCTGATGCTGCACCGGCATCGCACAACCATGGTAGGTACGATACAGCAGAAACGGTTTCAGAATCGCCGCATCACCGGCCACAAATCCCGACCGCAACCCCGGCAGATTCGAACGTTTCGACAGGCTGTGGAACACCACGCAGCGCCTGTAATCATTCCGCCCCATCTCCTGGCACACCTGCAACAGGCCCAGCGGCGGATTCGCCTCATCAAAATACAGCTCGGAATAGCACTCATCCGACGCAATCACAAAATCGTGTTCATCCGCCAGCGCGATCAGCTTTTTAAGCGTGGCAGCATCCATCACCGCGCCGGTGGGATTGCCGGGGCTGCAGATGAAAATCATCTGACAACGACGCCACACCTCCACCGGCACCGCATCAAAATCCGGCACAAAGCGATTTTCTTCCCGGCACGGCAGAAAATACGGCTCAGCACCTGACAGAAACGCCGCGCCTTCGTAAATCTGGTAGAACGGATTGGGCGACACCAGCAGCGGCTTGTCGGCGCGGTTGATGATCACCTGGGCGAATGCGAACAATGCCTCGCGGGTTCCGTTCACCGGCAGCACCTGGGTTTCTGCACACAGATTGCCGTCACCCAGCTTGAAGCGCCGGCACGCCCACTCACTGATCGCCTTGCGCAGCTCAGGAATACCCTTCGTGGACGGATACACCGACAGCTGATTGATATTGTCGATCAGCGCCTGTTTCACAAACGCGGGGCTGGCATGTTTGGGTTCCCCAATCGACAACGCGATATGCGGCAGTCCACCCGTGTGTTCAGCACCCTTGAACAGTTGCGCCAGCTTCTCGAACGGGTAGGGTTGCAGTAAATCCAGATCCTGATTCATGAGGTTTGTTATTTCGCCGGTTGATCCAGAAGATCCTTGATGGATTGCTCAAGGCGTTCGCACAGGGCTGGGTCCTTGATCATTTCGCCATTGGTATCCGTAATATAGAAAACGTCTTCCACCCGTTCGCCCAAAGTGGCGATGCGCGCATTTTGCAGCAGCACATTGTTGTCCAGAAACACGCAGCCAATCTCCGCCAGCAGGCCAGGGCGATCCAGCGCCACCAGCTCCAGCACCGTGCGGCCGTGCTGCAGGTCGTTGCTGATCACCACTTCGGTGGGAATGCGGAAGTGCTTCAGCGCGCGCGGCATGCGCTTGTGCACGATCTCGGGATACTTGTTGGGGTCGGACAGGGCCTTGGTCAGCTTCTTCACGATCTGCTGCATGCGTGCGGGATCGTCGCCGATCGGATTGCCGCTTTCCTCCATGATGATGAAGGTATCAAGGCTGTAGCCGCTGGTGGACGTGATGATTTTCGCGTCGGCGATGGTCAGGTTCAACTGGCTCAGCGCGGCCACGCTGGCGGCGAACAGGTTGGGGGCGTCCTGGGTGTACACGAACACTTCCGCCGCATCCTGGAAACCGCGGTCATCCGCTTTGCCCAGCAATACGAGCGGGCCGCCATTCGCCGGATGATTCAGAATTGCTTCCGTGTGCCGTGCCACATCGGCAAAAGTTTCGCGCTGGAAATAGTCGTCGCCCAGGTGTTCCCACAGAGCATCGATCTGCTCCCTTGCAATACCGCGATTGAGCAGCAGGGCACGGGCCTTGTCCTTGGTTTCGTCGATCCAGTCCTGGCGATTGATGGGATTTTCCAGGCCACGACGCAGGGCGCGACGGGATTCGGTATACAGCTGCCGCAGCAGTGATGCCTTCCAGCCATTCCACAGATTCGGATTGGTGGCGCAGATGTCCGCCACCGTCAGCGCGAACAGATAATCCAGCCGCACCTGATCACCCACCCGCGACGCAAACTCATGAATCACTGCCGGATCAGACACGTCCCGCTTCTGGGCCGTCAGCGACATCAGCAGGTGATACTGCACCAGCCAGGACACCAGGCTGGCATCCCATTTGGTCAGGCGATGATGAATGCAGAAGCGATAGGCATCGACAGCGCCCAGATCGGAATGATCGCCGCCGCGTCCTTTGGCCAGGTCATGAAACAGGCCGGCGATATATAACAATTCGATCTTCGGCAGACGCTGCACGATCATGTTCGCCACCGGAAAATCCTTGCGTACCTCGGGATGGCGGAACATGCGCATATTGCGCAGCACATGCAGCGAGTGGGCGTCCACGGTGTAAATGTGGAACAGGTCATACTGCATCTGGCCGATCACCTGGCCGAACTCGGGAATGTAATTTCCCAGCACGCCGTAACGCTTCATCCGGTACAGCTGGGTATAAATCTTGTTGGGCGAGCGCAGCAGTTCCATGAACAGGGAAATGTTGCGGATGTCGTTGCGGAACTTCTGGTCCACCAGATGGCGGTGGTCGCGGATCAGGCGAATGGTGGCGGCGCGGATACCCTCGATCTTTTCGTTCTGGGCCAGAATCACGAAGATTTCCATCAGCGCCGACGGCGTCTGCTCGAACACCTTGTCGTGCGTCACTTCAATGAAACTGCCGCGAATCTGAAAGCGCTTGTTGATCGGCATGATCGCAACCGGCTCATGGGGGCGCAGAATGGCTTCGTCGAAATGCTGCAGCAACATGTCGTTCAGCTGCGACACTGACAGCGCCACCCGGTAATAGCGCTTCATGAATTTTTCCACTGCCAGATTGGCGTTGCTGTCACGGTAACCCAGCATTTCCGCCACGGCGCGCTGGTGATCGAACAGCAGGCGGTTTTCACTGCGTTTTGTCAGCATGTGCAGGGCGTAACGCACTTCCCACAGGAACGACTGCCCCGCATTCAGAATGTCGTATTCCTCGGCGGTGAGGAAGCCGTGGTTCACCAGATCGCTCAGCCGGTTGGCGTTGAAATAGCGCTTGGCCACCCAGCCGATAGTCTGGATGTCGCGCAAGCCACCCGGCGCGCTCTTGATATCCGGTTCCAGATTGTATTCGGTGTTGTTGTTCTTGTTGTGACGGGCGATCTGCTCCGTCCACTTGGCGGTGAAGAAATCCTTCGGCGGCCAGATTCTTTCCGGGCCGGTGACTGCGAGCATCATGTCGCCCAGCTCCGGATTGCCGGCGATGGTGCGGGATTCCATCAGATTGGTGGCGATGGTGATGTCGTCCCGTGCCAGCTCGGCACACTCGTCCACCGAGCGCACGCTATGGCCCACTTCCAGGCCGATATCCCACAGCTGGGTGACGAAGGTTTCCAGATCAGTACGGAATTTTTCCGCCAGCTGGCGATTACGCAGCAGGATCAGCAGATCGATGTCGGAATGGGGGTGCAGCTCGGCGCGGCCATAACCGCCCACTGCCAGCAACGCGATGTCGGTGGATTCGGAACACTTGAACTGATTCCACAACTGCTTCATCAGCTGATCCATGGTCCAGGCCCGGCGGCGGATGATCAGCTTGATGTTTTCCATATTGAGGAAGCGGCGGTCCAGCACCGCATCGGCTTCCTTGATGGCCTGTCGAAACGCCTTGGGCACTGATCCGCAACTGTGGGTCAGCGACGCAAAATGCTCGGGGTCGAACAGCTCCTTGTCCTGCTTCAATTCAGTGACGAGAGGCGTCTTCATAGGCTGGCGAACGCGGCGGCTTCTTCTTTGCGCAGGGTGAGAACTTCAAAGCCGGTATCGGTCACCAGAATGGTGTGTTCCCACTGGGCAGACAGTTTGTGATCCTTCGTCACCACGGTCCACTGGTCGGGCAGCAGCTTGGTGAAACGCTTGCCGGCGTTGATCATCGGCTCGATGGTGAAGGTCATGCCCGGCTGCAATACCACACCGGTACCGGGGCGGCCGTAGTGCAACACCTGGGGATCTTCGTGAAAACCTTCGCCGATGCCATGGCCACAGTATTCGCGCACCACGGAAAAATGATTGCTCTCTGCATGCTGCTGGATGGCGTGGCCGATGTCCCCCAGCCGCACTCCCGGCTTCACCATCTTGATGCCCAGGTACAGGCATTCCTGAGTGATGCGGATCAGCCGTTCTGCCTGCACCGACGCTTCGCCCACCACAAACATCTTGCTGGTATCCCCGTGCACCCCGTTCTTGAATACGGTGATATCGACGTTAATGATGTCGCCTTTCTTCAGCACCTTCTTGTCGCTGGGAATGCCGTGGCACACCACATGGTTGACCGACGTGCAGATGGACTTGGGAAAGCCGCGGTAATTCAGGGGGGAGGGGATCGCCTGCTGCTCGTTGACAATATAGTTGTGGCAGATCGTGTTCAGTTCGTCGGTGGTCACACCCGGTTTGACGTGTTCGCCAATCATTTCAAGTACTTCGGCGGCCAGACGGCCAGCCACGCGCATTTTTTCAATCAGTTCGGGAGTCTTGATAATGATGGTCATGAGGTGGATCGCAAACTCGGGTCTTGGGTGATCAGCGTACGGAATACAAGGCTGGCTGGGCAAAGGCGGCTATTGTACATGGGGGATTGAGCGGGATATACCCCTGAAACCGGAGGGATTTTGTCCGGTCGGTGGGATAAAGCAGGTCGGCCTTGGTTGTTGGGGGTGGTCAAATGTGGTATAAAGCGCCGCTCAATTTCATCCATAAAACCACACATATACCGTCACATGCATCAGGGTGCCCCTCGGGGTTGATGTATGGGGTATATGGAGGCCTAACCCTAACCGGAGAGTACCATGACCCAAGTCACCATGCGTGATATGTTGAAAGCTGGCGTCCATTTCGGCCACCAGACCCGCTACTGGAACCCCAAAATGCGTCAATACATTTTCGGTTCCCGTAACAAGATCCACATCATCAACCTGGAACACACCGTTCCTGCCATCAACGATGCCCTGACCTTCGTCAACAAGGCCGCTTCCAAGAAGAACAAGATCCTGTTCGTGGGTACCAAGCGTGCCGCTGCCAAGATCGTTGAAGAGCAAGCCCGCCGTGCTGGCCAGCCCTTCGTGAACCACCGTTGGCTGGGTGGCATGCTGACCAACTGGAAAACCATCCGTCAGTCCATCCGTCGTCTGAAAGAGCTGGAAACCCAGAGCACCGACGGCACTTTTGACAAGCTGACCAAGAAAGAAGCCCTGATGCGTACCCGCGAAATGGAAAAGCTGGAGCGCAGCCTGGGTGGCATCAAGGATATGGGCGGTCTGCCCGACGCGATCTTCGTGATCGACGTTGACCACGAGCGCATCGCGGTTACCGAAGCCAACAAACTGGGTATCCCGGTTATCGGCATCGTCGACACCAACAGCGATCCCGATGGCGTTGATTACGTCATCCCCGGCAACGACGACGCCATCAAGGCCGTACAGCTGTACGTGACCGCCATGGCCGACGCCTGCCTGGAAGGTTCCGAGTACGCCAAGACTGCCGGCCCCGTTGAAGCCGATGGCTTCGTCGAAGTGGCTGAAGGCGACGCTGCCAAGTAATGCCAGGCGGGCTTCAGTCCCGCCGACCTGAAAACGTCATCAAACGGCGTTATTCACACCGAACAAAGGGGGCCATGCCCCCTTTTTCAAACGTAACCGAATCGATCAGTTAAAGAGGATAGAGTCATGGCTGTGACTGCCGACATGGTAAAAGAACTGCGCGAGCGCACCGGCCTGGGCATGATGGAGTGCAAGAAGGCCCTGGTTGAAACCGATGGTGACATCGAACTGGCCATCGAAAACCTGCGCAAATCCGGCCAGGCCAAGGCCGCCAAGAAAGCCGGCCGTACTGCAGCAGAAGGTGTTGTGCTGGCAAAAATCAGCGCTGATGGCAAGACCGGCATCCTGCTGGAAGTGAACAGCGAAACCGATTTCGTGGCCCGCGACGCCAACTTCACTACCTTCGCCAACAAGGTGGCTGACCGCGTTCTGGCCAGCAAGGAAACCGATATTGCCAAAGTATTGGCTTCTGCCTACGAAGACGGCGCAGCCACCACGGTGGAAGAAGCCCGTCAGGCCCTGGTACAGAAAATCGGCGAAAACATCCAGGTGCGCCGCGCTTATCTGGTAACTGCACCCGAGGGCGTTGTCGGTGCCTACGTGCACGGCGGCAAGATCGGTGTGCTGGCCGTTCTGAAAGGCGGCGATCTGGATCTGGGCAAGGATGTGTGCATGCACGTTGCTGCGTCCAACCCGCTGGTGGTGTCGTCCGATCAGGTCGACAAGGCCACTCTGGACAAAGAGCGCGAAATCTACACCGCCCAGGCGGCTGACAGCGGCAAACCCGCTGAAATCGTTGCCAAGATGGTGGAAGGCCGCATCAGCAAGTTCCTGAAGGAAGTGAGCCTGGTGGATCAGCCGTTCGTGAAAGATCCCGAAACCACCGTCGGCAAACTGGTGCAGAAAGCCGGCGCCAGCGTGGTCAGCTTCATCCGCATCGAAGTGGGTGAAGGCATCGAGAAAGAAGAAGTGGATTTCGCTGCCGAAGTAGCAGCAGCTGCGCGCGGCCAGTAAAATCCCCGCAGAACCAAGGCGCCTCCCGGGGCGCCTTTTGCTTATTCGCCTTCTTGCCAGGAGTCTTGCATGCCATCACCTGATCGTACGCCCAAATACAAGCGCATTTTGCTGAAGCTGAGCGGTGAAGCCCTGATGGGCGAAATGGATTTCGGCATCGACCCCAACCTGATGGATCGCCTGGCCCTGGAAATCGGCCAGTTGCGTGGCATCGGCGTGCAAGTGGGCCTGGTGCTGGGTGGTGGTAACCTGTTCCGTGGCGCGGCATTGCAAAAGGCCGGCCTGGATCGTGTTACCGGCGATCACATGGGCATGCTCGCCACCGTGATGAACGGCCTGGCCATGCGCGATGCCCTGGAGCGCGCCAATATTCCCACCGTGCTGATGTCTGCCATCCAGATGAGTGGTGTGGTGGAGCACTACGACCGTCGCCGCTCCATGCGTTTTCTCAATAACGGTGACGTGGTGATCTTTGCTGCCGGCACCGGTAACCCGTTCTTCACCACCGATTCCGCCGCCTGTCTGCGGGCCATCGAGGTGGAAGCCGAAGTGGTGTTCAAGGCCACCAAGGTGGACGGCGTGTACGACTCCGACCCGGTGAAAAACCCCAACGCCGTCAAGTACGATCGCCTCACCTACGACGAGGTGCTTGAAAAAAAACTGGGAGTCATGGATCTTACTGCCATCTGCCTGTGCCGTGACCACGACATGCCGGTGCGCGTATTCGACATGAACCAGCCCGGCGCATTGTTGGCGGCCACCCTGGGTGGTCAAGATGGAACCCTGATCTTTAAAGGATAAAGCCGTGATAAGCGATATTAAAAAAGATGCCGAAGCGCGGATGAAGAAGTCCCTGGAAGCGCTCGAAACCGCGTTCAAAAAGGTGCGCACCGGTCGCGCCCATCCCAGCATTCTGGATGGCGTGATGGTGTCCTACTATGGTGTTGACACCCCGCTCAAGCAGGTGGCCAACGTGTCGGTGGAAGATGCCCGTACCCTGGCCATTTCCGCCTGGGAAAAGAACCTGATCCCGCAAATCGAAAAAGCCATCATGAAAGCGGATCTGGGTCTCAATCCTTCCACCAGTGGCGACATGATCCGCGTGCCCATGCCGGCGCTCACCGAGCAGACCCGCAAGGAAATGATCAAGGTGTGCAAGGCCGAAGCCGAGCATGGCCGCGTGGCGATCCGCAATATCCGTCGTGATGCCAACACCATGCTGAAGGACCTGCTGAAAGAAAAAGAGATCACCGAAGACGAAGAGCGCAAAGGTCAGGACGACATCCAGAAGCTGACCGACAAATATGTCGCCGAAGTCGAAGAAATGCTGAAAAAGAAAGAAGCCGATCTGCTTGAAGTCTGATCGGTATGGCCCGCCCCCAGTGGCGGGCCTTTGCCTTCCAACCGGAGGATCATGGTGAAAGTACAGTCTTCCGCTCCCGATATTGAATCTTCCACATCCGCCGTTCCCCGTCATGTGGCCATCATCATGGATGGCAATAACCGTTGGGCAAAGCAGCGCGGCCTGCGTGGTGTCGAAGGTCACAAGCAGGGTGCCCGCGCAGTGCGTGCCACGGTGGAAAACTGTGCCCGCGCCGGCATCGAGGTGCTCACGGTATTCGCCTTCAGCAGTGAGAACTGGCGCCGGCCGGAAGATGAAGTCAACGCGTTGATGAATTTGTTCCTGGAGGCGCTGGCCCAGGAAGTTCCCGATCTGCATGCCAACGGCATCCGGCTGGTATTTATCGGTGACTTATCCGCGTTCGCGCCGGAGCTGCGCGCCAAGATGGAAGCGGCCGTAAAGCTCACCTCCGGCAACCAGCGCATGACGTTCGCCGTGGCGGTGAATTACGGCGGCCAGTGGGATATCGCCAACGCCTGCCGTCAATTGGCTGAGCAGGTGGAGCAGGGCAGTCTGAAGGCCGGCCAGATCTCGCCTGCACTGCTGCAGCAGCACATCAGCCTGGGTGATCTGCCGCCGCCGGATCTGTGCATTCGCACCGGTGGCGAACAACGCATCAGCAATTTCATGCTGTGGCAGTTGGCCTACGCGGAACTTTACTTCACGGATCTGTACTGGCCTGATTTCGATCAGGCGGCCCTGGAGTCAGCGATTCAGGATTTCGCCCAGCGCCAGCGCCGGTTTGGTCGCACCAGTGAACAGGTCGAAGCGAGTCAATAATTCATGCTGAAACAGCGAATAATCACAGCACTGATTCTGTTGCCCCTGGTGCTTGGGGCAATTTTTTATTTGAGTTCCCCCTGGTTTGCGCTGGCGATTGCGATTCCGGTGGCGCTGGGTGCCTGGGAGTGGGCGAACATCATGGGTATCGAGGATTCCCGCGCCCGCATGCCTTACGTGGCGGGGATTCTGGTGGCTCTGCTGCTGGTGTACTGGTTCGATCTGAGCGTGGTGTTGCTTGCAAGCTGCCTTTGGTGGGCGCTGGCGGTGTGGCTGGTGAAATCCTACCCCAATGAGGTGGAGCGCTGGCAAAGCCGGGCACGGCTGGGTGCCATCGGAGTACTGGTGCTGGTGCCGGCCTGGTGGTCGCTGGTGCTGATCCAGGATCAGGAAGACGGCCACTGGTGGCTGCTGTATGTGATGCTGCTGGTCTGGGGAGCGGATACTGGCGCCTATTTCGTTGGTCGCAAGTTCGGCAAGAACAAGTTGGCACCGGCGGTGAGTCCCGGCAAATCAAGGGAAGGCCTGTGGGGCGGCCTTGCGGTCACGGCAGCGATTGCCCTGGTGGTTGCGTTCAGCACGCCGGCCGCCAGACAGGTGGGCATTGTGCCGTTCCTGATCATCAGCCTTGTGGCTGTGGTGGGATCAGTGTACGGCGATCTGGCAGAGTCCATGTTCAAGCGCCATCGTGGCATCAAGGACAGCAGTCAACTATTACCTGGGCATGGCGGTATACTGGATCGCATCGACAGCATCACGGCGGCAGTGCCGTTGTTTGCCAGCGGCATGGTGCTGCTGGGCGCAATGGACTAGGAGCGCGCATGGCAGGACGCAAACAGGTCACGATACTGGGCAGCACCGGTTCCATCGGTGTGAGTACGCTGGATGTCATTGCCCGCCATCCGGAACAGTATCAGGTGTTCGCCCTGGCGGCGCACCGTCAGGTGGATCTGATGTTCCGGCAGGTGCAGGCCGCAAGCCCCCGTTATGCCGTGATGCGGGATGAAGGTGCGGCGCAGCAGTTGGACGAGCGCATCCGCGCTGCCGGGCTGGATACCCAGGTGCTGGCCGGGGAAGCAGGGTTGATTGCTGTATCGCGGCATGCCGACACCGACTACGTGATGGCGGCCATCGTTGGGGCGGCGGGACTGCTGCCTACCCTGGCAGCGGTGAATGCTGGCAAGCGTGTGCTGCTGGCGAACAAGGAGGCCCTCGTGATGAGTGGTGCCCTGTTCATGAAAGCGGTGAAAACCCATCGCGCCGAACTGTTGCCCATCGACAGCGAACACAACGCCATTTTCCAATGCATGCCGACCGACTTTTCCCGCGGGCTTGAAGCGGTGGGCGTGGCGCGCATCCTGCTCACGGGCTCGGGTGGCCCGTTCCGCAATCGCCCTCTGCACGAGCTCCATGATGTCACGCCGGATCAGGCCTGTGCCCATCCCAACTGGTCCATGGGGCGCAAGATCTCGGTGGATTCTGCCACCATGATGAACAAGGGCCTGGAATTCATCGAAGCCTGCTGGCTGTTCGATGCGCGTCCCGATCAGGTGGAGATTGTGGTGCATCCGCAGAGTGTGATTCACTCCATGGTGGAATACGTGGACGGTTCCGTGCTGGCCCAGTTGGGCAACCCGGACATGCGCACGCCAATCGCCTACGGCCTGGCTTGGCCTGAGCGCACAGTGTCCGGCGTACCACTGCTGGATCTGGTGAAGGTTGGCCGGCTGGATTTTCAGGCGCCGGATGAAGCGCGCTTTCCCTGTTTGCGCTTGGCGCGTGAGGCCATGCAGGTGGGTCGCACCGCGTCGGTGGTGCTGAATGCCGCCAACGAAGTCGCGGTGGAAGCCTTTCTGCAGGGTCAGATTCGCTTCACCGCCATCGCGCATGTGCTGGAGCAGGTGATGGAAAAAGTCACCTTGGTGGAACCAATTGATATTGATACTATTCTAAAGGCCGATGCCATCGCCCGCGCGCAAACCGCCGAGCAGTTGCATGACTTCCGGGTGCGTTGATTCATAACAAGAAATCGAGGTTGCTTTGTACAGCTTGTTGCAGACAGTACTGGCATTTGTCGTCACCCTGGGCGTTCTGATCTTTGTTCATGAATACGGCCACTTCTGGGTGGCGCGTCGCTGCGGGGTCAAGGTACTGCGCTTTTCCATCGGCTTCGGCCAGCCTCTGGTCAGCTGGAAAGACAAGCACGACACCGAATTCGTCATCGCTGCCCTGCCATTGGGTGGCTACGTCAAGATGCTGGGGGAGCCTGGCGCCGACATCCCCGAACATCAGAAATCCCAGTCCTTTGCCCATAAGTCCGTGTTCCAGCGCTTTGCCATCGTGTCTGCCGGGCCGCTGGTGAATCTTGCCTTTGCCGTTTTCCTGTACTGGTTGCTGTTCCTGTCCGGTGTGTCGTCGGTGGCGCCCATAGTGGGCACTGTGCTGCCGAATACGCCAGCCCAGCAGGCGGGATTCCAGCGCATGGAAGAGATCGTGGCAGTGGATGGACAGGCCACCGAAACCTGGGATGACGTGTTGCTGGAACTGGTGGCACGCCTGGGTGAGAGCACCGATGTGAGCTTCATCGTGCAGGCCCAGGACAGTGACGCCCGGGTAGAGCGGGTAGTGCGTCTGGATCGCTGGATGGAAGGGCAGGAAAAGGAAAACCCCATCAAGCTGCTTGGCCTGGAGCCGTTCTATCCCACCATTCCGCCGGTGCTGGGTGAGATCGAACCGGGTATGGCGGCGGAACGGCAGGGTCTGAAGACTGGCGATCGCATCCTCGCGGTCAATGAGGTGGAACTGGTCAGTTGGGAAGAGTGGGTTTCGCTGATCCGTCCCAATCCGGGTGTCACCATGGCGGTCAAGGTGCAGCGTGGCGCCGATACGCTGACCATCAATGTCACGCCCGACACCGATCAGGACGAAAAAACCGGCGCTACCATCGGCCGCATCGGCGCGCGTCCGGATGCTTCCCTGGTGAAATATCCCGACGGCATGATCCGCGAACTGAAATACGGCCCGCTGGATTCCGTCGGCAAGGCGTTTGACTATGCATGGTCGCGCATCGAGCTGACGATATCGGCCATCGGCAAAATGGTGGTGGGAAAAATCTCGCTCGACAATATCAGCGGCCCCATCACCATCGCCAAGGTGGCCGGCGACAGTGCCAGTTACGGCCTGGAATCTTTCCTGACTTTCGTTGCCTATTTAAGTATCAGCCTGGGGGTGTTAAATTTGCTGCCCGTTCCGGTGCTGGATGGTGGGCATTTAATGTACTATCTGGTTGAAATGGTTAAGGGAAGTCCGGTTTCGGAAAAAGCCCAGGCCGTCGGCAACAGTCTGGGACTGGGGTTGCTGATGATGTTCATGGGACTCGCCTTTTATAACGACCTGATGGGGCTCTGACAGCCCGTGCCTTTGTAATACTCCCAGCGGATTTAGTATTTAGATGAATCGATTTTCTGCGTTTTTTTTGCTGTGGCTCGCGCTGCTGACCGTCACCACCGCAAAGGCCGACACCTTTGTCATCAAGGATATCCGGATCGAAGGTCTGCAACGTATCTCGGCAGGTGCGGTTTTCAACGCATTGCCGTTGCAGGTGGGCGACCAGGTCGATGAATCCACGCTGGCACGCGCAGCCCGCATTCTGTTCAAGACCGGCAATTTCCAGGACATCAGTATCGAGCGGGATGGCGATGTGCTGGTGGTGCTGGTGAGCGAGCGCCCGTCCATCACCAAGATCGAAATCGAAGGCAACAAATCCATTGAAACCGAGAACCTGATGGACGGCCTCTCAAAAGCCGGCCTGAGTGAAGGTTCAGTATTCCAGCGCGCCACGCTGGAACGCCTCAAGGTGGAGCTGGAGCGCCAGTACATTGCCCAGGGCCGCTATGGCGCTCGTGTTTCTCCCGAGGTCACACCGTTGCCGCGTAACCGCGTGTCCATTCACATCACCATCAAGGAAGGCGACGTGGCCACCATTTCCGGCGTGGATGTGGTGGGCAATACAGTCTTCACCGACGAAGAACTGCAGGACGAGTTCGAGCTGAAGAAGACCCACATGCTGTCGTTCTTCAAGGGTGACGACAAATACTCCCGCGAGAAGCTGTCGGGCGATCTGGAAAAGCTCGTGTCCTACTACCAGGATCGCGGTTATGTGAATTTCCGGGTGGAATCCACCCAGGTGTCGGTGACGCCGGACAAGTCGGAAGTCTATATCGCCATCAACGTGTCCGAGGGCGAGCGCCACACGGTCAACGATATCAAGCTGGTGGGTGAGCTGAAGGTGCCGGAGGAAGAGTTGCGGCGCCTGATCCTGCTCAGGTCGGGGCAGACGTTTTCGCGTCAGCTGGTGACCACCTCCAGTGACTTCATTTCCAAGCGTCTGGGCAACGAGGGCTACACCTTTGCCACGGTGAACGGCGTGCCGGTAGCCAACGACGACAATACAGTGGATGTCACCTTTTATGTGGATCCAGGTACTCGCGTGTACGTCCGCCGCGTCAATTTCTTCGGCAACGAAAAAACCCGGGACGAAGTGTTGCGCCGCGAAATGCGTCAGATGGAAGGGGCCTGGGCGGCGGGACAGCTGATCGAAAATTCCAAGGTGCGGCTGGAGCGGCTGGGTTACTTCAAGGGTGTGACGGTGGAAACACCGCGCGTGCCGGGTGAGGATGACCAGATCGATGTCAATTACACCGTGGAAGAGCAGCCGTCCGGATCTATCGGTGCCAGCGTGGGTTACCAGCAGGGCACAGGATTCATCTTCGGCGCCAATCTGTCGCAAACCAACTTCCTGGGCACTGGCAACCGGGTGTCCATCGCCGCCAATCGCAGTGACATCCGCAACAGCATCACGTTCTCGTTCACTGATCCCTATTACACGATCGATGGCGTGAGCCGTGGCTACTCTCTTTATTACCAGGAAACCAACATCGAAGACGACGACGTGATCGCCAACTGGGCGGCGGATCGCTTTGGTGGCAACATCAACTTCGGCTATCCGATCAGCGAAATCGAGCGCATCAACTTCGGCGTCGGCTACGAGAACGTGACCATCTACGCCAGCCCAACCTCGCCGCTGGAAGTCTGGAAGCTGGTGAATTACGACCAGTGGCTGTATCTGACGGAAAGAAAGGCCACCCAGAGCGAGGAGTACAACAACTTCCCGTTCACCCTGGGCTGGACTTACAGCACGCTGAACCGGGGCATGTTCGCCACCCGTGGTTCCTCGCACACCATTTCGTCCGAAGTCACGGTGCCGGGCAGCCAGCTCGAGTACTACAAGCTCACCTATCGTGGGCAGCGCTACTTCCCGCTGAGTGAAACCTGGGTGCTGCGTGCGCGGGGTGATCTGGGTTACGGCGGCGGTTATGGCAATGAAGAAGAAATGCCCTTCTACGAACACTACTATTCCGGCGGCTTTGGCTCGGTGCGCGGCTATGAGAACCGTTCCCTGGGCCCCCGCGAGACCCCTTCACCCTGGGATTCCTACACACCTCGCGCCATTGGCGGCAACCTGCTGGTCGAGGGCAGTCTGGAATTCATCTTCCCGATGCCGTTCGTGAAGGATAATCGCCAGTTCCGTACCCTGTTCTTCCTGGATAGTGGTAACGTATTCGACACTGATCGCACCGACGAACCCGGCTATGAGCTGGAGGCAGACAATCTGCGCATGTCGGCCGGTTTCGCACTGTCCTGGATAACCGGTATCGGGCCGCTGTCGTTCAGCCTGGCGAAGACGATCAATGATCAGGACGATGATGATACACAGGCGTTCCAGTTCAGCTTGGGTCAACCTTTCTGATCCGGTCGCCACTCACAATGATTCCTTTGAAGGGGAGACTATGAAAATCTGCAAAACCTTGGCCGCGCTGATGTTGATGACCCTGTCTGCCAGTGTGCTGGCGGAAGTTCGCATCGCTGTTGTGGATATCAACGCTGCCGCCATGCGTTCGGACGAAGCGCGTCTGCGTGGTGAAAAACTGAAAACAACGTTTGGTCAGGATGAAGCTGAGCTGATCGCGCTGCGCAATTCCATCCAGAAGCTGGAAGAAAAGCGCCAGAAAGATGCCGCCGTGATGGGTGCGGAAGAACTGCGCAAGCTGGAACAGGAAATCAACGACAAAAAGCTGGAAATGAATTTCAAGGGACAGAAGCTGCAGCAGAAAGGCAAGGAAGCGAATCAGGAGCTGCAGCAGGTGATGGGCCCCAAGGTAGAAAAAGCCATGAAATCCATCATCGACGAAAAGAAATACGATGTGATTCTGCGTCGTGAGGCTGCCATCTGGATCGATGACAAGTACGATCTGACGGCCGAACTCACCAAACGCATCAATGCGCAGAAATAAGCGGATTCCACTACCGGCATGACAGTACAGGGATTGGCGGATCAGTTCAGCCTTGGTGACCTGGCGCAGCGACTGGGCGTGGAGCTGCGCGGGGATGCGTCGATCCTGATTTCGGGTATGGCAACCCTGGGTGGCGCGGGGCCGGGGCAACTGAGTTTTCTGGCCAATCCCCAATACCGTTCCCAGCTGCAGGGCACCCGCGCGGCGGCGGTGATCATTCATCCAGACCTGGCGGCGGAATGCCCGGTGGCCAGCCTGATTTCCACCAATCCCTATCTGACCTACGCCCGTGCCAGCCAGCTGTTCGATCGGCGGCCGCGCCAGCCGGAAGGCATTCATCCTGCGGCAATTGTTGCCGACGATGTGGTGCTGGGTCAGGGCTGCCGTATTGGCCCCCGCGTGGTGATCGAGGCGGGTGTGGTGCTGGGGGATCGGGTGGAAATCGGCCCTGGCTCGGTGATTGGCGCTGGTTGCCGGATCGGTAACGACTGTTTGCTGCACGCCAATGTCACGCTGTATTACGGGGTGGTAATGGGCGAGCGCTGCGTGCTGCAGAGCAGTGTGGTGATCGGTGGTGACGGCTTTGGTTTCGCGCCGGCCCAAGGACGCTGGCACAAGATTGCCCAGCTGGGTGGTGTGCGTATCGGTGACGATGTGGAAATCGGTGCCAGCACCACTATCGACCGCGGCGCATTGAAAGACACGATCATCGGCAACAACGTGATTCTGGACAACCAGATCCAGATCGCCCACAACGTCGAGATCGGGGATGGCACTGCCATCGCCGGCTGTACCGGCATCGCCGGCAGCACCAAGATTGGCAAGCATTGCACCATCGCCGGTGCTGTGGGTATCGCCGGGCATCTGGAAATCGCGGATCGGGTGCACCTCACCATGCGCAGTGCGATTACCAAAAGCATTTCTGAGCCCGGCTCCTATTCGTCGGGAACCGCCATGTCCACCACGGCGGAATGGCGCAAGAATGCCGCCCGTTTCCGCCAGCTCGACGAGATGGCCCGCAAAATCAGGAGCCTGGAGCAGCGGCTCAAGGCGCTCGAACCCCCGGATCAGGCGTAATATTTGGTTGCGCTTGACCGGGTGAAACCGGTGTCGTTCCGCCGTATCCTCGGTTCGCGAATGACTGACAGGATTTGTTTGGACTATGATGAATATTAACGAGATCAAAGCGATTCTTCCCCACCGCTACCCGTTCCTGCAGGTGGACAAGGTGCTGGAACTGGTGGAGGGAGATTACATTATCGCCGTGCGCAGTGTGTCCAACAGCGAGCTGGTGTTCGAAGGCCATTTTCCCAACAATCCGATTCTGCCGGGCGTGCTGATCATCGAAGCCATGGCGCAGACAGCGGGATTGCTGGCGTTCAAAACCATCAACCAGACCGCCAGTTCGCAGAAGGCCTATGTGGTGGCGGCGATTGAGGAAGCGAAGTTCCGCCGACCGGTGTTGCCCGGCGATCAGTTGTTCATCCGGGCGCATATCAAGTCACGGAAGAAGATGATCTGGAAATTCGGTGCGGTTTGCCACCTGAACTCCATGGAGGGTGATGAAGTGGCGTCCGCGACAATCACCTGTGCTGAACGGGACTTATTCAATTGATACATCCTCAGGCTATTGTTGATCCCAAGGCGCAACTGGCGCCGGACGTGAAAGTGGGGCCTTGGACTTATATCGGCCCGGACGTGGTGATCGATTCAGGCACCGTGATCGAGTCCCATGTGGTGATCAAGGGGCCGACCCGTATCGGCAAGAACAATCGCATCTTCCAGTTCTCGTCTGTGGGAGAAGATACGCCGGACCTGAAATACAAGGGCGAACCTACTCGCCTGGTGATCGGTGACAACAATACCATCCGTGAATGCGTGACCATTCATCGCGGCACCATTCAGGACCGTTCCGAAACCACCATCGGCAATAACAATCTGCTGATGGCCTATGTGCATGTGGGGCACGACAGTGTGCTGGGCAATCACTGCATTCTGGTGAACAACACCGCGCTGGCGGGACACGTGTGGGTGGGCGATTACGCCAACCTGTCCGGTTATACGCTGGTGCATCAGTTCGTGCGCATTGGTGCCTACAGTTTTTCCGCCATGGGTTCTGCGATTGGCAAGGATGTGCCCGCGTTCGTCACCGTGCAGGGCAATCCGGCGGAAGCCCGCAGCATGAATTTCGAAGGCATGAAGCGGCGTGGTTTCGATGAGGAGACCATCAAGTCCCTGCGCGCAGCTTACAAGATTGTGTATCGCCAGGGACTGACGCTGGAGCAGGCCTATCCGGAGCTGGATGCGCTGCCCGAGTCCCCGCAACTGCAACTTTTCATTGATTCCCTCAAGTCGTCCACCCGTGGCATTACCCGCTGACGGGGCTCGGGCATGAGTGCTTCCCAGGAACTCACCATCGGCATCGTGGCGGGTGAAATGTCCGGCGATCTGCTGGGTGCTGGACTGATCCAGGCCATTCGCCAACGTTATCCTCAGGCAAAATTTGTCGGCATCGGCGGGCCCGCCATGATCGCGGCGGGCTGCGAATCGCTTTTTCCCATGGAACGTCTCAGCGTGATGGGGATCGTGGAGGTGCTGGGCCGTCTGCGGGAACTGCTCAATATCCGCAAGACCCTGCGCGAACATTTTATCAAGAATCCTCCGGCGGTATTCATCGGCATCGACTCGCCGGATTTCACCCTGCCGTTGGAATACAAGCTGAAAAAGGCCGGAATCCGCACTGTGCATTACGTGAGTCCTTCAGTGTGGGCCTGGCGCCAGAAGCGGGTGTTCAAGATCCGCGAAGGCGTTGATCTGATGCTGACCCTGCTGCCGTTTGAAGCCGCGTTCTATGAAAAGTACAAAGTGCCGGTGAAGTTTGTCGGCCATCCGTTTGCCACCAGTATCGATCCGGATATCGATTTCAATCGCGCCAAGCATTACTGGGGGTTCCAGCCTTCCGACCGGGTGGTAGCGGTGATGCCCGGCAGTCGCGGTGGCGAGCTGAAATTCATGGGGCCGCTGTTTCTGGAAAGCATGCGCCGGCTGTTCATTCTCGATCCGGCGGTGAAATTCATGGTGGCCACCGCCAACGAAGCCCGCCGCAAACAATTCGAACAGCAGGTGGCGGCATTCGATACCAAGCTGCCGCTGCAGATCATTGATGGTCATGCCCGCGAAGTGATGGCGGGCAGTGATGTGGTGCTGGCGACGTCGGGCACGGTGACGCTGGAAGCCATGCTGCTGAAGCGGCCCATGGTGGTGGCGTTCCGGTGGTCGGCGTTGACTCACGCTATTATTTCCCGGCTGGTGAAAACTGAATTTATCTCGTTGCCGAATCTGCTGGCAGGCAAGGCACTGGTGCCGGAGTTCGTGCAGGATCAGGCGCAGCCGGACAAGCTGGCTCGCGCGCTGCAGGAACTGTTGCGCAACCAGGATAACCGCCTGCGTCTGCAAAAGGAATTTTCCCAGCTTCACGCCATTCTGAATCGCAACGCCAGCCAGGAAGCCGCCAACGCGATTCTGGCCCTGATCGAGCAATAGACCGCCATGCCCAGTCGCAAGAAAACACCGCAAGCCAGCTTCGATTTCGGTTCCTACGCAGGCCATCTGGTGGCGGGCGTGGATGAAGTGGGACGCGGGCCGCTGGCGGGCGCGGTGATTGCCGCTGCCGTGATCCTCGATCCGGAAAAACCCATTGCCGGCCTCACCGACTCGAAAAAACTCAGCGAGAAGAAACGCGATCAGCTGTTCGATATCATCAAGCGCGATGCTCTGGCCTGGGCGGTGGGCCGTGCCGAGGTGGAGGAAATCGATACGCTGAATATCCTGCATGCCAGCATGCTCGCCATGAAACGCGCAGTGGAGCAGTTGCAGCCAGCGGCGGAATTCGCCCAGGTGGATGGCAATCGTTGCCCGAATCTGCTGATTCCGTCGGAAGCCATCGTGAAGGGTGATTTGACGGTGCCCTGCATCAGCGCGGCATCGATCATCGCGAAAGTGACGCGCGACCGGGAAATGGAAGTGCTGGATCAGCAATATCCGGGTTATGGGCTCGCCCGGCACAAGGGTTATCCCACTCAGGATCACATCGAAGCGTTGCAGAAACTCGGGCCGTCGGTGATTCATCGCCGCTCGTTCGGGCCGGTGGCGGCGTTGGTGGAGAAAATAAAATGAAACCGCAATTCGTTCATCTGCGCATGCACACTGAATACTCCTTGGTGGATGGCCTTGTCCGCATCAAGGGGCTGGTGAAAACAGCGTCGGCACTGGGCATGCCTGCCGTGGCCGTGACAGATCACAGTAATCTGTTCTCGCTGGTGAAATTGCAGAAATACGGCGGCGAGGCGGGCATCAAGCCGATTTTCGGTGCCGACATCTGGCTGGAAGCAGCGCAACCCGACGAACCACCATCGCTGATCGTGCTGCTGGCGAAGGATCTGCAGGGTTATCGCAATCTCACCGAAGTTGTGTCGAATGGCTATCTACATGGCCAGCATCGCGGCAAGGCGATCGTGACGCGGCAGTGGCTGCGGGAAAAATCCGCCGGCCTGATCTGTCTGTCCGGCGGCAAGCAGGGGGAAATCGGCCGGGCATTGCTGGCGGGCAAACAGGATCGGGCGGAAGCACTGGCGCGGGAAATGCTGGAGTGGTTCCCCGACAGTTTTTATCTTGAATTGCAGCGCACTGCGCGCCAGGACGACGAAACTTACCTGCATCTGGCAGTGGATCTGGCGGCCCAGCTGGATTGCCCGGTGGTGGCCACCAATGACGTGCGTTTTCTGAAACGTGGCGATTTTGAAGCTCACGAAGTGCGTGTCTGCATTTCCGAAGGCTGGACCCTGGAAGATCCCAGCCGTGAGCAACGTTACAGCGAAGAACAGTACCTGAAGTCCGCCGCCGAAATGCTGGAACTGTTCAGCGATATTCCCGAGGCCATCGAAAACTCCGTGGAAATCGCCCAGCGTTGCAACGTGGAAATCCCGTTGGGCACGTATTATCTACCGGATTACCCGGTACCCGAAGGCATGACCATCGGCGATTTCATGATTGAGGAATCCCGTAAAGGTCTGGAAGAACGTCTCGCGTTCCTGTTCGATGTCAATGCGCCCAATTTCAGCGAGATTCGCAAGCCCTACGATGAGCGTCTGCAGATTGAGCTGGACTGTATCGTCAAGATGGGATTTTCGGGCTACTTCCTTATCGTTGCTGACTTTATCCAGTGGGCGAAAAACAACGGTGTACCGGTGGGGCCGGGGCGGGGGTCGGGTGCCGGCTCGCTGGTGGCCTACGCGCTGAAAATCACCGACCTCGATCCGCTGGAATACGATTTGCTGTTCGAACGTTTCCTCAATCCCGAGCGGGTATCCATGCCCGACTTCGACGTGGATTTCTGCATGGATGGCCGCGACCGCGTCATCGATTACGTGGCGGAAAAATACGGCCGCAATGCAGTGAGTCAGATCATCACCTTCGGCTCCATGGCGGCGAAGGCAGTAGTGCGCGACGTGGGGCGCGTGCAGGGGCGCTCCTACGGCTTTGTCGATCGCATCGCCAAACTGATTCCATTTGAAGTCGGCATGACATTGTCAAAGGCGATGGAAGACGAGCCCCAGTTGAAGGAGTTGTACGACAAGGACGACGACATCCGCGAACTGCTGGGCATGGCGCTGAAGCTGGAAGGCATCACGCGCAACGTGGGCAAGCACGCGGGTGGCGTGGTGATCGCGCCTTCGGCGCTGACGAATTACGTGCCGCTGTACTGCGATCCCGAAGGCAACAACCTCGTCACCCAGTTCGACAAGGACGACGTGGAAGCCGCCGGCCTGGTGAAGTTCGACTTCCTCGGCCTGCGCACGCTCACCATCGTGGACTGGGCGCTGAAAACCATCAATCCGATGCTGGAAAAACAGGGCTTGCCGCCGGTGGAAATCGAACGCATTCCGCTGGACGACAAACCCACTTTCGAGCTGCTGCAGAAAGCCGAGACCACCGCCGTATTCCAGCTCGAATCCCGCGGCATGAAGGATCTGATCAAGCGCCTCAAGCCGTCGAACTTTGAAGATATCGTCGCGTTGGTGGCACTGTTCCGTCCTGGCCCGTTGGGTTCCGGCATGGTGGACGATTTCATCGCGCGCAAACACGGCAAGCAGAAAGTAGAGTATCCGCACCCGGATCTGAAACCGATTCTGGAAACCACCTACGGCACCATTTTGTATCAGGAACAGGTGATGCTGATTCCGCAGGTGCTGGCGGGTTTCACGCTGGGCGGTGCCGATCTTTTGCGTCGAGCCATGGGTAAAAAGAAAGCCGAGGAAATGGCGAAGCAGCGCGCGTTCTTTGTCGATGGTGCCAAGAAAAATAACGTCGATGAAAAACTCGCGGGCGAAATCTTTGACACCATGGAAGAATTCGCCAAGTACGGTTTCAACAAATCGCACTCGGCGGCGTATGCGCTGGTGTCCTACCAGACCGCGTGGCTCAAGGCCCATCATCCAGCCGGTTTCATGGCGGCGGTGCTGTCGGCGGATATGCACAACACCGACAAGGTAGTGACCCTGATCGACGAATGCCGGCGCATGAAACTCACCATCGTGCCGCCCGACGTCAACTACTCCCAGTACAAATTCACCGTCGATGACAAGGGCCGCATCATCTATGGTCTTGGCGCCATCAAGGGGCTGGGCGAAGGCCCCATCGAAGCCATTCTGGAAGCGCGCTACTCCGGCAAACCGTTCAAGGATCTGTTCGAGTTCTGTCGCCGCATCGACATGAAAAAACTCAACCGCCGCTCGCTGGAAGCACTGATCCGCGCCGGCGCGCTGGACGAACTCGGCCCCGATCGTGCCACCCTGATGGCGAGCCTCACCGAAGCCACCAAATTCGCCGAGCAGGCATCGAAGAACCAGGATATCGGCATTGTCGACCTGTTCGGCGCCATCGAGGAAGAAACCCAGGCCGATCCCGAATGGGTGAAGGTCAAACCCTGGAGCGACGAAGAACGCCTCAACGGCGAAAAGGAAACACTCGGCCTCTATCTGACCGGCCACCCCATCGACCAGTACGAACAGGAAATTTCCCACTTCGTCAGCAGTCGCATCGTCGACGTGAAACCGGGCAACTCCAAGGAATCCCGCTCCATCGTCGCCGGCCTCGTCATCGCCCAGCGGGTGATGAAAAACAAACGCGGCGACAAGATGGCGTTCCTGACGCTGGACGACAAATCCGGCCGCCTGGAAATTTCCGTGTTCGCCGATACCTACGAGGAATACCGCGAGCATCTGGTGAAAGATGCCGTGCTGGTGGTGGAGGGGGACGTGAGCCTGGACGAATACTCCGGCGGACTCAAGATGATCACGCGGCGGATTTTCAGCATCGCCCAGGCGCGGGAAAACTACGCCCGTCTGGTGAGCGTGCAGATCGATCAGTCTCGCCTGGGCAATGATTTTTCCGAGCGGCTGAAAGCCATTCTGTCACCCTATCGCGACGGCAACTGCAAGGTGCGCATCGACTACCAGCGGGACGGCGCCAAAGCCAAGCTCTACCTGGGCGAGGACTGGCGCATTGCGCCGAAGCCCGACCTGATCCGGCAGCTGGAGCAGTTGTGTGGCGAGCGGTCGCTGTCGGTGTTTTACCGCTAAAGAACCCATCAGCCACGCTCGCCATAACAATTTGCCACAAAATTGGCCTGCGTCCCCCGCAGCGAACCTCGACACTGCCCGGGCCTTCACGTAAGGTATCGGGCTGACCCATGGTGACTATAAGAAGACGCAGGATCGCCGCTCTATGAATCCTAACTATCTGGATTTCGAACAACCCATCGCCGAACTCGAATCCAAGATCAACGAACTCCGCAGCGTGGTGAAAGACAGCGCCACCGTCAATCTGAACGACGAAATCAAGCTGCTCAAAGACAAAAGCAAAGCCCTGACCCAGGACATATTTTCCAACCTCAGCTCCTGGCAGATATCACAGCTGGCCCGTCATCCCAAGCGCCCTTACACGCTGGATTACGTCGAACGTATCTTCACTGAATTCGATGAACTTCATGGCGACCGTACCTTCGGCGATGACAAGGCCATCATCGGTGGCACCGCCCGCCTCGATGGCAAGCCTGTCGTTATCATCGGCCACCAGAAAGGCCGTGACGTGAAGGAAAAAGTCCGCCGCAACTTCGGCATGCCCCAGCCCGAAGGTTACCGCAAGGCCATGCGTCTGATGCAACTGGCGGAACGCTTCAAAATGCCGATCCTCACCTTCATCGACACCCCTGGCGCCTATCCGGGCATCCAGGCCGAAGAACGCGGCCAGAGCGAAGCCATTGCCCGCAACCTGGCCGTCATGGCCAGCCTGCGCACCCCCTTCATCGCCACCGTCATCGGCGAAGGTGGTTCTGGCGGCGCCCTCGCCATCGGTGTCTGTGACCACCTGCAGATGCTGCAGTACAGCACCTACTCGGTCATCTCGCCGGAAGGCTGTGCCTCCATCCTGTGGAAAAGCGCGGAATATGCGTCCGACGCGGCAGAAGCCATGGGCCTCACTGCTCCGCGACTGAAGGAACTGGGTCTGGTGGATCAGGTGATTCCCGAGCCACTGGGTGGCGCGCACCGCGATCATGACTTGATGGCCGAGCGTCTCAAGGCTGCCCTGATCGAGAATCTGGATCGCCTGACCTCACTGTCCGAAGACAGCCTGATGGACAAGCGCTACAACCGCCTGATGAGCTACGGCGCCATCGGGTAACGGCTCTTGCTCGAATTCCTGCTCTATCCCGTGCTCGGCATCTTCGCCGGGCTCACCGCCGGCCTCCTTGGGGTCGGTGGTGGCATCATCGTCGTCCCCGTCCTGATCTACTCCTTCACGGCCCTGGGCTTGTCCGCAGACGTGCTAACGCATATGGCCGTGGGCACCTCGCTGGCCACCATCATCATCACCTCTGCCGGCTCCGTCTATCAGCATCATCGCAAAGGCGCCGTGTTGTGGCCGGTGCTGGCCTGGTTCACTGTGGGGCTGGTGGCGGGGGCGCTGTTGGGGGCCAAGGTGGCCGATCTGCTGCAGGGAAGGGTGCTGCAGAGCCTGTTCGGCCTGTTCGCACTGGTGATCGCCTGGCAGATGCTGCGGGGGCTCAAGCCGAAGGCCGCGCGCGCACTGCCAGGGCCGTTCGGGTTGTCTGTCAGCGGGGTGGTGATTGGCACCGTGTCCGCCATCTTCGGCATCGGCGGTGGCTCACTCAGCGTACCGTTCTTCACCTGGTGCAACATGAAAATGCAGGACGCAGTGGGAACCTCCTCCGCCGGCGGCATGCCCATCGCCATCGCCGGTGCTGCCGGGTTCGTCTGGACAGGCTGGCAGCACCCACACCTGCCCGCACACAGCCTGGGTTATGTTTATCTGCCGGCACTGCTCGGCATTGCCATCACCAGCGTGATCTTCGCGCAGATCGGTGCCCGCTGGGCCCACCGCCTGCCCGCCGCAACACTGAAGAAAATATTTGCCCTGCTGCTCGTCCTGGTAGGTGGCAAACTGCTGATCGGATAACATAACCGTCACACACTTGTCATAAAATCACCCCGTGCAAATTCAATCCAACCTACAGGTAATTCCATGAAGAACATGATCATCACCGTGCTGCTGGCAGTGCTGGTAGCCGGCTGTGCCAGCGGACGTCACCACAAACTGTACGAAGGCGACCAGATGGCGCAAATCCAGTCTTACGACACCGTGCTGATCAAATATATCGACGACGAAGACATGGGCGTTGGCTTTATCGGCCAGAAGCACACCTATGACATTCAGGCGGGTCAGCGCGTATTGCTGGTGGAGTATTCCGACATTTTCTCCGTGGATGCGGATCAGCATGACAAGGTGGTATCACGTCCTGCCAAGATCACCTTCGTAGCCGAGGCCGGCAAACAGTATCAGGTGCGTCACCCGCCCCAGCAGCGCCTGAACAACGCCAAGGCGTTTGCCGAAAAGCCCGAGTTCTGGATGGTGGAACTGCCCTCGGGCAACAAGGTGGCAGCCCAGGTTGAACTGAGCCGGCCGCGTACGTTCCTGCCGGCGCTGAAGTTCGAAAACACCCCGCAGTATGAGTTTGCCAGCGATGCAGTGGCGGCTCCGTCCGTGGCTGCGGCAGCGGCCGGTGCGGATGGCAGCGAACTGTCCAATCTGAAGATGCTGCAATACTCGTGGAAGAACGCATCGGAACAGGAACGCGCCGCCTTTCTGGAGTGGATCAAACAGAAGTAGCCCATCCAATTGCCAAATGCTGCGGGGCAGAAGGTTGCCTCCGATGAGGTAGCCCGGTTCCCGCAGCGCATCTCCCTGCCTGAAAATGGGTAGGCCGCTCATTTGTAAGCAGATGTATTCCGCCCGCCGATTTGCGTTCCCTTTCTCAAATTGATTTGATTTTGATCAGGCAAGTGCTTCAAAGCAGGGCAAAAACCCTTTGCTTTTCACCCAAGTGTCATATAATCGCAACGTCAAGTTTGTATAACCTTGGCGACCCGCAAGTAGTTGAATCGCTATGAATTTGCGGCGAATGGAATAATACAAGTGCCGGAAGGGAACCATTCATACCAATCAAGAGGCGACGACAGATTTTGCGTTTGACGTTGTTCCATCTGACCAAGCTATTCGTTCCGTATGTGACGGGTTTGTCACGAAAGTGTCACGCTACCGTTACATACTTCGCCCCGATCGTAAATTCATCTATTTGCGTCAAAAACCTCGGACCTTTAGGAGAGAGAACATGAAAGTAAGACTGCTTCCTTTGGCTATTGCTGCTGCAATCGCTGCACCTGGTGTGGCTCTGGCAGATGGCCCGACTGTTTATGGTAAGTTGAACGTTTCTTATGAAAACGCGAACGATGACTTCAGTGATGATATTCGCGTTGGTGCCATCAGGGGTTCCTATAGCGATGATGCGGATACCTGGGAACTGAACAGCAACCAATCACGAATCGGTGTCAAGGGCTCCGAAAAAATCAGCGACAGCTTGAACGCTTTTTACCAGGCTGAATTCGGTGTCGATGTTGATGAAGGTGATAGCAACGGTGAGACTTTCTCCCAGCGGGATATTTTCGTTGGATTGGGTGGTAACTGGGGTTCTTTCCAGGCAGGCCGCTTTGATTCCCCGCTGAGGAAATCCCAGGGCAAAGTGGATCAGTTCAATGATTCCGAAGCCGGCGATATAACCAATGTGATTGTTGGCGAAAACCGTGTCAGCGATCTGCTTCAGTACTCATCTCCCAAAGTGATGGATGCCCTGTCGCTGAACCTGGCTTTCCAGCCTGGCGAAGAATATTGCGGTGATGCTGCAGCTGATGACTGTCAGGACGGTCCGGCAGAAAACTTCTCTGCCAGCGCAGTCTTCGCCTCCGGGCCAATTTACGCTGCACTGGGCTATGACGATGGCATCGGCGGTGCTGACACCATCCGTCTGACCGGTATGGCCACTCTCGATGTATTCGAATTGGGCTTGATTTATCAGACTGCCGAAGAGTCTGAAGACGGCGTATGGGAACAGGATGTCTACATTGCCAGCGCCGCCATGAAGTTGGGCGAGAAGAACAAGCTGCGCTTCCAGTACGGCTATTCCGAGACTGAAGTGGTAGATCCGATTGGCGGTGATATTGATGCTGACTTCGGCTATGACGTCGCTGGCTTGGATTATGTGGGTGATGCAGACAGCGAAATTACTCAAATTGCGCTCGGCTTCGACCATTTCCTGAGCAAGCAAACTCGCCTGTTTGTGAACTACATCATGCTGGAAGTTGAGTACTCAGTTAGCGGCAATACTATTGATCTTCCGCCTGAGTCTTTTGCCTACTCAGCAACCAACGAGATCGATCGCCTGCAGTTTGGTATCGAGCACAACTTCTAATTCCTCCCGGAATTCGGAGTTACCTGAAAACGCCAGCCTTGCGCTGGCGTTTTTGTTTCGTGCGACCAGCGCGCCCACCCATTCCCAAACACCCGCCCACAAAAAAGCAGCCCGAAGGCTGCTTTCTGTTCGTACTGACTCGGCTGTTCTAAACCCGTTTACTCCGGCTTCTGAAACACCAGCGTCGCGTTGGTGCCGCCAAACCCGAAGCTGTTGCTCATCACGGTCTTCAGTCCGGCATTGTCGCGGCGCTGCAGCACGATATCCGCGCCAGCCACTTTCTCGTCCAGATTTTCCACGTTGGCAGATGCTGCGATGAAATCGTTCTCCAGCATCAGCAGGCTGTAAATGGCTTCCTGCACGCCCGCCGCACCCAGCGAGTGCCCTGTCAGCGATTTGGTGGAGCTGATGGCCGGCGTTTTGCTGCCAAAGACTTCTTTCACCGCGCCGATTTCTGCCGCGTCACCCACCGGGGTGCTGGTGCCGTGGGCGTTGATGTAGTCGATGGGGCCTTTCACCGTGGACATGGCCATCTGCATGCAACGCATCGCGCCTTCGCCGCTGGGGGCCACCATGTCGCTGCCGTCGGAGGTGGCGCCGTAGCCTACCAGTTCAGCATAGATTTTCGCGCCGCGGGCCTTGGCGTGTTCGTAGTCCTCGATCACCAGCATGCCGCCGCCGCCGGCAATGACGAAACCGTCACGGCTGACATCAAAGGCGCGCGAAGCCTTGGTCGGTGTCTCGTTGTATTTGGTGGAAAGAGCGCCCATGGCGTCGAACATCATGGTCAGCGCCCAGTGTTCTTCTTCGCCGCCGCCGGCAAACACGATGTCCTGCTTGCCCAGCTGGATCAGTTCGGCTGCGTGGCCGATGCAGTGAGCGCTGGTGGCGCAGGCCGACGTAATGGAGTAGTTCACGCCCTTGATCTTGAACGGTGTGGCCAGGCACGCGGATACGGTGCTGGTCATGACGCGCGGCACCATGTAGGGCCCGATGCGCTTGACGCCTTTTTCCCGCAGGATGTCGGCACCCAGTACCTGGTTTTCCGAGCTGCCACCGCCAGAGCCGGCGACAATGCCGGTGCGGATGTTGGAGACTTCGTTTTCCGTCAGGCCGGAATCGGCAATCGCCTGCTGCATGGCGATGTAAGCGTACGCAGCGGCGTTGCCCATGAAGCGCAGGGGTTTGCGGTCGATGTGTTCTTCAGGATTGAGATCGATGGAGCCGGATACGTTGCTGCGCAGGCCCATTTCCTTGTAGGACTCGTTGAAGCGGATGCCTGACGTGCCGTTCCTCAGTGCGGCGGTGACCGCTGCCTTGTCATTTCCCAAACACGAGACGATGCCCATGCCAGTGACCACAATACGTTTCATGGTGAAGCTACCTTTTGCGGTGTTTTCGTTGTTGTCGAAGACTGGGTTTCACAACTCTGGCGCCCACTGCCAGTCCGGTGGGCGCCATCTTCCATCAGAATGAGTCGGTGGATGTAAACAGGCCGACCCGCAGATCTTTTGCCGTGTAGATTTCGCGGCCATCGACCTGCAGTGATGCATCGCCGATGCCCATCACCAGTTTGCGTTCGATCACCCGCTTCATCTGGATTTCGTAACGCACCAGCTTGGCGGTGGGGAGTACCTGGCCGAAAAATTTCACTTCGCCGGCACCCAGGGCGCGACCGCGACCCTTGTTACCTTTCCAGCCCAGGAAGAAGCCGATCAGCTGCCACATGGCGTCGAGGCCCAGGCAACCCGGCATCACCGGATCTTCTTCAAAATGGCAGCCGAAGAACCAGAGGTCGGGCTTGATGTCCAATTCTGCGATGATTTCGCCCTTGCCGTGCTCGCCGCCATCGGCGTTGATGCGGGTGATGCGATCCATCATCAGCATGTTGGGAAGGGGCAGTCGGGCGTTGCCGGGGCCAAACATTTTGCCATGGCCGCAGTCCAGCAGTTCTTGCAGGGTGTATTCGTTTTTTTGAGTCATGAAGTGTCTGACAGCGTATTAAGAGGATTGGTATTCACAGGCGGGCATAGCGTTATTCTTTTTTGCCCGGTTGCCGGGCCAACACACCTGGCACCTGCACGTTTGGCATTGTTCGCGGTCTCATGGTAGCGGTTCTACCCGCGGGAATCGACTGTTGGAAACGTAAAAATACGTTTCTGCCGGCAATTTCACGCCCTCCTTTCGGGCAGGCAAAACGGAATAGGGTGTGAGCGGGGCTGGGTGCCTGTGGCACTGGCCTGTGGTAAGGTTAGCGGCGTTTTTTTGATGGTTGACAGGCCCTTGGGTCGGGAGCGGTTGAGTGATTCCGGAAATTGGTCATTTCGCGATTGTGATGGCGTTGGTGATGGCGTTGATCCAGGCCATTCTTCCGCTCACGGGGGCTGCCCTGCTGAACGAGCGCTGGATGGCGGTGGCGCGGCCGGCGGCCTACGGGCAGTTCGGATTTTTGCTGTTTGCGTTCCTGGGGCTGACCTATGCCTTTGTGAGTAATGATTTCACCGTGGCTTATGTGGCCAACAATTCCAATACTTTACTGCCGCTGGGTTACAAGATTTCGGCGGTGTGGGGCGGTCATGAAGGCTCGCTGCTGCTGTGGGCTTTAGTGCTGGCGGGGTGGACGGCCGCCGTGGCTTACTGGAGCCAGCCTTTGCCACAGGTCATTTCCGCGCGGGTGCTGGGGGTGATGGGGCTGATCGCCATCGGTTTTGTATCCTTTCTGCTGTTCACGTCGAATCCGTTTGATCGCTTGTTGCCGGATTTTCCGCCCGATGGTGGCGATCTCAATCCGCTGCTGCAGGATTTCGGCCTGATTGTGCATCCGCCGATGTTGTACATGGGCTATGTGGGTTTTTCGGTGGCGTTCGCGTTTGCCATCGCGGGCTTGCTGGGGGGGCGGCTGGACAGCGCCTGGGCGCGCTGGTCGCGGCCCTGGACCACGGTGGCCTGGTGTTTTCTGACCATCGGTATCGCGCTGGGCAGCTGGTGGGCTTATTACGAACTGGGCTGGGGCGGCTGGTGGTTCTGGGATCCGGTGGAAAACGCGTCTTTCATGCCCTGGCTGGCGGGCACCGCGCTGATGCATTCGCTGGCGGTGACGGAAAAGCGCGGTGTGTTCAAGGCGTGGACGGTGCTGCTGGCCATTCTGGCGTTTTCGCTGAGTCTGCTCGGGACGTTCCTGGTGCGTTCCGGCGTGCTGACTTCCGTGCATGCGTTCGCCGCCGACCCTGAGCGCGGTTACTTCATTCTGGTGTTTCTGGTGATGGTGGTGGGTGGATCGCTGTTGCTGTTCATGATCCGTGCCCAGGCGCTGAAAAGTGAGAGCCGCTTCGATCTGTATTCCCGCGAGATGTTTCTGCTGCTGAACAATATCGTGCTGATCTGCGCCACCGGGCTGGTGCTGGCGGGCACGCTGTATCCGATCCTGTTCGATGTGCTGGGGTGGGGGAAAATCTCCGTCGGCCCACCGTATTTCAATACCGTGTTCGTACCGATTTCGCTGCTGCTGATGCTGTTCACCGGTATCGGGCCGCTGGTGAACTGGAAGCGGCATCAGATGGCGTTGTTGCGACGCACGTTGTTGCAGGCGCTGGTGATTTCCCTGCTGCTGGCGGCGCTGGCGTTGTGGCTGGTGGATGCGGGCTGGAACTGGCTGGTGTTCCTCGCGCTGGGCCTGTGTGTGTGGGTGAGCTGGATCATGCTGTCGGAAACGTTCAAGAAGATCCGCAGTGCCAAGGCCGGTTTTCTGGCGGGCATGCTGCGCCTGTCCCGCAGTTATTGGGGCATGGTGATTGCGCATCTGGGAATGGTGGTGACGGTGGCCGGTATCACCATGACCAGCACATATGACGTGGAACGGGATGTGCGCATGGCAGCAGGTGACGTGGTGCAGATCGGCCCCTACCAGTTTGCGTTTGCGGGTGTCGAGGTTGTGCGCGGACCGAACTTCAATTCCACCCAGGCGACGGTGAACGTCACTCTGGATGGCCAGCACATCACCACGCTGGTGCCGGAAAAGCGTCAGTATCTGGTGCGTCGCGATGTCATGACCGAAGCTGCCATCGATCCTGGCTTCACCCGCGACCTGTATGTGGCACTGGGTGAACCGCTGCCGGACGGCAGTTGGGCGGTGCGCGTGTATTACAAACCGTTCATGCGGTGGGTGTGGGGTGGCGGCATGATCATGGCGCTGGGCGGTTTCATCGCCTTGAGCGATCGGCGTTATCGTCTGAAGATCCGGCAATCTGCTACCGCGATGGCGGGTGCTCTGGCAGGAGGGAAGGCCTGATGAAGGGTGGCAAGTGGTTACTGTTTTCGTTGCCGCTGGTGTTGTTTGCGGGGATGGCGTTCTTTTTTCTCAATGCGATTGGCACTGATCCTTCGGTGCTGCCCTCGACCCGTATCGACAAGCCCTTTCCCGCATTCGTGCTCCCCACGCTGGAAGATTCAACGAAAACGGTGACAGAAAAGGATCTGCGCGGGCCGCTGCTGGTGAACATCTGGGCCACCTGGTGCCCCACCTGTATCGTGGAGCATCCGATGTTGCTGGAATTGTCGCGTCGTGGCATTCCCATGGTGGGTGTGAACTACAAGGACGAGCCGGCGGCAGCGCGTCAGTATCTGCAGAATCACGGCAATCCGTTTCAATGGAATATTCTGGATGCGAAAGGGGATCTGGGGCTGGATCTGGGTGTCTATGGTGCGCCGGAAACCTATCTGATCGATGCCGAAGGCAAGATTCGCCACCGTTTTGCCGGTGCGCTGACGCCGGATGTGTGGGTCAAGGAATTGTGGCCCATCTGGCAGAGCATGGGTGGTTTCCAGCCTTCTGATACGGCACCGGCTGCAGGAGGCTCCTCATGATCCGCGCGCTGATGTTCATCCTGATGTGCACCGTGACAGGCATTGCCCTGGCCACCATCGACGCCTATGAGTTCAACAGCATGGAGGACGAGCAGCGTTTTCGCCAGCTGGTGGAAGAACTGCGCTGCCCGAAATGCCAGAACCAGAACATTTCCGACTCCAATGCTCCGCTGGCCAAGGACATCAAGGATCGTACCTTCAAGCTGATCAACGAAGGCAAGTCCAACCGGGAAATCACTGATTACATGGTGGAACGTTACGGGGATTTCGTGACCTATCGCCCGCCCATGCGTCCGGTAACCTGGTTCTTGTGGTTCGGGCCCTTCGTGCTGGCGTTGCTGGCGGCGGCCATCATCTTCATGCGCAAGCTGGCCCAGCGTTCCCCGTCCATCATCCAGGTCACCCCCGAGCAGGAAGCCAAGGTGCAGGAACTGCTCAAACAACTCGATCAAAACGATAACGCCAAACAGCCGTAATCAAGAGGAAGCAACATGACCCTACTGTGGGCAATCCTGTCCATCATGGCGATGGCCGGCGCGATGCTGGTGCTGTGGCCATTGCTGAAGTTCACGCCGCGCAGGGATGTGTCCAGTGATGTGATGAACTCGCTGGTGTTCCGCGATCGCCTGCAGGAGCTGGAAGCGGATCTGCAGCAGGGCCGTGTTACCGCCGAGGAATTCACCCAGCTGAAGGCAGAACTGGAACTGACGCTACTGGATGACGTGGCGCAGGGGCAACAGGACAAGGGCGCCCGCAGCGCCGGCGGCAAGGCGATCATGTGGCCGTTGCTGGTGCTGATTCCGGTGCTGGCGCTCGGGTTGTACTGGAAAGAAGGCTTTACACCGGACGTGCAGGGCTGGATTGCCAGCCAGAAAGAGCTGCAGAACATCGCGCAGCTGATGCTGGCCGGTGATTACGAGGCACTGGAACAGCAGAAGGTGGAGTTGCCCAGCGTGATCCGCGCGCTGCAGCAGCATGTGCAGGCAAACCATCTGGATCATCACTCCTGGTACGTGCTGGGTGTCAGTTACATGCAGGTGCGCATGCCGCAGCAGGCGGAGCTGGCGTTCAGTCGCGCGATGGATCTGGATCGCAACAATCCCGACTATCTGCTCGGTTTCACCCAGGCATCGGTGATGCTGAACGATGGCAAGCTTACGGAGGAATTGCGGCAGTCATTACGAGCGTTGATCCAGCGGCAGCCGTCCAATCCCAAGCCTTATATGACGCTGGGCATGGCAGCGTTTCAGGGGGGCGATTTTACCGGCGCCATCGAGATCTGGCAGCAGTATCTGCAGCGTTCCGACCGCGATGAACGGGCCGCTGACCTGTTGCAGCGCAGTGTCGAAGTGGCACGGAAACAACTGGAAGGTGCAAGCGCAACGACGGAAGCAACCGCCGGCGCAACCGCTGAAAAACCCACTTTGAACGTGACGGTGACTGTAACGGATGCTGCGCGCCAGCAACTGGGTGCCAATGACACGCTGTTCATCTACGCCAAGGCGGTTGATGGCCCGCCAATGCCGCTGGCAGTGGTGCGTCAGCCGGTGGGGCAGTGGCCGGTGCAGGCTCGCCTGAGCGATGAAAACGCCATGACGCCGATGGCCACGCTTTCCAAGTTCAGCGACGTGATCGTGCAGGCACGAATCTCTGCCACTGGCAACGCCATTCCGCAAAGTGGCGACTGGACAGGCCCGACCCAGGTTGTGAAGCTGCAGCCGGGGGAACAGCGCCTGACGCTGGAAATCAACACGCAGATGCCCTGATCCGCTTATTGCAAAAACAACACTGCGCAAACATTTTTTTCGTCATCCGGTTTTAACCAGCCAAACTCATTCAGGAAATTTCCTCGCTGCGGTGTGAATCAGTTCGCACCGCGGTCTTTCCACCCGTGAAAACGTCGCCAACCTGGTTCCACCACAGGGGTGAATTTCGTCGCGCCCGCTAAACTTCAAGCATCCTTTCACACTTATGACTCGGGCGGGTGTTCCCATGGCCATAGCCGTGTCACTGCAGCGTTACTTCCAGGAAAAAGGGATTGCTTACCAGATCCACTCCCATCTGAGTGAAAGCAGTCTGTCGAAACTGTGCTTCGAGTTTGGCATCGAGCCACGCCAGATTGCGGTGCCGGTGCTGCTGCAGAGTGCACGCAAGGCCAGTCTGATGGCAGTGATGCCCCTGGGTCATTCCCTGGACCTGGCGCGTGTCGCGGCGTTGCTGCGGCGTGATTTCCAGTATCTGGATGACGCCGGTATTGCGTCCTGGTTTCCCGACGTGGAAGCCGGTGCGGAACCACCGATTCCCGAACCCTATGATTTGCCCTGCATTGTCGATCGTTCCCTGATGGAGCCGGCCCGGATCTTCTTTCGTGGCGGTGTGCATTCCTGTCTGGTGAGCGTGGACAGCGAAGCCTTTCGCCAACTACTGAATGCCTATCCCAAAGCGGTGATTTCGAATCCGCAGGCGGCGGAAAAGTCGTTTGCTGCCAGTGCCAGTGGCCCGGTTTCGCCGGCCACCGTGCGCCAGTATCTGGAAAAAATGCAGCGGCTGCCGGCCATGCCTGCCATGGCGATCAACATCATTCGCCTGCTGAGTGAGCCCAAGACCACCGCAGCAGATCTGGCGGATGCGGTAGAGCTGGATCCCAGTATGGCGGCGCAGATCATTCGCTACGCCAGTTCGCCCTATTTCGGCTATCGCGGACGTCTGAATTCGGTGCAGGATGCCATCACCCGCGTGCTGGGATTCGATCTGGTGAGCAGCATTGCGCTGGGCATTGCCTCGGGTAAAGCATTCAAAGTGCCGCAGGAAGGGCCGCTGGGTTTGAAAGCCTTCTGGAAGCACGCGCTGTATTGCGCGGTAGTGAGCCAGAGCCTGGCGCGCAAGATCGACAAGCCCGACCAATTGAATCCCGCCACCGCCTATCTGTGCGG
The DNA here is from genome assembly GCA_020062665.1 of Pseudomonadales bacterium. Classification (GTDB taxonomy): domain Bacteria; phylum Pseudomonadota; class Gammaproteobacteria; order Pseudomonadales; family Ketobacteraceae; genus Ch67. Next base: position 49,659 of record JAGUVW010000074.1, read on the forward strand.
ACTGTTGCATAACATTGGCGTTCTGCTGACAGGGCACCTGTTCCCGACAGAATTCGGTCAGCTCAATCAGCTGGCAGCACAACATCCGGACCGGTCACTGCAAGCGCTGGAGCAGGACATGATTGCACTGGGTCAGGCCAGTCAGATCATGGCGCTGGGACACGATCAGATCGGTGGCAGCCTGCTGGAACAATGGCGTCTGCCGGAACCGGTGGTGGCCAGTTGCTATCACCATCATGATCGCAACTACACCGGCCCTCATGCGGATTATGTGCGACTGGTGCAGCTGAGTAACCGTCTGCTGGCGCAACGTCAGCTGGGCGATCTGGGTGTTCCCGAAACCGCAGCAGAACATTTTGGTGCAGGCCTGATATCCGTTGGTGCGGCGGAAACCGTGTTCGAAAAGGTCATGGAAATGTGCCCCGAAATCGACAGTCTTGCCGATCATATCGCGGCGTAATCCCATCGGGCGGCCTTCTCCGGCGGCCCGCGTTTCTTCCGCTCGAAAATTCAATAATCTTTAAAAACAACAAGTTAAACTGTGGGCCTGATTGGGGTTGTCAGCGCACCGGTTCATGTGTATGTTTGCCGTTCTCTTCTGCGCCGGTTGACGAACTTGCCACTGTCCCGGCACCCTCTGCACACAAGCTGAAGTAGCAAGAATCCTTGAACGAGAGAGCAGCATTGGGTGACGCCTCTTTCGTTGCAGACCTGTTTTCAGATCAACACACACGGAGTCTTATCAATGCGTATTATTTTGTTGGGCGCACCCGGTGCCGGAAAAGGTACCCAGGCGCAATTCATTACCCAGAAATTCGGCATTCCCCAGATTTCGACCGGCGACATGCTGCGGGCAGCGGTCAAGGCCGGCACACCGCTGGGTCTGGCAGCGAAAAAAGTCATGGATGCAGGCCAGCTGGTTTCCGATGACATCATCATCGGCCTGGTGAAAGAACGCATCACCCAGGCTGACTGCAAAAACGGATTCCTGTTCGACGGATTCCCCCGCACCATTCCCCAGGCGGAAGCCATGCAGGCAGCTGGCGTCGATATCGACCACGTACTGGAAATCAATGTGGCCGATGAAGAGATCGTGAAGCGTTTGAGTGGCCGTCGCGTGCATCCGGGTTCCGGTCGCGTCTATCACGTGGTTTATAACCCACCCAAAGTGGCGGGCAAGGACGATGTCACCGGCGAGGATCTCGTGCAGCGCGATGACGACAAGGAAGAAACCGTGCGCAAGCGCCTGGAGGTTTATCATTCCCAAACCGCGCCGCTGGTGAATTTCTACCAGACACTCGCCGGCAGCGGAAAAGCGGCTACCCGCTACAGCCGGGTTGAAGGTGTGGGATCCGTGGACAGCATTACCGGCGCCATCACCGCTGCACTCGGCAAATGACAGCGTAAAAATTCCCGCCCGACACCGAAAAGGCACCCATCAGGGTGCTTTTTTTTGTCCAGATCTGGATTTTTTTCCTTCGCAGATCGCACAGCGACACCCAGTTTCGCCTCGTGTAACCCCTTCGTCGCATCCTCTGCGCGCGCGTTCAGCGGGCGCGCAAAAATCCGCGCAGCGGTCGGCGCGAGCATGTTGCTGTGATGCGCTGTCGGTCATGCGTGTGCACTGCTGAATTCGCGCAACGGGATTGAAACGGGAAAAAATTGGATTCAGAGGGAAGAAAAATTCAAAAAAACGATCAAAATTGAAGAAAAAGTGGGGTTCGAAGCTGGAAATAAATAATTTCTTAAATATTATTGCCATGTGCATGTATCACATGCATTTTTTTTGTGCTACTTTTTCTTTAAGTACGTTTTTGTCAAGTTTTCAAAAATGTGCGTAAAAAAGTTGCCATAGCTGAGGAGATACAAACATGGCGAAAGCAAAGAAACCCGCAGCCAAGCGTCCTGCACGCAAAGCTGCTCCGAAGAAAGCAGCAGTTGCGCATCCGATCCTGGCAAAAGCCGAAGCCGCTCTGGACAAGGTTCAAAAAGAACTGGATCTGGTAGGCAAGAAAGCTGAAGCAGCCAAGAAAGAAGCCGCTGCCAAAGCCTCTGCAGCCAAGAAAGCGGGCACCAAAGCCGCTGCCAAGGCTGCTGAAGCTGCCAAGAAGGCCGCTGGCAAGGCTGCCGATCAGTACAAGTCCCAGAAAGAAGCTCTGCGTCACGCCAAAGTGGCTCATGCCGTTGCCCGCGTTGAAGCTGCTGTTATTTCTGCCGAGGAAAAAGCCGTAGCCGCTACCAAGGAATTCGCAGAATCCCTGGGCAAGCGCGCTGAAGCGGATCTGAAGAAAGCCGTTGCTGCTTTCGAAGCCCGCTGGCTGAAGTCCCGCAAAGCGGCTGACGCCAAGAAAGTGAAGAAGAAAGAGAAGAAAGAGAAAACCAAGGCCAAGAGCGCTGCCAAGAAGGCAAAAGTCAAAGCCAAGGTAATCGCCAAGAAAGCCGCTGCGCCCAAGAAGAAGCGCCCGGCCAAGCGTCGCGCCAAGGCCGCTGGTGCAGCTGCTCCGGCAGTAGCCAAGAAGCCCGCCAAAGCCAAAAAGCCTGCCAAGGCCAAAAAGGCTGCCGCGAAGAAAAAGGCTGCTCCGAAGAAGAAAGCCGTTGCCAAGAAGCCTGCCGCCAAGAAAGCAGCCAAGAAGCCGGCTGCCAAAAAGGCTGCTCCGAAGAAAGCCGCTGCGAAAAAGCCTGCCGCCAAGAAGTCCGCAGCTGGCAAGCGCGGTCGTCCGAAGAAGGCCGCTGCACCTGCTCCGATGCCGGCTGCTGCTTGATTCTGACGTGCTCCAAAGTAAAAAAAGCCCCCTCGTGGGGCTTTTTTTATGCCTGTGGATTATCCAAATGCGTGCTGATGCGCGCCAATTCTTCCGCTGTGTTGAGGTTGGCGAACGCGAAAGTGTCACCGATGGTGACAATTTGGGGGGATTGCTCCATGCACCAGCGGGTGAGCTGACGTTGTCCGCTGTGCAGAAACTGAAAAATCGATTCCGACAGGGAGCGATGAAAGATTCCGAAAAGAGGTTGCAGCCGCTCACCGTCGTGGCAGATCACCAGTTTGGCGGGGAGTTCGTTCTGCAGCCTTGTCGCCAGATCCAGCGGCACCAGCGGCGCATCGGTGGGCACCACCAGCGCGTAATCGGTATTGATGTGCTGCAGTGCGTGGGCGATGCCAGCCAGTGGCCCCAGATAGACTTCAGCATCGGTCACCACCGGCACACCCAGCGCGCGATAGCGTTCCAGATTGCGATTGGCGCTGATGATGCAACGTGATGAAACCTGCGGTTGCAGACGATCCAGTACATGCCGGATCAGGGGCTTGCCGTGCAGTTCGATCCAGCCTTTGTCCTGGCCGTCCATGCGCCGGCCTTCGCCACCTGCCAATATGATGCCTGTCAACGGAACCGTGCTGCCCATCAGCCAACCTCAACTGTGATAGAGTGCGAAGCGCCCGAATTATAGCGTGACCCTCGATGGCAACACATTACCGCGACAGTAGTAGTTTTTTCGGCGCCGACAGTCCGTTACGTGCGGGCTGGCCGCAATTTGCTGCGCGCAATGAGCAGCAGGCGCTGGCTGCCCGCGTTGAACAGGCGTTGCGGCAGCGTGAGTCCGCTGCACTGGAGGCGCCCACCGGTACCGGCAAAACCCTGGCTTATCTGATTCCGGCGTTGCTGCACAGCGAGCGCGTGATCGTGTCGGTGGGCAATCGCACGTTGCAGGATCATCTGTGGTGGGGTGAATACCAGAAGCTGCGGACCCTGGTGCCGGGGCTGCGGCGCTTGAGCGTGTTGAAAGGCTGCGAAAACTATATCTGCCGCTGGCGCCTGGAGGATGGTTTGCAGGCGGGCGTACCCTGGGTTGCGCAGCACTGGCAGATCATCGCAGCAACGTTGCAGCAGGCGGGCAACGGTGAAGTCACCTCGCTGCCGTTGCCGGAAGACCAGTGGCCGGCCGCGCGCCAGTGGCTGACCCTGCAGGTGGATCAATGTCGCGGCCAGTCCTGCAGCCAGTTCGAATCCTGTTATTTCCAGCGTGCCCGTGCCCAGGCGCAGCAGGCGGATGTGCTGCTGATCAATCACACGTTGCTGCTGAGCGATCAACGCCTGTTCGAAAAAGGAATGGGTGCGCTGCTGCCCCTGGCGGATGCCGTGATTGTGGATGAAGCCCATCAGTTGCCCGACCTGCTGGTGCGTCTGAATACCGAAACCATCGATGGTTATCGCCTGCAGCGCTGGATTCGCCAGGTGCGCTCCCTGTGTGGCAGCGAGGTGCTGCTGTTTCCTCTGCTCACAAGCGGGCTGCAGCAACTGGCGTCGGCCTGGGAGCAGATTCAGCGTCAGGTACAGCAGCATGAGCGCGATGCGCTGCTGTCGATTCAGTCTGCCAGCCTGACACCGCTGCTGAAGCTGTTGTTCTTGCTGGACAACCAGATCAGGCAGTTACCGGTGTCGCAACTGCATCTGGCGCCGGTGCGCGCGACGCTGGATCAGTGGCGCCATATGCTCAGTCATGCCATCGCCGATCAGCAGGTGATTCACGCGGATGTGTCCGGCACCTGGTTGCGGCTGGTGGCAGGGCGGGTGCATTCACCGTTTGCCACGCTCGATCAGGCACAGGCCACCTGGATCTTTCTGTCGGCAACGCTGGCGGTGGAAGGCTCCTTCGATTATTTCAAACGCATGCTGGATGTGCCGACGCTGGAGGCACAGGCGTTCGCGGGTCATCTGGATTATCAGCGTCAGGCGTTGCTGTGGATTCCCGAGCACTTGCCGGAGCCGGCGGCGGAAGATTTCATGCCGCGCTGGGTGGAGCAGGTGCTGGCGGTGGCGCAGCGGCTGCAGGGGGGGGTGCTGATGCTGTTTTCCAGTTTCGATGCAGTGCAGGCAGCGCAGCGTTTTATTCCCGCAGATGTTGGGCGGCGGGTGCTGGTGCATCTGCCGGATTCGAACCGGCAGGCATTGCTGGAAGCGTTTCGCCAGGATGCGAATGCGATTCTGCTGGCCACCGGCAGTTTTTGGGAAGGCATCGATGTGGCCGGTGGCGCGCTGCGTTGTATCGCCATCGACAAGTTGCCGTTCACGCCACCGGATGATGTGCTGGCGCTGGCGTGGAAACATCTGGCGGCGGAGCAGGGTAAGCAGGTGTTCCAGGATTACATGGTGCCCCAGGCGGTGATGCGGCTGCGACAGGGGGTTGGCCGGCTGTTGCGTTCGGCGGATGATCGCGGCGTGGTGCTGCTGGGTGATACGCGCGTGTTGCGCAAATCCTATGGCTACCGGTTTCGCGCCAGTTTGCCGCCGATGGCCTGGGCGAGCGGACTGGCGGATGTGGCAACTTTTCTGCGTGAGCAGGGTATTGGCGGTGAGCGTCTGGAGGAATCCGATCCGGCTCAGTGATCGCGGGGCGGCTGTTCGATGTCCTGACTATCGATGTCCGGTGACCGCAGGGTATGGGTGGTGGCGTCGTATTTCCCCTTGAGATCGTCCTGCAGGATTTTGTGCCACAGAGGCACACCAACGAAATAGCCTGCGCGGCCAATCACGTGCGCCGCCACCGGCGCGGTGAGCATGATGAAGCCGATGATGGCGATGACGCGGGCGGTGACTTCGCTGCTGGAAAAGTGCAGCGCTACCGCGATCATGATCAGGCCCGATCCCAACGCGCCGGCCTTGGTGGTGGCGTGCATGCGCATGGGCAGATCGGGCATGCGCAACAGGCCGATGGCCGCCAGTAGCATGAACAGCGCGCCGATCAGCATGGACAGGGCAACCAGAACATCAATCATCGGAGCGCAGGCCTCCTTTTTCCAGATAACGGGCGAAGCCGACGGCGGCCAGGAACGCGGTGAGCGCCAGCACCATGGCCACATCGAGAAAACTGAAACGTTCCGACGACACGGCGTGCACACCGATAAAACCCACCGTCAGCGACGCCATCAATTCCAGCGCTACCACGCGATCGGGCAATGACGGGCCGCGCACCAGCCGCACGAAGGTGATCACCAGCGCGATGCTGAGAATGGCAAAACTTAGGGCGGTAATGATGTCGATCATCGGAGCCTCCTAGCGCAGCAATTCGAGCACGCGGGCTTCGAAACGTTTGATGTCGGCCCGCACCTGCTCCAGGTCGTCCAGGTACATCACATGAATGTACAGCACGCGGCGATCGCTGGAGACATCCAGGGTCAGGGTGCCCGGCGTGAGGGAAATCAGGTTCGCCACCAGCGCGATCTCGCCATCGGTTTTGGCATCCAGTGGCACGGCGATCACGGCCGGTTTCATGTAGTGCGTAGGCGTGACCACATCCCAGGCCACCCGCAGATTCGAGCGGATCAGTTCCCGCAGGAAATAACCGGCGAACAGGATGATTTTCGGCACCCGTCGTACATAGGCGGCAAAGGCGGGCACTTCCCGCAGGGTGATACCGAGAATGATGTAGCCGAGCACAAAACCGGTGAGCAGGCCGGCGCCGCTGAAATCGCCCGATACCGCAATCCAGATCAGCGCCAGCAGAATATTCCAGGCGAAGGCACTCATGAGCGGTCTCCCAGTACGGCATTGATATAGCCCGGTGGGTCCAGCAGTTGGGAGGCAGTGGCAGAGGCCAGTTGATACACCGGTTCCGCCGCCACGCCGATCAGCACGGTGAGGGATGCCAGTGCCACCACCGTTCCCACCATCAGCCCGGTGCCACCGCGCTGTTGCACCGAAGCGGTACTGCCTTCCGGCATTTCTTTCCAGAATACTTCGGCCCAGATTTTTATCATCGAATACAGCGTCAGCAGGCCAACCACCAATGCGACCGCCACCAGCCACCAGAATTCCGCTTCCACCCCCGCCTTGATCACGATGAATTTGCCGAAGAATCCGGACAGCGGTGGCAGGCCCGCCAACGACAGCGCCGGAATCAGAAACAGAATCCCCACCCAGGGATGCTGGCGGTACACACCGCCCAGTTGCTTCAGGTCATAACTGCCCTGCAGGCGATACACCAGGCCGCTGATCAGGAACAGATTCGACTTCACGATGATGTGATGCATGATGTAGAACACGCCGCCGATGATGGCCAGGGGCGTGAACAGCGCCAGCCCCATCAGCATGTAGCCGATCTGGCTGATGATGTGGAACGACAGAATACGGCGGAATTCAAACTGTGCGGCGGCACCCAGCACGCCCACCAGCATGGTAGCGCCCGCCATGCCCAGCAGCAGATCGCGGATCAGGGAATCCCCCAGCGGAAAAATCAGGGTGAAGACGCGAAACAACGCATACACGCCCACTTTGGTGAGCAGCCCGGCAAACAGCGACGACACCGCCACCCGCGGCGTGTGATAGGACGCCGGCAGCCAGAAGAACAGCGGAAACGCCCCGGCCTTGATACCGAACGCCACCAGGAACAGCATGGCGACGATCTGCACCATGGGGTTGTCCTGATGGGGCGCGAGTTTTTCTGCCAGATCCGCCATGTTCAGCGTGCCGGCCAATCCATACAGCAGTCCCACCGCCGACAGGAACATGGCAGACGACACCAGATTGAGCGTGACATATTTGATGGCGCCTTCCATCTGCGCCCGTTCGCCGCCCAGAATCAGCAGGGCGAACGATGCCACCAGCATCACTTCGAACCACACATACAGATTGAAAATATCGCCGGTCAGGAAGGCGCCGTTGACGCCCGCCAGCAGCAGATGCATCAGCGGATAGTAACCGTAATGCTCGTGGGCCTTGCTGATGGTAGCGAGGGAATAAATCGCCGTGGCCAATCCGGTGATACCGGTGAGCACCACCATGATGGCGCCGAGCAGATCCGCCACCAGCACGATGCCGAACGGCGCCGGCCAGTTGCCGGTGTACATCACCTGGATGCCGTTGTCGTACACGCGCACCAGCAGCACCACGGCAGCCACCATCAGGCCGGTGGTGGCCATCACGCTGATGCCCCGCTGCAAGGCGCGGGAACGCCAGCAGATCAGCGACAACGCCGCCGCCGCCAGCGGAATCAGGATGGGGAGCAGAATATCCAGGGCCATCCCGTGGTTCATGTGTCGGTATCCTTCATCTGATCCATGTCGTCGGCTTTCACCACTTCATAGGCGCGGTGAATCAGCACCACCGCAAACGCCAGTACGCCCAGGCCGATCACGATGGCGGTGAGGATCAGCGCCTGCGCCAGTGGATCGGCCACTACGGCGGCCGCTTCGGTCGAGCCCTCGACAATCAGCGGCGGGCCATGGCGGGTCAGGCCGGCGCTGGTGAAGATCAGCAGGTTGGCGGCGTTGGACAGCAGCATCAGCCCGATCACCAGTTTGACGATGGAGCGCCGCAGGATCATGTAGATGGCGGTGGTGTAGAGCACACCCACCGCGATGGCAAGCAAGGTATTCATCAGTCCTCCGCTTCGGCCAGGGTGAGCAGGATGGTGAGCACGGTGCCGATCACCACCAGATACACACCGATATCGAACAGCAGCGGCGTGCCCACTTTCAGCATGCCGAACATGGGTACATCCAGCTCCATCCATTGCGATGTCATGAACGGTTGTCCCAGGAACAGTCCCGGCAGCCCCGACAGAATCGCAATGGCCAGACCCCAGCCCAGCAGATCGCGGGGATCCACCGCCACCAGCCGGCGCGCTGCTTTCACGTCACTGAAAATCATGTACAGCACGATCGCGGCGGCAGCTACCAGTCCGCCAATAAAACCACCGCCCGGTTCGTTGTGGCCCCGCAGCAGCATGAACAGGGAAAACAGGATCAGCAGTGGCAGCAGAAAGTAACCGGTAACCCGCAGAATCAGGGATTGATGCTGACGTGGATTATTCATGACGTTTGTCCTCGGCCCGCAACCGGATCATCGCCAACACACCGATCGCCGCCAGCGCCAGCACAAAGATTTCCCCCAGGGTATCCAGGGCACGGAAATCCACCAGAATCACATTCACCATATTGCGGCCATAACCGGAGGGCAGGCTCTCGGCAATGTGCCAGTGGGAAATGCTGTCGTACAGGCGGGCGTCGAGCGCGAACAGTACCAGCGCTGTCATGGTGACACCGACACTGGCCGCCACAATCGCATCGCGCACCCGCAGCGCGGTGGATGACAGTTTGAGAAAACCGGGCAGGCGGAACAGCACCAGCACCAGCAGAATCACGGTCAGTGTTTCCACCAGCACCTGGGTGATGCCCAGATCCGGCGCGCTGAACATCACATAGAGCAATGCCACCGTGAATCCCACTGCACCCAGCGCCGCCACCGCACCCAGTCGTGACGTGGTGCGGGCGGCGGTAATCGCACCCGCCATCAGGGTGAAAATCAGTACCGCTTCGTGGAACTGCACATCGCGCAGATCCAGATGCAGGCGCAGGCCATCGCCTTTCATTCCAATCACCAGCCACACCAGACTCATGCTGGTGAGCAGGGTAATCATCAGGTAGTAACGCAGATAACCGCTCTGGAAAAAACGCGTCTGGGTTTCTGCGATGCGCACCAGCGCGGCCATCAGCCAGTCGTAGCCCCGTTCCGGCCCGCGTTTGGCCAGGGTATCGGTAAAGGCGGTGGCCGTGCGGAAACCATCATGCCAGCGATACAACAACAAGCCTGCGATCAGGCTGAACAGACTCAGTCCCAGCGCCGGATTGATGCCGTGCCACAGGGCCAGATCCGGATTCACCGGCGTGCCCGCCACTGCACTGGTGGCCGCTGCCAGCAGATGCTGGTCCACCCAGGGTGCAAACAGGCCGCCCAGCAATCCCAACGTTGCGAGCACTACCGGGCCGGCGAGCAACGCGGGCGGGGCTTCGTGGGGTATTTTCTTCGTCGCCACCGGCTGACCGTACCAGGGCAGAATGCCGATCAGCGCCGCCACCGCCACGGTCATCACGGCGCCGGCCACCACCATTGCCAACAGCCAGGTACGCGGATCATCCAGCACGGATTCGAACAGCAATTCCTTCGCCACAAACCCGAACATCGGCAACACGCCCGCCAGCGACAAAGCCGCCACGCCGGCGACGACAGCGGTGACAGGCATGGCGCGAAACAGGCCGCCGGTATCCCGCAGATCCTTGCTGCCAGTTTCATGGTCGATGATGCCGGCGATCATGAACAGCGCACCTTTATACAGTGAGTGCGCCAGCAGAAATGCCATCGCCGCTGCCAGCGCCTGTTCGCTGCCGATGCCGATCAGCAGGGTGAGTGTGCCCAGTGCCATCACGGTGGAATAGGCCAGCATTTTCTTGATACCGGTGCTGCGCACTGCCAGCCAGATGCCGATGAACAACGTCACCGCGCCGGCGGTTCCCAGCAGCGCGCTCCATAATTCCGTGCCACCCAGTGCAGGATGCAACCGCGCCAGCAGATAAACGCCGGCTTTCACCATGGTGGCGGAATGCAGATAAGCTGACACGGGGGTGGGTGCCGCCATTGCATTCGGCAGCCAGAAATGAAACGGAAACTGCGCCGACTTGGTGAACGCACCGAGCACGATCAGCAGCAGAATCGGCGTGTAAAGCGCGTGCTGGCGAATGGCATCGCCGTTGTCCAGCAGTTCGGTCAATTCATAACTGCCGCCCACCTGTCCCAGCAGGATCAGGCCGGTCATCAGCGCCAGTCCGCCGCCCACGGTGACAAACAAACCCTGCAACGCCGAACGCCGTGCACTGGCATCCTCGTGATTGAAACCGATCAGCAGATACGAGGTGATGCTGGTGAGCTCCCAGAACACAAACAGCGCGATCAGGTTATCCGCCAGCACCACCCCCAGCATGGAGGACATGAACGCCAGCAGAATCACATAGAACCGCCCCAGATCCCGATGGCCCTCCAGATAGCGGCCGGCATAGGCCACGATGAACAGACCGATGCCGCTGATCAACAAGGCGAACAGCAGCGACAGGCCATCGATGCGGAAACTCAGGCGGATCTGCAGCGAGGGAATCCAGTCGTAGAAAAACAGCACGGTGCCGCTATTGATATCCGGCAAAAAGGACAGGAAGTACAACAGCAGTGTGGCGGGCCATAACGCCAGAATCCAGCCACTGTGACGGCCAGTAAGCCGGTGCAACCAGGCGGCCAGCGCGGCCACCCCAAAACCACCCAACAGGGCATACAGCATGGAAGCGCCTCCATGGCAGAAGTCTGCGAATAACTGGCAGAAAATCAGGCGTCTCACGACGCGAATAAAAAACCCGGCACAGCGGGGTATCCATCTGTGACCGCCCACCGCTGTTCAGGTTCCCATGTCAGCGGGACAGCGGGGAATGCCAGCAGGTCAGTCACCTTATCACCGTTCGCCCTGACGCACCAAAACTGCGATAATGCAGCCCCGCCGGAGGTCATCCATGTCCATTCACCTGCTCGCCATCGACACATCGTCGGAAGCCTGTTCAGTCGCCCTGCAATGTGGCGACAGCAGCATTTATCGTTTCACCGATCAGCCGCGCAAGCACGCGGAACGGGTGCTGCCCATGGTGGAAGACGTACTGCGTGAAGCCGGCATTGCACTGTCGCGTCTGGATGCCATTGCGTTCGGGCGCGGCCCGGGTTCCTTCACTGGATTGCGCATCGCGGCGGGCACTGTGCAGGGGTTGGCGTTCGGCGCTGATCTGCCGGTGGTGCCGGTGTCGTCGCTGATGGGATTGGCGCAGCGGGCCTGGCGTGAATTCGGCTGGCATCGTGTGCACGCCGCGTTCGATGCGCGCATGGGTGAAGTGTATTGGGGATCGTATCTGCGGCAGGATGATGGCGATTGGCAATTGCAGGGTGAAGAATGCGTGAGCCGCCCCGAACACCTGCTGCGTGCCGCAGGAATAATGCAGGATGAAGGCTGGAGTGGTGCCGGCTCCGGCTGGCTGTATCGCGCGGCGCTGGAACCGTTGACAGGTACGCTGGAACACTGCGATGCCACACTGCTGCCCCACGCGCTGGACCTGCTGCCGCTGGCGCAACGGGCATTCTCCAACGGTGACGTGGTGCGGGCCGAGCAGGTGGTGCCGGTGTATCTGCGCAACGATGTCGCCGCCAAACCTTCTTCACAACGTTGAGGGCATCATGGATACAGCGAGTTTGAACTGGGATCTGCCCTCACCGCACATTCTGCCGCTGGATGTGACACCCGCGCATATCGATGTCATGGGCCACACCAATAATGTGGTGTATCTGGAGTGGCTGGAACAAGTGGCCTGGGCCCATTCCAACGCGCTCGGGCTGGATTGGGATCTGTATAAAAAACTCAATCGTGCCCTGGTGGCGCGACGTCACGAAATCGATTATCTGGCGGCCACGTTTGTCGGCGAACATCTGTTGCTGGGCACCTGGATTGTGGGCAATGATCGCAAGCTGTCAGTGACCCGGCGTTACCAGATCATTCGCCCCGCCGATGGCGCAACGGTATTGCGCGGCCAGACCCACTGGGTGTGCATCGAACTGGATTCCGGCAAACCCAAGCGCATGCCACCGGAATTTGCCGACGGCTATGTCGTTACGGCATGAATTCTTTCTTCTATATATAGATAGTCTTCTTGAGGAAGCAGTATGGATCTCTATCAGGCAGTGATATTGGCGTTGATTCAGGGGCTGACGGAATTCCTGCCGGTGTCCAGTTCGGCGCATCTGATTCTGCCGTCGCAGGTGCTGGGTTGGCCGGATCAGGGCGCCGCGTTCGACGTTGCGGTGCATCTGGGAACGCTCACCGCCGTGGTGGCGTATTTCATCGCGGACATTCGCCGGGTGGTGACGGGCTTTTTCAGCGGTGTGCAGCAGCGCCAGATGAACGCGGATGTGCAGCTGGGCGTGAACATCATCATCGCCACGATTCCGGCAGTGATCATCGGTGGCCTGTTCAACCATTTCATTGAAGAGAACCTGCGTTCCAGTTTCGTGATCGCCTGCACCACCATTATTTTCGGCCTGTTGCTGTGGGCATCGGAAAAGCAGGGCAGCCTGAATAAAGAAGAACATCACTTGACCTGGCGCCTGGCGCTGGTGATTGGGCTGGCGCAGGCCATCGCGTTGATTCCCGGCACCTCCCGCAGCGGCATCACCATGACGGCGGCGCTGTTTCTGGGATTCAGCCGCACGATGTCGGCGCGCTTTTCCATGCTGCTGTCCATTCCCATCATTCTGGCGGCGGGCTCGCTGGAAACCTTCAAGCTCATCAAGTCCACCGGCCCGGTGCAGTGGGATCTGATGGGGATCGGCATTGCGGTGTCGGCGATCAGTGCCTTCCTCTGCATTCACCTGTTCATGAAATGGCTGGAGCGCATCGGCATGCTGCCGTTCGTGATCTACCGGATGCTGCTGGGCGTGACATTGTTTGCGGTGGTGGGATTAAACTGATTAGGCAACCGGCCTGCCGGCGGCAGGCTATACTCAATCCATTCGCGCTGAAATTCAGGTAACGAGCACGGCGGCATCATGCGGGTAAGCGCATCACCGATCCAGACCTACATCAATGGCTCTGCCCAGAGCCAGGATCTGTTGCGCCAGGAACAAATCCAGCAGACTGCGCGGGAGCAGGACAAAGCCCGCCAGCGCGAACAGCAGGCCACCCTCGACCAGACCGTGCAGATCAGCGACGCCGCCCGCCGGGTGGCCCAGCAGCGCGAAGTGGTACCCACCGACAAGTCCGCCAAGTCCCAGCGTGCCTATCAGTACTATCCTTTCCCCGACAACAGTGGCCTGTCCGCACCCCAGCAGAAGGCCCTGCAAACCTACAGCAATAATCAGAACCTGAGCCGCACCGATACCAACGGTGATTTTCTGGGCTCGGTGGATGTCTTTGCCTGACGCTGACTTTTCCGCCGTGATGTGGGTGTTGTCGCGTCACGCCGTTGACCCTGGAGTTGTTCTGAATGAATCCCGCTATCACCTGGTGCATCGCCGATTCGGCCCCCTTGCGGGAGCGGCTGACGCAGCTGGCGCTACCCGCAACGCTGTTTGCCGATCATTGGCAGAGCGGGGCTGAACCGGCCGAGTCCGTGCAGGCTGTGCTGGAGTGGCAGGACGACCATATCCAGCTGCGTCCACTGGCAAAAGAGCTGGGCAATCCGATCGCGGTGGATTTCCTGCACGGCAAGACCGGCTTTCGCGCCCAACGCTTTGCCCATGAAATGATTGTGAAAGCCGTGGCCGGCCGCAGCCGCGAACCACTGACGGTGGTGGATGCCACTGCCGGACTCGGGCGCGACGGTTTCCTGCTGGCGGCGGCGGGCTTTTCCGTCACCCTGATGGAGCGCCATCCCGCCATCGCAACCCTGCTGGCGGACGGCCTCTACCGCGCTGCCCAGGATGCGGACATGGCGCCGGTCTGTGCCCGGCTGCGGCTGCAGGTCGGCGCGTCCCATGACCTGTTGCAGCAGATTCCCCCCGCCCAGCGCCCCGACGTGATCTACCTCGATCCCATGTTCCCCGAACGCCAGAAAACCGCGCTGGTGAAAAAGGAAATGCGCATCTTCCGCGACGTGGTGGGGGAGGACGACGATGCCACCGCACTGCTGGAAATGGCGCTGCAGCGGGCGCACAAGCGGGTGGTGGTGAAACGCCCCCGCAAGGCCGACACCATCGGTAGCCGCAAGCCCGGCCACCAGCTCACCGGCACCAGCAGCCGGTTCGACGTCTATACCACCGGATAAACCTGCTCTGCCGGGTTACAGGGCTGTCGTGACCGGGTATTCATGCTCGCGGGAAAATGGGGTAACCTCTGTCCATCTGTCTCAGTCCGGCCTGTTTTGGCCTGGGTCAGAACAGGATATTCGCAGGGACACACAACCTGCCTTCGACCGAACCTCATGCGCTGTCCGCATGCTTTGGCACTGCCATTACGACGAGAAACAAGAGGGAAAACCACCATGCCGTACTATCCAGAGATCCGCACCCTGGGCGATATCGCGCGCTTCCATGGCCGTGAGCGCCCCAGTGCGACAGCCTTCGTCTTTGAAAACCGCAGTTCCGATTATCGCACCTTCGACCTCCACACCAACCGCATTGCCAATGGTCTGCTGGCGGAGGGGCTGGAACCTCAGGCCCGCATCGCGGTGATGGGCAAGAACTCCGACTGGTATTACGAGCTGCTGGTGGGCTGTGCCAAGGCCGACATGGTGACCGTGGGCATCAACTGGCGCCTGGCACCGCCGGAAGTAGCGTGGATTCTGAACGATTGCGAAGCGCCGATCCTGTTCGTGGGCAAGGAATTTCTGCCCCTGTACGAAAGCATCAAGGATCAGCTGACCAGCGTCGAGAAAGTCATCGTGCTGGCGGATCAGGACGACCGCTATCCAACCTTTGTGGCCTGGCGCGACGAGCAGTCCGACGCCGACCCGGACATCGACGTGCATCCGCACTCGGTCGCCGTGCAGATGTACACCAGCGGCACCACCGGCCATCCCAAGGGCGTGCAGGTGAATCACTATGCCTTCTACGCGCTGAATGAAATCGCCGACAACCTGGGCGAGCCGGAAGAAGAGTGGACCACCTGGACCGACCAGGACGTGAGCCTGCTGGCCATGCCGAACTTTCACATCGGTGGCACCGGCTGGGCGTTGATCGGCATGTACGCCGGCGCCAAGAACGTGGTGCTGAGCGAATTCACCCCCGGCGGCTGTCTGCAGGCGATTCGCGATTTCGGTATTTCCAAACTGTTCATCGTGCCGGCGGCCATGCAGTTCGTGCTGGCGGATCCCACTTGTGCGCAAACGGATTTCTCGCCGCTGAAATATATCGTGTACGGCGCGTCGCCGATTCCGCTGCCGCTGCTCAAGCGCGCCATGGATGTGTTCCAGTGCGGTTTCATCCAGCTGTACGGCATGACCGAAACCATCGGCGTGGGCACCTATCTGCCGGCGGAAGATCACGACCCTAACGGCAATCCCCGCATGCGTTCCGCCGGCAAGACCCGCCCCGGCGTGGATATCGCCATCAAAGATCCGGAAGGCAACCTGGTGCCCACCGGCGTGATCGGGGAAATCTGCATCAAGTCGCCGTCGAACATGGTGGGTTACTGGAAGCGCCCCGACGCCACCGAATCCACCTTGGTGGATGGCTGGGTGCACACCGGCGACGCGGGCTATCTGGATGAAGACGGCTATCTGTACGTGCAGGATCGCATCAAGGACATGATCGTGTCCGGCGGCGAAAACGTGTATCCGGCGGAAGTGGAAAGCGCGCTGTTCGGCATGGAAGGCATCGCTGACGTGGCAGTGATCGGTGTGCCCGATGACAAGTGGGGCGAAGCAGTGAAAGCCTGCGTGGTGCGCAAGCCCGGATCGAACATCACCCAGGAGCAGATCATCGCGTTTGCCCGCGAGCGGATCGCTGGTTACAAGGTGCCGAAGTCGGTGGATTTTATCGACGTGCTGCCGCGTAATCCGTCGGGCAAGATCCTGAAGCGGGAACTGCGCGCGCCGTACTGGGCGGGCAGGGATCGGCAAGTGAACTGATCAGATTTGATGGCTGCTGAAGAAACCGGGACACCGTCATGCGGTGCCCCGGTTTTTATTTTCAGGGTTGCTTGAAATAATGCAGGGCTTGCTGATCGTTGTTGGGATTGTTGTCGGTACACCAGCGTGACAGGGCGGCGAAATCACCGCTCGACAACAGCAGCGCCTGGGTGTGTTCGCAGCTGCCTGCGCTGAATTCCAGCGCAGTGCTGTCGTTTCCATGGACTGGGTCGCGCTGCAACGTTGCCTTGTAATCAGGCTCGCTGAAACGGGCCAGCTCCTTGCCATCCGCATCCAGCAAGCGGTGACGCACTTTGGCGGTGACGTTGGATATGGGAAGGATCATCACAGGATCGCTGCCTTGCGCCAGGACACTTTTGGCACGGGTTCTGGTGGTTTCCGACAGCAGGATTCTGCCGTTCTGTTCAGTCAGGCCTGAATCAAGCGTGGCATTGGCGGAAGCGGGGATTTCCCAGAGTAAGTTGCCGGTGGAATCCGTTTTCACATAACGCAGGCCGGTATTGCCCGCCATTTGCGCCATCAGATAGTTCTGATCAGAGGTTGGCTGGATTTTCATTGCGAGAAGGCTGTCATCCTGATGTGCAAGTTCCAGTGCAGCGTTATAGCGGAACAGGCCTGCGCCACCTATTTGAGTTACCCATGCGCCGTTCTGATCCGCCTGCAGGATACGACCCTGGGATATTTGCGGTTGTTCCACCAGGATATTACTGTCTCCCAGATAGGTTGTGGGCAATAGTATCGGGAATCCAAGATTGCCGACGAAGGATTGCACCAGGTATTGGTCCGTGCCGGAGCGGGCGACCAGATTGGTGAAAGGCTGATGACTTTCCAGCGCTACGGTTTGCACAGATCCATCGGCATCCATGACGACGACGCGCGCGACAGGTGGGTGGGATGAAGCAAACCGGTCGCTACCCGCCAGAACCAGTTGGCCGTTTTCCAGCAGAATGGCGCCATTAAATTCAAACGCCTCAGCACCACCCAGATCCAAACCCAGCAGGTCAGACAGGGGTTGCATGGTATTGGTCGCCAGATCGATTTTCACGGAATGCTGTGCGTCGCGGCCGAACCAGTAGAGTTCATCATCGGATGCGAACAATGGTTTGGCGTAGTATTCAGTCAATGAGGAACCAGGAAAATTGAATTCGTCCTGTGTCAGCCGATTCCCGGCGCTGTCATAGGTGTCCACCACCAGGGTACTCACGTCGCGGCGGTAGGCTATTCGAATGGAGCCGTTTGCCAGTTCGCGGGTAACGGTCGAGGAGAGTAATGATGTTCCTTCCTCTACGTCGAACTGCGTACTCCACAATGCCGGCAGATACTTGGCCCCGCAGGCCACCAGCAACAGGGCTATAGCAATGCTTGCCCACTTAAACGGGGATTTCATGAGTGAACTCCTTGCGATCGATGATATGTCCGTTATGCGCACCGTCCAGATGGATCAGCGCGCAAGGACTCTAGCACGGAGTCGATTTCGAAATGAAGAAGGCTGAATGTTTATAGAAATCTAAGTAAGGATGCGGAGACTGCGAGAGAGCCCAGCAAGGCTCCCTCAATCTGAATGTCCTGACGAATCGGCCGCGACGATTTACTTCTTCTCGTCCTCCGCCGGCGGCTGCAGTTCCTTCTCCAGATCCAGCTCTGCAATCTGCTGGATACTCTGCCGCGCATCGGCGCTCAGCAGCGAGTGCGCATCCTCGTGTGACTGCTTCAGCGGATCGCCGAACGCCAGCAGGCCGTTCTCGTCGATCCACAGCATGCCGTTTTTCAGCAGCGCCTGAATGAAATTCTTGAACAGCGCCTTGTCGGAAAACTCCGGGCCGCTGAATTCGTGCAGCAGCGACATGCGCTGGGCCAGCAGGGTGCAGAGTTCTTCCAGCTGCGCGCGCTTGAGTTTGCCGGAACCGGACTTGAGCAGAATCTCGATGGTGATGTAGAAACGCTCCAGCGACTGCTTGACCGTGTTAGCCAGGATCGACAGGTGCATGGCTTCGCTGGTGCGTGAATCCGGCGCCCACACTTCCCTGTCGTTGCCATTCAGATAGCCGAACTCGATCATCAGTGTCACGCACTTGTCGACGAATTCCGGCACATCCTGTTCCTGCCAGTGGATGTAGAGTTCGGTCTGCATGAAGGGATAGAGCTGCTGGGTCAGACGCACCAGCGTGTCGCGCTTCAGGCGGCGGTTGTTCAGCACCAGGCAGGCCACCAGTGCCAGCAGGGCAAACATGTGGATGATGTTGTTGCGGTAGTAGGTCATCAACATGGCGTTGTCTTCCTCGAACCGCAACACATCGCCCAACGGATGCTTGCGACGGCTGAGAATATTCATGCGCTCGCAATAAGCGATGATGTCGGCGCCAGTGACGTTGGGAACCACCGCGATGCTGGAGTAGGGAATGCGCCGCAGAAATGCCAGATAGAAATCCAGCTGCGCGGCCAGTGCGCGTTCGTCCATGGCCAGCTTGGAGCACGACAGCAGGGCGAGGCTCAGCAGGTTCACCGGATTCACCACGGCCGCGTCGTTGATGCGGGTGACGATCTCGTTGCCCAGGGTTTCCACGCTGGCGCTGAGCCATTTCGGCGGTTCGTTGTCGTCGTAGTTCTGCTTTTCCCAGTCCGGTTCCACTTGCGACAGCAGCGCTTTCAGGTGGATGGGCTCGCCGATGTTCACGTGTACCTGGCCGAAGGTGCCCTTGATCTTGCGCAGGGTGCTGAGGATGTCAAACACGGATTCCTTCTTCTTCGCCTTGCCGTGCAGTTCGCCCAGATAGGTGCCGCCTTCCAGCACTTTCTCGTAACTGAAATGCACCGGCA
Source organism: Pseudomonadales bacterium (assembly GCA_020062665.1). Classification (GTDB taxonomy): domain Bacteria; phylum Pseudomonadota; class Gammaproteobacteria; order Pseudomonadales; family Ketobacteraceae; genus Ch67. The sequence continues at coordinate 68,917 of JAGUVW010000074.1, forward strand.
CGAACACGAAGGGGCGACGCTGGATGCGCAGAAAGCTGCGGATGGTCATATTCAGCATGCCGGGGCGGGGATCGAGCAGGCGACCGGTGCGGCTGCGGCCACCTTCGATAAAATATTCCACCGAAAAGCCACGGTCGAACACCAGATTCAGATATTCATTGAACACGGCGGAATACAGCCGGTTGCCCTTGAAGCTGCGGCGCATGAAGAAGGCGCCACCGCGGCGCAGAATCGGCCCCACTACCGGCATGTTCAGGTTCACGCCGGCGGCAATGTGCGGGGGCACCAGTCCGTTCACGTACACCACGTAGGACATCAGCAGATAATCGATGTGGCTGCGATGGCAGGGCACGTAAATGATTTCATTGTCCTTCGCCACTTTCATCAGACGGTCGAGGCCGTGCACCTGCACGCCGTCGTAGAGTTTGTTCCACAGCCAGGTGAGCACCAGCAGATAGAGGCGGATCACCGGGTGGGAATAATCGGCCGCGATTTCCTCGGCGTAGCTGCGGGCGTTCGCCAGGGCTTTCTTGGCGTTGCTTTTGTTGCGACGGGATTCGGCTTCGATTTCGGCTGCGACGCTGGGGGTGCGCAGAATGGTGTTCACCAGTGTGCGACGGTGAGATAGGTCTGGCCCGATCACCGCCTCGCGCTGGCGCCGGAAGTGAGTGCGCAGCACGCGGGCGATCTTGCGGGTGGTGCGTTCCTGCGACAGCCCTTCATTCAACACCTGACGCATGGACAGCGGTTCGTTGAAATGCACCAGCGTTTCACGGCCCTGGGCGAAGATGATGAACAGCTTGCGCAGCATGCCGGGCACGCCCCAGGTGTCGGAAAACAGGATCTTGAAAATGGAGTTTTCCCGGCTGGGCGCGCGGCCCCAGAACACGGACACGGGCACCAGCTGCACATCCTGCTCGGGATTCTTTTCCAGCCATTCCACCAGCGCTGTCAGTTTTTTGGGCTGCATCTGGGCCTTGCTCTGGCCGAACCAGCCTTGCTGGGTCAGAAACACCACGGCATGACGCTGGGCGAAACCGTCGCGGCTCAAACCTTCAGACGGACGGGGCAGGCTGGCGCTGCGGCATTCCTCGTCCACCACCAGATAGTCGGCGAAGGATTCGTCCTTCAATACATAGAAAACGGGGCGGGAGGGGTTGAGGTTGAGGCTGGCAATGTCCTCGGGCCGCACCCGAGTGCGCACCATCAGGAACAGAAACTTGCGGAACAACCAGATAAACAACAGATCAAGTCCTAACCAGCGCATCAGTGCACAACCTTTGTCTGTGGGGGGAGCAGGCAAAATCCGCTGCAGTCTAATGCCTCTGTCAGCCGTAGGCAAAGTAACCAGCGGCCCGCCTGTAACAAATAGGTAAAGCCGCTGGGCCAGAATTCTGCGCCTATTGAAACCGGGGCAACCACTTCCTATAGTGCCGGTTCCAAATTCCACGCCTGCGGGGCGAACCAATTGCGGTGTCCCCGGTCAAACAGGCGGTTTTTCGACCTCTCTTTTTGTCAGCTTGCCAGGCTCTGCTGCGGAGCCCGGTATTGGTTATCGGGAAAAGGAAACACCATGATCAAAATAGACAACTTGACCAAGAAGTTTGGCCCGTTCACGGCGGTGAATGGCCTGTCCTTCCGCGTCCAGCCGGGGGAAGTGCTGGGCTTTCTGGGGCCCAACGGGGCCGGCAAATCCACCACGATGAAGATGATCACCGGGTTCCTGGCGCCCACGTCGGGCCAGGTAACCATCATGGGCCACGACACCACCACCGATCCGCTCAAGGCCAAGCAACTGGTGGGTTATCTGCCGGAAGGGGCCCCCAGCTACGGCGATATGACCGTGCTGCAGTTCCTGCGTTTTGTCGGCCAGGTGCGGGGCTTCAAGGGCGCCGAACTGGGCGCGCGGGTGGAACGGGTGAAGCAGGCCCTGCAGCTGGACAAGGTGCTGCATCAGCCCATCGACACGCTGTCGAAAGGTTTCCGGCGCCGGGTGGGTCTGGCTCAGGCCATCATCCACGATCCGCAAGTGTTGATCCTCGACGAACCCACCGACGGCCTTGATCCCAATCAGAAGCAGGAAGTGCGCAACCTGATCGGCAATCTGTCGAAGGACAAGATCGTCATCGTCTCCACCCACATCCTGGAAGAAGTGTCTGCTGTCTGCACCCGCGCGATCATCATCGCCGGCGGCAAAATCCTGGCGGATGGCACGCCGGCGGAACTCGAAGCCCGCTCCCGCTATCACGGCGCAATCACGCTGGGACTGCCTGTGCTGGGCAATGCGCAGCCATTGCTGGCGGCGCTGCCGGAAGTGGCCAGCGTGGAAGCGGCCGGTGACAACACTCTGGTGATCTTCCCCAAAGCCGGCGCGCAGTTGTTCGAGCCGGTCAACCGCGTCATCCAGCAGCAGCAATGGCAGGTGAATGAACTGCATGTGGAGCGCGGCCGCCTCGACGAAGTCTTCCGCACCATTACCAGGGAGGTGGCGTGATGAACAGCCTGAGCGTGATTCTGAAGCGTGAGCTGGCGAGCTATTTAGCCACGCCGCTGGCCTATGTCTTCATCGTGATCTTTCTGATGCTGGCGGGGTCGTTTACGTTTTTCTTCGGCAATTTTTTCCAGAACGGGCAGGCGGATCTGCGGGCGTTCTTTGCCTACCATCCGTGGCTGTATCTGTTCCTGGTGCCGGCGCTGTCCATGCGGTTGTGGGCGGAGGAACGCAAATCCGGCACGCTGGAACTGCTGATGACATTGCCGCTGACGCTGCGTGACATGGTGCTGGGGAAATTCCTGGCGGCGTGGATTTTTACTGGCATTGCGCTGGTGCTGACCTTCCCCATCTGGATCACCGTGAATTACCTGGGCGATCCCGACAACGGCGTGATCGTGGCGGGCTATCTGGGCAGCTGGCTGATGGGCGGCAGTATGCTGGCCATCGGCGCGTGCATTTCCGCCACCACCAAGAATCAGGTGATTGCGTTCATCGTCAGCGTGGTGGTGTGCTTCCTGTTCATGGTGAGCGGCATGGACATCGTGCTGGGCTGGCTGCCAGCCTGGATGCCGGATGCAGTGAAGTCGTCGGTAGCATCACTGAGCTTCCTCACCCATTTCAATTCCATCATCAAAGGCGTGCTCGATCTGCGCGACCTGTTGTATTTCCTGATCCTGATCGGCGGCTGGCTGCTGGCCAATGCCATCGTGATCGACATGAAAAAAGCGAATTGAGAAGGAGCCGACGCGATGCGAGTTTCAAAATGGTTTTCCGGCGCTGGCTTGCTGATTCTGGCGCTTGCAGTGCTGTTTTCCACCTTGTTTATCGACTGGGCTTTCAAGGGCCTGCGTTTCGACCTCACCCAGGGCGGTGTGTACACGCTGTCTGATGGCAGCAAGAACATCGTGCGTGACATTCCCGAGACCGTGGATCTGACGCTCTACTTCTCGCAGACCGTGGCGAAGGATGCGCCGGGCTGGAGCCAGTACGCCAAGCAGGTGCGCGAGCTGCTGGAAGAATTCGTGCTGAACGCCAACGGCAAGATCAAGCTGCACGTGGTGGATCCGGAGCCGTTCTCGGAAAATGAAGATCGCGCGGCCGCTGCCGGTTTGCAGGCTGTGAATGCAGGCAATGACAAACTGTTCTTCGGCCTGGTGGCGCAGGTGTTTCCGCCCAAGGTGGAAGGTGAATCAAGCACAGCCGAACCCCGCACCGAGGTGATCGAGATTTTCAATCCCGAGCGCCAGGAAATGCTGGAGTACGACATCGCCAAGCTGATCTATCAGGTGAGCCAGAAAGGCAAGCCCAGGATCGCGCTGCTCACCAGCCTGGAAGTCAGCGGCGGCTTTGATTTCATGACCCGCCAGCCCTCCATGCCCTGGGCCATCATGGGTCAGCTGCAGCAACTGTTTGAAGTGGTCAATCTCACCGGCAACGAGCAGGAAATCAGTGCCGATGAATATCCGCTGCTGCTGGTGATTCATCCCAAGAACGTATCCGATGCCATGCAGTTCGCCATCGACCAGTATGTGTTGAATGGTGGTCATGCACTGATTTTCGTCGATCCGTTTGCCGAGCAGGACAAGGCCATGAGCATGGAGCCGTCCGAGCGCAGCTCCGATCTTGCCAAACTGTTCAAGGCCTGGGGCGTGGAGTATGACAAGTCGAAATTCATCGGCGATGCACAACTAGCGTTGCAGGTGGGGATGGGGCAGGGCATGCCGCCGGTGCGTCACCTGGGCATCCTCCAACTCAGCGACCAGAACATCAAGCGCGACGACGTGATGGTGGGCAAGCTGGAAACTGTTCACTACTCCACGACCGGTTTCCTCATGCCCGTGAAGGACGCCAAGACCACGTTCGAACCGGTGATGCAGACGTCCGAATACGCCATGCCCATCGACATCAGCAAGCTGACCATGCTGCAGGATCCGCGTACGCTGATGCAGGGCTTTGCGCCCACCGGCGAAAAATATGCGCTGGCGGCGCGGGTGAGCGGCGACGTGAGCACGGCGTTCCCCGAGGGCGCACCGAAGAAAGAAGCGGAAGCCAAGGATGAATCCGGCGACGCTGCCGAGAAGCAAGCCGAGCCGAAACAGGAAGATACCAAGGAAGCGTCTGCCGATGGGGCGCCCGCCGAGTTCCTGAAAACCTCGCGCAAACCCATCAACGTGCTGATCGTGGCGGACACCGATATGCTCAGCGACCGCTTGTGGGTACAGATGCACCAGTTCTTCGGCCAGCAGGTGATGCAGCCCTTCGCGGACAACGGTGACTTCCTGTTTAACGCCGTGGACATCCTGTCCGGCAGTGCGGATCTGTCCACCATCCGCGGCCGTGGCCGCTTCTTCCGCCCGTTCACCGTGGTGAAGGAAATGCAGCGTGAGGCAGAAGCGGAATTCCAGCAGGTGGAAGAATCCCTCAACGCGCGTCTGCAGGATATCGAAGGCAAACTGGCGCAACTGCAGCAGCAACAGGGCGAAGACGGTAACGTGGTCACCCTGACCCCGGAAATGCAGGCCGACCTGCTCAAGTTCCAGCAGGAAAAGCTCAGCATCCGCAAGCAGTTGCGTGAAGTGCAGCACCAGCTCAACAAGGATATCGACCAGCTCGATTTCAAACTCAAGCTGATCAATATCGCCGGCGTGCCGCTGTTGCTCACCCTGCTGGTGATCGGCATTGCGCTGGTGCGGCGCAAGCGGGCCCTTGCATGCTGAAAAGTGCAGCCTGAAATCCGGTTGCAAATCCCGCCGGGCGCGGTAGTGTTTCTGACACTCCCTTTGGAAACGCTGCCGTGCCCACGTCTGTTCATCCCGACCTGATCGAAACGCTCCTGGCCACTGTGCCGGGAGTGTCCCGTGTGGTGATCGGTTTCAGCGGCGGCCTGGATTCCACCGTGCTGCTGCACCTGGTGCGGGAATGGCAGCGGCAGCAGCCTGGTATTCCTGTCATCGCCCTGCATGTGAATCATCAACTGCAATCCGCCGCCGATGACTGGCAGCAGCACTGCGCCCACGTTTGCCGGGATTGGCAGATTCCTTTCAGCGCCGAAACAGTAGCGGTGGATCAGTCCCAGGCCAGCCTGGAACAGTCCGCTCGCGCGGCACGTTATGGTGCCTTCCGCCGTCACGTCGGCGCCGATGATCTGCTGCTGCTGGCCCATCATCGGGACGATCAGGTGGAAACCCTGTTTCAGCGTCTGTTGCGGGGCAGTGGGCCGCTGGGGCTGGGGGGAATGGGCGTGCTGTCCCGCAATGAAGGGCTGCTGATCGGCCGGCCGCTGCTGGAGCAGGATCGGGTGCTGCTGGAAGACTACGCCCGCCAGCACAGGCTGCGCTGGATTGACGACCCCTCCAATCAGGATCAGGTGTTTGAACGAAATTTTCTGCGTCAGGAGGCGTTGCCGCGCCTGCGTTCGCGCTGGCCCCAGCTGAATCAGACCGTGTCCCGTTCTGCCCGCCTGAGCCGGGAGGCAGCAGAGCTGCTGGATGATCTGGCGGAGCTGGACGGCGCCGGCCAGTGCCAGCCCGGCGAGCCTTTGCCGGTGCAGCTACTGGCGGGTCTGCCACAGCGGCGCGCCCGCAATCTGCTGCGCTACTGGATTCGTCTGCAGGGAGCCAGCTTGCCCAGCGAGGCTCAGCTGCAGCGGGTGCTGGACGACCTGGTGCCCGCTGCCGATGATGCCCAGCCGGAGCTGCACTGGGGCGCGCACTGCCTGCGCCGGTTTCGCCATGCGCTCTATTGCCTGCCCCTGTTGCCGGCGCCGGATGTGGTGGAACTGACCGTTAGGCAGGATCAACTGGCCGCGGAGGGGTTGCCCTGGGCGGGAGGCCGGATTGTTCACATGCCCCTGCATGGCGTGGCCTTCTCCCGCACCCGCTTGCAGCAGGGGCCGCTTGTCCTGCGCCTGCGCCAGGGCGGCGAGCGCCTGAAGCCGATGGGCCGGGCCACCAACTCCCTCAAACACTGGTTGCAGGCCTGCGAGGTACCGCCCTGGTGGCGGGAGCGCTGGCCGCTGCTGTATTGCGGGGATGAGCTGGCGGGGCTGCCGGGCCTGCTGGTGAGCCAGGGATTCGAACCGGTGGAACCCGCCGACGCGCTCTGGCTGGACTGGCAGCCGCCAGCGCTGAAAAGCTCAGCAGGTTCCTGAAGGGGAAGGCGGTTCTGCACGCTCAGCGACAGGGATGTCGCTGTGCAGCTCCCATGGATGGGTTCATGGCGTGTGCAGAACCGCCTTCCCCTTCAGGAACCTGCTCGCCATCCACTGCGTTTGAGTCAGCCGCCCTGATCGGGTAAACTTGCCTCCCATCCTGAGCCCGGCCCCGAATTCCGCCGGGCCGCCGCGCAACCTGTTTCCATTCTCCGCTCACACTGGTACGTCGATGACAAAATACATTTTTGTGACGGGTGGTGTTGTGTCTTCCCTGGGCAAGGGAATCGCAGCTGCCTCCCTGGCCTCTATTTTGGAAGCACGCGGTCTCAAGGTGTCCATGATGAAACTGGACCCGTACATCAACGTCGACCCCGGCACCATGAGCCCCTACCAGCATGGCGAGGTCTTCGTGACCAACGATGGCGCCGAAACCGACCTGGACCTGGGCCACTACGAGCGCTTCATCCGCAACACGATGACCAAGCGCAACAACTTCACCTCCGGCCGCATCTACCTGGACGTCATCGAGAAAGAGCGTCGCGGTGACTACCTGGGCGCCACCATCCAGGTCATCCCCCACATCACCGACGAGATCAAGAACCGCATCGTCAACAACGAGCTGGGTGTGGACGTTCTGCTGGTGGAAATCGGTGGCACCGTGGGCGACATCGAATCCCAGCCGTTCCTGGAAGCGGTGCGCCAGCTGCGGGTGGAGCTGGGTTCCAGCAATTCCGTGTTCATTCACCTGACCCTGGTGCCCTACATCGAAACGGCGGGCGAGACCAAGACCAAGCCCACCCAGCACTCGGTGAAGGAACTGCGCTCCATCGGCTTGCAGCCGGACGTGCTGCTGTGCCGCTCCGATCACAAGATTCCGGATTCCTCCCTCGACAAGATCGCCCTGTTCACCAACGTGGAACGGCGCGCGGTCATTGCCATGCAGGATGTGAATACCATTTATAAAATCCCGTCCGTGCTGCATGCCCAGGGCCTCGACGATTTCGTGGTGGAAAAATTGCAGCTCAAGTGCAAGCCGGCGGACCTGTCCGAATGGACCCGCGTGGTGGATGCCCAGCTGAATCCCCAGCACGAAGTCACCATTGCCATGGTGGGCAAATACACCGATCTGGCAGACGCCTACAAATCCCTCAACGAAGCCCTGCTGCACGCGGGCATCCAGACCCGCACCCGCGTCAATATCGATTACGTGGATTCCGAGGACATCGAGCGTGACGGCGTGGAAAAACTGGCGCAGTACGACGGCATCCTGGTACCCGGCGGCTTCGGCAAGCGTGGCACCGAAGGCAAGATCGCCGCGATCCGTTACGCCCGCGAACATGGCGTGCCTTACCTGGGCATCTGCCTGGGCATGCAGCTGGCGGTGATCGAATACGCCCGCAACATGGCCGGCCTCAACGACGTGCACAGCACCGAATTCAACAAGAACGCCCGCACCCCCGTGGTGGGCCTGATCACCGAATGGGTGGAAGAAGACGGCTCGGTGAAAACCCGCAGCGAGGCGTCCGATCTGGGTGGCACCATGCGCCTGGGTGCGCAGGACTGCCGGCTGGTGAAGGGCAGCAAGTCGTTCGAACTCTATGGCAAGGACGTGATTTCCGAGCGCCACCGTCACCGCTACGAAGTGAACAACAAATACGTGCCGGAACTGGAAAAGGCGGGCCTGCGGGTCGCCGGCCGTTCTATGGACGACAGCCTGGTGGAAATGATCGAAGTGCCCAACCATCCCTGGTTCGTGGCCTGTCAGTTCCACCCGGAATTCACCTCGACGCCCCGTGACGGCCATCCGTTGTTCACCGGGTACATCAAGGCCGTCAAAGCGCACAAGGATCAACGCTAGGAGCATCATGCCATGAGCGCACACTTACAACAGGTCACAGCGCAAAAGATCATCGAGCTGGGCAAGATCCGCATGGGTAACCCGTTGCCGTTCGTGCTGTTCGGTGGCATGAACGTGCTGGAATCCCGCGATATGGCGCTGAAAGTGGCGGAAACCTATGTGAAGGTGACGCAGAAGCTGGGCATTCCGTATGTATTCAAGGCGTCGTTCGACAAGGCCAACCGTTCCTCGGTGAATTCCTATCGCGGCCCTGGCCTGGATGCCGGCCTGAAAATTTTCGAAGAGATCAAAAAGACCTTCAATATTCCCATCATCACCGACGTGCACGAGCCGTATCAGGCTGCGCCGGTGGCCGAGGTGTGCGACATCATCCAATTGCCGGCGTTTCTATCCCGGCAGACCGATCTGGTGGTGGCGATGGCCAAAACCGGCGCCATCATCAACGTGAAGAAAGCGCAGTTTCTGGCTCCGCGCGAAATGAAACACATCATCAAAAAGTGCGAAGAGGCGGGCAACGACAAGGTGATTCTGTGCGAGCGTGGCTCCAGCTTCGGTTACAACAACCTGGTGGTGGACATGCTGGGCTTCGGCATCATGAAGGAATTCGGTGCGCCGGTGTTTTTTGACGTCACTCATTCATTGCAGATGCCGGGCGGTCTGGCGGAAGCGGCGGGTGGCCGTCGTGCCCAGGTGACCGAGCTGGCGCTGGCGGGCATGTCGCAGGGTTTGGCGGGGCTGTTCCTGGAAGCGCATCCCGATCCGGATAATGCCAAATGTGACGGCCCATGCGCGTTGCGGCTCGACAAGCTGGAGCCGTTTTTGGCGCGGGTGAAGGCGGTTGATGATTTGGTGAAAAGTTTCGAGCCGCTCGACACCAAGTAAGATTTTTTTGGAGATTTGGTTGGGTGTGCGACAGTGGAATCTGCGAGTGGGATCGGGATTCCGGACACGCTTCAAGCCCATCCATGGGACGCTCAACAGCGGCCATCCATGGCCGCCGATGGTCCGGAATCCCGATC
>JAGUVW010000032.1 GCA_020062665.1 Pseudomonadales bacterium
CTGCTCGGCCTGTTCATCGCCGCCGGCCACCGCATGGCCTTCGATGGCGGCAATCACCGGTTTGTTCAGCAGCATGCGGCTGGGGCCCATGGGGCCATCGCCTTCCGCGTCCAGACGGTTCATCTGCCCGGCGCTGGCCACGGCTTTCAGATCGGCACCGGCGCAGAAATTGCCGTTGCCGCACAACACGGCCACTGCCGCACTGTCATCGGCGTCGAACTGGCGAAAGGCATCCGCCAGTGCCTGGGCCGTGGGGCCGTCCACGGCATTGCGCACCTGGGGCCGATCCAGGATCACGGTCGTCACCGGGCCCTGCTTTTCGATTCTTATTGTCATGGCGGTTCTCGCGGGGGAGGGCAGTTGAGTGCAACAAATCCGGCGCCGTCTGTAAAGGCCGGCGTGCGCCGCAGTCAAAGCGCAAAGGCTGTCACATTTGGAAAAACTCCACTGTAAAAATTACCGTTAAAAGTCCGCCGGGCAGGACTACACTGAACACTATGGACAGCCGGAATTCCTGTCATTGTGAGCGCCAGGGCAGGCCAAGGTTGTCACTGCATCACTGGAGGACACTATGCGCATCCAAGATCTGGTTCAGCATTGGGAAAACGCCAGCCGCGGCGAACGCACCCAGCGCGAATTCTCCATCCACCTGCCCCTGAAAGAAGCGTCCCAGATACTCGCCCTGAAGGAAATGTACCCCGACTGCACCGAAGAGCAGCTGCTCACGGATCTGCTGTGCTTCGCCCTGCAGCAGCTGCGGGAGTCCTTTCCCTATGAGCGCGGCGATAAACAGATTGCCCAGGACGAGTACGGCGACCCGATCTACGAGGACGCCGGCCAGACCCCGCGCTTCATCCAGCTGACCCAGAAGTACCGGCAGACGCTGGAAGTCGAGCACCACCGGGGTGAGCCTAACTGATCAGGCTTCCACCAGATTCGCAGCGTCGATCATGGTTTTGGCCATAACGCCATAGACAACCGTCCAGGCAGCTTTCACGTCTGGCGTAAAAGCGTCACCCAGGCCCTGCTCCAGGGTCAGTAGCAGCGCGCCACCCACCGTGTCGTAGTGGGATGGCTTCACCCCATAGGCCACGTGACGCTTGCCCAGGTTCTGCAGGATCGGCACCAGGGTGTCCAGATCCGTCAGTTTCCCCACGGCGGCGGCGATCATCTGCATCAGCTTCTTGCCCTGTTCTTCCATGTTGCCCTTGAACAGCGGCTTGAGGGCGGGATCGGCAGTAAACAGGTTGCTATAAAACAGGGCCGCTGCGGTATCAGCGATGGGGGCAACCTTGGCGAAACTGCCTTGTACCAGTTGGATCTGTTCGGGTGTCATGTCGATAGTCTCTCATTGATGTTGGGTGGGATTGATCAGGCTGAATGTTCACTGGCTTTGCGACACCATGTAGCTGACGGCCGCCGCCACCTCGCTGTCGGTCAGGTTGGCGTTGCCGCCCCGTGCCGGCATGGTGCCGTGGTTGCCCTCAAATCCGTTGAGCGCGTGATCCACCAGCACCGCGTTTCCTTGCGCAATGCGATTTTTCCAGACAAGGGCGTCGCCCATTTTGGGAGCGCCGGCCATGCCGTTGAGATGACACACTTTGCAGGTGCCTTCCCAAACCACTTTGCCTTGCTCCAGCACGGGATCCGGGTTACTGCAGGCACTCAATGCGAATGGCAGTGCCATTGGAAAGAGGATCCGGTGCAGATTGCGTTTGCTGTCGGCGGTCATCGCAGCTTCCTCCTGTCATGAAATGTCGCGTCGAATCGGACGGGATCGGGCTGCGTCACGAGCCCATGGGCACGCGAATCACGACGCCGCCCATGACATCCCCAATCTTGAAATCCTTTCGCGGTGTGTCCTTGTGTTCGTTGTGGCAGCTGGCGCAGACCGGCGCGACGGCAACGTCGGCGTACACTGCCGTGAAATACTTCACGCCGCCGAGTGTTTCTTCGCCATAGAAATTCTGGCCGGGATTGTCGACGACAAACTGCAGGCCGGTTTTTTCCAGATCGGTGCGCGGTGCGTTCTGCTTGTTGATCGGCCAGAGCGATTGCAGCGAATAGGAAAATTTATCGGTCTTTCCAGCCACGGTTTCGGCGCCGAAACGGAACATCTGCGCCGGCAGCGGCAGCGCTTTTTCGTCCATGAAGTGTTCGCTGGCCTTGATGACCTGCTCATCCTTGGTGAGACGGTTCACGACCTGCTTGGTATAAACCGCGCGGTCGGATTCCATCACCAGATGCAGCATGTCGGTGAGATCCTGTGGCTGGATGCCGCCCTTGTTGCCGTCGGAGCAGGCGGTAAGGGCGAGGGCTGTCAGGCTCAGTGCAGCGCCTTTGGCGATGGTGGATTTGATGGTCATGGTGTTCTCCTCTCTCTGGTCTTCAGGGTTGAATGTGTTCAGGTGATGCAGTTTCTGTCGCGTTACTTTCACGCAGCCTTCGAATAGCCATGTCAACGCTGTCGATGTGGTGCGCCGGACGGCCGGTGAAATTGGTTTGCAGCAAGTGCGGATCGGCCAGTGCGTCGATCGCAAAGGTCAGGCCGTGGCAGTTCTGGCACACGCCGCGGATCATTTTTTCGTTGGGGCGCAGATTGGCGTTCTGGTTGTGGTTCACCAGAACGCGTTGCATGCCGCTCGTCGTGTGTGATTCGCGGGGCATGTGGCAGGTCGCGCAACTGACACCGCTGCCAGGCGCGGCGGTGCCTGCCAGTTCTGCCTGCCAGAGTTGAAAATGGGGCGAGTTTTGGTACGCCAGGGAATGGGTGTCGGCGTGGCAGCCCAGGCAGCTGTCCACGGCAGCCTCGCGCACATCCACGCTGTGCGGGTCGTGGCAGCTGGCGCAGGTGAGTTCGCGATGGGCTGCGTCCGGATTGAACGTCAGCCGGCCCAGCGAGGGCGTCATGGGCGTGAGCGTCCGCGACAGGTTCGGTGCCAGGCGCATGCCGTGCTTGCCCTGGTAGAACGTTGCGGTTTCTTCCCCGTGGCAGCCCTGGCAGATGGCAATGGAAGGCTTGTCGACCCAATCCTGGGGTGACGGGGGAGAGGCTTTCGCGCTGGCTGCCGGTGTGGCGGTGTGACAGCCGCTGCAGTTCACGCCTGCCTGGGCGTGGGCAGAACTGAGCCAGTCCGCAAGCACGGTATCCTCCAGCGCGCCTGCATTCGCGTCAGCTGCACGCAATGCCTTGCCCGGCTGATGATGAGGATGCTTCAGCGCGATATCGGAACGCTGCACGATACGGGCAAGGGCCTTGATATCCGGCTCCTGGCCATGCTTGGTCAGGAAATCCTCGTACAACGCCTGATTGTCGTGATAGTTGTGGCAGCCGGCACTGGCGCAGGTGTCAAATGCCATGCCCTGATGGCTGGGTCGATCCTCGGCGATGTCCTGATGGCACAGGAAACAGAAATCCTGTGGCAGGGTCACGCCCATGGCGCCGGTCTGTTCCAGTTGATGCTCCCGATGGCAAGCCACGCACTGGCGGGCGTCCAGGTGTTCCAGCCGGTCGGCATTGCGGGGATCGGTGAACTTGGCTTTCGGGTGTGAATCGTCGGCAGCCTGTAACTCCTTGCCATGGCAATTCACGCAGGCCTGCTGAAGCACTTCACCGCCGCCGAACGCACTGGTGTGGCAGGTGGCACAGGCCAGTTCGATCTGATGGTGGCCGTGGGTGGCCGGCCCGATCACAAACGCCTCCTGATCTTCGCTGGCGAACAGGCGGAAACTGTAATAGCCGCTCAGTACCAGCACACCCGTCACCCATATCAGCCATACCGCACGCTTGCTCATCCCGATCCTCAAAAGTAGTAAACCGACAGCACGTGGAAGCCGAGCAACACCGGGAAGGGCCAGGCGGCAACAATGTGACTCCACAGCATCAGGCTGCGAAGTCGGCGGCTGGTGGCGGGGCGCAGCCGGTGTTCCTGGCCCAGGATCAGGCCCGCCACAGCACCCAGCGTCGTCAGTGCCAGAAAATTCAGAATCAGCAGGAAATTCAGATTCGCGCCAAGGTTCAGTCCTGTATGCAGGATCAGCAGCAACAGGCAAAGAACACCCAGCAGAACGTGCAGCGTGCGCCAGTTGGAAAATGTTCCCCACCGTATGCGCGGCAGGCGTTTGCGCAGACTCATCAGCAAACCGATCGCCGTCAGTCCCACCAGGGTGAAACCACTGATCTGTTTGAACAGGCTGTCATTCCACAGTGCGGCCAAAGAAAATCCGGATTGGACGCTTGCGGGTACCTGCAGCGGGGGGAGTAGTGACCAGGCCAGGAACAGCAGGCAGCCGAGGGTGCTGCCGACCCACAGGGGCAGAGCATCGGGCGCGGCGGTCGCAGCTGCCTTGTCACCGGAAAGATTCTGCAAGAGCGGTTTACAGCCGCCGCAGACAGTGCCAGCGCCAGTGCGGGCCGATATCGACTCGACGGAACTGCAGCCCGCACCCAAGGCCTCACTCAACCGGCCTCGTGACACGCCCATGCACTGGCAGACGATGGCATCGGCGGGCCATTGGGCTACATCCGCCATGCTGCCTTCGGACCAGAAGCGACCGGTGCGGCGGAAGCGCCATTCTTCCCACCAGTGCAGCGTGCGCCGGCTCTGCACCGCTTCCTGCAGCCGACGGGATTCCGGAAATTCGCCCACGGCCAGCGCAGCGGAAAAGCAGCCCTTCCTCACGACCACCTTGCGGTAGATCGCCTGCTCCGGATCGCGGTAAATGATTTCGCGCTGACGGGGCTCGGGTGGCGGTTCCGCCGCATCGCCCAGGCTGAATACGGCTTCGCCCACCACTTTCAACTGGGCCAGGCTGACGGAACCCTGGTAGCGCGCGGAACCGCCCGTCAGCACCTCCGCCAGCACTGCGGCCTGTTCGTAGCCCGGCGTCACCAGGCCGTAGGTCTGTCCCCGGTGTTCGGCGCACTCGCCGATTGCGTAAACGTCTGGCGCCGATGTCTGCAGTTGATCATCTACCAGAATGCCGTTACGCACTTTTATCCAGGCCCGTCGGGCCAGTTCCACGTTGGGACTGATACCGGTGGCCAGCAACAGCGTGTCGCAGGGCAGTTCGGTGCCATCCCGCAGCTGTGCTGCCTTTACCCGGCTGTCGCCCAGAATGGCACCCAGGCCGCTGCCGGTACGCACGGTAATCCCCAGCGCCTCCACCCGCTTTCTCAGCAGATGTGCGCCTTCATCATCCAGCTGACGATTCAGCAGCCGCGGTGCCTGCTGTACCAGCGTCACGTCGGTGTGACCGCGTTGCAGCGCGCGGGCGCCCTCCAGTCCCAGCAGCCCGCCCCCCACAACCACCACTCGCTGGCAGCGCATCGTTCGTGCCAGCAGGCTTTCGGTATCGCGCAGATCGCGAAAAGTGAAAACGCCGGCCTTGTCCACGCCGCTGATGTCGGGAACGTGCGCACGCGATCCCACGGCAAGAATCAGCTTGGCGTAGCGATGGAGGTTGCCGCTGGCATCCAGTACGGTCTTGTCCTCGGGGAACAGGGCTTTGACGGCACAGCTGAGGTGCTGCACCAGCCGTCCGCCGGCGGCGAACCGCACGTTGTTGGCGATGGCCTCGATGCGGATGTCGCCCGCCAGCAACGACGACAGCTTGATCCTGTTGTAGGGTTGCCAGGGCTCGTCGCCAAACATCACGATGCGCCCCCGGTAGCCACGGGACAACAGCTCTTCCGCACAACGGATGCCGACCGGGCCGGTGCCCACAATAATGATGGGAGCGTCTTGCAGCACGTCGTCCAGCACAGGATTGACCACGACCACCGGAGATTCTGCAACTGCATTCATCAAGGGATCTCCACCTGCCTTCAAGAGTGGAATGACTGCTGTCGTGCAGCATTTGCACAGAGCCAAAGCAAAGCATTTGCCAGAATTCAAACCGGCACGCCATTTTGCTGATTTCCCAAGAAGTTTTTGTTCGGCCGACGGAATGCAGGCGCGCCTCAACCCGCTTTGCTCCAGGAAGGAACGCGCTTTCGCCCGCATTACCCAACTTGATGCACGCGAGTGCCGCCATGAAGGTGCAAAAATGCGTCATCCTGAACGTCGGTTCACAGAAATGGAGCAGAAAGGATCGCGCAGTCCCCCGGTGAACCGCGCCCTTCAGCAGCAGGTACCCAGGCCGCCTGCCCCCGCAGTGCCACAGCGCTGAATTCCACATTGCAATGACCTCGGCTGACACACCCGCTGACGTTCTCGGCCGAGGACATGGATCGTGTCCCCATGGTATTCTTGGTGACCTTTTGGTCATGCAGATGTGGAGAGGAAGAGAGAGCCATGAACGAGATGCTGAACCAACCGCTGCGGGCCCAACCCAGTGCGGAAGAGCGCTGGGCCGGATTCAAACCCATCGTCACCGGCGACGACTACGTGAAAAGCCTGCGGGGTCGCAATCTGGACGTGTACCTGTTCGGCGAGCGCATTGCCGAGCCCACCGATCACCCCATGATCCGCCCGTCCATCAACGCCCTGAAAGAATCCTACGACCTGGCCCAGCGCGAGCCCGAACTCGCCGGCGCCACCAGTCACCTGACCGGCAAATCCATCAACCGCTTCCTGCACATTCCCCACAGCCCCAAGGATCTGGTGCTGAAGAACCGCATGCAGCGCAAGATGGGTCAGCTCACCGGCACCTGCTTCCAGCGTTGCGCCGGCCTCGACGCCATCAGCGTGATGCATTCCATCACCTACGACATCGACCAGGCCCACGGCACGGAATATCACAAGCGGTTTCTGGTGTTCCTGGAAAAACTGCAGAATCACAATCAGATCATCGCCGCCGGCATGACCGATCCGAAAGGCGATCGCAGCCTGGCACCTCACGAGCAGGCGGATAAAGACCTGTTCATGCACGTCACCCATCGCAACGAGCGCGGCCTGTTCGTCACCGGCGCCAAAGCGCACATGACCGGCGGCCTGAATTCCCACTGGATGATGGTGCTGCCCACCATGCGTCTCTCCGAGAAGGATAAGGACTTCGCCGTGATCGGTGTGGTGCCGCTGACCGCCGAAGGCCTCACGTACATATATGGTCGCCAATCCTGCGACACGCGCTCCATGGAAGAGGGCAGCATCGACCAGGGCAACGCCCAGTTCGCCGGTCAGGAAGTGCTCGCCGTATTCGACAACGTGTTCATTCCCTGGGAACACGTGTTCATGGACGGTGAATATGAATTCGCCGCACCCATGGTCGAGCGCTTCACCAACTATCACCGCGCCAGCTACGTCTGCAAAACCGGCCTGGGGGATGTGATGGTCGGTGCCGCCGCCACCATCGCGGAATACAACGGGCTGGAAAAAGTGTCCCACATCCGCGACAAGCTGGTGGAAATGACCCACTTGAACGAGACCATCTATTCCTCGTCCATCGCGTCGGCGCATGAATCGACGCAGTTGCCGTCCGGCGCGTGGATCAACGACGGCATGCTGGCCAACGTGTGCAAGCACAACGTCACCCGTTTTCCGTATGAAATCTCGCGGCTGGCGCAGGATCTGGCCGGTGGCCTGATGGTGACACTGCCGTCGGAACAGGACTTCAACGCTGAAGAAACCGGTGAGCTGCTGAAGAAATACTTCAAGGGTCGCGCCGATATCTCGGTGGAAGATCGTGTCAAGATGTTACGGCTGATCGAGAACATGACCCTGGGCCGCAACGCCGTGGGCTATCTCACCGAATCCATGCACGGAGCCGGTTCACCCCAGGCCCAGCGCATCCAGATCCTGCGCGGCATGAACGTCGAACGCAAGAAATGGTATGCCAAAAAGCTGGCGGGCATCGCTCAGGTGGAAAGCTGATATTTTGTTCTAACGTCAGCACTATAGGGCCGGAGCCATAATCCCGGCCCTTTTTTGGTTCAGGTGGGTGGTGAATTCAAAAAAAGCTGTTTAGTATGCGCATCACCGATAGGAAACAAGGAGATCGTCATGAAACGCATACTGCTTCCCCTCAGCGCTGCTGTGCTGGCCACTCAAGTACACGCCGAAGCCAAGGTCGGCTCTGTCACTATCAATCCTTTCGCTGGTTACACAGTGTCCGATTCCAAGCGCGAGCTGAATGACGGTGTAACCTACGGCCTCAACGGTGAATACCGCCTGACGCCCAACTGGGCTGCGCAGCTGTACTACAACGAGACTGGCACCGAAATCACCGGCGACAGCAGCACCTCTGACAACTACTACGATTTCAAGAAGTACGGCTTCAATGCGCTGTACTACTTCATGCCCGAATCCCGCCTGCAGCCCTATCTGGTCATGGGCGCCGGCAACGGTGAATACGAAAGCGACAACGATACCCAGCTGAACCTGGGTGCGGGCGCGCGCTTCTTCGTCACCAAGGCGCTGTCTGTCAATGGCGAGCTGATCGCGTCTCACAGCACTGACGACGACTATGATGATGGCCTGGTAAGTCTGGGTGTTGCTTACACCTTCGGTGGCAAGGATGAGAAGAAACCCGAGCCTGCACCGGTTGCTGCTGTAGTTGCCGCTCCGCTGGACAGCGACGGTGACGGCGTGGTTGACCCCAACGACAAATGCCCCGGCACACCGGCTGGCGTGAAGGTTGACGCCACTGGCTGTGAGCTGGATTCTGATGCTGATGGCGTGGTCGACAGCAAGGATGCCTGCCCAGGCACACCCGCTGGCACCGCTGTTGACGAAACCGGCTGCCGCTTCCAGAAAGAAAGCGTGGAGCTGCAGATCCAGTTCCCCACCAACTCTGCCGAGATCGCCGAACAGTATCAGTCTGAAATCAAGAAACTGGCTGACTTCCTGGTGAAATACCCGGCCGTTGCCATCAATATCGAAGGTCACACGGATGCTCAGGGTTCCAACGAGTTCAACAAGCAGCTGTCCCAGAAGCGTGCTGAATCCGTGAAGGCCCAGCTGGTTACCCGTTACGGCATCAATGCCAACCGCATCAACCCGATCGGTTTCGGCGAAGAAAAACCGGTTGCGAGCAACGACACTGCGGAAGGCCGCAAGCAGAACCGTCGCGTGGTTGCAGTGATCTCCGCCAGCTACAAAGAGTAATATCCCCTGATGAGACCCTGCCAGCGAACTCCCGCTGGCAGGGTTTTTTCTTTTTCAAGGAGCATAAAAATGAAAAAGGTTTCTCTCCCTGCTGCGCTACTGGCAGCCGCAACGCCGCTTTCCCTGATGGCAGAAGACGCGCCCGCCGACAAACTCTGGGGCGGCGAAGTCACCCTGAATTATTCGCAAAGTTCCGGCAACACCAACGCCACCAATTTCAGCGGCAAGTCCAAGGCCGAGCGTGACGGCAAAGTGTGGCGCAACACCTTCAAGCTCGAAGGCGACAACGAAGTCGGCGAAGATGATGAAGGCGAAGATATCCGCACGGCAGAAAAATATTTTGCCTCCGCTCGGGCCGACTACAAGCTGACAGAAAAATCCTTTCTGTTCGGCCTGCTGGAGCACACCGATGATCGCTTCAGTGGCTATGCCTACGAAACGGCCATCTCGCTTGGCTATGGACGTCAGTTGATCGAAACGCCGCAGCACAACCTCAAGGCCGATATCGGCCCTGGTTACCGCTACAGCGAAGTTGAAGAAAGCGGAGACGCCGAGGAAGAAGGTATGGTGCGTCTCGGTGCCCAGTACGTCTGGAACATCACCGAGCGGGCTGTGTTCGACGAGGATTTCAGTACGGAACTCGGTGAAGAGAAAACCATCACCAAGTCACTGACGCGCCTGAAAGTCCAGATCAACGGCAGCCTGTGGGGCTCGATTTCCTACGAAATCAAGCACACGGATGAAGTGCCGCCCGGCATCAAGAACTCCGACCGCAAAACCCTGCTCGGTCTGAACTACGTGTTCTGAACCGATCCGACACCGCTGCGCAGCTTTGGCTTGGCAGCGGTGTCCCTTCCTCGTCAGCGTCAAACGGACAAATCAAAAGCGAATTCGGACTGACTCCTGAGTCAGTTATTCAATCGATTGCTTCAGACTGCACCAGTCGCAATAATCCCGCCCCTGAGCCGATCCGCTGGTTCGATGTTGCGTCGCAGTGTGGAAATCTGCGCGCGCGCCGGCCATGCTTCCCCCAACAGACCGTGCGAGGATGTCCCTATGCCGCAGTACAAAGCCCCCGTCCGTGACATGCAGTTTCTGGTACACGAAGTGTTCAACGCCGAGCAGCAGTATCAGGGGCTGGGCTACAGCGATGTGAACCGCGACCTGATCGACGCCATCCTGGGTGAAGGCGCCAAGTTCACCGAGAATGAGCTGGCGCCTCTGCGGGTGCCAGGGGATGAGCATGGTGCCCATTGGGACAACGGCGTCGTGACCACGCCTCCCGGCTTCAAGGAAGCGTTTCAGGCGTTCCGTGATAACGGCTGGGCCACCATTGCCATCGATCCGCGCTGGGGTGGCCAGGGGCTTCCCCACAGCCTCAACATCATCTTCCACGAGATGTGCTTCACCGCGAACATTGCCTGGGGCGCCATCGTCACCCTGACCCACGGTGCCATCCGCGCCATCGAGGCCCACGCCAGCGAAGAGTTGAAAGAGCAGTACCTGCCCAAGCTGGGATCGGCGGAGTGGACGGGCACCATGTGCCTCACCGAGCCTCACGCCGGCAGCGACGTGGGCTTGGTGAAGACCAAGGCCGAGCCCCAGGCCGACGGTTCCTACGCCATCACCGGCACCAAGATCTTCATCACCCAGGGCGAAAACGATTACGCCGACAACATCATCCACCTGGTGCTGGCCCGCCTGCCTGGTGCACCCAAGGGGCCGAAGGGTATCAGCCTGTTCCTGGTGCCCAAGTTTCTGCCGGACGCGGGTAATAACCCTGGCGCGCGCAACGCGGTCACCTGTGCGTCGATCGAAAAGAAAATGGGACTGAAGGCGTCGCCCACCTGCGTGCTGAATTTCGATGGCGCCAAAGGCTGGCTGGTAGGGCAGCCCAATGCGGGTCTGGCCTGTATGTTCACCATGATGAATGCGGCGCGGCTGGATGTGGGTATCGAAGGCTTGGCGGCGGCGGAGCTGGCGTTCCAGGGAGCCCTTGCCTACGCGAAAGACCGCCTGCAGATGCGTGCGCCCACCGGCCCGGTGACGCCGGACAAGGATGCCGACCCCATCATCGTGCACCCGGATGTGCGCCGCATGCTGATGACCCAGAAGGCACTGGCGGAAGGCTGTCGGGCACTGGCCTATCACATCGCCCTGCAACTGGATGTGGAGAGCCACGGTGACGATGCTGCACGCAAGGCAGCGTCGGATCGTGTGGCGCTGCTCACGCCGATCAACAAGGCGTTCCTCACCGATCGCGGCCTGGAGTGTGCCAACCTGGGCGTGCAGGTGTTCGGCGGTCATGGCTACATCCGCGAGCATGGCATGGAGCAGATCATTCGCGACGTGCGCATCGCCCTGCTGTACGAAGGCACCAACGGTATCCAGGCCAATGATCTGGTCGGCCGCAAGCTGATCGCCAACCAGGGCCGCCTGCTGCGCTCGTTCCTGGATGAGATCGATGGGCTGTGTGCTGCGGGTTCCAGCGATCCCCAGGTCAGTGCCTGGCTGCAAACCCTGTCCGGCTGTTCCAAGGAATGGTGGCAACTGTCCCAGGAACTGATCGCCCGTGGTCGCGATGACACCAATGCCGTGTACGCTGCTGCCGTGGATTTCCAGGACTACTCCGGTTACGTCACCCTGGCGTATTTCTGGGCGCTGATGGCGAAGCGGGCGGCGGAACAGCTGGCGGCCGGCGAGGGCGACGCAGCGTTCTACACTGCCAAGCTGAAGACCGCACGTTTCTACTTCGAGCGTCTGCTGCCCCGTACCCGAGGTCTGGTGGACACCATCCGTGCCGGTGCAGAATCGGTGATGGACATGACCGCCGACGAGTTTTTCCTCTGATTTTCCCGTGTATCGCTGCCGTGAAGAGCCTGCTGGCTTTTCACGGCAGCACCCGCCTGAAACTGTGATCTACCTCTCAATTTCTACTGTCCTACAACCTAATTTAATTTGTTTGTCAGAAACAACTGATATATCGTTGTTATTGTTGTGAAATTGATCAATCAGGTCTATAACTAGCCAGGCAAGGGATTATTTGGCTGTTTCTGCTTGTTTTTTCCAGGTCACGTTGAGGGGGATTTTCATGGATACGCTTCACACGCAGGCGACGGTAACGGCGCGCACCGCATCAGCTTTCCCATTGCTCGTAGAACAGATCGTCAGTGAGATCCTGCAGGCCAGGTCGTTGGCTGAGGTGAGCTACCTGATGGGGCGGATACTGGGTGCCAAACACATGGTGGATTTTGCGGCTCTCGATGCGGGTCAGGTCGAGCGCGTTCGCGCAGCCCTGCAGCCGTTACTTGAGGAATCGCATTTCTGGCACTGGTCGTTCAGCAAACCCTACGGTTATGCCGGCGATTACATGGTGCTGGAATACTGTTATGAAAACGTGGTTTCTTCCCAGAGCAGCGAATTGGGCAAGTTTCTGGATCGCTGGCTGCTGGATTCGCAGTTGGCATCGGGTGTGCGCGAGCGCAAGGATATGCTGGCTGCGTTCATCGAGCGCAAGGCCAATGTGCATCACCAGGCGCACGGCAGCGCGCTCAAGGTATTGTCGCTGGCATCGGGATCCGCCCGGGAGATGCGGGACCAATCACCTGAGCTGCTGCAGAAGCTCGATGTCACGCTGGTGGATCAGGATCCGCGCTCGCTGGCTTATGCGCAGCAGCATCTGCCGGAATCATTCCGGATCTGGCAGAACAATGCTCTGCGTCTGCGCCCCTCAGATTTCCCGTGTCAGTTTGATCTGGTCTATTCCTTCGGCTTCTTTGATTACCTGCGCGACGACGTGATTCTGCATTGCCTGAAGCTGTGTCGGGAAGTGCTGGCACCCAATGGCTCGATCCTGTTTCCGCTCAAGATGAACAGCAAGTACCGTCACTGGCTGTACGACGTTCTGCTGGACTGGCGCTTCGTCAAGCGCGAACTGGACGACGGGCTGGATCTGGCGGCGCGCGCCGGGCTGGATGTGGTGGAGTTGCTCGAAACCGCCAATGAAAGTGTTGTTTTCTATCACTGCGTTCCCAAGCAAATGTAAACATCATGCGCCTGCTTTCGGTCGTCGTGCTTCTGCTGCTGGTGCTGGCGTTTTTTGCGCAGCACCAGCGCTCGTCGCCGCTGTATGACGGGGAAGTTTATTTCCTGAAGGATGAGAGCACGACGCTGTCCATCAACGAGATCCTGCAACAGGATTGGAGTAGCGCAGACCTATCGCCGGTGAATTTCGGTTTCAGTGATGCGGCGTTCTGGTTTTATTTGCCGTTGAGCGAATCCCTTGCCCGGTCACCGGCGCAGCATGTGCTGGAAATTGATTTTCCCACCATTGATGCCCTGGATTTTTTTCTGGTCGACAGTGCCGGCAGGGTCATTGAACATGTGCGTACTGGCACGGATTTGCCTTTTTCCAGTCGCCAGCTGTGGGACGATGACTGGGTGTTTCCGATCGATGCGGGCCGTGATGCGGTGGCGGTTTATCTGCGCGCCGCCACGTCGAATTCCCTGCAAATGCCGATTCGCATCGTCGAGCGTGAACACTTCTTTGCCCAGGACACGGTCAGCCTGCTGCTGTGGGGCGTGTTGTACGGGTTGATGCTGATTATGGCGCTGTACAGTTTCCTCAATTGCATCGTTATTTTCGACAAGCTCTATCTCTACTACAGCCTTTATGTGCTGGCGACCATGTTCACCATTGCGTCGCTGAATGGCCACGGCTTTGCGTTGTTGTGGCCTGATGTGCCGGCGATCAATTCGTTTGCCCTTTCGGTGTTTCCCTGTTTGATGATCTGTTTCGGTACGGCGTTCGCCTTGCTGTATCTGGGTATCGAAAGCCAGCGCCTGCGCAGTCGTTATGTTGGATACGGCTTCATTGCGGTTTCGCTGTTTAGTGCCATTCTGGCGCTGGGTACCCGGATCGATCTGTCGTTCTGGGCGGCGGTACTGACGGTGGCTTTTTCCATCACGCTGCTGTTTTTTGGTTTGGGTGCGGTGATGCGTCGGCACTATCTGGGGTGGTATTTTCTGGTGGGATGGTCCGGGTTGCTGCTCGGTGCCGGCATGTTCGCGCTCAATGTGCTGGGGTTGTTGCCGTTCAACGTGATCACCGTGCATAGCAAGGAAGTCGGATCGGCCTTCGAGATTATCATGCTGTCACTGGGCATGGCGGCGATCTATAACCACGAGCGGGAAGAGCGCTACCGCATCGACAACTCCATCATGGGGATGAACCAGCGTTTGCAGCGTCGCCTGAATCTGATCAACAGCAAGAGTGGTGTGCTGGAAATTCCCCAGCTGCAGAAACATTTGCAGGATATTCGCAACCTGGATCGTCGGGTTCACCAGGAAATGGGTCGCCTGCTCGTCGTGGCGGTGCAGGTGCTGGACAAGGTCAGCGGTCGGCCGGATTACATTGCCCAGGGCGATTGTCTGCGCGGACTGTTCAACAGCCGGGTGACGGTGTTTCCCTTCAACACCCAACGTGAAGGTCTGCAGGGTGAGGTGACGGTGCTGCTGTTCCCGCTGCACAACAAGTTCGAGGCAGAGCCGATTCTGGAGAGGATTGAAGGCTGGCGTCTGTCACTGGGGGAGCAGTACGATCTGCATTTCGGCTATGCCATTTCGCATCTGACGGAAAAGTACGACGTGGACTACATCGACGAGTCGCTGCACTATCTGGAAGAAGCGATACAGCGTCATGCCGTGGCTTATTCCATCGACGACACCCTGGGATTTGCAGCACGCCAGCAGGTGGCTTGAGTCGTCAGTTCCAGCGCATGTGTTTGGAAAATCCCGCCTTCAGGAAACTCATCTGGTCACTCAGGATATGGCGATTCGCCAGCGCCAGGTATTCCATCTTGTTGGGTTTGAACGGCACGGCCAATAGCGGCATGTTGGCTTCTTCCGGTGTGCTGTTGCCCTTGCGTTGATTGCAGCGGCGGCAGGCGGTTACCAGATTGGTCCACTTTTCCGAACCACCGCGGGAGCGGGGGATGATGTGATCCCGTGTCAGCATGTCGGGCGGAAATTTGTCGCCGCAGTACATGCACAGGTTGCAGTCGCGCCGGAACAGCAGGCGATTGCAGACCGCCGGTACGTGTTGATCGGAATATTTCAGGTCGCCGTGGGTGGCGATGATGGGTGGCAGGATGAGTTCGGAGCGGACGCCATGGCGATTGATGCCGCCCCGGATGCGAATATCGCTATCGCCGAGGGACCAAAGCACCAGGCCTTTTACCATGAGGGTCGCGGTTTCTTCCCGCGTCAGCCATTCCAAGGGTAGTCCGGCCTTGTTGAGTCGGAGTATCCGGGGTTGCATTCAATTCTCCACACCTGGGTTGGGTATGTTGCCTGCGTTGCGCGGGTTTCTGCTTGTGGCGACTGCGCGCTGCAACGTTACTCAAAATAGTGAACCAGTTTTCCCATTTTTTCCAGACGGTTACCCACATTAATGCAGGACTGTGACGAACTGGTGGCAGTGGATGTGGTGTCGATGACGGAAAATGAAGGGTAAAAATCAGTTAGGCGTGCTGGAAAGCTGTCGTTCCTGCAGCAGTGAGGGTAGCCACTGTCCGGACGGCCCGATGAGTTCCAGGTCGGCAAGCGGGCTGGCGTCGCTGCGCTGGGTGTTGATCACGATGATGCGGGCGCCGTTGCGGCGGGCCAGGTGAATCAGTCCTGCGGCGGGATAGACGCTGGCGCTGGTGCCCACTACGAGCAGGCAGTCGCTGTGGCGCGCCAGGGTGTCGGCCTGCTGCCATTCCCGCTGTGGCAGGGATTCGCCAAACCAGACCACCGCCGGCCGCAGCCAGCCATCGCAGCGGGGGCAATGGCGCAATGGTGGTGGGTTCTGCAGGTCGACGCGCTCCCGGTATCCGCAGTTGTCGTTGCAACGATCCTCGGTGATGTCGCCGTGCAGGTGAATGACGTGTTGCGGGGAACAGCCAGCCTGTTCCAGCAGGTTGTCCACATTCTGGGTAATCTGGATCAGTGCGGGTTGCCGGGCCAGCGCCCGATGGCCGGCGTTGGGTTGCGCCAGGGCCAGCGTCTGGCGGCGCCAGTTGTACCAGTCGATCACGCGGGCGGGGTTTTCGGCAAAGCCTTCCGGCGAGGCAAGCTTCATGGGATCGAAGCGCGACCACAAGGCATGGGTTTCGGTGTCGCGAAAGGTGGAAATGCCGGATTCGGCACTCAATCCCGCGCCGGAAAAGCAGACCACGCTGCGGGCCTGCTGCAATATCTGGCGCGCCTGTTCCAGCGTGTCTGTGGTCATCGGCGTTACTGCGGATTGATGGAGATCTCGATGCGCTGGTTGCGTGTCGCGAGGGCGTTCCAGCGGGCGGCGTCCATGTCCGGATCCGGCAGGGGATAGCGCACCAGTGGCCGGCGATCAGCGGCGGTGGAAAGATTCAGGCGGATGTTCTCGCCGAATTCGGCATCAAAGGCTGTCAGGAAGGAGGAGAATGCGGGTGTCTGTTCGATGCCGATGGCTTCGGCGGTGGCGGGATCGATTTCCATTACCTCGCAGCTGCTCATGGGCTGGCCTTCATCGGGCAGAATGTTTTCGCCGGTATCCGAGGTCTGGGTGCAGAAGCGGCCCAGATGGCTGCGGACGCTGATTTCCCCCTGGAAACCCACGCTGTTGAGGTTCTCCGCCAGGCGCGACAGCACTCCCACCAGTTTTTCATTGAAAGGTTTTTCTCCGAAGGGGAACTGGCCTTCCTGGTTCAGGGCCCACTCCATGCTTTCGTAGAAGCGACGATTGACCTGCGTCGACTTTTGCGATGCATCGGACAACTGGGTGGTGAGTTCGGTTTTGACGGATTCTGCCGTGCTGGACTGTTCCTGCAGGGTTTGTTTGAGGCTGGCGTTTTCGAGGCGGATTTCGTTGATCTGCCGGCTCACCTGGGTGTTGTACATCAGCAGCAAGCCGATCAGCACGACGCAAAGTGCCAGGCCGAAGTACTGCAGGCGATGGCTGCGGTTCGCTGCGCGGCGTTCGATGGGGCGACTGTTCAGATCCTGCAGCTGTTCCGTCAGTTGTTGCAGCCGCTGTTCCAGTTCATGCAGTTCGCTGTTGTTGCCGGCAACCTTGGGGGGCGCAGCGACGACGGGCTGTTCCTGCGCCAGCAGGTCGCTTTCGACAATCACGACGTCGTTGGCGGCGGGCCGGCCCACCACCGCAGGCCTCACCGGCGGAGCGGGGGTCTGGCCGGGCAGCAGGTTCTGGTTTTCCAGCACCTTGGCCAGTTCCAGGGGCTTCAGGGTTTTGGGAATCACGCCGACAGCGCCCAGGGCGCGGGCCTGGCTTTCGTAGACTTCGCCCTCTTTCGAGGTGTACATGATGATGGGAATGGCGGCAGTGAGGGGATCGTTCTTGATGGCGCGCAGGGTTTGGAAACCGTCCATGCCGGGCATGGTGTGATCCATGAAGATCATGCTGGGTTTTTTGCCGCACAGATAGCCGAGGGCTTCTTCGCCGGATTCCACAGTGTCGACAGCAATGCCCTGTTCCTTGAGCATTTTGCTCAGCATGTGGCGAGCCATGCGGGAGTCGTCTACGACCAGTGCCAGAGCGGTTGTCATGGAATACCGAAATTCCCATTTGTTATCGTTATTAATACTTCAAAATATATCAAAGCACTTTAGGTTGCACTATGTTTTTGTGTGAAATCTGTAATGCCGTTGGCAACCAGATGCACCTGTGCAAAGCCGTGCAAATGCAGGGTTTCTGCCATTTTTCGCGCCGAGGGGGTGTCGGCAGTAAAGAGGAATTCGTTGGCGTTCAGGCGCGTGGGCGACGGCGCGATGGACTGTAACAAACTGACGGCGCGACGGGCGATGGCTTCACCGCTGTCGATCAGGCGCGTGCCTTGCGGCAGATGTTGCTGGATTTCTTCGCGCAGAAACGGGAAATGCGTGCAGCCGAGCACGATGATGTCGGGTGCGGCATTGGGTGGATTGAAGGGCGCCAGTGCGCGGGCAATGACGTCGTGATCCACCGGCAGACTGCGCAGCTTGTTTTCTGCTTCGTGCACCAGCTCTGCCGATCCCACCTTGGTGACCTGACAGTGACTGGCAAAACTATCAATCAGGTTTTGCACGTATTGGCGCTTCACGGTGCCTGGTGTGGCCAGCAGGCCGATATGGTGGTTCACGCTGTGTTGAGCGGCCGGTTTGATGGCGGGCACCACGCCGATGATAGGGGTGCGGGTTTGCAGGCGCAGCGGTTCCAGCACCACGGTGCTCGCGGTGTTGCAGGCAATCACGATCAGATCCGGCCGGGCGTATTGTTCCAGGTAAGGCAACAGTTCCAGCAGGCGGTTGATGAGCACGGATTCTTCCTGAATGCCGTAGGGGAAAATCGCGTTGTCGGCCACGTAGAACAGCCGGCACAGTTGAATGCGCGTGCGGATTTCGTCGGCAATGCTGAGGCCGCCGATACCGGAATCAAAAATGAGGATGGTGGGGAGAATGTCGGGCATGGGAAGAATTATAAGTCAGCCTGCCAGAAAGCAAGAAGGGGTGCCGCCAAATCTTGCGGACGGTTGATCCGTTGCGGTTGCCAGTGTGCTGGAAAGTGTTGGCGCAGTTCCTGACGGGTGAAGCGATCGTCCATCAGAATCAGCATGCCGCGATCGGTTTCGCGCCGGATAACCCGTCCTGCCGACTGAATCACCCGGTTGAGGCCGGGAAAGCGGAAGGCAAAATCAAAACCGTCGCAGCCGGCGTTCTGGAAGTGGGCCTGAATCAACTCCCGCTGCAGCGACGGTGGCGGCATGCAGGTGCCCACCACGATGACGCCTTGCAGCAGGTTGTCCGGCAGGTCGAGCCCTTCGGCATAGCGGCCGCCGGCGATCACCAGGGCCAGCGTGGGTGTTTCCATCAGATGCTGGACGAAGGTTTCGGTGGTGTCGGCCATTGACGTGCCCTGCACCAGCAGCGGCAGGTGAGGATGTTGCACCTGCAGGTATTCGCGCACGGACTGCAGGTACTGATAGGACGGAAAACTCACGAGATAACGACCGGGCCGCGCTTGCCACACCGCGCTGATCATGTCAGCGACGGTGGGAATCGAGCGCGTGCGGGCGTCGTAGCGGGTGTTCACCGGTATTACCAGTGTGAGCAGGTGGGAGTGCGGAAACGGACTCGGCAATTCCAGCATTTGCGTGAACGGCTGCTGGCTGAGGGCGCGGGCGAAAAATTCCAGCGGCTGCAGGCTGCCAGAGAAATACAGCACGGCATGGAAACGGGCAGTGAGTACATCCAGTTGTGGCGCCGGATCGGTGCAGAAGATTGCCAGTGTTTGTGTGTCGTGATCCGGATAGCACAGCCAGCGATCTTCCGGTTGCCAGCGTTGCAGTCGCTGCGCGAAGCGGGCGCAGGTCATCAGTGTTTCGAACAGTTGCTCCGGAAATACCAGCCACTGTTGCCGGGCGAACCATTCCAGCCAGTGTTCTGTCAGTGTCGCCAGTGCGGGCATGATGTCTGCCGGTGGTTCGGCAAATGCCTGCGCGGGTGTGTCGGCAGCGGGAAAATAGTGCTGCACTTTTTTCAGCTGCTTTTTCACCGTGCGATCCGCTGTGGTTTTGGCAGCGGCCACCAGCGCTTTCTGCTCCAGACTGATGCTGAACATGTCGCGGGCGCGATCGGGCAGGTTGTGGGCTTCGTCCACCAGCAGCGCGATATGACGGGCGTGCTGATCCAGGTAATCGGACAGGCGCACGGCGGGATCGAACACGTAGTTGTAGTCAGCGATGATCAAATCTGCCCAGGGCACCAGCTGCAGACTGAGTTGATGGGGGCACAGGTTGTGTTGACGGGCGAGCGCTGACAGTTGATCCGGATTCCAGTGACTCTGCTGTTGCACATCGTTGCGAATCGACTGCCACTTGTCGAAAAAGTTTTTCTGACCTTCGCAGATTGTGGCGGGTCCGGGATTGCAGAAGCAGACACGCTCGCGGGCCGACAGTATCAGCACGCGCACCGGCCTGTCGTTGCGATGGTCAAGCTGATCGAGCGCCTGCAGCACGCTGCGCTGGCCGCTGGTTTTGGCGGTGACATACCAGATCTGCCGGTAGCGTTGTTCCGCCAGCAGCTTCAGCGCAGGGAACAGAATGCCCAGGGTTTTGCCCAGGCCGGTAGCCGCCTGATAGAGACCGCGCTGACCGTCGCGCAGATCCCGGTAGGCCTGCACTGACAGCGTTCGCTGCCCCTGGCGGAATTCGGAATAGGGAAAGTTCAGTCCCTGCAGAAAGGTATCGCGTCGTTGCCAGTGTTCGCACTGCCAGTGCAGCCACTGCTCGTAGTCCTGACGGCACGACTGATAAAAATCTTGCAGCTCATCAGCGGTGACGAGTTTGTCGAAGGTGAAGACACTGTCGTCATCCAGCTTCAGATAACACAACTGCAGGTGAAGTTGTTCCGCTGGATCGGTTTGCAGGTACAGCGCGCCGTACAGCATCAGTTGCGCCCAGTGCACCGCACGCTGGGCGTCGGGTAGTTCCTGCTGGCTGCAGTAGGTGGTTTTGATTTCTTCCAGCAACGGAATGTCGCCTGCCAGCACGCCATCGATGCGTCCGCCCAGCAGGCAGGTGAATAAAGTTTGTTGCCATTCTGCAGTGACGACCACTTCTTTCACGTAGCCGGCGGTTTTGCTTTTCTGCACGGTGCGCTGACCCTGCTGGCCTTCCTGCGCGCTGGGGGAGCGCTGCAGGCCCAGATTAAGATCGCCGCGCCGGCAGCAGAAATCCGCCAGATCCGACACGCTGATGCGAAAGACGGGACGCTCACTCATCGTCGGCATCGATCCAGGTCACGTTCAACAGCCGTGCGGGAATGCCAGCGTCGGCAAAGTGGCGGAACCAGCGCCGCTGATTCGGTTGCAGTCGATCGTTGGGCGCTTTCACTTCGATGAGTTCGTAGCCGTTGTGTGAGAAACGGATGAGATCCGGAAAGCCACTGCCATACAAACCCGGATGCAGTGCCAGTTGCCGGAAAATGGTGTGCAGATGTGACGCGGGAATATGCTGCAGTGCCATGTCGATCAGCTCCGGCGACAGTGCTTCCCACGCCACCAGTGTGTTGGCGATGCCGCTGCGGGATTCAAAATGATCCCAGATCCGCTGCTGCCAGCCCGGCGTAGCCATTTCTTCGAGGCGCGATTCGATCAGAGTCTTTCGATCCGGATAGAAAAATTCAGTATGCAGATGTTTGGGGCCGCGCTGGAACGGGTGGAAGAACGCGCCGGGAATGGGAGCGAAGATGATGTCCCAGAACAGCAGGCCGAACAGGCCGCAGAACAGCAGGTTTTCCACGTAGACACAGACGTGCTGTGCATCGGACAGTGCCTGCGCGGCGACGATTTCCACGGCAGCGCCGGTGAAGGGTAATTCCAGTGTGAATTCCCGTACGGCGGGCGCTGGCGCCAGCGCAAAGTGCGTGCCGGTCTTGCGCGCGAGCGTGCGGGCAAACTGTTCGGCAAATTCCAGCTCTTCCGGATGATGGCTGTCGTCCAGTATCTGCCGGCATAGTTGCAGGGCAAGTTGTGGCTGCTGTTGTTTCGCCAGAATGCGTGCCCGCCGTTCCCGCGCCGGGTGGGTGGCCACTTGCTGATAGAGTGCCAGCGCATTGTCGGTGGCCTGCAGCCGTTCCAGCTGGCGGGCAATGATCAGCACGATGCGATCGAAGCGGCGCTGCAGTTCCGGTTGCTGGCGATGATCCGGCAGCAGGGCGTGACATTCCCGCAAGCGAATGGAATCACTCAGAATGGCGGGATCTTCCAGTTGCTCGCGTACCTGCAGATAGCGTTGCAGCGTTTCCACATCAGCGCGGGACTGGAAATAGCGGGTGGAGCCGTCGATGCGGTATTGCTCGTAGCGCACATGGCCGAGTTCGGTAATGATGAATTCGCTTAGATCCTGTCTGCCGTTACCGAAAAACAGCAGCAACAGACGGTCGAAACAATCCTGGCGCAATGCACGGGTGAACGGCTGATGGCGGGCAATGATGTTATGAATATCCGCGGCGGAATGTTGCGCCAGAATGGATTCCACCAACTCCGTTTTTTTCGCGCTGGATCTGCTGTTCTGTGCAAACCACTGTTGCAGGCGGGATCGGGTCTGCAGTTCCAGCAGCTGCGCTGCATCCACCTGCGGATTAAGCTCCGCAAAGCCTGCCTGTTGCAGTTCGTCCAGTGTGGACGTTACGTTGGGCACTTCCGCATAGGACAGGGATTCCACAGCTATCAGCGGCCGGGTGCGGGTCAGCAGTCGCAGGTAAAGATGCTGGGCAGGTTCCGACAGGGCCTGAAACTGTCGGTGAAAAGCCATGTCGGCTTCGCACAGCAGATCCGGATAAAGTGCCAGCACCCAATCCGCCACGTGGCGGAAATTCCGCAGCAGGTAGCCGGCGGGCAGGGTGGTGGGGCGGGTGTCGACCATGGTCAGGCGGGCGTATTCCACTGGGCAGGTGCAAAGTCCGCACTGTCGCCGGAATTGGCCGCTTTGGCAAGGCCCATGAAAAAGGCCGGATTTCTCCGGCCTTGCTGACAGGGTGTGTCGATGCTGTGCTTACAGTGCTTCGATGGTGCCCGCCATGTGGGGCTTCTGGCCGTTCTGATCCTTTACGCGGAACTCGATGTGATCACCGGTATTGGCATACTGGAACTGAACCTTGTTAGGCAGGAACACCGGCAGTTTGAATGCCACGCTTACCCTGAACGGTGCCTTGGGCAACTGGGCATCCAGTGAGCCTAGTGCGTAGGCCTTGCTCCACATGCCGTGGGCGATGGCGCGGGGAAAGCCGAACAGTTTGGCGGTAAGGGCGTGAATGTGGATCAGGTTGGAATCGCCGGACACCTTGGCGTAGCGACGGCCGATATTTTCCGGCACGGGCCAGAAGTCGATATGATCGGGCGCGAAGCTGTCTTCCTTCTTGTCGCCGTCCTTCTTGTCACCTTCTTCCACCTTGGTACGGAACAGGTTGGTGCTTACGCTTTCCCAGGCCAGCTTGCCGTCCACGCTCACCTTGGTGACGATGTCGAATTCCAGGCCTTTTGCCGCCTTTTGCGGGCCAGCCAGCGAGCACTCGATATCCAGCACATCCTGATTGCCGATGGCGCGATACTGGGTGATTTCATTGCGCACGTGCACCAGTCCCAGCAGCGGGAACGGGAACAGCGGGTTCACCAGGATTTCCATGTGCAGCGGAAACGCCAGAATGTGCGGGTAGGTGACAGGCATGCTGCCGCTCAGGGGAAAGCCACACACATTGCGATACTCGGCCAGCTTTTTGGGATCGGTCTTGACGTTCTTCAGGCACACCGTCAGTTTGGGCAGCTGTTCACCCTGCAGTTTGCCGGCCTTTTTGGCGGTGGCGGCGCGCAGGTACAGATTCAGGGTGGACGGTGAGTGGTCGAGTTCAATCGTGGCTGCCATTTCGTCATCCTCGGACGCGGTTGGATCGGACAATGGGGCCAGCGAGGCCCGCAAAGAGGCCCAAAGTATAAAGGAATCAAGGGGGTCCGCAATTGCCGGTCTACCTCTGCTGGCGCGGCGTTGCAGTCAATAGGCTCTATTGTCATTACCGGGCCGGCTGTCTATCATTGCCTGATCAATGCCGGAATTTTCCGGAATTTCATGCAGTTAAAACCCTCCTCCTGACTACCGGCAGAATGACCTCGACAAAAGGATATCAATGAGCGGATTTACCGATGCGGGCGTGTTGATCCGGCTCGCCTATCAGGCCATGCAGGACATGGGTGTCGATGCGTTCGAGGTGCTGCGGCGAATCGGTCTCAAGCACGAACAGCTGGCAGAAAAGGATTTGCGCACGCCCCACTCGGCGCAGAATTTGTTCTGGAATGTCATCGAGGAAATCACCGGCGATTCCGATATTGGATTGCATCTGGGCGAAAACATCCCGGTGTTCAAGGGACAGGTGCTGGAATACCTGTTTCTCAGCAGCGAAACCTTCGGCGAAGGATTGAAGCGCGCACTGAATTACCAGCGCCTGCTGAGTGACGCGGTGAACGCCCAGCTGGATCAGGATCAGAAAGGCTACTACGTGGGCAATATCACGTTCACCGGTGGCCTGCGGCATCTGTCAGAATGTGTGGTGATCGGCGTGCTGAAATTCTTCGCCTATGTCACCGAAGGCGCGTTCGAGCCACTGGAAATTCATTTCGAACACGGCCCTGGCAGCAATCCCGCCGAGTATCAGCGGGTGTTCAAGTGCCCAGTGCTGTTCAATCAGCAGGGCAACCGCATTTATTTTTCACCCGCCATCATGAATCTGCCGTCGAGCCATGCGGAGCCGGAATTGCTGCGTCTGCACGAGCAGCTGGCGAACGAGCACGTGGCAAAGCTGGAGAAGCAGGATTTCATCGCCAAGGTGAATCGCCTGATCGGTGAATTGCTGGAATCAGGCAATGCCAATCTGGAGACGGTGGCGGAGCGTCTGGGCATCAAGCCCCGCAGTCTGCGGACCAAGCTGGCGGAAGTGGAGACCAATTTCAACCAACTGCTGGCGGATTACCGCTGCAATCTGGCGAAGAAACTGCTGGCGCGCACCGATGAATCCATCGATGAAATCGTGTACCTCACAGGTTTTTCCGAACCGAGTACGTTCTATCGCGCATTCAAGCGTTGGGTGGGAGTGACGCCGGTGGAGTATCGCAAGAGCAAGCAGAAGAGTCTGCTGGACGAGTGAATCGTATTGGGCAGTACCACGTGATTCGCAGAAGCACACCGGTACTCATTTCGGAACCGCCACAAGTACGTCCCTGTAGGCTCGCTCGCGGCCATCCCTGGCCGCAAGCGTTCCGAAACGACTCCCGGTATGCTTCTGCTCATGCAACACGCGCAGCAATCACGCCCCCAACAAATTCTGCCCGCACACGCGCACCGTATTGCCGGTTACGCCGGAAGACGCCGGGCTGCTGTAGAACGCGATGGTCTCAGCCACGTCCACCGGCTGGCCGCCCTGTTTCAGTGAATTCAGGCGACGCCCCGCTTCACGGGTTGCAAACGGAATCGCAGCGGTCATCTGGGTTTCGATAAAACCCGGCGCTACCGCGTTGATGGTGACATCCTTCTTCGCCAGGATAGGCGCGAACGCATCCACCATGCCGATTACGCCGGCTTTTGACACCGCATAGTTGGACTGGCCGAAGTTGCCGGCGATGCCGCTCATGGATGACACGCACACGATGCGGCCGCCTTCACGCAGCACTTCCTGATCGATCAGCGCGTCGTTGATACGCTCTTCCGAGGCCAGGTTGATGTTGATCACCATGTCCCAGAAATGCTCCGGCATGCCGCCCAGCGTTTTGTCACGGGTAACACCGGCGTTGTGCACCACGATGTCGATGCCGCCGTGATTCTTCTTGAAGTGTTCGGCGATGGCAGCCGGCGCCGCTGCGTCGGTAATGTCCAGCGCGAGCACGGAACCGCCGATGCGATCAGCCACGGCCTGCAAACCATCCTTCGCCTGCGGCACGTCCAGGCACACAACGTGGGCGCCGTCGCGGGCCAGCACCTGGGCGATGGATTCACCGATGCCGCGTGACGCGCCGGTCACCAGCGCGAACTTGCCTTGCAGCGGCAGATTCCAGTTGAAGCTTTCCGGCAGCGCCTTGCCCTTGCCGACGCGCAGAACCTGCGCATCCACAAATGCAGACTTGGGCGACAGGAAGAAACGCAGTGCGGACTCGGCGTGCTTTTCTGCCTGTTTGGCAACATAAACCAGGTTGGCGATGGCGCCTTTCTTGCCGATTTCCTTGCCGACGGAACGCACGAATCCTTCCAGGGAGCGTTGGGCAATCTGTGCGCGGGGCGACTTGCAGGATTCCGGCGGCGTGCCGATTACGATGACGCGGGCGCAATCCGCCAGCTTGCGGATCACCGGGTGAAAAAAGTTATACAATTCACGGGTTTGTTCGCTGGTTTCGATGCCGGTCGCGTCGAATACCAGGGCCTTGAACTTGGCACCTTCGGCGTTGGCATCCACGGTTGCCAGCTTGGTTCCAGCTTTGTCGGCAGCCTGCTTGATTTCATCGATGGCGCTGGCGTTCTGGGCAACCTGCGCAATGGCGTTGCTCTGCTTGAGCGTGGCCAAAATCACTTCGGACATGCGTCCGCCCGGTGCAGCGCCCACCAGCACGTTGCCGCTCACGAATGATGTCTGGGCTTGATTGTGCCGCTCCAGCACAGTGGGAACCGGCAGGTTGAGCGAGTTCAGCAGTGAACGTCCGAGATTGTTGTTCAGGAGTGATTCGTACACGTCAGCCATGGTTCGATCCTGTGTGATAGTGGGTTTGTGATATAGTGGCGCCGCTCTGCAGCTGCCTGGAAATGGCCGTTAAAAGCCGAAAACGTGCAGCACCGGAAGTGGCGCGTATAGTAAATGACTTGGCAACGAAATTGAATTGACCCGCGTTAAATGGCAGCCAGTCAGTTCTGCCAATGTGACTTGCGCGCAGGCCGCTAGACTACGCCACCATGCCCCGGCTGTCCGTTGCACTCTGATGATTCAAACCTTCGTACCCTGCCCACGGGTACCCAATCCACAGGAACCTTTCCATGAAAGTCGATCACGTTCGTAAAGTTGCCATCATCGGTGGAAATCGTATTCCGTTTGCCCGTTCCAACACGGTCTATTCACATGCCAGCAACCAGGACATGCTGACCGCTGCGCTGAATGGTCTGGTGGATCGCTACAAACTGCAGGGCAAGCGTTTGGGTGAAGTGGTGGGCGGCGCGGTGATGAAGCACTCCCGTGATTTCAATCTGGTGCGCGAATCCGTGATGAGCACTCAGCTGGCGCCGGAAACCCCTTGCTATGACATTCAGCAGGCCTGCGGCACCGGCCTGGAAGCGGCCATTCTGGTGGCGAACAAGATTGCGCTGGGCCAGATCGATTGTGGTATTGCCTGTGGTGTGGACACCACTTCCGATGCGCCCATCGGCGTGAGTGAGGGGCTGCGCAAAATCCTGCTGGATGTGAACCGCGCCAAGACCACCCAGGATCGCATCAAGCTGCTGCTGAAAGTGCGCCCCAAGCATCTGGCGCCGCTGATTCCGCAGAATGGCGAGCCGCGCACTGGCCTGTCCATGGGCGATCACTGCCAGATCACCGCAAAAGAGTGGAACATTCCCCGTGACGAGCAGGACAAGCTGGCATTCGAAAGCCACCGCAAGATGGCGGCTGCGTACGAGCGTGGTTTCTTCAAGGACATGATCACCCCGTTCATGGGCCTGGAGCGCGACAATAACCTGCGCGGCGACACCACGCTGGAAAAACTGGCATCCCTGAAGCCCTGCTTCGATCGTGAAAACGGCACCATGACTGCCGCCAACTCCACTCCACTGACCGACGGCGCGTCTGCCGTGCTGCTGGCCAGCGAAGAGTGGGCGAAAGCGAACAATCTGCCGGTGCTCGCGTACCTGACTTACTGCGATACCGCTGCGGTGGATTTTGTCGGCAAGAAAGAAGGTCTGCTGATCGCGCCTGCTTATGCTGTTCCGCGCATGCTGGATCGCGCTGGCATTACTCTGCAGGACTTCGATTTCTACGAAATTCATGAAGCGTTTGCCGCTCAGGTGCTGTACACACTGAAAGCCTGGGAAACCGAGTCTTTCTGCAAGCAGAAGCTGGGCCGCGACAAGGCGCTGGGCAGCATCGACCGCAGCAAGCTGAACGTGAACGGTTCTTCGCTGGCAGCGGGACATCCTTTCGCAGCCACTGGCGGCCGCATCATTCACACACTGGCGAAACTGCTGAACGAGAAAGGTTCTGGCCGTGGCCTGATCTCCATCTGCGCGGCGGGTGGTCAGGGCGTGGTGGCGATTCTGGAAAAATAAGCGTCGATATCGACAGCGCTACCACAAAAAAGGCGGCTGATTTCAGGCCGCCTTTTTTGTTGGGTTTTCCTCGGTGGAGGTGATTTGGGTCGGATGCCCTTGGTTGCGCCCTCGCGAGTGCGGATTCATTCGACGGTAATGGTGATTTTCTCGGACATTATTGGCGGTTGATGGGGAATATGCAGTTTGTCGCCCAGCAGCAGTTGCAGCGTGTGTTTGCCGGGTGCAAGTTCCAGTTGCACCTGGGTCTGACCGCCGCCGAAGTGCTTCACGTCTGCGCCCAGCGGTTGGGACAGGTCCTTTGGTACATCCATGTCCACCAGCAGATGATGATGTCCGGTGTTGGGCGTTTCGGTGCCGGCCGGTGCGACGCCCATGCCTTCCAGGCCAAAAATCACGGTCACCGGTGATTTGACGGTAGCGCCATCGGCGGGTGACACAATGTACGCTTTGGCGCCTGCTGGTGCGGCAGTGCGGGGCAACGCATCTGCGTGAACGGACAGAGCAGCAGCCATCAATAGCGCGCTGAAGGCAGAAAACACGAAAGGTCTGATCATCACTTGACTCCTTGTCATCAAGAGATCCGGTAGAAGGATCGACGTGCAGCATAGCACGGGCTGTTATAAGGGTTTGTCAGCTGGTGCACATTGGAACCTTCTTCCGTTATCCGCAGACCAGCGTCACAGGCGCTACTATAGCGGGTCATGAGACTGTTTGGTCAAGTTAGCGTGATGGCGGATGCAATTTACCGCCGCTGCGCTAGGATTAGCGGACTGAGAATGCCAGCAACATCCACAAGGAACCCGTTATGAATTCCCACTATCCGCACATGCTGCAACCGCTCGATCTGGGTTTTACCACGCTGCGCAATCGCGTGCTGATGGGCTCGATGCACACGGGGCTGGAAGATCGTTTTTTCCACATCGACAAGCTGGCCAGCTATTTTGCCGAGCGGGCGCGGGGTGGCGTGGGCATCATCGTGACCGGGGGCTATTCACCCAATCGTCGCGGTGAATTGTTGCCGTTGGGTTCGCGCATGGATAACAAAATCACCGCCATGCTGCATCGTCATGTCACCGGCAAGGTGCATAACGAAGGCGGCAAGATTGCGCTGCAGTTGTTGCATGCTGGCCGCTACGGCTACACGCCGTACAGTCTTTCCCCTTCTGGCATCAAATCGCCGATCACGCCGTTCAAACCTGGCAAGATGAATCACAAGCAGATCGTGAACACGATTGCGGATTTTGCCCGCGCGGCGGAGCTGGCAAAGCTGGCGGGTTACGACGGCGTCGAGATCATGGGCTCTGAAGGCTACCTGATCAACCAGTTTCTGTGCGAGCGCACCAACAAGCGCACCGACCAGTGGGGTGGCAGCGTCGAAAACCGCATGCGTTTCCCGGTGGAAGTGGTGCGCAAGGTGCGTGAAGCGGTGGGGCGCGAGTTCATCATCATCTATCGCATGTCGCTGATGGATCTGGTGGAAGAAGGACAGAGCTGGGATGAGGTTGTGCAGCTGGCGCGAAAAATCGAAGCGGCTGGCGCCACTATCATCAACACCGGCATCGGCTGGCACGAGGCGCGGGTGCCCACCATCGTGACCTCGGTGCCCAGGGCGGCGTTCAGTTTTGCATCCGGCAAATTGAAGCAGTCTGTCACCATTCCCGTCTGTGCCAGCAATCGCATCAATACGCCGGAGCTGGCAGAGCAGATCATTGCCAGTGGCGAGGCGGATATGGTGTCCATGGCGCGGCCGTTGCTGGCCGATCCGTTTTTTGTGGCGAAAGCGGAAGCGGGCAAGGCGAATGAAATCAACACCTGCATCGCGTGCAACCAGGCCTGTCTGGATCATACCTTCCAGGCCAAGCGCGCATCCTGTCTGGTGAATCCCCGCGCCTGTCACGAAACCGAATTGCGTTACCTGCCCACCCAGCGCAAAAAGAAAATTGCGGTGGTGGGTGCTGGCCCGGCGGGTCTGGCGGCGGCGACGGTGGCAGCCGAACGTGGCCACGACGTGACGCTGTTCGATGCCGACGACAAGATCGGCGGCCAGTTCAATATCGCCAAGCAGATTCCCGGCAAAGAGGATTTCAGCGAGACCCTGCGTTACTTCGGCGCGATGCTGGCAAAGCATCGCGTCACCGTGAAATTGTCCCAGCGTGCCACGGTGAACGATCTGACCGGCTTCGACGAGGTGGTGGTGGCGACAGGTATTCTGCCGCGCAAGCCTGGCATTCCGGGTGTGGATCATCCCAAGGTATTGTCTTATCTGGACGTGATTCGCGACAAAAAGCCGGTGGGAAAAAACGTGGCAGTGATCGGCGCCGGCGGCATCGGGTTTGATGTCAGTGAATATCTGACCCATGCCCACAGCGCCGACGATAAAGCCCAGTGGTATAAAGAGTGGGGCGTGGACACCGCACTGGCCCATCGTGCAGCCCTGGTGCCGGCGGACGTAGCACCCAGCCCGCGCCAGATCTATCTGCTGCAGCGCAAGGAATCCAGCATCGGCAAAAATCTGGGCAAGACGTCCGGTTGGGTGCACCGCGCGCAGCTGAACAAGAAGGGCGTGGAGATGATTCCCGGTGTGAGTTACGAACGCATCGATGATCAGGGTCTGCACATCAAGGTGAAAGGCAAGCCGCGCCTGCTGGTGGTGGACAACGTGATCATCTGCGCGGGTCAGGAGCCGGATCGTTCGCTGGCGGATCAGCTGATCAGCAAGGGTATCAAGACTCACGTGATCGGCGGCGCCGATGTGGCGGCGGAGCTGGATGCCAAGCGGGCCATCAACCAGGGTTCGCGGCTGGCGGCCCAGCTGTAAGTGTCATCCCCCCTGCCGGTCACTATACCTGGCCGGCAGGGTGCTGGGTCGTTTTCATTCCATCTTCGTCTAAAACCACCTGCATGGCCGGGAAACTTTTCCGGCAATGTTGAAACACTGCTCATTTTTCAGCTCGTTAAGCTTCCCTTAAGGTTTTTTAAGAAAGGCTTAAGCCTGCTTCCCTAGTCTCACACTCACATTCATTGCAGTTATGTGAGTTGCCATGAGCGCCATCCATGCCTATGCCGACCTGAAGATCGATGGACTGCCCTGCCAGCTGGTGGGGTATCCCCGCTGGCATGCCCGCCGTCACGAGCTCGAACAGTTCATCGCGCGCAGATTCAGGGCGGAGTACGGTGCCAACCCAACCCATTTCATGCCGTTGCTGGTGGCGCTGCAGAACCATGCCGGGGACGTGCTGGCGCTGGCCGGTGTGCGTTCGGCCCTGATGGAACCGCTGTTTCTGGAACACTATCTGGATGCGCCGGTGGAGCAGGTGCTGGAGCCGGCTGCCGGTCGCCCGCTGCCTCGTCACCAGATTGTGGAGATGGGAAATCTGGCGGCAGTTCGCCCTGGCCATGCGCGTTATCTGTTTGCCGCCATGACGGATCTGCTGCTGGCGTGGCAGTTCCAGTGGCTGTGCTGCACCGGTGTGGCGGGTGTGCGCAATCTGTTGCGTCGCCTGAACATGGAGCCTGCAGTTATCGCGCAGGCCGATGCTCGCCGGGTGCCTGACGCGGCCCGTCAATGGGGGCGCTATTACGACAAGAATCCGCAGGTGCTGGCCGGTGAGATCAGCCAGGGTCGCGACAGCGTCGCCCGCAGTGGCATTCTTGAGCGCTGTGATTACGTTCGCCTGGAGCCGTGCAATGTCCTCAGTGCTTGAACGCCTGCAGGCATGGGCTGACAGCGCTGGTTCGACCATCGCGCTGCATGATGGCGAACGCACGCTGACCTTTGCGGAGCTTTGCAGTGCTGTCTCGTTGCTGCGTCGGCGGTTTCAGACGGCGGATTATTCCGTGGTGGCGCTGGCGGGTGACAACAGTATCGCCTGGATTGTCTGTGACCTCGCATTGCTGGGATTACCGGTGCGGGTAGTGCCGATTCCAGCATTCTTTTCCCCGCAACAGGTTGAACATTTGCTGCAGCAGGCGCAGGTGGATGCAGTGGTGGCAACCAGCGTGGAACTGGCGCGGGTGCCGGGCCTGAATCCCGTGCAATGGCAGCTGCTGGATGCACGGCTGGATCTGGTGGCCTGTCGCCGGCCCGTGGTGTCCCGCTATCAGGGTGAATACGAAAAGGTGACCTTCACCTCTGGCAGTACCGGCGCGCCCAAGGGTGTGCGTCTGGCGCTTTCCACGCTGGAAAACACCGCGCTTTCCATCGCGGATGCTTTGCAGGATGTCGGTATCCAGCGGCATTTGAGCGTGCTCCCTTATGCAACGCTGCTGGAAAACTGCGCGGGAATCTACGCGCCGCTGTTGCAAGGTGTGACGATTCACCTGCGCGCCATGGCACAACTGGGACTGCAATCCCCGGCGCAGTTCAATCCTTTGATGCTGGCGTCGGTGCTGACGACGGTGCGGCCCCAGGCCACGATTCTGGTGCCGCAGTTGCTGCTGGCGCTGACTGCCCTGGTGCAGCGGGGCTTGCTGGCGGCACAGGATTTCCGCTTCATCGCGGTGGGCGGCGGCAAAGTGTCGCAAGACGTGTTGCAGACGGCGGAAGCGTTGGGCCTTCCCGTTTATGAAGGTTATGGCCTGTCGGAGTGCGGTTCGGTGGTGACGCTCAACACACCTGGGCAGCACCGGACAGGCAGCGTGGGCAAGGTGCTGCCGCACGCACGCATCCGTATCGATGATCAGGGCGAGATTCTGGTGAGCGGTGCTGTCATGAAAGGCTATCTGGGTGAGCCGGATCTTGCCGGTGATGTTGTTGCCACCGGTGATCTGGGTCATATCGATGACGAAGGCTTTCTGTATGTATCAGGTCGCAAAAAGAATCTGTTCATCACCGCCTTCGGCCGCAACGTGAATCCGGAATGGGTCGAGGCCGAATTGCAGGGGCAGCTCGCCATCGCCCAGGCAGCGGTGTTTGGCGAGGCGATGCCGCACAACGTGGCGATCATTGTTCCCCGCACAGGTTTCGATGCGGCGGCCGTGGACACTGCAGTAAGCCAATGCAACCAGCGCCTGCCCGATTACGCCCGCATCGGACGCATCGTGCTGGCACCTCAACCCTTCACCGACACCAATGGCATGGCCACGCCCAATGGCCGCATTCGCCGCAATGTAATCGCACAACAATTTTCCGCTGAACTTTTTTCCTCAAAACCTTTTTCCGCAGAACTTTGCCAGGAGGTGGCAGATGGCATTCTTCCAACAGTTGCAACAGCAGACTGAAACCGCGCGCCAGCGAGTGCTGACAGCACCGGTGTTGCGCGCCGTACCCGAGGGCCGGTTCGATGTGCGGGGTTATCGCTTTTTTCTGGAGCAGGCCTATCACCACGTCAAGCACACGGTGCCGTTGATGATGGCCTGTGGTGCACGCTTGCCCGAACGTCTGGAAAACGTGCGCAAGGCCCTCGTGGAGTATATCGAAGAGGAATACGGCCACCACGAATGGATACTGAATGATATCGAGGCGGCCGGTGGCGATCGGGAGCGCGTGCGTACTGGCACACCTTGCCTGGCCATCGAGCTGATGGTGGCGTTTCTTTATGACCAGATCCAGCGTGGCAATCCGGCCGCGTTCTTTGGCATGGTGATGGTGCTGGAAGGCACCAGCATCCAGCTCGCCACGCAGATGGGGCAGATCGTGCAAACCAAGCTCCAGCTGCCGGCCAATGCGTTCTCCTACCTGTACTCCCACGGCAATCTGGATCTGGAGCACTTCAAGTTTTTTGAAACGCTGATGAACCAGATCACCGATCCCGCCGATCAACAAGCCATCGTGCATGCAGCCAACGTCGTGTTTCAGCTTTATGGCGACATGCTGCACAGCATTCCATTGCTCTCAACCGATGAGGTGAAACATGCAGCTGCGTGACAAAAAAATCCTGCTGACCGGCGCAACGGGTGGAATAGGCAATGCGCTGGCGAAGACGTTGCATTTTCTGGGCGCGAAACTGATCCTGGCCGGGCGCGCGCCGGACGCATTCAAGTCGCTGATTGCAGAAATTTGTGTCAATCCGGCGAGCATCGCGGTGGCGCACCTGGATCTGGCCAGTCCAGATGTAAATGAGCAGGCGCTGGCAATTTCCCGCGAGCATCCTGATCTTGACATGATTGTGAACTGCGCGGGCATGAACCTGTTCTCTGCCAGTGCCAGTGCGCCGGCCGACGAAGTGTCCCGGCTGCTCGATGTGAATCTCAAGGGTACGATTCTGCTGACCCAGGCGCTGCTGCCGACGCTGATGAAGCGGCCACAGGCGGCCATCGTCAACGTAGGATCGACCTTTGGCAGCATTGGCTATCCGGGTTTCGCAGCCTACTGTGCCAGCAAGTTCGGCCTGCGCGGTTACAGCGAGGCACTGCGGCGCGAACTGGCTAACAGTTCCGTTCGTGTTTTCTATGTGGCGCCGCGCGCAACCGCTACTGCGATGAACGACGTTGCTGTGCAGGAGATGAACGCAGCGCTGGGAAATGCCGTGGATGATCCGGTTGCGGTGGCGGAGCAGATCGTCTGCGCCATTGCGCGCGACCGCAGCAAACTTTTTATCGGCTGGCCAGAAAAACTGTTTGTGTTCATGAACGGCATGATGAGCAGCGTCGTGGACAAGGCGCTGTTGAAACAGCTTCCCGTTATCCAGCGTTTTCTGTTGAAAGAGGCAAA
This sequence comes from Pseudomonadales bacterium, assembly GCA_020062665.1. Classification (GTDB taxonomy): domain Bacteria; phylum Pseudomonadota; class Gammaproteobacteria; order Pseudomonadales; family Ketobacteraceae; genus Ch67. The sequence continues at coordinate 34,566 of JAGUVW010000032.1, forward strand.
ATCATGAAATACCTGTCACGTCTGGTGATCGCCACCCTGTTGTATGTGTGTGGCGTTGTGGCTCAGGCTGCGCCGTCCTTTGATGAAGCCTTGCTGTCATTGCAGGAACAATGGGCGCATATCAACTACGAAGTCGCCAAGGATCAGAAGCAGGCGCAGTTCAAAATACTGGACGAGCAACTGCAGGCTTTGGCCTCCGCCAATCCTGGCCGGCCCGAACCGTTGATCTGGCGTGGCATCGTGTTGTCCACCTGGGCGGGTGCCAAGGGCGGCCTGGGCGCGCTGGGTCTGGTCAAGGATGCCCGCAGCCTGTTCGAGCAGTCGCTGAAGCTGTCGCAGGATGCGTTGCAGGGTTCCGCCTATACTTCCCTGGGCAGCCTGTATTATCAGGTGCCGGGCTGGCCCATCGCATTTGGTGATGACAAAAAGGCGCGGGAATTGCTGGAAAAAGCGATTCAGATCAATCCGGACGGTATTGATAGCAACTATTTTTACGCGGACTATTGGCGGGAGCAGGGTGACAACGCCAGGGCGAAGCAGTATTTCACCAAGGCGCTGCAGGCACCGGCACGCCCGTCGCGTCCGTTGGCAGATGCGGGCCGGCGCCAGGACATCATGGACAAGCTGCAGAAACTGGCAGACAAGTAGAACCGGGAAACGATAGATGCGCTTATTGCTGGTGGAAGATGACGCCATGCTGGGCCGGGCGGTGCTCACGGCGCTGAAAATGGAAGGCTACGACGTGGACTGGATGTCTGCGGGGCAGTCTGCGCTGCACTGTCTGGAAACCGAGGATTACGATCTGGTGATTCTGGATCTTGGTTTGCCGGATGTCGATGGCAAGAATGTACTGGCCACGCTGCGCAAGCGTGGCACCACGACGCCAGTGATCATCCTGACAGCGCGCGACAGTATCGAGGATCGGGTCGGGGGGCTGGATGCTGGCGCCGACGACTACATGGTGAAGCCGTTCGACCAGCACGAACTGATGGCGCGGGTACGGGCCCTGCTGCGCCGTCGCAGTGGACGTGCTTCTCCCGCCGTGCATTACAAGGACATCACCCTGTATCCGGAAGCGATGAAAGCGGAATACCAGGGGGAGGGTGTCGAACTTTCCCGGCGCGAATTCATGTTGCTCAACGAGCTGCTGCACAATATCGGCCGCGTTCTTACCCGTGAACAACTGGAGCGCGCGATTTATGATTGGGGGCAGGATGTGGCCAGCAATGCGGTTGAGGTGCACATCCATCACCTGCGCAAGAAATTCAACAGTGATCTGATCCGCACCATTCGCGGCGTCGGCTATCTGGTGGAAAAAGCCTGATGCGTTCCATCCGCACCTTTCTGTTAGTGGCCATTTCTTTCGTCGTCATTCTTGTTTTTGTTCTTGCTGCCATTGCCAGTTTCAATCGTGCCCGTTACGAAACCGACGAACTGTTCGACGCTGAGCTGGCGCAGACGGCGCGTATCCTGCGTTCTACACTGGAAGTCGCAGCGTCGGACGATCGCGCTGGCGCTTATCCAACGGCCAGCATCCGTACGCAGGACTGGAAAGCGGCGCTCACAGGATTGGTCGACGATGAAGAAAGAACGCGCCTCGGCCATGCCTACGAGCGCAAGATCCTGTTCCAGGTGACACGCAACGGTGAACGGATTCTGTATACCGACAATTCCCCGCTGACCGGTGACTGGTATCCGGAACAAGGTTATCAGATGTTCAAGGCCAATGGCTTCACCTGGCACCTGTTTTCTCTGCTCGACGACGACACCTGGTATACGGTGGGTGAACGCGGTGACATCCGTGATGAAGTGGCGCGCAAGATCGCGCTCAGCAGTCTGTTTCCCTCGTTGTTTGCCTTGCCGGTATTACTGTTCCTTCTGGTGATGACGCTGCAGCGGGGATTGCGTCCCCTGAATGATCTGGATCGCCACATCCAGACCCGCAACAAAGACAATCTGGATGCCATCGAATTGCCGGCGTCGCCTGCGGAAATCCGTCCCATCGTGGATTCGCTCAATGAATTGCTGGCCCGGTTGCGGCGCTCGCTGGAGAGTGAGCGGCGTTTTTCTGCCATGGCGTCCCACGAAATGCGCACACCCTTAGCCGTTCTGAAAGTCAATGTGCAGAACGCGCTGAAGGCGCGCACCGAGCAGGAACGCACAGCGATGTTGCAGGACATTGATGCCGGCGTCGATCGTGCCAGCCGGCTGGTCAATCAGCTGCTCACGCTCAGCAGGCTGGAGCAGGACGATCCCGGTTTTGAAACAGTCACGCTGGATATTCTGCCGATCCTGCGGGAAGAAATCGCTGCGATGTATCCGATCGCACTGCAACGCCAGCAATCGATCGAGCTTCTTGCAGGCGCAACGGAATTGCAGCTCAGAACTGCGCCGCAACTGTTTCCCCTGATCATTCGCAATCTGGTGGACAATGCCATCAAGTATTCACCCGAGGGCGGACGCGTACAGATACGGGCAGATCGTCAGGGGGATCAGGTTCTGCTGTGCGTGGAAGACAGTGGCCCAGGGATTCCACCGCAGGAGCGCAACAGGATTTTTGAGCGGTTTTATCGCGTGCGTGGCGTAACTGCAGATGTGGGAGGTTCCGGTTTGGGATTGGCCATCGTGTGGCGTGTTGCGGAGTTGCTGCAGGCGAAGATTGCGGTTGACAGCAGTGCCGAGCTGGGTGGATTGTCGATCCGGGTGACGTTTCCGGTCTGACCAGGCTGGCCTGAGATTGTTGATCCGACATCGCGCCACTGCCAGATCGACAGTGGCGCTGATGGTGTTCCGGTTACTTCAATTCCGCCGAGGTTTTGTTGAGCAGGCGGCGCGCCACGATCAATTGCTGTATCTGCTGGGTGCCTTCAAAAATATCCAGAATCTTGGAATCCCGGCTCCATTTCTCCAGCAGTTCTGTTTCGCCGTAACCCAGACTTGAACACAGTTCCACGCAGCGCAGCGTGATGTTGTTGCAGTTGCGGCCGGCCTTGGCTTTCGCCACCGACGCTTCCATGGAATTCGGCTTGCCGTTGTCCGCCATCCAGGCCGCTTTCAGCGTCAGCAGACGTGCAGCTTCCCACTCGGCTTCCATGCGATACAGTTCCGCTTCCACTGCCGACACGTTGTGAATGGTCTTGGTGTAGTTGCAGTTGATGTGTTCCTTCAGCAGCTCGCGGGTGCGATCGATTGCCGCCTTGGTAACGCCCAGCGCCATCGCAGCCACCAGCGGGCGCGTGTTGTCGAAGGTCTGCATCACGCCGCCGAAACCTTTCTTCACATCGATTTCGGGATTGCCCAGCAGGTTGTCCTTGTGCACGCGGCAGTCGGTGAAATGGATCACCGCCGTGTCGGATGCCTTGATGCCGAGCTTGTGCTCCAGGCGTGAAACTTCCATGCCGGGTGTGCCACGTTCTACAGCGAAAGATTTGATGGCGGCGCGGCCCGCATCTTTGTCCAGCGTTGCCCACACCACCACGATGTCGGCACGGGCGCCGGCGGTGACGAAAATTTTCTCGCCGTTCAGCACGTAGTAGTCGCCATCCTTTTTTGCGGTGGTACGAATGTTGGCAGAGTCGGAACCAGTGCCCGGTTCAGTAATGGCCATCGCCGCCCACTTGCCCTTGAAGCGCTTGGCCTGTTCCTCATTGGACACCGCGCCGATCGCCGCGTTGCCAAGACCCTGGCGGGGCAGGGTCAGCAGCAGGCCCACGTCACCCCAACAGAATTCACTGATGCCAACGATGGCGGCCATGTTGGCGCCGTTGCGGGTGCCGGTGTTCTTTTCCTTGGATTGCGATGACTGGCTGGCTCCCACGCCGCCTTCCTTGTCGCCGGCGTTCATGCCATCGAGCATGGCGGCTACCATGTCCAGTTCCTTCGGATATTCGTGTTCCGCCAGATCGTATTTGCGCGATATCGGGCGCAACATTTCCACGGCCAGATTGTGGGCCATGCCCTGCAGACCTTTCAGTTTTTTTGGTAATTCCAGATACATGATTCTTCTCTCCCGTTACAGGTGCAAGCCGCCTTCCATCAGAGCAATTGCGCGCAGGTCGCGATACCAGCGCTCCACCGGATGTTCCTTGGTGAAGCCATGCCCGCCGAGCAGCTGCACGCCGTTGGTGCCGATTTCCATCGCTTTGTCAGCGCACAGCACGCGGGCCAGATAGGCTTCCCGCGCGAACGGTTTGCCCCGTTCCGCCAGCGCAACCGCACGCTGCGTCATCACTTGCATGGCGTCCAGTTCGATGCCGATGTTCGCTACCATGAATGCTACGGCCTGACGATGGCTGATGGGCTCGCCAAATGCGATACGCTCGTTACAGTAGGGAATCGCATAATCCAGCACGGCTTTGGCGGTGCCCACGGCCAGCGCACACCAGCCCAGGCGGGCGTAGTTGATGAAGTCCTGGTAATTGAACGTTTCATCGCCCAGCAGTGCATCCTTGTCTACCTTCACCTGCTGCAGATGAATGCTGCCCAGTGCTGCGCCGCGCACGCCCATGGCATTTTCCTTTTTGACGGTGACGCCTTCGCTGCCACTTTCCACGATGAACATGCGAGGCTTGCCGTTCAGGTTAGCCGCCACCAGAAACAGCTCTGCGGATTCCACCAGCGGCACCATGGCTTTTTCACCCTGCAGCACATAACCGTCGGCACTCATCTGGGCGCTGGTCTGCAGATTCAGGGGATCGAACAGCGGGCGCTTTTCGTTAACCGCAATCGCCGCCTGCAGGGTGTTTTCATCCATAAACGCCGGCAGGTATTTGGATTGCTGCGCGGCAGTGCCCCACAGACTCAGCGCGTTGGCCACGCTGATGGTGGACAGAATGCCGACTGCAAGCCCCATGTCACCCCACGCCAAGTCTTCCGCAATCAGCATGCTGGTGACGGGGGAGCGTTCAGTGCCGGCGCCGCCGAGGCTTTCCGGTACGGCGTAATAGGCCAGGCCCAGTTCTGCTGCCTGGGTCAGGATTTCGTGACTCAGCGCGCAGTCGTCGTTGGCTTTCGCGGCAGCGGGGCGCAGCACATCCTCGGCAAACCGCCGCACGCTGTCGCGCATCATCTGCTGCTCGTCCGACAGGGACAGATCGAAATTGTCCTTTGGCAACGCGGGTGCTTCCAGCCGTTCCGGTTTCATCAAGCGGGTCACGCTCTTGAACTGGCGCGATGCAGCGCCCAGCGCCTGGAAGCCGGTCTTGGTGCTTTGGTAGGTGATTTTCTCGATGGTTTCCCGCAGGCCCATGCGGTCGATCAGGTTGGAACCGGCGATGCGGTTCATGGTTGCCATCGCCAATCCGATTGGATCACGGCTCATTCTGCACTCCTCTGAAATGACGGACATTCGCGATTGTTGTTATTCAGTCTGGATCATGGCGGCAGGGCTGTCACAAAACATTGGCAGATCAGGACTGAGCCGGAGTCGATTCAGCCAATCGGAAACGTTCGATCAAGGGGGGGGCCGTTCAGGGGATCGATTCCACCGTGTAGCGTTCTACCCGGATGTTCTGGCTCCAGTAATGGGCGGGCAGGCCAGCCTTGCGTTTCAGGTGGGACAGAAAGTCTTCCGGCGTCGGCAGCGATTCCCACACCTGTGGCAGAAAGGTGCCCCGGTGCTGGCCATCCTGCAATACCAGGCCGTCGATTCCCGGTCGCAGCTGGCGCAACAGATCCTGCTCGCTGGAGAAATGCATTGGTTGAGTAGGGGATAGGATGGAGATATGAATGTCCAGTGCCGGCAGTTCCCGTGCGGATACCGGTGGGAAGCGCGGGTCGCGGAAGGCTGCGCTGAAAGCATTGTCCACAACGTCCTCGGCCAGTGGTCGATGCGGCTGCAGAGAGCCGATGCAGCCCCGCAGTTCGCCCGCAAGATTCAGCGTCACAAAGCAGGCGCCCGGGTTTAGCAGCTCGTGATCGGATTCGCGATGTTGCAGCGGTCGGCCGGTTTGCACACCCTGTTCGATCGAGCGCCGTGCCAAGGCCAGCAGATGCTGCTTTTGTGCCGGCGTCATGGGGCAGGCTCGTAGAAGGCCCAGGCGCCGTAACCCACCACGCGGTTGCGGTCGCCGGCGGTGTCACCGGAATTGCACAGTGCGAGCGTTTCAATCTGCAGATGTCTGCGCCGTGCCAGCGCCAGCAGACCTTTCACCGGAATGCGGCCGCAGGCCTGCTCATCGCCGATGGCGTCCGGCTGACCATGTTCGATAGCAGAACAGGTGCGTGCATCCAGCGTGCTGGCGGTGTCGTAATCATGATAGTGGCTGAGGTCAGTGCTGATCAGAATCAGCGTTTCGTCGCCGCCCCAGAGTTTTTCCAGCACACGCGCCACGTCGTCGTAATCCACATCGCCCACCACCAGCGGAACCACAGAAAAATCCCGCAGCACCATCTGCAGAAAAGGCAGCTGCACTTCCAGGCAATGTTCCTGCGCGTGGGCGCGATCCAGCATGCCTACATTGGGCAGATTCGAAATGGCGACAAACGCCGATTGATCCACCGGCACATCGCCCAGTGGTGTGCGAAAGAAATCCGAGCTGCAGAAGGCAATGCCACGGAATCCCACCCGGTGCGACGGACCGAGCAGCACCACGCGGCGAATGTCATCAGCCTGATGTTGCAGCGTTGCAAACGCCTGGGCCGCCGTACTGCCGGAATAAATGTAACCGGCATGAGGCACAATCAGCGCCTTGGGATGCGAGGTTGCCGGTTGTGGCGCACCTTGCAGCAGGCGTTCGATAACCTGTTGCAATTCAGCAGGTTTGTCCGGATAGAACAGGCCGGCGACAGCGGGTTGGCGGATAGCACTCATGACACTGAGCCTCAGAAGCGTTTTCATTAACCCTTATATAGGGTCATGACAGCAAAATTCAATGAGCGGCGGGGTTTTGTCCTTCGCGCATCCTGATAAACTGTTGGGATGATGAAAGACGCTGAATTTACTACTGAAAATCATTCCCGTTTGCTGCATCGTGTGGCGTCTGCCTCTGTGCTTGTGGCGCTCGTATTGATCGCCATCAAGGGTTATGCCTGGTGGCTTTCGGGCGCGGTGAGTCTGCTGGCGTCGCTGGTGGATTCCAGTATCGATATGCTGGCATCGCTGATCAATTTCATTGCCGTGCGTTATGCGTTGCAGCCGGCGGACGAGGAGCATCGCTTCGGGCACGGAAAAGCGGAGGCGTTGGCCGGATTGGGGCAGTCACTCTTCATCATGGTATCGGCCGTGTTTCTGCTGATGCGCGGCGTGGATCGCGTTATCAATCCGCAACCGCTGCAGGCGCTGGATATTGCGGTGGCGGTGATGCTGGTTTCCATCGTGCTGACGTTGGGCCTGGTGTGGTATCAGCGCAGGGTGATCGCACTGACCGGTTCGGTGGCGATCAAGGCGGACTCCCTCCACTATGTTTCTGATCTGTTGACCAACACCGGCATCGTGATTGCCCTGGTGTTGTCCTCCCTGCAGTTCCCCCAGGCGGACGCAGTGCTGGCTATCGCCATCGCACTCTATATTTTCTACACCGCTATTCAGATCTGGAATGAATCCATTCAGCATCTGCTGGATCGGGAGCTGCCGGAAGACGTCCAGCGCCATATCGAGCAGCTTGTTCTGAAGCACGCTGATGTGCTCGGTGTGCATGGCCTGCGCACCCGTCAGTCCGGCCGGCAAAAAATCATTCAGATGCATATCGAACTGGACGGGCACCTTCCCCTGTATCGCGCTCATCGGATCTGCGATCAGGTGGAAGCTGAGTTGATGAATGAATTCCCTGGGGCGGATATCATCATTCACCAGGATCCATTCCACCCGCGAAGCGACGCAACGCCGCTCTAACCTGTCGGCTGGTGTTGATCCTCGTCGCTTTCAGTTGCGGTTGAGCAGCGCCAGAACGTCCAGTGCGCTGACGATACCCACCACACGCCCGCGATCACTCACCATCACCCGGTGAATCCGGTTCTTCACCATGGCATTCGAAGCCTGACGGACGCTGGCGTGAATGTCGACGTCGAACACGGACGGCGTCATGATATCGCGTACGGTAGCCACCTCGTCATCATCCTCGTCGTATTCGACGTACAGATCGTCATCCAGCGTAAAATCCAAGGCGTCGGTGTAATACTGGTGGTGACGGATGCCGGGCTCATCCTCCGCCATGCTGGCATGACGGGCGACATCGGTGACGGACACAACACCCACTACGCGCTCTCGCTCGTCCACCACGGGCGCGCCGGAAATACCGTTACCAACCAGAAACTCTGCCAGCTCGCTCACCCGCCAGTCTGCGTTGGCCACCAGCAGCGTTCGGGTCATCAGATCACCCACTTTGCAATCATCCAGAAGGGTATGTTGGACAACAGTTGCATCGACGACAGCATTCATGGCGTTATTCCCTTTTCGCTGTATTCAGCACAGAATGAGCCACCCCTCGGCGTGCTGCGTTGATTCAGATCAAGCAGATGCGGCGAAAGCGCCGATACTAACAGGACTTTACACAATGCCGGAGAAGACGCTATGGACGCAGCCGCAATTGCCAGTCTTGCCCGAGCGGAATGCTTTGATCACCCAGTGGCAGCAATCCAGCTGATCGAAACCCACGTGTCCTGGGTAATCCTCACCGGTGCCTACGCCTACAAAATCAAAAAACCGGTCGACTTCGGATTCCTGGATTTTTCAACGCGTGAGAAACGCGAATTCTGTTGTCGGGAGGAGCTGCGCCTGAACGGCCGTTGCAGCGAAGGCCTGTATCTGGATGTTGTGCCGGTCTGCCGCAACGGTGATGTGCTGCATATGGGCGGTACCGGGGATGTAGTGGACTACGCTGTCAAAATGCGCCAGTTCGATCCCGAGGCCACTCTGGCGGATCTGATGCAATCGCAACAGGTTGAGCTGGATTCATTCCGGAATCTGGGTTACCGGATCGGAGCCTTCCATCAGGCGGCTGAGGTTGCTGCTGCGGATTCACCCTGGGGAAATTTCGCTGCCGTTGCCGATCCAGTGCGGGAAAACTTCCGTCAGATCCGCGAGCAAATGGTGGAGGACGGGCCAGTTGCAGTTCTTGCAGCACTGGAGCACGAAGCCGAACGCCAGCTGATCCAGCTGGCACCCGTGATTCGCTCTAGAAAGAACACCGGCTTTGTCCGTGAGCTGCACGGCGATCTGCATGCAGGCAATATCGCGCGGGTGGACGGTGTGTGGGTGGCTTTCGACTGCATCGAATTCAATCCCAATCTGCGCTGGATCGATTGCGCCAGCGATATCGCGTTCCTGGTGATGGATCTGGAGTTTCGCGGCTATCGAACCCAGGCCAACAGTTTTTTGAATGCCTATCTGGAATATACTGGTGATTATGATGCGCTGCAGGTGTTGCCTTTCTACCAGGCCTATCGTGCGATGGTGCGCGCCAAGGTGGCGATCCTGCGATTGCGGCAGACGACTGCGGCGGTCGAACAATCCAGACTGACACGTGAATTTGGCGGTTACCTGGACTACTGTCAGCGGCTGATGAAGCCGAAGCGATACTTTCTGGCGATGATGGTGGGTGTTTCCGGCAGCGGCAAGAGCACGATCGCGAAGCAGGTTGCCGGCCAGTATGGCGCTATCCAGATTCGCTCTGACGTCGTTCGCAAGCGGTTGTTCGGAATGACGCCGGACGCAGTAAGCCCCGATAGCGTGCGTGATGAGCTGTATTCCGAAGAATCATCCCGCAGGACGTTCGCGCAGATGCTGGTGGTTGCCCGGCAGATACTGGGGCTGGGATTGCCAGTGATTGTGGATGCCACTTTTATCAAGGAGCACACCAGAACGCCGTTCATTGATCTTGCCCGCGAATTGAAGCTTCCCTTTTTGATATTGCATTGTCACGCGCCGGAGTCCGTGCTGAAAGCCAGAATAGAAGCAAGAGCCGCGCAGGCAACCGATCCTTCGGAGGCGGATGTTGTTGTCATGCAACGTCAACTGCTGAGTGTTGAAGGTTTTTCGAATCGAGAAGCGGCGTTTGTTGTTGATGTCAGTGAGCCTGGATGGCAAGACCGGGTTGCGAAAAAGCTGGAATTCTGAAGATGCCGCAGGTGCTCGCTGATAGCGGAGTCAGCAGTTAAAACAGGCCACACACCCAAAACGAGGAACGATTTTAACAATTAAGTTTTTCTAGCATCACGTAGCATGCGGATCATGGTGACAGCTTGACTTAGCCACCCACATCCCAATAACTACGGAAAACAATAATAATGAAACGTCGTGATTTCATGAAAGGCGGCCTTGCGGCGGGTGCTGCAGCCGCATTCTATTCCCCCGCCGAAGAAGCATCAGCTGCAACCCCCGAGGAGAAATACCGCAAACAGGTTCCAGAACTGTTCGCGCCGGTATCCAGGCCCCCCGCATATACGCCGGCTATTGTTATCGGTTCGGGATTTGGCGGCGCCATTTCTGCTTATCGACTTGCGCAGGCTGGTATTCAAACCACTGTGCTGGAGCGCGGCTGTCGCTGGCCCATCGATCCATGGCGCAAGATTCACTCCAACGACTTTTTCCCTGATGGGCGCGCATATTGGCATCGCACCCGGGCCAAACACCTGACCGGACTCACGTTCAATTTCGACAAATTCGGCGGCATTCTGGATGTCACCGAGTATGAAAATATCGATGTGTGGCGTGCGGCCTGCGTGGGTGGAGGATCGAAGGTCTTCACCGGCGTGATGATTCAGCCGGAGCGCAGTTACTTTGAAGCGATTTTTGGCAACACGGTCAGCTTCGATGAAATGAATCAGGTCTACTATCCGCGTGTTCGCGCTATGTTGCGCCTGAGTCCCTTGCCGAAGGATCTCTATTACAAGCCGTCATTCGGACATTCGCGCGTGTGGGACAAGCAGGTTCGTCTTGCCGGCTATGAGCCCAAGCCCATAGACGGGATCTGGAACTGGAATGTGGTACGCAAGGAGTTTCATTTCCGCAGCCGGCAGTCGGCTTCGATCGGCGAGAGCAATCACGGCAACAGCAATGGTGGCAAATACGATCTCACGCAGAATTACCTGAAGTTTGCTGAAGACAGCGGATTTACCACGATTTATCCCGGCATGCAGGTACGCGGCATCAGTCGGGATGCCAACGGCCAGTATCTGGTTGACATCAAACAGATCGATCCGATGGGTGAAACGATTGACGAGTATGTCATCGCCTGCAGTTACCTGTTTATGGCGGCGGGCTCCATTGGTACGACGGAGTTGCTGCTGAAGGCGCGCGAGCTGGGTGAACTGCCGAATCTCAATGAATATATTGGCGAAGGCTGGGGAACGAATGGCGACACGGCGGTGGTGCGCACGGTAAGTGAAGTGCAGGGCCTGTACCAAGCATCACCATCAGCCGGCATGATCCACGATACCCGCTTTGGGCCGCCGATTACCATGGAAAACTGGTACGCCTTGCATGTGCCCATCAATCTGACGGCGATTGGTTCGTTGGGCATGGGCTTCGACATGACCAATCGCTGCCGCTTCCAGTACAACCCTGCCACGGATTCCACTACGTTGCTATGGCCGCGCAATGGCAATGCGGATGTGGTTGCCGCGACCCGCGCAATGAACAACAAAATTGCCGCCGCAAGTTTGACGTTGCCAGGACTCCTGGGTGTTGTGCCGGATGTGAATGATTCCTTTACCGCGCATCCGCTGGGCGGCGCGATATTGGGTTCGGCGGCGGACAACTATGGTCGCATCAAGGGTTACAACCGCTTGTACGTGATGGATGGTGCCATGGTCAATGGCAGCACCGGTGCGGTCAACCCGTCGCTGACCATTTCTGCGCTGGCAGAGCGCAACATCGAACATATCCTGGCAAACGACTTCTGATATCGAAGCCATAACGACAAGAATAAAGCAGGCATGATTCCTATGATGAATTCAACATGTTTAAAGTCGGTTGCATCCTTGCTGCTGACAGTAGGCGCAACTGTATTGCTGTCTGGCTGTGGGGCAGGAGAGGTGCCGGCAGACACCCCGCGGCTCGTGTCGGGCAGCGCAAACAAGCAGGGTCTGTGGCGCATGGTTGAGGATTTCGATGGCGAGAAATTCTATTCCACCATGGTGATTCAAGGCACCGGAAACAGCGTGACCATGACGGATTGCAGCAGGGCATTCGAGACAGATGCCATGCGTTTTACTTCAGGCGCTTACACCGGTTACAACCATGATCTGGCGCCGTTGACAGTCCTCAACAATGACACCATGCGCTGGACCTACCTGAACCAGACCCGCAACTTCGAGAAAATGGATGTCGATCCGCAGTTCGATATGGGGCAGTTCAGCCTGAAATCCCCGCTGCTCCCGGATGTGGCGTCTGCCAAGCTGGCTTGTGTCCAGTTTTCCAAAAACCATGACAGCGAGGTGATGGTGCTGGCCACGCGCGTGCTTGGCAATTCGCTGCTCATTACGATCAACATGAAGGATCGATTCCGGGTGGGAACTTTTGCGATTGATCCGCACGGTGCGGAGGACACGATGGTAATACTGACCGGGTCGCATTGGGTGATGACGACATTGAGCCCACATGATGAGGTGTCCACGGGGACGTTGACGATCAAGAAGCGCGGCAATGTCTGGATTGAGGGTGAGCTGAGCGGTGTGCTGGGCAATGGCTCAACACCCGTGCGGGTTGCGTTCAATGTTGAGACGCCGGTGCGGTGATGATTCAACGATACCGTCTGTTGAGCGCCGCTTCGAGATCATCCAGATAGGATATTCCATAGGCGGGTTCATCAAGGCGGTCGTAAAGGCATTTTGGCAAGTCATTGTGGTATTCGCCAAAGCACGTTGCAAGCCCGACCGCAATTGACGCCACGCTGTCCGTATCGCCACCGAGATCGACGCAACCGATCAAAAGTTGGCTCAATGATGTGTTGTTGATCAGACAAGACAAAGCGGCGCTTACGGTGTCGTAAGCGCTGACTGAAACAGTTGTTGTCCAGTTCAGGTTCCATTGGTTCAGGTCGTACTTCTCAAGTACCTGCGGAATGTCCTGGAGGGCAATTTCTTTGTGAAGAGCGTAATGCGCGATTGTTGCGACGGCTGTGCTGGATAGTATTCCCAATGAAGTGTTGTGGGTTAAGGAAGCCTGCACTTTTGCGACGTGGATAACCTCGTCCATGTTGTTGATATATCCGATTGGGATGGATCGGATGGCTGCACCGTTTCGGGTACTGTTTGGGTTCAGCTTTTCCAGCAAATCTGTTACTGAGTTTGCGTTGCACAATAGATCGTAGAAGCCCTTTGAGTATCCAGGGCGCGGGTCGCGCTTGAAACAATCCAGAATTTTTTGTGCGAAATCTTCTTTGTCAGGTATGGCTTTTTCCAGCAAAACCTCACTGATTGCCATCGTGAGCTGGGTGTCGTCGGTGTATCTTCCCTGAATATCGTAAAGCTCATGTTTGTGGAATGTGGACAGGTCGTTTTTCGACGAAATTTTTTCGGGTGTAGAGAATTCGAATCCTGCACCATAAGCGTCTGCGATTGCGATTTCTTTTAGCATGGCTTCTTCGTTGCTATATCATGAGTCCGGTTCTGCTTCGAAAGGCCGCCAGCAAGTCTGCATGGTCGATTTGCTCGAGCTTGGACAGCTTCATGATGCAATCTGGGAGAATATTTTTTATGTCAAGGTCGATGGATTCCATTTCTTGAGCCAGATTTTTGTCAAATGCGCAGTCCTCGTGTGCTCCCGATTCGCCGGCTTGGCGCCGCATTCGATAAAGTCTTTCTGTCCAATAGTTAACTCGCTGTTCATTGTTCCATTGGGTGTACTGAATGGGGAAGTTGTGTTTTTTTAACAGTGAATTCGCCGTTTCCTTGGGGTCGCTCTCGAATGTTGGGTAAAGAGGTTCGCTTACACTTCCAGTCCCTTGCATTTCTTGTAGGTCAAAAAGCGTATGCTGGCGATGGAGCGTGTTTGTTTCTTCTTCAAAATAGTATGACGTTCTTAGTTCGAATCTTGGATCCTCAAGTTTCATTGTTGAGGGTTTTGGGGCTCTGCTTTTTCGCTCTTCAATGCATAGTTTTTGTTGTGTCGTTAGATCAAATTCGATTTCGGTTTGTTTGTTGATGGCGCGATCTATAGTCCATATGACAATGGATGGATTGCTCTCGTTTTGGCATTGGTATGCAGTCAAAAAATCGCTTTCACACACTTCGATTTTTATGAAGTATGGTAGTTCATCATATTTAACGTCTTTGATCACGTGCTATTCCTGTTTGAGCGTGATGTTCCCTTTGCCATCTGATCTGATCACCCTGAATCTAACGCCAGGCGGAATGATTGTTTCAGATGAATATGGCATTTTTCCTACCTTGTCGTGGAAGTGAACGCCAAATGCCAAGTCTGATATGTCTCGTGCTGAGCTTGTTACTATTGTCAGGTTTCTGGAGCCAGCGTAAGCGTCAGATCTGTTTGGGGCAGTAGACCAAAATGCAGAGTCTACGGTATTTCCAAGTCCGTACTTTGCATCAAAGTTCTTTGTACTTGCTTGGTTGTCCAGTCGGATGCCCCGATATTGGGTGCTGCCTGATTTTGGCATCTTTTCTAATCCCGACTTGATAAGCTCCGCAAGTTCTTTTGCTTGTGCTGAGCCACCTGCATCCAATGTTTGGTTTAAATCACGATAGAACAGTTTCGTAGTATATCCAAAAACCGCTTGGGCTTCATCAGGAGAAAGCCCGTGTTTGGATATGCCGCTTTCTATTAAAGATTTGTAGTCAATTCCTTGTGCATCCAGATCTGCGTAGAACTGCTTGATCGCGGTCGGAGATGTGTTTTTGAACTGTGACGTTAGTTTCACGTAACGCGGTGCTGATTCTATATCTCCAATCCTAAACCCAGGGGTTGGAGAATTTGATTTCTTTTTGTTATTTTCAGGATGAATGGCCTCCGGCCTCTCCAACTGCTCCGCAACTTCACTCCCTGTCTGTCCACTCTTGCTCCTGCGCTTTCTCCGCTTCTTGATCGCTTCGGCCAGTTTTTCGAACAGCGGCCCCAGCTTTTTGAATTTATCCAGCAGTTTGAACTTGCGTCCTGCCGCGACGGTGGCACCTGCACCCACGGTGAGCGCAGTGATCAATATGTCGATGGCGATGTCGCCTGCAACCTGGGTGGCGCCTTCGAGGATCTCCAGCTTGTGCTGGGCGGTGATGAAATCCTTCGCGAACTGTAGCAGAAGTTTTTGCGTCTCTGCATCATCCCAGATGAAGTTGGCCATGGCCCAGGTTTGTGCCATTTTCTCCCGCGTGATGCTGCGCGGGTCGAAGCCGAGGACGTCGGCGGCTTCCTTGAACTGGGATTCGGTGAGGTTGTCGAGGAAGCGCTGGGTGTAGGGGCGTTCGTCGCTGTAGCGCCAGGATTCCCAGGCGACTTTAAGGGCGTTGTTGACCTGCTGTTGTGGCGCGAGGTCATTCACTTCCTTGAGGAACGAGAAGAAGCCGCCGATGGCACTGCCCACGCCCCGCGCTTCGGCTTTCTTGTCTTCCCACCATTGGCCGACTACCGATTTCTGTTCGTATTCCGCTTGTATTTTCGCGCTTTCGGCTTTTTCAGACTGGATGATGTCGTTGAGTGCTTTGGCGATATCGCTGCGGATGGCTTTGATTTCGGCTTCGTTGTCGTCGGGCTGGTATTCGACGGTGACGGCGCCGGGTGTGAGGCCGGTGAGGTGGGCTTTGCCTTCAGCATCGAGTTTGCCTGTGCGTTGGCTGCCGTTGGCGAGGGTCACGACATAGGGCAGATCTTGCGCCGGGCTGCCGTCAGCGTCGATGCAGATCAGGTCGAGGCAGTCATCAGGAATGTCAGTTGCTGAACTGGAAACGGCTTCCGCACCAGAACCAGTGCTAGCTGCCGCATTCAACAAACATTCTGGACACGCCTCCACCAGCGGAGCGGAAAACGTTTTCGCTTGCGCAAAGCTCGCCAGTTGCGAGCGCGCCTTGTCGAAATCAATCACGGCGGGAAGCGGTGTCACCGATCCCGACGCGGCGCGCAATTTCGCGCCCGGAACAGCGTTGTCCGCCTCGCCCGGTTGACCCGGCACGGTGGGATTGGCCGCCTTGGCTGATCCGCCGCCACCGCCTTCGTTAATGCGCACCAGCGGGCCGACGATGGTCACGCCGCTGGGGTCGAGTGTGATCACGCCGGCGCCACCTTTCACCGACAGGCTCATGCCACCTTCAAGAACCGTTTTCGATCCCGCCTTGATATGAAGCGTGTTGCCCGCCTGAATCACCAGCGCACCGCTGACTTTCAGCTGCAGATCCTGCCCCACACTCACCGACAGGTTCTGCCCGATCTTCTCATTCAGCGCGCCGCCAACGGTCAGGTGCAAGTCGCCATTGACCTCGGTGAAGTCTTCGTTGCCGGAAATCGCATGCCGGTCGCGGCCGATCTGGGTGCGTGTGGTGTTCTTCACCCGCAGATCCATATCCTTTTCCGCGCGTAGGAAAATCTGTTCGCTGCCTTTTTTGTCGTCGATGCGGATTTCGTGGAAGCCACCGCCACCGGGGGACGACAGGGTTTTCAGCACCGAGCGGGTTTTGTGGGCGGGCAGTGGGTAGGGCGGCAGGTTCTGCCCGTTGTAGACGCGGCCCACCATGATGGGGCGATCCGGGTCGCCGTGTTCGAATTCGATGATGACTTCCTGGCCGATGCGGGGGATGGCGACACCGCCCCACTGGACGCCGGCAACGGGCTGGTTCACCCGCACCCAGCAACTGGTGGTTTCGTTGGCTTGCGCTTCGCGATCCCAGTGGAACTGCACTTTGATGCGGCCGTGCTGGTCGGTGTAGATTTCTTCGCCCTTGGGGCCGGTGACCACCGCCGAATGCGGCCCCTTGATGGTGGGTTTGCGCCACTGATACGGCGGGCGGAAAGTTGTTTTGGCGGGAATGCAGGTCAGCGTGCAGCGGAACGGTTCTTCGCCGCTGGCGGCGCCTTCGCCGTAGGCCTGGGTCTGGGTGCCGGTGATCCCGATGCGGGTGACCAGATATTGCTGGTTCAGGGCCGGATTGGGGTGGCTGTGCAGGTTGAACCACTGCCCTGCTTCGAAAGTAGTCACATGACATTCCATGTGCACGCTTTGGCGCAGACATTCGCTCTGCTGCAGGCGCAGGTCTGCGCGCTTTTTGCCAATGGCCGGATCATCAAACAGCCCGGGGTGATCGTAGTGCTCCAGACTGTTGTGCCGGCCGGTTGCGGCTTCGCGCAGGGCCAGTCCCGGTTTGGTGAAATCGAAATCCCCCAGCCGCACGGCGCCGCCGGTGATCTGGTGGCGAAAATCCAGCGTGTGGATGCAGTCTTCGCCGTGGGCGCGGCTGGTTTCCTGCATGTAGCGGATGGCCTGGGCGCCGGATTTGCTGGCGAACACGCTGTTCTTGTCCGCCAGCACCAGGATGTGGCGATCCTTTTTATGGTGGAAGTGGAAATGCCAGCCTTCTTCACTCATCAGGCGGCTGATGAAAGCGAAGTCGGTTTCGCCGTATTGAACGCAGTAGGGACGGGCAGGGGCGTCGCTGGTGTGATCCTGGAAGTCGGCGCCCTGAATGCCATGCTCCTTCAGCAGCAGCGTGATGATCTGGTTGGGGTTTTTGTCCTGAAAGATGCGGTGATTTTTACTTTGCGTGAGGCGCCAGAGGCGCGGCACAATGGTTATTCTGTAATCAGTGAACTCCCGGCCCTGGCCGGTGTGGCCGGCTTCGATGATCAGGCCGTGGATGTGGCGGTCGGGATCACCGTGCAGGGTGAGGGTCGCGGGCAGATCCAGCCAATTTTTTAGTTCGAAATTTGCCCGTTTGCTTGCGACCGAAATGTCATATGTATAAAGGCCCGAAATTTCTGCGTGGCCGCTAAAGCCGGTCACGCGGATATCGTCACGGATTCCCTGGATGGTCAGGCTGTAGCGGCTGCGATTGGCGGCGGGTGTTGGCATGGGGTTCCTGGCATTTTTACAGTAGCACTGTTCAAATAGACGGAATCGACGCAAAGAAAGGGCAAATTTCTGGCCCGACAGGATTGGTAAAAGATGGAATTGATTTTGGAAGTGGTGAGTTCGGAGCGCTTCATGCTGGGGGACAACGCCAGCCACCGGTTCTTGCCAGCCGGTGGGGTGATAGGCCGTTCCTCGGAGTGCGACTGGGTGATTCCGGATCAGACCCGTCATCTGTCGGGGCGACATGCCATCATTTCCTTCGAGGCGGGGCAGTTCTACGTCACTGATATCAGTACCAACGGGGTTTACCTGAACGGGCCGGATGCCTTGCCCAGGAATGTGGCGGTGCCTCTGCAGGATGAGGATCGCCTGGTGATGGGCGAGCACCAGTTCCGGGTGCGGGTGAATATGGAGGTGCGTGCGTCGGTTGCGGTGCCTCCGGTGCGGCCAGTGCAGGCAGCGGCGCCGGTGCTGGGTCAGGGCGGTGTGGCAGCGGTCGCGAACAACCCGATGGCGGCGGTGGATGCCTTTATCGCGGATCGTCAGCAGCAGGCGCAGGTGCCGAACCAGCCGCAGGATTGGCACCGCCAGTCGGTGTCCATGCCCGATCAGTTGCGTCCGGAGCAGGAGGCGTTCGTGCCTCCCAAGGTGGCGCCGGTGCAGCCGGTTGCGCAGGCAGCGCCATTGCCGGATAACTGGATGGATCTTTCGGTGGTGCCGATGGCGCCCGCAGCAGCCGACGACGATCCCTACCGCACCCTGTTCGAGGCGCCTCCGCCAGTGAGTGCGCCCGTGATTCCCCAGCCTGGCAAACGCGCGTCGACGCCAGTGCCGCCACCCGCGCCACCGCTGACGGCCGTTCCCCC
>JAGUVW010000078.1 GCA_020062665.1 Pseudomonadales bacterium
ACGCAGGTCACGGTGCGGCGGGCGCTGGGGCTGATCAATACTGGCGCGCTGCAGCAGGGTGATCTGGCCGCGCTGGCGAGCCGGCTGGGAGTGACCGATCGCTATCTGCGTCAGCTGTTCGAGCGGGAACTGGGTGTGTCGCCCAAGCAGTACGCGCTGTATCAGCAGAGTCTATTCGCCAAGAAATTGCTGCATGAAACCCGCCTGCCTATCACCGATATCGCTCTGGCCAGTGGCTTCAATAGCCTGCGCCGTTTCAATGATTGTTTTCAGAAGCAGTTCCGGCTGACGCCCCGCGCGCTGCGCAAGTCAGCTCATGAAGCGCAGGGTAGCATGGTGCTGTTTATGGCATGTCGCCCGCCCTATCAGTGGCCCTTGCTGCAACAGTTTCTGTCTGCACGGCTGATTCCCGGGCTGGAGTGGAGTGGCGCGGATTACTACGGCCGCAGTTTTGGCTGGGGGCGCGCGCAGGGACGTTTCACGGCGCGCTTTGACGCCGAGCGTGGTGGCTTCGAGGTGGAGCTGGAGATCGACGATCTGCAGCAGTTGGCGCCGGTGGTGCAGAACATTCGCCGGGTGCTGGACCTGGATGCGGATATTGCGCTGATCGATGCGGCAATCGCCGCTGCGTTCGACGTGAAGCTGTTGACGCATGCGGGCCTGCGTTTGCCCGGCATCTGGGATCCGTTCGAAGCCGGCGTACGCGCGGTGCTGGGCCAGCAGGTATCGGTGACGGCGGCGCGCAATCTGGTGGCGCAGGTGGTGGAGGCATTTCACACGGGTGATCCTGATGGTGTCCGCTATTTTCCCGCGCCAGGGCAGTTGGCAGAAAGTGCGCTGGATTTTCTGCGTATGCCGGGCGCGCGCAAGGCTTCGCTACGCGCGTTCGCCGCCTACGCTGCAGAGAATGCGCTCGGAGATGATCCCGGCGCGCTGCTGAATATCAAGGGTATCGGCCCGTGGACGGTGGATTACATCAAGATGCGCGGGCTGAGCGAGCCGGATATTTTTCTGGCGCGGGATCTGGGCGTGAAGAAGGCGCTGGAAAACAGTGGCCTTGCCGTTGATCCGGATCGCGCAGCGCCCTGGCGCAGTTACCTGACCTTTCACCTGTGGAATCTGTTGTGATGGCATACGATTTTGTGAACACTCCCATTGGCTGGCTGAAAATCCACGCCAACGACGATGGCATCATCGCTATCGATTTTGACGCCGAACCCGAAGCGGTTGATCACGGCAATACCCTGACGAAACGCTGCAAGCAGCAGCTGACGGAATATTTTGCCGGCACTCGCGAGCATTTTGATCTGCCACTCGCGGCTGAGGGCACCACGTTTCAGCGCGCCGTGTGGCAGGCTCTGGTGTGCATTCCGTTTGGCACCACCTGCGCGTATCAGGATATTGCCGATACTATTGGCAAGCCCAAGGCGGTGCGGGCGGTGGGTGCCGCCAACGGCAGCAATCCGATCCCGATCATCGTGCCCTGTCACCGGGTGATTGGCCGCGATGGTTCGCTGATTGGTTTCGGCGGCGGCCTTGATAAAAAAGAATGGCTGCTGAAACACGAGGGCGCGCTGCTGGTGTAAGTGGTTGAATCGCCGCGCTGCACTACTCAAACGCGTTAGTCAAAATCCAGCAGTTCATCCAGCACAGAACCGCCGGCCATGGCCTGGCCATAACCGTGGTGCTCGTATTCCACCAACGGGCCGGGCAGGTATTCGAGAAAATAGGGGCTACCCTGCGCATGCACGAAGGAGCCACCGTGAAACAGCGTGCGGTTGTCGTCGCCAGCGCGGGTGATGATGAGTTCGTTCTGCGCGCGGGTCAGCGCCACGTACAGCACGCGGCGTTCTTCTTCCTCGGCGTCCTTGTCGCCCAGGCTGCGCAGGTGTGGATAGACACCGGGCTGCACGCCCAGGCAGTAACACACCGGCGCTTCGGTGCCCTTGGCACTGTGCACGGTGATCAGTGTAAGCGTGTCTTCCTGCTCGCTTTGTTCGGCTTCGGAATTCGACACGGGATCGAGGGTGTAGGCTTCGACAAAACCCAGCAGATCCTTGTAGCGGTGCGCGAGACTGGCGAGCAGGCGCAGATCGGCGGCGCGGCTTTCCCAGCGGTCGTAACGTTGCGACAGTGCTTTGGTCAGATGCTCGGTACCCATCTTCAGTGCGGTGTGCGGTTCGCCCCGGTATTGCTGGATCACCGCGATGCCCTGACGTACATCGTCGCGCCGGGGCAGCAGGTCGGCCAGCGCATCCAGCGGATTGTCTGCCGGCTGCAATTGCAATAATCCCTGCACGACTTTGGCAGCAGTGGCGTCGCCGATTTTCGGCCAGCATTTCAGGTAGCGAATCCACGCCAGCTCATCGTAGGCGCTCAGGGCGGCGCGGCACAGTGACAGCAGATCCTTCACGTGGGCGGCTTCCAGCAGGCTGGTGCCGCCGACGAATTTGTAGGGAATCTGGCGGTCGATCAGCGCGCCTTCCAAGGTTTTTGCCGCCCAGCCGGAGCGCACCAGCACCATGTGTTCGCTCCAGCGAGCGCCGTTGTCGTGGCGCTGTTGCAGGTCGGTGGCAATCCAGTCGGCTTCATCGAATTTGCTTTCGAAATCGATCAGGCGCGGTTTCAAACCACGGCCGCGATGGGCGTGCAGTTCCTTGTCGTACTGCAGCGGCGACTGCTTCAGCAGCCAGTTGGCGATGTCGAGAATTTCCTGGGTGGAACGGTAGTTCTCCTGCAGTTTCAGTGTGGTGCTGTTGTGTACGCGGGATTCAAATTCGTGCACGTTGCGGAAGTCGGCGCCACGGAAGGCATAGATGGATTGCGCGTCGTCGCCGACGCAGAACAGCTGCGCGCCGCTGTCGCTCTGGGTGGAAGATAGCGCAGCCAGAATGCGCCACTGCAGCGGGTTGGTGTCCTGCATTTCGTCCACCAGAATGTGCTGGTAAAGGCCGGCGATGCGTTCCCGCAGCTTGTCATTGTTTTCCAGTCCCTGCACGAACAGGTGCAGGATGTCGTCGTAATCCAGATAGTGGCGCTCGGTTTTGCGTTGCTCGTATTGGGTTGCGATCTGGATGATCCGCTCCATGGTGGTTTCGTCGTATTCGGTGAAACGGTTGAGATAGTCCGGCAGCGCCAGGCAGAAGTTCTTGGCGTAGGAAATCGTGTTGAGCAGCGCCGCGCCCTTGGGGAAATCCTTCTTCTCGCCTTTTTTCAGCAGTTCGCCGCGCAGCAGCTGGATCAGGCTTTCGGCATCGTCGCGGTCGATCACGTTGCGATCCTCGACACCGAACGCCTTGGGAATCCGCCGCATCACCTGCAGGCAGAAATGGTGGAAGGTGCCCGCGGTGATTTTCTCGCTGACGCCACCCACTTCGTGATTGAGGCGTGCCAGCATTTCCTTGGCGGCGCGGCGGGTGAAGGTGAGCATCAGCAGCCGTTCCGCCGGCACACCGCTGCGGATCAGGTACAGAATGCGGCCGATGATGGTGCGGGTCTTGCCGGTACCGGCCCCCGCCAGAATCAACAGGTGGCGAGCGGGGCCGGTGTAATGGGCGGCGGCGGTCTGTTCGGCGTTCAGGTTCATCGGAAAATCCGGGCGGCGAAAGCAGGTGTTACAGCAACACCCAGCGGGCAATCAGAAAATACAGGAAAATCGACAGCAGATCCTGGATCACGGTGGCCAGCGGGCCGCTGCCAAAGGCGGGATCGACGCGGCATTTGTCCAGCAGCCAGGGCAGGGTCATGGCCACCAGGGTGGCGATGGAGCAGGTGGCCAGCAGGGCGAGCCCCACGCTGATCGCCACGTCCGCATCATGCCAGCGCAGATACACTACCGGCGCGGCTACCGCTGCGAGCGTGATGCCGATGCCCAGCCCCGTCAGCAGCTCCAGGCGCAGGATGCGGCGGATGCTCACGCCCACCGAAAGTCCGCGTACCACCACGGTTTCTGTCTGCGTGCCCACGGCGTCCGCCAGATAAACAATGCCGGGAATAAAAAATGCCAGCAGCACTTTCTCCTGCAGTTGCGCTTCGAACCAGCCCAGGATGTCCGCCGCAAAAATGGCGCCGGCCAGTCCCAGCAGCAGCCACGGCAGACGGTGCCAGAAACGCCGGTGCAACGGCTCTTCGCTGGCCATGCGCGCGCCGCTGGACTGCTTGAGAAAACCGCCCAGGCGCGCCATGTCCTCGTCGTGTTCCTGCAGCAGCACGGTGAGCAGCTGGTAGGGCGGAATCATGCCGCTGAAATGCCCCTGTTCATCCACCACCGCGATGGCGGCCTCGTTGTGCTTGATGGCATGCCAGGCGGCCTTTTCCTGATCCGCGCCCGGCTTGATGGTGGGCGGATCAGGATCCATGACCGCGTGCACGGGAACATCATCCGCCGCCGGCATCATGTCTTCGATGCGCACTACGCCGGCGAAGCGTTCGCCCTCGCACACGGCGATATGGCTGGCGCAGTCGAATTTCTGCCGGTCGAGCAGATTCTTGATAGCGCGCACCGGCGTGTCCGGCCCCACCACCGGCACCTGACGGGTGGCGTGGCGGGAGGCGACTTCGAAGGGGTTGAATTCCGGGGACATGGGGCGTGATCGGGCGGGAGGGGCTCAGTGCCGGGTCAGCAGGCGCGGATCGATGGGTTTGGCCAGTTCGTCCTGCAGGGCTTCCAGGCCGCCCCAGATGGCGTCACGGCCGGCCTCTTCCGGCACCTTGGCCACGGCCATGATGAGCACGCGGACGATCTTCTTCATCTTCTCCTGATCCTGGAAATCGGCGGGGTTGGGGATGCTGCTGTCGTTCATGGCGGATTCCTTTGATACGGGCCGAAAGGCCGGACTGCAAAGGCAAACTATACCAGTATCGGGGGAGGGGCGTCGCGGGGGTGGCGGCCTCTTTGGGAGGCCGCCTGTGGGAGGGTCAGGCCAGTGCGGCGGTCGACGCGGATTGCGCTGTCAAAACGATGCCCATGCTCAAGGCAGCAACAAAATCCGCTCCTGCTCCCCCGGCGCCACTTGCACGCCTTCTTTTACTGCATCTGTATCGGCGGCTGGATTATTGAACCAGTCTTCCAGCGCATCCACATCCTGCGCGCCGCCCAGGCGGTTGCCGGCGAGTTTCAGCACGTAGAATTTGTCGCCGCCATCGGCGAGGAAATTGTTCACGGTCACCCGATACGTGGCCGCCAGATCGATGGTGGCGCCGTTGATGCTGATGCTGGCGGGATCGACTTTGTCGCAGGCAGGCCCGGAGGCGCTCCAGGCATAACTGAAACCGGCAGACACCTGCAGGATGCGATTGAAGCCCTGGCCAGTGTCGCCCGCCGGATAATTGAATGATGCTGGTGCGTTGCCGGCATTGCAGCCGGTGAACTGCTGTTCCAGCAGAATGTGAATCTGTTCGCCGGTGAGATCCAGCGTCACCAGACTGTTGCCGAACGGTTGCACGGTGAAGGCTTCGCCGTAGGTGACCTTGCCATCGCCTTCGCCCGCCGCACTGGACTCAAAAGTAAAACCGGGGGAGCGGATGCCGCCGGGATTCATGAACGCCACCACCGCTTCGCCAAAACCGGCGGGGGATGTCGCGGCCAGTTGCGCGTCAGCAATCACATCACCCAGGGCGATTTCCCCGGCCGCGTTTGCAGCGTTGTGGGCCATGGCGGCGGTGATCTCGCCGATCACGCGGTTGGCAATCGGTGTGGCAAGTGCTTTGTACTTCGCCACGATGTCGGCGATTTCACTGTCAGGCGTGATGTCGGGATGATTGCGATCCACGATGATGTTGTGCGCGCGTACTGCTGTGACGTCACCGGATTTGAGGTTGATGGTCAGATCGATGTCCGACAGCACGCGGCCAATGGAATTGGCGCTGGTGACGGGAATCATGCGGCCGGATTTGTTCGGCAGCTGGCAGTTGTAGGCCTGATGGGTGTGACCGGAAATCACCAGATCCACTTCGTCGTGCAGCGCGCTCACGATCGGTTGCAGCGGTGTGCCCTCCAGATTGCCGGGGCAGGTATTGATGGTATCTTCCGCCTGACTGACCGGCACGGTGCCGCCCTGGTGGATCAGCACCACGATGGCTTCCACACCCCTGCGCTTCAGTTTTGGAATCAGTTTGTTCACCGTTTCCGCTTCATCCTTGAATGACAATCCGGCTACACCGCTGGGCGTGACAATGCTCGGTGTGTCCTTCAGCGTCATGCCGATGAAGGCAACTTTAGCCTTGCCGAATTTCTGGATGGCATAGGGCGGGAAAATGGTCTTGCCGGTCGTGGTGTCCTCCACGTTGGCGGCGAGGAATTTGAAATCCGCACCCTCGAATGGATAGCCGGTGCCTACTTCGTTGCCCTTGCAGCTGTTGCCGGTGTCGGTGGGATGGCAACCGCCTTTCTGCATGCGCTGGAGTTCGGCCTTGCCTTCATCGAATTCGTGATTGCCCACGGCGTTGAAATCCAGACCGGCGCGGTTCATGACTTCGATGGTGGGTTCGTCGTGGAACAGCGCAGACACCAGCGGTGTGGCACCGATCAGGTCGCCAGCGGACACAACAACCGAATGCGGATTCTGGGCTTTCAGGCGGGCGATATGGCCGGCGAATGCATCGGCACCGCCGACGCTGTAAACCGGTGTCGCACTGGCAGCATTGGCGCGCAAGGTGCCCGGAGACTCCAGCTGGCCATGGAAATCGTTGAACGCAATGATTTTTACGGTAACCGTTTTGTGGTGACCGTGGTGGGGATGCTTGTGATCAATCTGACCGGCACCGGCCTGGGCACCGATACTGGCAGCAAGCAGTGCTGTTGCCAGCGCGGTATTTTTCAGCGTGAAGGATGACATGGGGTATCTCCGTGGCGTGGGCAGTGACCACGAAGAATGGAACAGCAAGATGAAAACCCGGTGACGGGAATATTGCAGTCGGTGGACGAATCAGGTGTCCGCTGGCCCCACCCACATGAACGGATTGTGGGCGACCTCCCACAGATGGCCGTCGGGATCACGAAAGTAGCCGGCATAACCGCCCCAGAAAGTTTTCTGTCCCGGCTTGGTGATCTCGGCACCGGCCTGGCGCGCCTGCTCCAGCACTGCATCCACGTCTGCGTCTGACGCCACGTTGTGCGCCAGCGCCATGGCACCGAAACCACTGCCCGCCGCGCTCACCTGCGCGTCTTCCGCCAGTGCGTCACGGCCGAACAGACCCAGCCAGGTACCATTGAGCGTGAAAAACGCGACTGTCGGCGGCGAATCCAGGCGGGGAAATCCCAGTCCCTGTTCATAGAATGCAATCGCGCGCGGCAGATCGCGCACGCCGAGGGTAATCATGCTGATGCGGGGTTTCATGTGTCACTCCAGTGCGATGACGGCGACACAGTATGCATCAGACGGGAAGTCGGCGCATGTACCGCCAGAATCTCGACTACACTTCTGGAATATCCACCAGCAAGGGAGTGCTGCTCATGTCGTTCGATAAATGGCTGATTGTCCTCGCGATGCTGCTGTGCAGCGGTTGCGCCACCCTGCCCAATCGCTTTGAAGCGGCGCCGCCCCAGCAGAACAAGGCGGTGGTATTCGACATCGATGGCACGCTGACGCCCACCCCGATGCGCATCTGGCAGGCTCGCGATGACGCCGCTGAAACCGTGCAGCATTTTGCCGATCAGGGTTATCGCATTTTCTATGTCACAGCGCGGGTGTCCTTTTTGCAGTGGCAGATTCCCGGCTGGCTTGAGGACAATGATTTTCCCGCCGGCGAACTGTACGTCACCCAGCACGACGAAGATGAAGACGATCACGCCCGCTTCAAAACCCGCATTCTCGAGCAGTTGATCCGTGATGGCTGGCGGATCGAGTGGGCCTTTGGAGATTCGACATCGGACTTCGTCGCCTACCGCGCCGCTGGCATTCCCAGGGAGCAGATTTTTGCGCTGCAGCGTGCTTGCGACGATCGTTGTCAGCGCGGTGAGTGGAATCGCTGTCTGGTGGAGTGGCGCGATTTTCTGGCACCCGGTGGTGAGCCGGTGGCGAGTCCATCGCCCTGACGTGTGTGTCAGTTGCGTGTGGCGGATGCGTGCCGGCGCACGATGGCTTCAATCAGATGAGGCTGGAAGGGTTTGGCCAGATGGCCATCGAAACCATGGGCCTGACATTGGCGGATCATCGTATCGGATACGCTACCAGTGATGGCGTAGGCGGGAACCTTCAGCCCCAGCGCGCGAATGTGCTGCATGGCAGTCAGCCCGTCCATGACCGGCATGTCCACATCCATCAACACCAGCGCGGGTTTGTGCTGAATGATGCTGGCGATGGCAGACAGGCCGTCGGACGCCGTGATCACGCGCGCACCCCAGCGGGCAATCATGGCCGACAGCAGTTTGATGTTGATGCTGTTGTCATCCACGATCAGTACCAGTCTTTCCGGCAGCGGCGTTGTTTCATCGGTGATTGGGTCAGCTGCACGAACAGGCAGTGGCGTCGCGGTGTGCGCTGTTGCTTCAAATTTATTTACCCACAGATCCTGCATGCGGTGCCCGATGTCCACGCTCAGGGTGAAGATGCTGCCCTTGCCGAATTCGCTGGCCACCGCAATGTCACCACCCAGGTTCTGCGCGATCAGTTGCGACAGATACAGCCCCAGTCCCGACCCCGTCACAGTGAAAGCGGTGGGATCGTGGGTTTGCGCAAATGCACCGAACAGCATCGGCAGATGCTCCGGTCTGATACCGATGCCGGTATCGATGACCGCGAAGCGGATCTGATTGTGCGTGGCGTTGGCAGATACCTGGATGTACACGCTGCCGGTCTCGGTGAATTTGATGGCATTGGAGCACAGGTTGATCAGCACCTGCTTCAGACGGGTGCGATCGCTCACCAGATGTGCCGGCAGTGGAAACACATAATCAATGTGAAAGCGCAGATGCTTTTTTGAAGCCAGAATGGAAGCGTAGTCGTGAATCTCGGCGCAGAAGGCCGGCAGTGCGAATTCCGATTTTTCAAAATCCATTTTCTGCGCTTCGATCTTCGACATGTCCAGGGTGTCGTTGATCAGGTGCAGCATGTAGTCAGCGCTGGTGGCAATGGTGCGAATGTATTCCAGCCGCTTTTCGGGGCTGATGTCGGGTGTCAGTGCCAGCTCGGTGTAGCCGAGCACAGCGGTCAGCGGCGTGCGGAACTCGTGGCTCATGGTAGCGAAGAACTGGGTCTTGGCGCGGTTCTGCAACTGCTCCCGCTCCTTTTCCTGATACGCCATTTTGGTTTGCGCGGCCACCGCCAGCGACAGCAGCAGTGATTCCACCACAAAGCCGGCGTGGCTCGACCACAGCAGCCACTGCTGGATCGGCAGCACACCATGCACCTGCAGCAGAAAGATCAGTCCGCCGATGATGGGCATCAGTTCCGACAGCAGAAAATAACCTGCCAGTGGAATCCGCCGGCGCAGCGCCTGCAGGAATACCACCAGCAAATAAACCATGCCGATCACCACGTACAGATTCGACAGGGCGCTCAGGTAAGGTGTCAGTCCCCCCAGCAGAAAATACAGACACAACGCGGTACCGAGCGCCATCATGCCCCGGTAGATCTGCAGCGCCGCGCGGGAAAATCCGAAATCCCCCAGCGCCCGTTTGACGAAGGCCAGATAGGCCATCACCATCAGCACCACCAGCGTCTGGCCTGCAATCAAATCGGCACTGGGACTGTCGATGAAAAACCAGCGCTGAAAACTGCCGTCGAGCATGCTGTTCACGCCGGTGCCCAGAATCAGAAACACCACATAGCGGCCATAGAGCGACTGGCGGATCGAGGCCCACAGGAACAGGTTGTACAGCAGGATCATGGTCATGACGGAATAGAACGCTGTCATCACGCCGAACCTGTGTTGCTGCAGTTCCGTCAATTGGGCGGCGGACATGACACTGACAGGCAGACTGACGGGAAGTCCCAATCCCTGATGATCCACATATCCCAGAATGGTCAGGGGGCCGGGCGTGTCAGGCAGCGCAAAGGCGTAATAGCCGTGCTGACTGTGTTCGGCAGAATAGCGGCGCAGATAGCCGGCTTCGATCTGACGGGTGTTGCCTTCGCTGTCCTGAATCCACAGATTCAGCTGGTAAATCTGCGATTCGAACAGCGGGAACACCAGCATGGGTTGTTGCGCATTGGCGGCGTCTGACAGCGTCAGCGAGGTCTTGAACCAGTAACGCTTGCCGGTATCGGCGTGAAACAGCAGTTCATCGGTGTTGCGTTGCAGTTGCGGGCCTTCGGACAGGCGCTGCAGATCCTCCACACGCAGGCTGCGCGCGGGGTCTTCCGCCACCAGCAACTGGCGCGACAGGGGCACGGGCTGTGTCAGATCCTCAATCGCCAGCACCGTCACCTGGCTGTCCGCAGCGTTGGCGGTCAGTGCCAGCGCCAGCATCCAGGCAACCACCAACCGCACCCATAGGGGGATGCAGGTGATGACTTGGCCGCTGTCAGCCAGCGGCCGGTGTCGGTTCAGGGGTGCGGCGAGTCGGAATAACGGCACAGGGTGCAAAAAGTCAGCAAAGTGAATCGGGTTTTGCCCAGTATAGAAGGTTGTGCGGCCACAATTAACCGCTTTGCTGCCGATTTTCACTGCTTTCTGTCGTGTTCTGGCGGTCTGACTGACGTTCGGTTGCGGGGTGGCAGGTGGCTCTCACGGTGTTGCCACGCTCTCGCGCTACCGGCCGTGGATCCGTCCTGCTGTACAGGGTCATTCCGGCAACTCGTCGCACAATCGCACAAATATCCTGCCGAACATGTCGGTACAACCGCTGGCAGTAGTGGTCACCGGTCAGCGGCAATCCCTTACAGCCTTTTACCTGGATTGCTTCGTACGATAACCCTGCACCGCTTCACGCTCGCCTCGTTGTGAAGCGCCGCATTTGCTCGCGCACCTGTGCCGTCATGGCGTTGTCATGGAAGTACCCAGGCTTGCGGGAATTCAATCTTTCAAGGAGATCGCTATGACTTTTCCAAACCCGGTGGCCGCTTCACGCCGGCCGCTACTGACACTGCTCGCCGGCCTGTCGCTGACGTGGCTTGCACCCACCACCTTGCAGGCGGGTATCGTCAAGGATGAAAAAAACCTCGGCTGGTATTCGCACCGGGATCTTACCAGTGCCCAGTTCTCTGACAAGTTTGCCGAATACAGCCGGCAGAATCTGATGATGATCGACGTGGATGCCTATCCGGCGGATGGTGAATTGCGTTATTCCATGGTGTGGCAAACCAATACCGACAAACGCGGCTGGTATGAATACCGCGACATGACCAGCGCGGAATATCACACAAAATGGGAGGAGCTGCGCGACAAAGGCTATCGTCCTCTCGACGTGGAAAATTACGCGCTGAACGGCAAGAGCTACTGGGCCGGCATCTGGGTGCAGAATGTCGAAGGCTGGGGCTGGCTGTCGAAACGTGGTCTCACCAGCGCGGAGCATGCGCAACTGTTCGACGACATGAGCCGGCGCGGCTATCGCATCGTGGACATCGAGGTGAACAACACTTCCCAAGGTCTGCGCTACTCCAGCATCTGGTATGAAAACGTGGACGGTCGCCCCTGGATTCAGCTGCGCGACATGACGCGGGATGTTTACCAGGATTACGTCGACGACTACAGCAAGAAAGGTTTCCGCGTGGTGGATTTTGAATCCTACGATTCCGAGCGCGGCCAGCTGTATGCAGCGATCTGGGAACAGAAGCCCGGCTTCGCCTGGCAGGTACGCACCGATCGCACCCGGCAGGAATTCGTCAACCTGTGGCACCAGTATGAAGACGAAGGCTATCGGCTGATTGATTTCGAACGCTACGACACCGACAAGGGGCCGCGCTATGGTGGCATCTGGGCCGAGAACGACAAGCGCTTCCAGTACAGCCGCAAGGGCCAGCTCGACACCGCGATCCAGCAATACCTGAACACCAACAACCTGCCAGGCATTTCTGTGGCGATCATCCAGAATGGTGTCACCCGCTACCGGCGTGGGTTCGGTTTTGCTGACGTGAATGACAACGTCACGGCGCATTCGAAAACCGTCTACATGGCCGCGTCCGTGTCCAAGGTGATCGGCGGCACACTGGCGGCGAAACTCGAGGACGAAGGTCAGTTACGCAACGGCACCGTGTTCAGCCTGGATCTGACCCAGCCTACCTCGGACTACATTGCCGGTCTGCCGGCGCTGCACACGCATACAGTGGATGAGCTGCTGTCCCATTTGAGCTGTGTCGGGCACTACAACGAAATGGCGAATCAGGTGACCCACTACGACAACGCCACCGACGCGGTGCAAAGCATCTGGAACACCGCGTTGCTGGCAGGCTGCACGCCGGGCAACAACTGGAATTACTCCACCCATGCCTTCACCTTTGTGGGCGCGGTGCTGGAGGGCGCCACCGGCGCCACGCTCAACGATCTGCTCGAAGACGAACTGTTCCAGCCCTATGGTCTGAACAGCATGCGCGTGATGTTTGAAAGCAACAGTCTGCCGGCCAACAGTCTGCGCGCCACGCCCTATACCACGCAGGATTCCGTTGATACCTCGGTCACACCGTTTGGTGATCCGCCGCATGCAGTAACCAATCCCAACGTGGAAACCTCCTATTCCGACAACAGCTGGAAAGTGCTGGGTGGCGGCATCGAAAGCAGCACCTATGATCTGGCCCGCTTTGGCTGGAAAGTGCTGAACGCCGACATCCTGTCGGCCGATGCCCGCGACAACCGCTTGTGGACACGGGTGAATCCATCCTTTACCCACGGCCTGTCCTGGTCGGTGACCACCGACAGCAGTGGCCGCGACGTGGCGGAATGGAATGGTACCTGGACCGGTTCGCGCACCTTCCTGCGGGCGTATCGTGACGACGGGCTGGTGATTGCGGTGATGTCCAACCGCACCACTCATCGTGGCGATCTAAACGCGGACGTGACCAATCTCACCAACAATCTGGGCAACATCGTACTGGCGCCCTGATCCGCATGTGGGATGCGCCTCTTTACCGGGGCGCATTCCCGCGCTCTGCACTGCACCCGTCGCCAGCTTGATTAGCCCAGTCGCCTGAGTGATCATAGCCCCGTGCAAAAAGGGGCATTGCGGATATGTTTTTCCAACGACTGTGGCGTGGCTTGTTGATGGTGATCCACCTGTTCATGGGGATCGGCCAGCTGTTTCGCGCCGGCGGTCATCGCGAACCGTTTCATCCCCGCGTGCGCAACACCGTGCAGCGCTGGTACGGGCGCATGCTGCAGATACTGGATGTGGAAGTCGATGTGATCGGCACGCTGCCCCACGAATCCAACGGCGCGGTCATCCTGATCGCCAATCACATTTCCTGGGTGGACATTCCGCTGATCGGCGCGCTGACGCCGGTGAATTTTCTGTCGAAGGCGGAAGTGGCGCAGTGGCCGGTGGTGGGATCACTGGCGGCCAGGACAGGCACTCTGTTCATCTCGCGCGGCTCGGGCGACACCGATCACGTCATGCAGGCCATGGCGAATCACCTGGGCAACAATCTGTCGGTGCTGTTTTTTCCCGAAGGCACCACTACCGATGGCAGCAAGGTGCGGCGCTTCCACAAGAAATTATTCAAGGTGTGTGAAACCACCGAGGTGCAGGTGTGTCCGCTGTTCATCCGCTACTACGCGGAAGGTGAAGTGAATCCGCTGCCCTTTGTCGGTGACATCGGCTTTGGCACGCATCTGTGGGAATTGCTGGGGCATCGCAAACTGCGGGCCACGGTGGAAGTGCTGCCGGCGGTGAAACTCGATCCGGAACTGGTGGGGCACCAGATTCGCGGCATCGAACTGGCCATGCGCGAAAAACTGGTGACCCAGCCGCCGTCAGTCTGACGGGTTTACTGCGGCACCCAGGACGACCAGTCCTCTTTCACGATATCGCAGATGCGTTTCTGGTAGTTGGCATAGTAGGCAAGGTTCGCCGGCGAGCCCTGCTGGGTCATGTCGCCCTTGGCGGTTTTCAGGGCGAAGATCGAAAAGCACCAGGCCAGAATCACGATCTTGCCGCCGTTGAGCTGCTTCTTGATTTCGGTCTTGATGTTGAGTGGGGAGTTGTATTCCTGCTTGGTGACATCCAGCACGTCGATGCCCAGATTCTTGTATTCCTTTTTCACCTTGGCGATGCGGTTCTGATCCTCGCCGATGTGTCCTTCGTCCTTCACGCCCACGAACTGGAAGTCCGGCGCCTGGTTCTGCACCGGTGCGCCGTGGCGGCCGGACATCACGATGAACTGCGCGCTGGAAGTTTTGTCGCCGCCGGTGATTTCCTTGACGATGGGAGGCCAGGATTCGTCGCCGGTTTCGAACAGCGACAGGTAGACGTTGCCGATTTTCACCCAGGGCACCGGCGGTGTCACCAGGCCGCCCTTCATGCAGTCGTTCATGTATTCTTCGCGGACTTCTTTTACCGTGCGGGTGCTGGTGTCGGGCAGAATGATGATGGCTGGCATGGCGGGCTCCGTGGCTGACATGGGTGATGGGATCGCAGGCGCAAATCAGTATAGGCAGCGGATTTGCCTGCACACAAGCACAGGAATGTGACAGCGCGCTGCGACTTACACCCTGGCCGGCTTGTCGGCGCCGGTCATTTTCACCATCACCGCGCTGAGTGCGCGATCCCAGAACGAACCACTTTGCAGCAGGCGCAGTTCGTCCATGTGCATCATGCGGATGATGCTGGACAGATCGGTTTCCAGCGCCTTGTGGCCGCGCCGGTTGACGAAGATGAACAGATCGGATTCCTCGGAACGGAACACCAGCTTGCAGCGCCGGGTTTTGCCTTCTTCGGTGTTGATCTCGACCCATTGACCCAGGGGCAGTGCCTGGATGCGACGCTTGAGATCGGCGTTGGCCGGTGCATCGGGATCGAACTTGAGATTGCGTTCGGCCATGCGCTGGCGCTGGCGTTCGATGGCGCTGTGCCGAGCAGACACGGGCTCGCTGATGGTGTGATCCACCGTGCGGCTGTTGGGCAGGGGTTTGTCGGGCGGGTACTGCAGGATCTGGCCGTGGATTTCCCACAGGGATGACAGAAATTTTTCCACTTCCAGGCCGGGATGCTGGATCGCTTCCAGCCCGTTGCAGATGCGTTTGAGCAGCAGCGGGATCAGTTTGATCCAGCGCTCGCGGTCGCTGCCGGCGTTGGCAGGCTGAATGCTCCAGATCAGGTCGTCGACGGTCTGCAGGCAGTCGCGCCACTGATCGGAATCGCGTCCGGCCCGCAATAACGTTTGCAGCATCAGGATGCGCCAGGGGCCGTCGATCATGTCGATCACCACCGACGGCAGGGTCTTGCCCTGCATGCGGTCGTTGATCAGCTGGTTGATGACGCGGCGGGCCTGTTCCATCTTGGCCTGGCCTTCGGCGGATTGCAGCACGCGCTTTTCCACCAGATCGGCGCGGCGTTGTTCGTCGGCCAGGAAGGCACCGAATTTCTGTTCCAGCTCGCTGAACAGTTCCAGGTTGTCGCCGGTGAACTCGTTGAGAATGCGGTGCACCACGATGCGCAATTCTTCGAGCAACAGATCCCGTTGCAGCAGGGATTCCTTTTCCCAGCCGATGGCGGCCTGGGACAGCAGCTTGAGCAGGCGGCGGGTGGGGTGCTCGGCGTCACTGAAAAACTTTTTGTTCTTGAGCGCGATCTTGATCACCGGAATCTGCAGGCGGCCCAGCAGCAGGGAGATTTCCGGCGCCATGTTGCGGTCGTCGAGAATGAACTCGAACACCATGCTCACCAGATTGATGACGTCGTCGTCGGCCTGACGCAGTTTGCGGGCGCCGGTTTCGCGGGCGATGTGGGCGATCTGGTGTTCCAGCAGCAGGCGCACGTCCAGGTGATCCACCTGGCTGTGGGGATCGTCCTCGTGCACGGTGTGGGCCTGGGCTTCCTGCAGGCGGTTGAGCACCGAGAACAGCGCGCTGTCGTCCAGCTCGCGCCCGCCCTGGTTCGGCTGCACCGAGAACAGGCGATGGTTGAGGCTGCTGTTGTAGAAATTGGCCATGACGGCCTGCAGTTCGGGGAAGCTGATGGTGTAGCTGGCGGCTTCCTGCAGCGGCAGATCGGCAAGGGACGTGGCCGGCATCGCCGAACCGGTAGCGGGCGCGGTGCTGTTGTTGGCTGGGCTGCCGCCATTGCGACTTGCATCCTTGCCGGAACGGGGCAGCCGCACATGGGGCAGGATGCCGGCATCGATCAGGATCTTGTTGGCTTCTTCCAGGGTGGTGCGCAGGTTTTCCACTACATGGCGTTCAAAGTACTTGTACACCATCAGGCGGATTTTCAGCGGCAGATTCAGGCGTTCGGCGGCGTCGACAAAGTAGGGAATCAGTTTGTCCTGGCCCAGGGGATTGTTGGCCTCGGTGAGCCAGTCGATGCCCAGGTATTCGTTCAGGCGCTGGCTCAGGTGCAGCAGCAGATCCGGATACAGCGCGCGCAGCTTGGTGCGCATGTTGCCCACCGCCACGTCGATTTCCATCTTGTCCTTGTCGATCAGGGCCAGGGCGTCGGCGGATTTGCTGGCGGGGGTGTCCTCGCGAATGCCGTGCTCCAGGCGATCGAATTCCGCCGCCATCAGTTCGCGGAAGCGGGCGTCCACGTCGTGGGCGTGCAGGCGCAATTCCCGCATGGCTTCGAAGAACTGGTTCTGCTCGTTGTTGTTCTGGGCGTTTTCCGCCAGCTCGAAAAAGGCGTCGTCGGTGAAATTGAAGAGGGTCTTGATGAGGTCGGACAGGTTGGCCAGCACGCGGCTCTGGATATTGATCAGCAATGAGGCACGTCGCTCCGGCCTGCGCTGCTGCAGGCTGAAGCCGGTCTCAAATGATGTCGTATCCGATGACGCCATTCCTGGATGACTCCGATGGAGTGTGCGGGCGCGCCACACACCCTCAATGCAGGAAGAAGGTAAGAGCCGTGAATTGTTCCAAAATCCGGCGATTCTGGCTACGTCAATTTGACGCAAAGCCCTTGGAGTTACATAAAGCTACTTAAGTTAGACGTGTTTCTGCCAAAACCTGACTTTGCTATAAGACCGAAGTGGATGTGCGAGTCATAAGTCGGTTGAGCAGGCGCTTGGCGGACTCGATGTAAGTGAGCAGCCCCGGCACGAAGAACAGCACCAGGAAGGTGGCATAGCCCAGGCCGAACACCATCGAGATGGCCATGGGGATGAGGAACTGGGCCTGCAGCGAGGTTTCGAACATGATCGGCAGCAGGCCGGCAACGGTGGTGAGCGAGGTGAGCAGCACGGCGCGGAAACGGGCGCAGATGGCTTCGACGATGGCGTCGTGCACGTTCAGGCCGCGCTTGCGCAGCTGGTCGTAGAAGGTGATCAGCACGATGGAATCGTTCACCACGATGCCGGACAGGCCAAACAGCCCCATCATCGAGAACATCGACAGATCCTTGCCCAGCAGGAAGTGGCCGTAGATGGCGCCGGTGAGGCCCAGCGGAATCGCCGTCATCACCGCCAGCGGCCAGCTGTAGGACGCGAACACCCAGGCCAGCACGATGTAGATCAGCGCCAGTCCGATCACCAGGCCAATCTTCATGTCTGCGATGGTTTCCTGCTGATCCTGGGCCTTGCCCTCCAGGCCGATCGACAGGCCGTAGCGGCGCTGTAGATCCGGCAGAAAGGCTTCATTCAGGTCGGCGAAGATCTGATTGGCGTTGCCCTGCTTTTCATCCAGATCCGCCGACACCACCACGTTGAGCTGGCCGTTGGTGTGGTTGAGCTTGTCGATACCCTGGCGCGAGGTGAAGGTCACCACTTCGCTCAGTGGCACCGCGCTGCCATCCGGCAGGATCAGGGGGAATTCCTCCAGGGTGCGGTTGCGATTGCGTTCGCTGTCCGGCAGGGTGACGCGCACTTCGATTTCGTCATCGTCGAGATGAAAGATCTGGGCGATGGCACCATCGAAGGCCGCCCGCAGCTGGCGCCCGACGTAGGTGGTGTCCAGCCCCAGACGGCGTCCGGTGGGCGTGAGTTCGTAGATCAGCTGTTCCTTGCCCCAGGGCAGATCGTCGTCGACGTTGCTGACGCCGGCGTAGCGGGCGATGGCCTGCTGCAGTTCCAGGCTGGCGGCCTTGAGCTTGCTGACATCGCCCCCCAGCAACTTGATGGCGATGGGTTTGCCCGGCGGTCCGGCGTCGCGCTGGCCGATGGCGAACTTGGAAATCCCCGGCGGAAACCGGGTGTTGGCGCGCCAGGCATTCATGAATTCCGTGTTGCTCACCGGGCGCTGGCCGGTCACCAGATCCACGATCATGGCGCCGCGCTCCGGCGCGATTTCCTTGCCGGTGACGTTGAAGAACGAGCGGCCATGATAGGTGATGGCCACATGCACCAGCTCTGCGCCGTATTGCGCGCGCAACTGCTCGTGGGTCTGGTTCAGGCTGCGCTCCATTTCCTGCAGAAACCCATTGACGGTGCGGGTGGGCGTGCCGGGATGGAATTCCACGCTGGCGCGGATTTCGTTGCCGTCGATGGCGGGAAAGAAAGTGAACTTGAGCAGGCCCGATGCCGGCAGCGCGGCGGCCACCACCATGGCGCACACACCGAAGGTGATCACGCTGGCACGGTTGCGGATGGCCACGTCCACAGCGGGGCGCAGTTTTTCTTCGCGGAAGCGGGTGAAGCCCCGGTCGAACCGCTGCTTGAAACGGGCCAGGGCGGAGCGGCCGGGTTCCTGTTCTGCCTGCTTGCGCAGGCTGTGGTTGAGGTGCCCCGGCAGGATCAGAAAGCATTCCACCAGCGAGGCGATGATCACGCAGATGATCACCATGGGAATGTCGAACGCCACCTTGCCCATCATGCCGCCGATCATGGTCAGCGGCAGAAAGGCGGCGATGGTGGTGAGGGACGACGCCAGCACCGGCGCGAACATGCGGCGGGCGCCGCCGATGGCAGAACGCTCGGCGTCTTCGCCCATTTCGGTGTGGGTGAGGGTGTCTTCCCCCACCACGATGGCGTCGTCGACGATGATGCCCAGGGCCATGATCAGGCCGAACAGGCTGATCATGTTGATGCTGCCGTCGATCAAATGCAGCACCGCCAGGGTGGCGAGGAACGATACCGGGATTCCCACCGTGACCCAGAACGCCACCCGCACGTTCAGAAACAGGAACAGGGTGGCGATCACCAGCACCAGCCCGCTGAGGCCGTTGTTGACCAGCAGCTCGATGCGATCGCGCAGGTGTTGCCAGCGCTCGTTGTACACCAGCAGCTCTACGCCGTGGGGTAGCCGTGGCCGCACGTCCTCGACCCAGGCATTGAAGATGGCGGCGGTTTTCAGGGTGTCTTCCGACTCGGTGCGCATCAGCAGCATTTCGATGGCGGGCAGGCCGTTCCAGGTGACGGTGGGTTCGTCCTCCATGGGGCGCCGTTCCACCGTGGCGATATCCCCCACCCGCAGCAGACGGCCGCTGGTGTCGGTGATCAGCGGCAGTTGCTCGAAGCCGGCCACGCTGCGCTGCTGGCTGAGGCTGCGGACTTCTTTCGACACTTCGTTTTTGGCGGCGGTGCCGGCGGGCAGATCCATGCTGTTCTGCTGCACCAGGCTGGCGATGCGGTTCAGCGACAGGCCGGTCTCATGCAGGGTGGACGACGGCACCTGAATGGCAATTTCTTCCTTCGGCAGCCCCACGAAGTTGATCTTGCGGATGCCCCGCGCCAGCAGCTCCCGCTCGAACTGGCGCGCCATCTGGGCCAGCTCCGCCATGCTTTCCGGCCCGGTGATGATGAAGTTGGCGATAGGCTGGAAGTTTTCCACCTGCTGGATCAGCGGGCGCTCCGCTTCGGTCGGCAGGTTGCGGATGGATTCCACCAGTTGCTTGACCTTGTCCTGCACCTCGCCCACGTCGACGCCGGGCTGCAGTTCCAGCAGCACACTGGCAGCACCGGACGCGCTGGTGGAGGTCATCTTCTTCACTTCGGTGAGCGTCTTGAGTTCCTGCTCGATGGGAATGGTGATCGAGCGCTCCACGTCCTCGGCGCCAGCGCCGCTCCAGGGCACGGCGATCGAGATGTAGTCCAGTTCGAACTGGGGAAAGGTCTGGGTCTGCAATTGCTTGAGTGCCCACAGCCCCGCCAGGATGAACAGGAACATCAGCAGGTTGGCGGCCACCTTGTGGGTGGCGAAACCGGCGATGATGCCGCGGGGCGGGTTCATGGTTTGGCCTCGGCGGCCACCGCTTCCGCGCTGGCGGCCGTGGGGGATTCGATGGCTGCAGGTTGGGCCGCGGGCGCCAGTCGCACGGCAGTGCCGCCCACCGCATTGGACAGCTGGGTGGTGAGAATCAGGGCGCCGGGCTTGATGTCGCCGGCCACCAGTTGCCACTGTTCGCCGCTGTCGAGGAGGATCTCGCCGGCGCGGCGGATGGCGATGGTGTGGAGCAGGCCGTTGCGCACTTCATAGATGCGCTGCTGGCCGTAAATGGCGCTGGGGGGCACCGCCACCAGATCCGGTTCCGGCGGCAGGTGCAGGTAGAGTTCGCCGGCTCGGCCCAGGGTGAGCTGGTCGTCGGGATTGTCCAGTGTGAACAGGCCATCCACGCCACCCTGTCCCAGGCTGATGGCACCGGCCAGACGATCCAGGCGCAGGGGAATCTTGTGGCCGTCGCTGGCGAACAGGGCGTCCATCACCACGCCGTCGCGCAGGGCGCTCTGCACGTGGCCCAGGTAGCGGGTGGGAATCTGCGCCCGCACTTCCAGGTGCGTGTGATCGAACAGGGTGAGGATCGGATCGCCAGGGCGCAGGCGGTTGCCAGGGGAGACGTTGAGGCGGGTGACGCGACCGGCAAAGGGCGCGGTGATGGTGCTGCGTTGCAGATCGAGTCGGGCCTGATCCCGCAGTGCGCGGGCTTTCTCCAGTTGAGCCTGCAGCCGCTGCCGGCGATTGGGGTGATCCTGCACCGCCAGTTCCCGCGTCAGCACGTTCAGGGCCTGACGCTTGGCGGCCTGCAGGGCTTCGTCCCGGCTCAGGTCGGAACCCACATTCTTGCTCACCAGCTTTTCATAGCGCGCAGCGGCGGTGTTGGCCAGTTCCAGCAGCTTGCGCTCCACCTCCAGGGATTTCAGGTCGTTCTGGTGGCGCTGGATCTCGGACGCCAGCTGGGCGTCCATGTCCGCCACTTCCGCCTCGCGCTGGGCCAGGATCAGGGCCACGTCGCTGGTATCCAGTTCCACCAGCACCTGATCCTGTGCCACGGCGTGACCTTCCTGCACCTGCAGGTTCTTCACAAAGCCGTTGACGGTGGAAGAAAGGGTGGATTCCCGCGGCGTTTCCACCCGGCCATAGAGGGTGACCGTGGGGCGCAGTGGCTGGGGCTGGGCGCTCAGGGTGGAGACGAAGGGCACCAGATCCGCCGCCGGGTTGACCTTGGCGCGGGGTTTGAGGGCAAAGGCGAGCAGCAGGATCAGCGCAGTACCCCCCACGATCAGCAGGGGCCTGGGCACGGACTTCAGCCGCTGCGTCAGGGATTGGGTGATGCTCATGGTGATGACGATCGAATCCGGTATTGTTTTTGGTGTGGACTCTGGGCGGCCACTGGTGGCGGCCGGGACTCGGTAAGGTACTGAATTGCTGATGAGTTGTACAACAGATTAGCAGCGCCTGGCCGCTGCACCCGCTAAAACCCAACAATTCTTGTAACAATGTCAGATCATGACATATTCTGCCGGGGCCGTTACCGTACCGGCTCATGAAGTTGTTTGAATGGCAGGATTCACCATGGCAGACGCAGCCCGCGAACAGGAACAGTTGGAAAAGATTCTGGTGGTGGACGACGACGCCCGCCTGCGCTCGCTGCTGCAGCGCTATCTGGAGGAGCAGGGTTTCACCGTGAAGGCGGTGGCCGATGCCGAGCAGATGGACCGCGCCCTGTCCCGCGAACTGTATTCCCTGATGGTGCTGGACCTGATGTTGCCGGGGGAAGACGGCCTGTCCATCTGCAACCGCCTGCGTTCCACCGGCAACACCATCCCCATCATCATGCTCACCGCCAAGGGCGACGATGCCGACCGCATCAGCGGCCTGGAAGCCGGCGCCGACGATTACCTGCCCAAGCCGTTCAACCCGCGCGAACTGCTGGCCCGCATCAAGGCGGTGCTGCGGCGTCAGGTGAAAGAGTTGCCGGGGGCGCCGTCGCAGCAGGAGGAAGTGGTGTCGTTCGGCCCGTTCATGCTGGATCTGTCCACCCGCACGCTCACCAAGAACGGCGAGGCGGTGTCGCTGACCACCGGGGAATTCGCCGTCATGAAGGCGCTGGTGCAGCATCCCCGCGAACCGCTCACCCGTGACAAGCTGATGAATCTGGCACGCGGCCGCGAGTGGAGCGCGATGGAGCGCAGCATCGATGTACAGGTGTCGCGCCTGCGCCGGCTGATCGAGGACGATCCGTCGAATGCGCGCTATATCCAGACCGTGTGGGGCGTGGGGTATGTGTTTGTGCCGGATGGGGCGGCAAAATAGCGCCCCATGAAACTGATTCCGAAATCTTCCTTCTGGCGCACCATCCTGCTGGTGTCGCTGGTGTTGATCCTGAGCCAGATCTCCACGCTCCTGTTTGCCACTTATTACCTTTACCTGCCCGGTGTGAAGCAGAACGCCCAACTGGTGGCGCTGCAGGTGGACACCATCAGCCTCTTGGTGGGCAGCGAGCGCCGGCAGGAATTCATTGAGCGCATTCGGCGCGAGCATCACATCGACATTTCCACCCAACCCGATGTCATTGCCGATGATGTTGAAGGGCTGTTTGTGGAGCTGTTCGTCGAGCCCATGCGCTCACGTCTGGGGCCGGGCGCGCAGGTTGAGTTTGGTATCAAGCCTGGCCCCAGCCTGTGGGTGAACACGCCGCAGCTGGGCGATCTGTGGATGCGCTTTCCGCTGGAAAATTTCGGCCGTTACGAAGCGCTGGCGTTCATCGCCTGGATGATCGGCACACCGGCCATCGCGTTCATCCTGACCCTGCTGTTCGTGCGTCAGCTCAATCGCCCGCTCAAGCGTCTGGCCAACGCGGCGCGGCGCATCGGGCGCGGTGAAGTCATCACCAATCTGACCCAGGAAACCGGCCCTCGTGAAATCCAGGCCGTGAACAAGGCGTTCATGCAGATGAGCAAGGATCTGCAGCAGGCCAGTCGCGAGCGTGCGCTGCTGCTGGCGGGTATTTCCCACGATCTGCGTACGCCGCTCACCCGCATGCGCCTGACCGCCGAATTGCTGGGGGAATCGGAATTCACCGAAGGCATGATCCGCGATATCGAGGACATGAACGCGATCCTCAACCAGTTCATCCTGTTCGTGCGCGATGGCAGCGACGAGAAAACCGAAACCGGCGATCTGAATGAAGTGCTGGTGGAAGTGGTGTCGCAATTCGAATCAGAAGGCGCGGAACTGCGCACAGATCTGCGTGAACTGCCGGCGATTCTGCTCAAGCGGTTGTCGCTCAAGCGCATGTTCGGCAATCTGATTGGCAACGCGATCCGTCACGGCGGCGGCAAGGTGGATGTGTCCACCAGCGTGATGGACGGCGAGATCTGCGTG
The DNA here is from genome assembly GCA_020062665.1 of Pseudomonadales bacterium. Classification (GTDB taxonomy): domain Bacteria; phylum Pseudomonadota; class Gammaproteobacteria; order Pseudomonadales; family Ketobacteraceae; genus Ch67. The sequence goes on from JAGUVW010000078.1 coordinate 23,560, forward strand.
ATCATTGCCGATCGCGGGCCGGGGCTGTCGGAAAAGGAGCTGCACGATTTGTTTCAGCCGTTCGCGCGGGGCGACCAGAGCCGCAGCACCAAAGGTTCCGGGCTGGGGCTTGCCATCGTCAAGCGGGTGGTGGACATGCATCACGGCCGCGTGCAGCTGCGCAATCGCGAGGGCGGCGGCCTGGAGGCAGTGGTGAACCTGCCGCTGACAGGCGAGTTTGTGCCGCCGGATTCGATGATGCAGGGAATTCGGTAGGAGGTATGTGGAGCGTGAGAACAGCCGGAATCATGTCTCACCGCAATAGAAACAGCTGCAAAGACAGCCATGCCTTTTCCAGTATACTGCCGCCGCTATGACCCACGATGCGCCGCCGCACGTGTCGATGCACTTGCTGGCCCACTTGTGAGCTGGAAACGTCGCGATGTAATTTGCGTGCTTCCCGGAACCGCTTGATCATGTCCTGCCGCGCCGCCGGCAGACCCTGGTGCTGAACCTGATGTAAGGTCTGGATCAGGCGCCATAGATACTGTTCCAGCGCTGCCAGCTCATTGAAACGGATTCGCGCCAGGCGATCGGTATCCACCGGTTTGTTGTTTGCCAGACTGTCGGCGTGCAATTGCCAGAGGATTATCCGGTCGTAGTAATCATCTGCGGGCAATTGTGCGGCGTATTCATTCACACGGGCAGATTCGCGCCAGTTTCCCGCCAGCCGCAAACCGTAACCATACAGGTAAACGGCCCAGGCGTTGTTGTCGGAGCGTTGCCATCCGTCTGCACACCAGCGTCGCAGGTTGCGCCAGTCCTGACGTCGCGAGTGGTGAAAAGTTACCAGAGACCAGACTCGGGGATCTTCCTTTGCTGCCTGCTTGAATTTACTCAGTACCAGATCAGCAGTCTGGTGGTAATCCTGTTTCGCGAAGATCGCCTCCATGGCCTGACGCCAGCGGTCACTCCCCGCCGGGAAGGGCTTCAGGTAATCCAGGATGGTGCTGCGCTTGGATTCCCGATCCAGGCAGTACTGTGCCCACAAACGGCCCGTGATCGGATTGCAGTCAGGATCGTTCACGCAGGCTTGCAGGTGTTTCCTGAGTCGGTCCCACAGTTCCTCCCGCACAAATGCCTGATACGCCGTTTCAAACAGCCAGGGGTTGTCCTGGGGGCATCGCATCAATTGATCGAACAGCTCCGACGCGACGGCCACCAGCCCTTTGCCCATCGACGCTTGCAGATACCGCACCAGGAAATAGGGGTTGTCCTTGTCGCAATGGATGATGCCTCGGGCGCGCTCCACGGCCATCCAGTCGCGTTTTTCAATCAGGTAGTCGAGCCAGGTCAGGCCGTTGTATTGGTTGCGCGGATCCAGCACCACGGCTTTTTCCAGGCATTCGCCGATTTTGCCCTCGGCGACGGTGACGCCTTGTTTGACTGCTTCGAGATAGATTTCTGCCGCCAGGGTGAGGGCGCCAGGGGTGTGGGGCGCCAGCCGGATGCAGGTATTTGCGTAGCGCACGGCAGCGTCGTATTGATGGATACGCCTTGACCACTGAGCTAGTAAACGCCAGCCATCATAGTGATAGGGATGGTGCTCCACGACGCTCTTCATCATGGTGATGGCTTCATCAAAACGCTGGTATTGGGCATCCACCCAGGCTTCAAACCCCAGCAGTGCGGCGGGCGAATTGCCCTTCCACTTGGGATCGTGGACAAACGATTTGATCTGCTTGATCTGGTGGGCGTCAAACAGGGTGTTGCAGCGCAGCAGGTTAAGACCCTCATGTTTGGGGTGCAGTGCCAGGGCGTTGTCCAGCAGGCGCATCTTGGCAGCAAAATCCGGCTCCAGCTCGATACACTTTTGCCACACCACCACGTTGTGGGGTTGTGTCTGCAGGATTTCCTGTGCCAGCCGCAGGGGGCGTTCGGCCCGCTCGGTGCCTCGGGCCAGTTGGGTGAAGCGATCCCACGCCCATTCATAGTAGGCGTCCAGCTGGAGTGCCTTTTCGACGGCGTCAAGGGCTTCTTCCCGCTGACCCAGCAGCATCAATGCATCGGCAAGATAGCCATGCAATATGGCGCTGGTGGGCATGTGAACGAGAGCGGCCTGCAACTGCTTCAGGGATTCCTCGTGGCGGCCTTGTGCTTCCAGTATTGTGAGGCTCTGAGTGATGGCCGACATCCATCTCGGATTTTGCCGGAGGGCTTCCTGAGCATCCCGTAGCGCCTCGTCGAATTTCCGGGCCACAAACAGGATCTGGCTGCTTTCAAGATAAATGCGAGGCAACAGCGGGAAACGCCGCTTTGCCTCGTTGGCGATCTTAATGGCATCGTCGAGCCGATCCATGGTTTTCAGGTGCATGGCCCGTGCAAGCCAGGACTGCCATAGATCGGGCCGCAATTCACAAGCCAGTTCGAGGAATGACAGAAGTTCTTCATCCCGAACAAGATCCCGCGCCACTTCGAGATATTCCAGAATGCCGTTGCCGTAAGAGGTTTGCTGCATGAGCTGGTCCAGAATGCAGCGCAGTTCTGCCTGCTTGGCTTCGAAATCGCTGCAGCAGCGCAGCAGGCGCCGGAAGATGTCATCGGCGTCCACACTGCGATTCAACACGGTACGAAACAGCGCGTGGGCTTCGCTCTCTTTTTCCTGCAGCAGGTAGATGTCACCAAGGGTAATGGTGGCGTCCCGGTCGTAGGGGTTGATCTCGCAGGCCGTGATTGCGCTGGTTTCTGCTGCATTCAGTTCTCTTTGCTGCTGTTGGATGCGTGCCAGTCGCACGTAGCTGTCGCAGTCCCGTGGATGCAGGCCCACGATGGTTCGTGCAAAGGCTTCCCGCTCCGCCAGTGGTTGGTTATACATCCAGTCGAGCTTGAGAAAGAGCAGATCCCGGTCGCGTGGATTGAGGGCGAGGCAACGTTCCACAAATGCAATGGCGGCGTGATCGCCCTGATGGCGGCCGATCAACGTGGCCTGATTTTGTATGATGTAGTGATTCAGTGGTTGGCGCTTCAGGATCTGATCCTGGTACTCCACCTGCTTCTGCCACTGATTGCGGTATTCGGCCACTTCCGCTGCCAAATGCAGACGTTCAAGCTCCGATAGATGGTCTTTGTGCTGGTTGCACAGCTGAATGGCGTCATTGACCTGACCGTTGCTTATGTAGGCACGTGCCAGGCGCGCAATCAGTTCGCCGTTGTCGGGATGTGCGATGAGGGCCTGTTCCAGAACGGTGATGCTTTCACCGTAGCGCGACAGTTCGCGCAGCGCGAAGTGGAGGCTTTCGTAGGGGTAAATGGATTTGTGGCCGAAATGCTCGATGCGTTGTTGCAGACGCTTCAGGGCTTTGTCTGTTTGTTTGAGATAGCGAGCGGCGCGGAAGAAGCTGGTGACATAGCCTTCGTGTTTATCCTCGAGGGTCGAGCACAAACGGTAGTACTCAAAGGCCTGTTCGTACTCGGCCAAGTCCCAGTGGGTGCCGGCAAGGGTCCACAGGGCGGCGGCGTTGGTGGGCTGCCGATAAAGCACGTACCGCAAATGTTCTTTGGCCCGTTCCCCCAGGCGGTGATCCTGGGCCAGGGCACCCGCCAATTGCTGTACCAGCAGTGGATGTGGATTGGGTTGTGCCTGATGCACTTGCTGGTCCAGGTATTCGATTTTCTCCTGAAAGCGACCCAGGCGTCCCAGCAATCCCGCTTTGCTGACCTGCAGATTCAGATCTTGGGGAAACAGTAGTATCAGGCGTTCGACGATGTCCAGCTCCCGCAGGGGATCGCCGTCGTAGCGGGCCAGGCTGCGTTCGGCCATCAGGGTCAGCCGATGTTCTGCCTGTTGCGTCTGCATGTGCTGGAACCACTGTTGCGCCTGTTTGCGCTGATGCTGATCCAGGGCTTCCTGCAGCTCGAAGTAGGCGTCGTACAACTCCCGGTCTGGATATGTGATGCCATCCAGCAGGTGTTCCTGGGCGGCCGGCACAAGAGCCAGGCAGCGCGGCCCGGAAGAACGGTAGTATTCGCCGGTCTCCTGACTCAGAAATTCCAGGACTGACGGATAGTAGGGATCGCGCACCAGATAAATACCCCGACGCTGGTCGTAACCCACCACGGCCTGTAGATGCGCTGAGCCGGGCTCGACGGTGGACAGCGTGAAAGGAACACCCCGATCGATCAGGGCGTGGGCCGTTTCCGTTTCCAGACAGAATTCCCGGACTTTCCAGCCTTGCTGGATGGCCCAGCTTCGTTCGGCGTGATTGGGGGTGCCGTCGTAGCAAATGGCTTCCACGATATCCAGGTGATTGGCGTCCTGCTGCCAGTACTGGAACAGCGCACTGAGGGTGGCCGGTGCGCAGGTCATATGGTGCTGGCGCACGAAGGGTACCTCCAGCAGCACCTGCTTTTTGCTGTTGTCTGCCCGCAGCAGGTTCTCAGCCACAATCTTGTAGAAGCCCGAGCGCACGGATGTCAGCGCTGTGGCGGCTCGCTGCAGATCGGCATCTGCCATGGCCTGTTCGTAATTTGCAATCGCCAGGTTCTGTTCCAGGTCACGGGTGTCTGGCACGAATGTTTGCGCGCGCTCCAGGCAGGCCCGGGCGTCCTGCCAACGTTGCGATTCCTGATACAGCCGTGACAGGCGCAGCGGGATGCTGATGGATTCGATCTGTTCCATGCCTTCCTGCAGCATGGCAATGGCGGCGTCGCGTTCGTTCGTGAGGGTTTTCAGATAGGCGCCGAACAGAATGGCCTGTTGGTGGCGCCCGGCGATCAAGGGTGCGAGGGTATCCCAGGCGGCGGCATAGTTGTCCTGCCTTTCCAGCAGAGTGGCTTTTTCCACCTGCACCCATGTGTTGTGCGGTGCCAGCGCCAATGCCTGCTGCATCAGGCTGTCGGCGGTTTCCCAGTCCCGGTAGTGGGCATACACATTGGCCTTCAACGCCAGCCATTCAGCGCGCAGTTCGGTGTCGGCCTGCTCCATGGACGGGAAGCGCTTGATCAGCCCCAGCGCCTTGAGTGGCCCCCGGCGTTCCAGCAGGCCTGCCACGTAGTAGTAAATGACGCGGTGATCCTGCGGGGCGAGGCGCCAGGCCCGCAAGCGACAGGCCAGTGTCTTGCGCCGCAATCCCAGCTGACTGAAGAGGGTGCCGCCCAGCAGCAGCTGTTCCAGATGCCGCCAGTGTTGGTGCGGCCCCCAACGACGCTGTGCCAGTTGCAATGCTTGAAAATGCTTGCCCTGATGCACCAGCGCTTCGACCTCCGCGCGGATGGCGGCAGTATCGATGACGTGTTCCAAGTGATTCCCCTACTTCCAGGTACGGCTGTAACAGGTTCAGGCAACAGTATTCGCGCCAAGCCAAAGGTCCTGGCACGAAAACGCCAACCGGGTTGATGGTATCAGTTCAGTATAGAGGCTGCGTCCCTGCCGTGCTGCTCAGTATTCCTCGTCCTGCCCCTTGCGGCGCAGTTTCTTCAGCTTGGCGCTCAGGCCATGGAAGAATTTGTGCTTCTTGTTGGCGCCTTCGCCGGTGAGGAAATTGATCTGGATCGACTGGCGCCTGCCTTCAAACGCCGGGTAGCCATGCCAGCCGTTGTCGGTGACCTTGAACGCCAGCAATGAGCCGGGGCCCGGCACGATTTCCGCCACGTAGTCGTTCATGTCGTCCTTGCTGCGCAGCACCCGCAGTTTGCCGGTTTCGGCCGTCCATTCCTCGTTCAGGTAAATCAGGATGGTAAGCACCTTGGTTTTCGAATCGGTGTGGATGCGGCCGTCCTTCTGGCGCGAGTAACCGCGCAGGGTGATCATCATCGGCAGATCCATCACGTCCACGTCGAACTTGTCGCAGAGGATCTTGCGGAATTCCGGCGTGTCGAGATTCTTCAGCAGGCGGTCGAACTGGGGGCCGTATTTCACGTCTTCCAGATTGAAGCTGCCGCCGTCCTGGATCTTGGGGAAGTCCTTGATCACGGCCATGACGGCATCCGGCAGGATCGACTGGTCCACGGTGAAGTAGGGATAGGGATCGGTCTGCACCTTGGCAGAGCGCATGGCGTCGAGGTTCAGGATGCTGGTCATGGGGCTACTCTGGTAGGGCTACGTTCGTGGCGATTCTACCCAAAGCAGGGCGGTTTGGCATGATGTCCGTCAACGGGGCGTTTCCGTGACCGGCGGGATCGATTCCAGGGTTGCCTATGTGGTACGAAAGTGCTAACAATGACGGACGATCCACCGATGACAACAACAAGGATCATTGCATGAAGAAACGGCCATTGTGGGCGGTGTTCGCACTTGCCGCCCTGCTCAGCGCCTGTGGCGGAGGCGAGCCCGCTGCGCCCGACAGCAACGAAGCCCAGGCTGAAGCCCGTGCCCAGCAGGCGGCAGCTGCGTTTGACAGCGATTACTGCCCGGCTTCCGGCACCGCCCTGGCGCGCCCGATCACCGATCCGGATTTCGTCCTGGAAGGCCCCAATGCCATCGCCGGGCCGGGGGATTTCGTGCTTGCCAGCAGCAAGGCGCTGTTCGTGATCAATGGCACCGGCCCGCAGAAAACCTATTACCACTATCCCGGCATTCTGGTGGACGCGGTGGCCATGGCCGGTTGCGCCCAGCAAAGCCAGGAACACTTCTTCGAGTTGCCGCTGATGATCGGCAAACTCAATCCGGCGACGCCATCGCAATCCACCTTTCGCGCGTTTCAGGCCCAGTCCATCGAGGTGATCAACGATGGCAGCAACGGCGAGGCGGCCATCGTGCGCGCCAGCGGCGGCGACAGTTTCTACTGGCTGCTGGAACTGACCCTGATGGGCGAGGCGGTGCTCGACGGCCTGCCCAAATACCTGTCCGATCCGTTCGACCTGCGCATCGAGGTGGATTACATCCTGCCACCGGATTCCGCCACCCTGCAGATCAACTATCGCCTGATCAACACCCGCAGCAGCTTCAACGGCTTCAACATTGCCTTTGTGCTGATGTCCTCCGGCGAAGGCGCGCCGCTGACACGTTTTTCCGCCTTCGATGCGCTGGTGGAAGGGTTTGCGCTGGAGCACGGCATTCCCTGGGTGAGCACGCGGGATGCGGACAATGCCTATGTGTACAGTGCTCGCAGCAAGTTTCTCACCACCACGGAAATTTCCGGCGTGAGCGCGTTGCTGGATGCGGGCCAGATGGCAAACACCTATCTGGGTCAGCTGCTCACCGCCGCCGGCACACCGGGTGATTCCTACCTGCAGCAGTTCGATGTCACCGTGGCGGCCGGCGATGAATTCACGGCGGTGAAACAGCATCTGCAGCAGGCGCCAGTGCCGACGCCGCGGGTGGACACACCGCTGCAGATCCGCGTCACCGACAGCCTGAGCGGCGAACCCATTGCCAACGCCGAACTGCGGTTCCAGACCAAAAAGCAGGTGTTCTTGCGCGGCTGGCCCTGGCAGACCTTCATCACCGCTCACACCGACATCAATGGCGAGTTCAGCGATCGCGTGCCGCTGGTGCGCTATCTGGATCAGCGTGATCTGGAGGGATCATTCATCGCCCGCAAGGGTTTCATGCCGAGTTATCTGGATCAGCAGGCCTATCGTCTGGTGGTGTCGGCGCCAGGGCGTGCCGACAGTGCGCCGGTGACAATTCAGCGCGCCGACCGTACTGATGGCGCACCGCAGATAGTCGACGTGGTGCTGCAGGGGCAGGGCGAGCTGGCCTATGACATTCTGGATCAGGACGGGCAGCCGTCGCCGGCGAAGATCACGCTGTTCCGCGATGACCGCATTGTGGAACGGATCTACACCGTGTCCGGCAAGGGCGTGCACGCGGTGGCGCCGGGACAGTATCGGGTGGCGGTGTCCCGTGGTTTTGAATACGACGTGGTGGAATCCACGCTCACGGTTGAACCTGATGCCCGTGCCGTGCTTAATGCCACGCTCACCCATTGGGTCGACACCCGTGGCTATCTGTCCTATGACGGCCACGTGCATTCCGCGCCGAGCCCGGACAGCGAAGTCACGCGGGAAGATCGCATTCGCACCGCAGCGGCAGAAGGTCTTGAAGTGGTGGTGGCCACCGATCACGAAATCATTACCGATCTGGCGCCCGCCGTGATCAGTGCCGGCGCGCAACAGCATGTGGCCACCATCATCGGCCAGGAAGTGACAGCGTCGCTGCCCAATCACACCACCGCGTTTCCGCTGCGCCGTGATCCGAACAAACTGCGCGATTTCGTGCCCTGGTACAGCCTCGACATCGCCCAGGTGTTCGCGCTGGAAAAAGAATTCGGCGCGCGCATTCGCACCTTCGCCCATCCCCGCGGCAGTTACCTGAATATCATTCAGTGGGATCGTATCGCCGGCGCGCCGGGTGTCGATATCGATCCCCGTCATCTGGGCCTGCCCGCTGACGCCGCATTGTGGAGCTGGGATTTCGAGGCGATGGAATTCATGAACGGCCAGCAGCGGGTGTTCAGCAGCGGCATCTTCGAAGACTGGATGAGTTTCCTGAATCATGGCCACCGCATCATCGCCACTGGTGCGAGCGATGTGCACGGCGAGGAAGCGCCGGGCTCGCCGCGCACCTATTTCCGTTCCGCGTCCGATCGCGTGGCGCAGTTCAATCTGGATGAAATGGTGGATGCGATCATCGGCGGTGATGTGGTGGTGAGTTTCGGTGCTTTCGCCCGCGTGCGCGTCAATGATGTGGCGGGTCTGGGTGACACCATCACCGATCAGGATGGCGCGGTGGACTTGCAACTGCGAGTGGAGGCGATTCCGCAGATCGATGTGGATCACGCGCGCATCTATGTCAACTGCGATGAAGTGGCGCGGGTGCCGCTGCAGAATCCGCTGGATTCCGCCATCAAGTTTGCCGACACGCTGACGATTCCGGTGCCAGTGGATCGCGATGCCCATGTGGTGGTGATGGGGTTTGGCAAGCAGCGTCTGCCGGCGGTGTTCGAACAGTTTGACCCCACGGAAGTGCCGCGCTTTGCCACCAATCCGGTGTTCATCGACAGCGATGGCAACGGCGTGTATGACGCACCGGGTGGCAAGAGTTGCCGCATTTGATCCGGTGCAAGTGAGGCTGGATCAACCATCAGCAACCGAGCGGACAAGTATGCAAGCGTTGCGATGGTGCGTACTGCAAGGGTGGGACAGGCGCCGCCCTGCTCAGCGCGCTTTCGGCCCGCTGGCGCCCAGAATCACAAACTTGCTGTTGCCGGTGAGCAGCTTCACCTGGCGGAAATTCGGTTGCAGCAACGGCCGGTAATCCAGGTGCCGGTTGGCGACGATGGTGAGCGTTCCGTGGGATGAAAGATGCCGCGCCGCACCACGAAACATCCGCGCCGCAATCTCGGTATGCATGCGGTTGCCTTCATGGAAGGGCGGATTGCACAGCACGGCATCCACTGTACCGCTGAACTGCTCCAGCGCATCACTGGCATGAAAGTGGACGGCATTCGACAAGCCATTCAACGCAAACGATTCCCGCGCACTGCGCAGTGCCAGAAACGCATCATCGACGAAATGCAGCGCTGACTGCGGAAACTTCCAGCCCGCGAAAATCCCCAGCGCACCGTTGCCACAGCCCAGATCCAGAATGGAATTCGCGCTGTTTAGGTCAGGAAAGTTTTCCAGCAGAAAGCGCGTGCCTATGTCCAGCTTCTGTTGGGAAAACACGTTGGCATGATTCAGCAGCTGCAGTGGCGTGCCGGGGATTGGGTAGCGCGTGGGGGTAGGCAGTGTCGGTGCCAGCGCCGGATCGAACGTCGCAAACACCAGACGGGCTTTCTTCTGCGCCAGCGATGTGCGTGTTGAGCCGATCAGCTGGCCGAACAATTCGATCATGCTGCTGCTCATATGCTTTACCATGCCGCCCGCCACGATCTGCGTTTGCGGATGCACGTGCGCACGCAGAGTCACCAATTGGTATTCCAGCAGCGACAACGTCTTGGGCAGTTGCAACAGCACGGCGTCGTAAGTGCCGTCTGGCGCCGTGTCGGCGGGAATGAAACGCACGGCATCTGGTGGCAGCTGATTGCGCGCCAGATTCTGCGCCAGCGCCAGCTGGCTGGTGACATGATCATTCCAGCTGTGCGGTTGCCACCCGTGCAGCGCCACCGCCAGCGCACCGCTCTGATCATTCACCACCAGCACGCGCGCCGTCGGTGGCAGCGCGTTGCCGGCAACCTGTTCCAGCAACAATTCATCCGCCGCATTCCAGGCCCGCAATGGTGAGCGCGGATGCCAGTGCAGCGGCAGCAGCTCGAACGTTCCCAGTGCAGTCTGTAGTGTTGAATCGCTCATGGCGGCAGCAAGGGTTTCCTGTGAATCAGAATGGTGGCCCAACAAAAAAGCCGCTCGAAAGCGGCTTTTCTGCGGATCGGTTCAGGCTCAGGCCAGTTTCGGGCCGGCAGCTTTGATTTCGGCTGCGGCGTCCGGGTACTTCTGGAAGTTGTCGTTGAACAATTTGGCCAGATGCTTGGCCCGCTCCACGTAGGCGGCCTTGTCGCTCCAGGTTTTTTCCGGCACCAGCAGGTGCGGATCAACGCCCGGCACCGACAGCGGCACATCCAGGTTCAGGATGTCGATGTGCTGGGTGGGGGTGTTGTCCAGTACGCCGCTCAGGATTGCAGTGATCACCGCGCGGGTAGTGGGGATGGAGAAACGCTTGCCAGTGCCGTAGGGGCCGCCGGTCCAGCCGGTGTTGACCAGGTACACCTTGGAATCGAATTCCTCGATGCGCTTGATCAGCAGCTCAGCGTACTCGTGGGCCGGACGCGGGAAGAACGGCGCGCCGAAGCAGGTGGAGAAGGTGGTCTTGATGCCGGCGTCGGAGCCCATTTCGGTGGAGCCGACCAGTGCAGTGTATCCGCTCAGGAAGTGATAGGCCGCAGCCTGGTTGTTCAGGCGGGAAACCGGCGGAATCACGCCGTTCAGGTCGCAGGTCAGGAAGATCACGTGCTTGGGTTCACCGGCACGGTTCTCGATCACGCGCTTGGCGATGTTTTCCAGCGGGTAAGCGGCGCGGGTGTTCTGGGTCAGGCTGTGATCGGTGTAGTCAGGAACGCGGGTTTCCGGGTTCAGGATGACGTTTTCCAGCACGGCGCCGAAACGGATTGCGTCCCAGATCACCGGCTCGTTCTTCTGGCTCAGGTCGATACACTTGGCGTAGCAGCCGCCTTCGATGTTGAACACGGTGCCCTTGGCCCAGCCGTGCTCGTCGTCACCGATCAGGTAGCGGTCAGGGTCGGCGGACAGGGTGGTCTTGCCGGTGCCGGACAGACCGAAGAACAGCGCCACGCCGCCGTCCTCGCCCACGTTGGCGGAGCAGTGCATCGGCAGCACGGATTTTTCCGGCAGCAGGAAGTTCTGCACCGAGAACATGGCTTTCTTCATTTCACCGGCATACTGCATGCCAGCCAGCAGCACTTTGCGGGCGGCGAAGTTGATGATCACGCAGCCGTCGCTGTTGGTGCCGTCGCGTTCCTTGTCGCACACGAAATTGGGTGCGTGCAGGATCTGCCAGGGCTCCTTGTTCTTCGGATTCCACTTTTCGGGGCGGATGAACAGGCAGCGGCCGAACAGGTTGTGCCAGGCGGTTTGAGTGGTGACTTTCACCGCCAGGTAATGATCGGTGTCGGCGCCTACATGCAGGTGAGAGATGTATTGATCGCTGTGAGTGACGAACTCGGCAACGCGGTTCCACAGAGCATCGAACTTGTCGGCAGGGAAGGGGCGGTTGACCGGGCCCCAGTGGATCTGCTCGCTGGTGCTGGGCTCGTCCACGATGAAGCGGTCGGCGGGGGAGCGGCCGGTGCGGGCGCCGGTCTTGGCGACGAACGCGCCATTGGCAGCCAGTTGGCCTTCGCCACGCTTGATGGCTTCTTCTACCAGGAAGGTGCTGCTCATATCGGTGTAGATAATAGGAGCAGTGCTCGTTGCGGTTGTCATAGTTCCTACGTCCTCACTAACGGCTTGTGGCCGATGATTTCAATTAATAATGCAAAGCTTGTTGTCGATGATGCGCTTGTGGCTTGCGCCGGGAACCGGCACCAGTCTGAATTCGGGACGCGCATTATGCCAAAAGGTGCTCAAAAACGCTAAGCCTTCCGTGTTACGGGCTGATTTCGGACGTCGAGTCGCCGGTTTCACGCGCTGAAATCAAAGGGGTGGAGTGGGTGTGAGTGGTTACCAACACCGCTGGGCAACGGGTATTGGGCCTGCCTGACCCCATCGGCGAAAGTGTCTCAATGCCGGCTGCCCGAGTCCGGCGAGGGGTTTCGCTGGAACAGCATCGCCACGTCTACCTTGTCGAAAATGTATTGCTGGTTACAGAACTGGCAGGTGATGTCCACCATGCCCTGTTCGGCCAGGATGTCCTCCAGTTCCTGCTGGCCCAGTTGCACCAGGGCGGCGGCGGTGCGCTCGCGGCTGCAGGTGCAGCGGAATTCCACCGGCTCCGGCGGGAACACAGTGACCTCTTCTTCATGGAACAGGCGGGTGAGCAGGGTTTCGCTGTCCAGATTCAGCAGTTCGTCGGCGGTGAGGGTGGCGGCCAGGGTGCTGATGCGGTGCCAGTCTTCCTGCTGCTGTTCCTTGGGCACCGGGTTGCTGGAGTTGTAGGGTAGGGCCTGCAGCAACAGGCCGCCGGCGCGGTTGTTGCCCTGGCATAGCCAGATGCGGGTTTGCAGCTGTTCGGACTGGGCGAAATAGAATTCCAGGCACTCCGCCAGGCTGGCGCCGGAAAGCGGCACGATGCCCTGGTAGCGCTCGCCCTTGTTGGGGGTGATGGTGATGGCCAGTACCGCCGCGCCGAGCAGTGCCTTGAAATCCATGCCGGTGGTGTCCGCCTGCCACTGGGCGATGGCGCGCAGCTGGTGGTCGTGGGTGCATTCCACGTTGAGCAGGTTCACCGGGCCGTGACCCCGTGCCTGAATGGTCAGGTGGCCTTCGAACTTGAGGGTGGCGGCCAGCAGGATGGCGGCGGCCATGAGTTCACCCAGCAGGGCCTGCACTTCCAGTGGGTAGTCGTGCTTGGCGAGCACAGTCTGGTAGCTGGTTTCCAGCAGGCTCCATTGGCCGCGGATGGCGCTTTTATCGAACAGAAAGCGTTGACTGGTGTCGCTGTTATTCATGGGAATCGTTCTGCTTGTCGTGGAATTGGATGATGTCGCGGCGCTGCTTTTTGGTGGGACGCTGGGCGGGCGCGGCGGCGAAAG
>JAGUVW010000023.1 GCA_020062665.1 Pseudomonadales bacterium
CGAACCCGGCGCACTGTCGGGCCGGCAACGCAGACAGGGGCGAAAGCCGGCGCTGGCTGCCGCAATGGCACTGGGAAAATACAGCACATTCCTTTCCAGCGGCTGACGCACCGGGCACACCGGGCGACAGTACACGCCGGTGGTTTTCACGCCCACAAAGAACAGCCCGTCGAAACGGCGATCGCGACTGAGACGGGCCTGGCGGCATTGGGCGTGGTCGAGCATAGCCATGATTCCATGAGGATGAACACGCTCATTCTAACCCCGGCATCCGCCAAAACCGGCCATTTTCGGAACTGGTCTTTTCGCCTCCTCAAAACAGGACTGCGGCCCGAGAGCCGCAGTCCTTTACTACACATACTACACACATCAACGGTCAGAACGACCCGCGCCGGCTGTACTCATACTCGTACTCATAGCCGCCACGACGGTGACCACGATCACCGCGATGGCTCACCCGCTCATAACCACGCTCGCGATACTGCGGCGGATTATGAATCACGTAGTGCTCCACCCGCTTGGGACGGTGGTGATGGTGATGATGATGCCGGCGCGGCGGCTCGCGGTACTCGCGACGCTCGTAGTACTCGTAACCTCCACCGCCGCCACCGTAATAGTGGTGATGATGGCGATCACGGTTGGCATTCTGCAGGGCATAGGTCGTCAGACCACCTACGGCTACCCCAACCAGAATCGCCGCTTCGTCATCTCCAAACGCTTGCGCCTGATTTATAGTCAGGGCGCCTGCCGCAGCAACCAGAACAGTTGCAGGCAACAGTTTCGATTTAAACCACATAAGGAATACTCCTTTTGCTGTTAGTGTTCCTTCAGAGTACGGCTGCCAGTCTGAATTGAACCTGAACGACAACCGCAGCCCCATTCAGGTTCAATTCAGCGCCCGGGCGCTCTAATGCCTGCAACGGCAAAGGAGACACCGCGTATGAAAAATCCATTGATGATCACCCTGTTATCCACCCTGACGCTGGCCAGCCTGCCCATTCAGGCAGAACCGGACGCTACACCGGCCGCCAAGTTCGCCGGCGAAATCACACTCAATCCCCAGCGCGCCGAGAGCGACACGGTAGCGGCCAGTTCAGACAACGCCAAGGCAGCGGCCAAATACATCGCCAGCGGCAGCAGCGTGGGCATTTACGACATCTGGTTCGCCGAGCAGCAGGACAATGACGGCGATGGCTACCATTCCCGCTTCAAGCTGTTTTTCGACATCGACTCGCGCTACACGAACCATCGCATTTATGTGACAGGTCAGCTCAACAACGGCACCAGCACGCCGCTGTTCCGCACTGAACCGTTTGCAGTGAGCGGTGAAACCGGCAACGACACCTACAGCGCCACCGTTCTGCTCACCGACGGTTATCCGTCGACGCAGTACGATCTGACCCTGCGTGTCTACGATGCCAATTCCAATGCGCTGCTGCTGACCTGGGGCCCGCAACAGGATGGCCGCATGTCGCAACTGTTTCTGGAAGACGCCGGGCGCGATCAGGTATCCAATGCTGATATCCAGGTGTTCGAATTTGCCTACACCCTGCACACGGATCGCGATGGCGACGGCTACTTTACCGATGCGGATGTCCGCATCGACGTGGACGCGCCGCAGCATGCGCGTCAGCTTTATGCCAGCCTGTTTCTGATCGATCAGGGTGACAACTGGATTCCCCTGCGCAATTCCGCCGTGGTGACGGTCACCGGCTATTCCAATGCCGATGCCATCAGGATCAATTTCGGCCTCGACAGCGGTTTTGCGCCTCAGCACTACCGGCTGGGCGTGCAACTGCATGATGCGTACAGTCACAATCTGCTGCTGACGTCCACCACACCAGGATCGGCGCCGGCACGCATGGAAAGCGTTGACTACGACAGCAGCTACTACGTGGTGGAAGAAGTCTACTACGAGGAGGAACACGGCCATTCCGGCGGTGCCACCGGAATAGTACTGCTGGCCGGCGTGATCGCGCTGTGGCGCGGCAGAAAACAGCGGAAATAATGTAAAAAAGCAGAAGGCCACAGTTCCTGCGAACTGTGGCCTCAACCCCTGCAGTCAACTGCGTGGCACCATCTCAACTGCCTCTGACTGCGATATCCTCTGCTACTCCGGTCTTACAGGTCGGCACGACAAATCCCTGATCGCTCGCCATTCACACACAACAGAACGGCGCTACCTGCAACATCACGACGCCCTACTGCGTTACCCAGGCGTTACTACAATCGTCAAGTGATACCGTTTCTGCACGCACCAGACCCGGCGCGAACAGCAACAGCAGCGCGAACACCGCCATCGTCAAGGCCGCCGAACCCAGTCGATCAACAATCCGTATACTGCTCATGGTGCTCTCCTTGTGGCGCGCTTGCATCATGAGGACAGTGTAATAACCCTCCTGTGAGCTGCAACTCAAAACGCCCGTCCACGATTTTCACAATTGCTGACACGCACTTTGAAGAAAGTCACAAATCATTCTGTTCCGACAGGAATTTCCCAAAATGACTAATGGCAACGTTTTCTAGCCAGGGTTCGAGCATGTAACCAATCAATCTAACACCGGCCACTTATCCACAGGTGAATCGATCAACGGCATCAGGACACCGTCATCAAAGCAGGTTGGATTTCAGCGCGACGCTTGGTTTAATTGACGCCAACACGCCACTATAATCGCGGTTTTTCGTCCTGGCCCCTTATGCGACTCGATAAATACCTAAGCAATTTTTCCGGCCTTTCCCGCAAGGAAGCACGACAGGTCATCAAACAGGGCGACGTGCTGGTGGATGGCGACATGATCACCGATCCCACCTGCAACATCGCCGACACTGCCCAGGTGCAGTGGGCCGGCATGAAGGTGGCACCCGCCGGGCCGCGCTATTTCATGCTCAACAAACCGGTGGGCTATGTCTGCGCCAATCGCGACAGCCAGCATCCCACCGTGTTTGAATTGCTGCAGGAAGATGACATCGAATCCCTGCAGGTGGCCGGCCGGCTGGACATCGATACCACCGGATTGGTATTGATCACCGACGACGGCCAGTGGAATCATCGGGTGACCTCACCCAAAACCCGCAAGGCGAAAATCTACCGTGTGCAACTGGCTGAGCCCATCGATCCATCGGCAAGCGCGCAGTTCGCCCAGGGTATTCTGCTGCGCAGCGAAAAAAAACGCTCACGGCCGGCGGAGCTGGAAATACTGGCGCCCCGGCAGGTGCGCCTCACTTTGCACGAAGGCAAATACCATCAGGTGAAACGCATGTTTGCAGCGCTGAACAATCATGTCGAGCAGTTGCACCGGGAACGCATCGCCGGCATCGTGCTGGATGAGGATCTGGCGCCCGGCGAATATCGCGCGCTGACGGCAGCAGAAATCATGAGTATCGACGATGACTGATGCGGCGCTGACTGCCTTGTTCGAACACCTGCGCGAACGCACAGGCCCCGCCCTGCTGGTGGCCGACGAACATCTGGACTGCGCCGCGCTGCTGCAACTCAAGGTGCTGCCGGGGTTGACGGTGCTCACCAACCGTTTCGATGTAGCCCAGTGTGCGACGCAGGCCGGCATCACCAGCCTGTTCAACGACATGGATCTGACCGCTTGCACTACCCGTTTCAAGACGATTTCTTATCGGGTGTCGAAAGAAAAAGCCGTGGTGCATCACGTCATCAATCAGGCGCCGCAGATGCTGGCGGCAGACGGCGAACTGGTCATCGCCGGCTTCAAGGACGAAGGCACCAAGACCTACATCAGCAAGGCCGAACAGTATCTGGGGTGTCGCGCCGAGGTGTCGCGCGGAGAACGGCAATTGCAGATCGCCCGCTTCAGGCCGGCACACACCGGTCAACCGCTGGACGATCGCGGCTACCAGGACTGGCATGTGATCGCAGATCTGCACGGCAAGCCGGTGTTCAGCAAACCCGGCCAATATGGCTGGAATAAATTCGATGAAGGCAGCCGTCTTCTGATCGAGTGCCTGCAGCAACAAATCCCGCTGCCGGCTGCAGCTCCCGCCACCGCGCTGGATCTGGGTTGCGGTTATGGCTATCTGTCCCTGATGGCCGCCTATCTGGGCGTGCAGCGCATCACTGCCTGCGACAACAACGCTGCTGCCATTGCCAGCTGTCAGCGCAACTTTCAGGAGCACAACATTCAAGGCGAGGTGATCGCCGACAACTGCGCCCATGACATCCATCACCAGTTCGATCTGGTGCTGTGCAACCCGCCGTTCCATCGCGGTTTCGACACCGAGAAATCACTTACCGAGCAGTTCGTCAGCAGCGCCGCCCATCACCTGAAACCCGGCGGCTTTGCGCTGTTTGTGGTGAATCAGTTCATTCCGCTGGAATCCATCGCGGCGCCCTGGTTCAAGGCAGTAGAGGTGCTGTATCGCGACAAGAGTTTCAAGGTGCTGAAGTTGTCCTGCTGACGCGGTAGCGCAGCCGGCAGCTGGACTTGCGCTCATCCAGCTCGGCGAACTGCCGCATGCGCTGACGCAACTGCGCAACCGTGGACTGGCCGGGCAACAGCGCCGCCACCACATTGTGACAGGTCGGCGTCGAGAAACGCAGCGCAGTGGCAAAACGTTCCCGCACAAAGTCCTCGGTGAAATAGCCGCTCTTCCGCCACTCCTGCTGACTGACGAAATTCAGCACCAGCATGCCATCATCACTCAGGTGATCCATCAGAATATCGAGCCAGCTGGCATCAGCGGCAATCGCTCGGCTCGGCTGGCCGTCATCCTCGAAATACAGATCGTCGATGATCAGATCGAAAGGTTCCCCTGCGTAGTTGATCAACCAGTCGATGGCATCGGCGTGCACCAGTTCCAGATTGCGATAACGCAGATCAAAATGCTGGCGGGCAATCTGCAAATGAAGGTGACTCAACTCCACACCGACAATGACCTCCGGCTGCACAAACCGGTTCAGCATGTGAATCACGGCACCACCGCCCACCCCCAGCACCAGCACGCGCTTGAGCGCTCCCGGCGCCGCCAGCAGACTGGGCAGAAACAGCAGATCCCACACACTGCCTGTCACTGCATGATCCGGATGATACTGGCTGTGAAACACGCCATCGGTGTAAAGGCGCCGGGTCTTGCCCGCACTGCGCACCTCGTAAAGATGGCCATTGTGTTGTCTGGAAAAAATGACTGCCATGCGACTGTATCCTGTCTGCATCATCAAGGCGGCGGATTGTACCAGTTTCCTGTCCGTTTCCGCCGCCGGGAATCGGCGGCGGCATGCTATCCTTGCCTGGACCGAATCCGATGCATTGATCCACAGGTGAATTATGTCGTTACCCGCTTCATTCGAAGGCAAACTGAAACTGCCCGTGGTGGCAGCCCCCATGTTTCTGGTGTCTGGCCCCCGCATGGTGATCGAATCCTGCAAGGCGGGTGTGGTGGGCACGTTTCCCGCACTCAACCAGCGCAGCAGCGAAGGCTTCGAAGAATGGCTGGTGCAGATCCAGCAGGAACTGCAGGCCCACGAAGCCGCCACCGGCAAAAAGTGCGCGCCGTTTGGCGTCAATCTGATCGTGCACAAAACCAATCCGCGCCTGATGGACGATCTGCAGATCTGCGTGAAGCACAAGGTGCCGCTGATCATCACGTCACTGGGCGCGGTGAAGGATGTCGTGGATGCAGTACACGGCTATGGCGGCGTGGTGTTTCATGATGTCACCACCAAGCGGCACGCTGAGAAGGCGGCCGAAGCCGGAGTGGACGGCCTGATCGCCGTATGCGCCGGCGCCGGTGGCCATGCGGGCACCACCAGCCCGTTCGCGCTGGTGAGCGAAATCCGCAGCTTCTTCGATAAAACCCTGCTGCTGGCCGGCTGCATCAACAGCGGCCGTGATGTGGCCACCGCGCTGCAACTGGGCGCCGACCTGGCCTACATGGGCACCCGCTTCATCAACACGGTGGAAAGCCAGGCCGACCAGGAATACAAGGACATGATCATCGCCTGCGGCAGCAAGGACATCGTGCACACACCGGCAGTGTCCGGCGTGCCCGCCAGCTTCATGCGCCCGAGCATGGAAAAGGCCGGCTATGAGATGGACAAGATCAACACACCGGGCGAGGTAGACTACGGCACCAAACTCAAACCCATCAGCGATGAAGCCAAAGCCTGGAAAACCGTGTGGAGCGCCGGCCAGGGCTGCGGTGGCATCCACGATGTGGTGACGGTGCGGGAACTGGTGACACGGCTGGACACAGAATTTCACGACGCACTGCACGCACAGGCCGCGCTGCTGCAGAAGTGGTGAAGACGCAGCAAAAGCCTCGCATAAAAAACGCCGCATTGATCGGCGTTTTTTGTATTCCAGCCAGCGCTATCGAGATCACGCGGCGCCCGCTTCCACCTGCTGCGCATCGATCACCTGCATTTCCTGTTGGTACTTTGCCAGCAGGTCGCGACGCTCATCGGTTTCCCAGGGATGAAAATCCGGGCGGAAATACTGCATCAGGTAAGGTGCCAGCACGCGCATGATGCCGCCTTTACCCCAGAGCAGGTCACGCATTTTTTTCCGGTTCTCCGGTGTCCACTGACCATCTTTCTTCAGCAGGTATTCCTGGCGGTTGCGCAGGCGGATCAGCAGGTCGAATGTCACAAAGATCATGCCGGCCACCCGCAGGAAGTAGCCGCCTTTTGCTTCGTTATACAGGTCGTAGCACACCGCCTTGTGTTCCACTTCTTCCATGGCGTGGTACACCAGCAGTTCGCGGAAGGGCGACGCAGCCTTTTCGATGAAGTCCGGGCGCTTGTAGATGAACAGATGTGCCAGCGATGCGGTGAAATGTTCAGAGGCCGCTGTCATGGACAGGCGCCACAACGGCTTCAAATGCTTTTTCGACCACTTGTTGTCGCGCTTGAGTTTCAGGTCGAAACCTTCCATGCCGATGTAGCCCAGCGAGATGAGCGCCGTAGTCCAGGCGTCATGTTCGCGGCCGTGCATGGCTTCCTGGCGGATGAAAAGCCTGATCTGTTCATTCAATTCGGCGGGAATGTTGTCCTTGCCCAGCATGTCGCGCACGTCGCGGGCAGATTCCATGAAGAAGCGCTCGCCTTCCGGAAACATCGCCTGCAGCGCGTTGAAGAAATGCGTGGTAACCGGATCGCCACCATGCCAGTAGCGGTTCTCGCGCATCACGGTTTCGTAATCGAAATGCACCACCCGGGGGATCAGCTTCAGCGATGAAGGTGTGCGGGCACGCGGTTTACCGAACATAACGAGTCTCCACTGAACAACGTATGATGGAAGATAGTTCACGGCTTATGACATTGTTAGGTGAAGGGCCGACGAACTGCTGTGCCCATACGACAACTTGTTATGCACGTTTTATGGAAAGTTCACCGGCATTTAGCAGAAACAGATCTAACGGCAGGGATCAATCACGTCACGAGGCTCAGTCCACGCATGTCTGACGGGCTATGCTTATAACTCGATTATCTTTTGACGAAGTCCGCCCATGAGACATTTTCTGCTTGTGGCGGTGTTGCTGCTGGGGCTGGCCACGGGGATTACACAGGCCAATCCGCTCGTGATCCGGGATCAACAGGACGTCATCCCGCTGGGGCTGCACACCGAATATCTGCTCGACGATTCCCGCACCCTGACACTGGAACAGGTGCAAGCCGGCACGTTTACCGCAGCGACAACGCCAGCGCTGAACTTCGGCTTCACCCGAGACCGGGTCTGGCTGCGTTTCCAGATCGACAATCCACTGCCGGATGCGCAGACACGCATTCTTGATGTGCGCTATTTCCTGCTCGACAACGTGTCGCTGCACGTGCCCACCGTTGGCGGCGAATACCAGGTTCAGCGCAACGGTCGCTTTAATCTGGCAGACGTGACCGAACATCACGGCCGCTTCTATTCCTTCAGCCTGCATTTACCGGCGCGCAGCAGTCAGGTGTTCTATCTGGAAGTGGAAAGCGGCGATTCCATTGCCCTGCCCATTGTATTGTCCACACCGGCGCAACAGCATCGCTACCAGATCCGCGACACGTTATTCATGACGCTGTATGGCGGTTTGATCCTGTCCACGCTGCTGTTCGCGCTGTTCATGCTGGCGAGCCTGCGCGAACGGGAACTGGTGTATTACGTTGGTTTTCTGGTGTCCCATCATGTGCTGGCGATCATGCTGATGGAAGGTGTTCCCACGGCGCTGTTCGGTTTGGAAAGTCTGCTGGTCACCCGCGAACTGGTGTTGCCGGCGATCAGCTGCGCGATTCTGATGTCGGTGCTGTTCATGCGTAATTTTCTGCGCCTGCGACAACACAACCTCACACTGTATCGCGTGAGTCAGTGGATGGCCGGCGCGATGGCGGTGACTCTGGTGTTGATGATGATTCTGCCTCACTTCGTCGCCGTTATTCTCAATGTGCTGGTCTGCATGGTGGTGGGCACAGGCATCCTGGCCTGCTGCGTTCTGCAGGCCCGCACCCAGCGCGAGGCACGTCATTTCCTGCTGGCCTGGACTGCAGGCATCCTCGGCGCCACGTTCTATGGCCTGAAGGTCTTCCAGCTGGTGCCCGTGAACACATTCACCAGTTATAGCTGGCACATGGGCACGGTAGTGGAAGCCATACTGTTCTCGTTCACCATTGCACATCGGGTCAACATGGAGCGCCGCGAACGTCTGCGCACCCAGACGGAGCTGGCGGATCGCGAGCGCGCCCTGCGGGTAACCCAGGAACAACTGCTGCACGCGGAAACGGCCGCCAAGGAAGAACTCGAAGCGCGGGTGCGGGAACGCACGCGGGATATTTCCCGCATCCTGTCCGAACTGGAACATGAAAACAAAGTGCTGGTGGAGCTGTCGATCAACGATGGCCTGACCCGGGTGCGCAACCGCCGCTTCTTCAACGACATCTATCCGCAGCTGTGGCAGGAAGCGCTGGAGCAGCACCAGTGGTTCAGCATCATCATGGTGGATATCGATCACTTCAAGGGCATCAATGATCAGCACGGCCATCTGATGGGTGATCGCTGCCTGCTGGTGATCGCGGGCGTCATCAAGCAGCTGGTGAGTCGCCCCACGGATGTGGTGTGCCGTTACGGCGGCGAGGAATTCATTGTGCTGCTGCCGGAAACCGACGTGGAATCTGCCCGCTGGGTGGCCGAACGCATTCGCAAGCGCATCAGCGAAACACTCTGCGAACTCGATGACCAGGCCATCACGGTTACCGCCAGCTTTGGCGTAGCCGGCATGATTCCGGAACCTGGGCTTGATCCCATGAAACTGATCAGTGTCTGTGACGAAGCGCTCTACACATCTAAGCAGCAGGGCCGCAACCGGGTCACACTGGCGGGAAAGCCACAGGCGCCGAGTAACGTTTCGCCCCTGCTGCGGCGCCAGTAAGCAAAACGGCGCCAATGGCGCCGTTTATTGAACATCGGAACGTTATCGTTACTGCTGAGTGATCTCCTGTCGAGTCCAGCGCTGCATGGCCGCCAGCGCACGGGGATCGATGAACGAACCGTGCGCCACCAACTGATCGAGCAGATCCACACCTACCCGCAGCAGCGGCGGCACCTGCACCAACCCGTTACCATTTTCAAACTCCGGCGAATCCAGCACGCGCACACCCGGCATGTCGAAACGCACTGGCCCCACAATGGGCGTATCCGTCAGTTCCGCCAGCGCAACGGACGAAAAGTTCGGCACTACGCCATCGCCGCGCGCCACCACCATCGCCAGCTTCTTGTCTTCATTGCCCGGCAGCGGATTGTGGATGTAATGCACGAAGTTGATGCCATCGGCGTAATCCATCTGGTGCTGCATCACGGCCTTGAGCAGCAGCGCCTCGGCACCGTCCACCGACGGTGGCTCCAGTTCGTGATAACGCAGATCCCACAGGATCGAGCCCGACAGGATACTGGTGATGCCCACCCCCGGCACCTGCACAAATGCGCCCTTGAGCGAAGGGGCCAGCGCAATGAACGTGGAACCCAGCACACCACCCAGCGATGTACCCTGATAGAAAATTCTGTTCACATCCAGATCCGGCACACCGTCACCGTTGCGACCTTCCACCACTGCGCCAGACAGCGGCGACCACAGTTTGCGGGGAATCACATCGATCCCCGCCATGCTGGTTTGCACGGCTTTCAACAACGCGATGAAGTCGATGGGTGATTGCGCGGTCATGCCTACCTGCAGCGGCACATTATTCACACCCAGCTTGATGATGCCGTAACCACCGTCAGCACTGATGCGGGAACCATGATTCGGCTGATCGATCGACACCGTGGCAACGCCTTCAAACGCATTGAGCAGCGACACCACGATATCGGTTTCCTTCATCACACTCAGGCCATGACCATAGATCACCACCGGCACCGGCCCCCGCCGCGCTGCACGGGGCAAGGTCAGACGGAAGCGGGTCCAGTATTCGTCGCCTTCCGCCTTGCCATAATCCAGATTGCGGTTTTCATCGCGGAAACTGCTCAGCAGAATGTCGCCACGCACGATGGCGCTGATGGAACCATTGAGCATATAGTTGATGCGCAGATTGCGGATCGGATGTTCAGCCTCGTACACCTGCTGCACGATGCGACGGATAGGAGCAGTTACCTCCTCTTCTGCCCGCACGGTAAAAATCGTAGCGGAAATCAGCTCGGATGGATTCACACCGGCCTGCTGTAAACGCTGAAGACCCGGCGCAAAAAACTGGCCGATGGCGGACGCCGGTTCATTCACCGCCTGAGCAAAGCCGTTGCTCGGTTGAAAGTCGCTACCAGCGGTGGTTTTCACCGCCTTGGTCAGACCCACCACGTAGCGATGGGAAAACTGCCAACGGGAACGGGGATAGATTTCGATAACCTGTTTGGGCGCCGTCACCCGCCGCGAGCGTGCATATTCATTCAGCGCCACGCGCAGCGGAATGCGTTCGCCAGTGTCCAGATCCAGCGCTACCACTGCGTCACCACCATCTGCCGGAATCGTGGCCAGATCCGGCGCCTGATCCAGCTCGAACAGCACGGTGGTGGCAGCAGAAAATCCACTGGTGCCGTTCAGCACGTTCTCGGGCGTCAGGCTGGGCGGCAACTCCACCTGAATCTGTGGCCGCAAGGCTTCAATGGGCACATCGAGTACCTTGCCGGTGGACGACGTCGCATCCTCCCGCGTGTACACATCCGACGGATACGGCAGCACGCAATTTTCCAGTCGCACCGGATTGCAGGGGGATTCAGGCGAAATAAACGGTGTATCCGCCAGCGCAATATTGCCCAGCATGAGCGCGATACACCCTGCAGAAAATTGCTTCCATCCGGGAAGCGGTAATGCCCGATTTTCCATCTCGATATCCTTTATTGTCTTATTTGTTTTTTTGATTTTTTTTTGCGGCGAACCGACTGCACTCAGCCAGCGTTCATTGATACTACTGAACTTGCTGCAATGCACTGGCCGCAGAAGACGAATCCGGGGTCGCTTTGGCCACTTTTCACAAAAGATG
Organism: Pseudomonadales bacterium; assembly: GCA_020062665.1. Classification (GTDB taxonomy): domain Bacteria; phylum Pseudomonadota; class Gammaproteobacteria; order Pseudomonadales; family Ketobacteraceae; genus Ch67. The sequence continues at coordinate 11,471 of JAGUVW010000023.1, forward strand.
GTCGCGGAAGACAAAATAAAAAGGGCGACGAGTACGCTGACACCCGTCGCCCTTTTTTTCAGTTGTTTTCTGCGTCAGCTGCTGAATACCGACTTATAGGTTTCCCGCAAATCACGCTTCAGCAACTTGCCCGTAGGTGTGTGCGGCAAATCGGTGACGAACAGCACTTCATCCGGCATCCACCACTTCACGATCTTGTCGGACAGATACGCCAGCATTTCTTCCTTGGTAACGTCCTGGCCCGGCTTTTTCACCACCAGCAGCAGCGGGCGTTCATCCCACTTCGGATGGGGCACGCCCACCACCGCGCACTCGGCAACCGCAGGATGGCCGATGGCAATGTTTTCCACGTCGATGGAACTGATCCACTCGCCGCCGGACTTGATCACGTCCTTGGCGCGGTCGACGATGTTCATGTAACCCTGTGCGTCGATGGTGGCGACGTCGCCGGTGTCGAACCAGTCGCCCTGCCAGGCGGAACGGTCTTCCACCTTGTAGTAGGATTTCGCAATCCACGGCCCGCTCACCTGCAGGCGGCCAAAGGTTTTGCCGTCGTGAGGCATTTCATTGCCATTGGCATCCACAATGCGGATTTTCACGCCGTAGATGGGGCGCCCCTGCTTGGTCTGCAGCTTGTAGCGCTCTTCCTGCGACAGACTGGCCATGTACGGATTCATGGTATTGAGCGTGCCCATGGGCGACATTTCCGTCATGCCCCAGGCGTGAATGACAAAGGCGTCGTGCTTTTCCTGAAACTCGCGGATCATCGACATGGGCGCGGCGGAACCACCGATCACCACTTTTTCCACCGAGTGCAGTTTTTTCTTTTCCTTCTCGCAGAACTGCAGCAGCGCCAGCCACACCGTGGGCACACCCAGCAGCAACTGCGCCTTTTCATTGTCGACCAGTTCAAAAATCGACGCGCCATCCATGCCGGCACCGGGCAACACCAGTTTGGCGCCAGTAGCCGCCGCCGCATAGGGCACGCCCCAGGCATTCACATGGAACATGGGCACCACGGGCAATACCACGCTGCTGCTGGAAATACCCAGCGCATCACCCGCCACTGATGCCAGCGCATGCACAACGGTGGAGCGGTGGCTGTACATCACACCTTTGGGATGGCCCGTGGTGCCAGACGTATAGCACAGGGACGACGCGGACTGCTCATCAAGTACCGGCCACTCAAAGCGATCGGATTCCGCCGCCAGCAGCTCTTCATAGCATTGCAGCGACAAGCTGGACTGCGGCATCTTGTCCTTGTCCACCATCACGATGATGTGCTTCAGCAGCGGCAGCTGGGATTTGATTTTCTCGATCAGTGGCACGAACTGGATGTCGAGGAACAGCACTGCGTCTTCGGCATGATTCAGAATAAAAATGATCTGCTCGGGAAACAGGCGCGGATTCACCGTATGCAGCACGGCGCCACTGCCGGACACGGCAAAATACAATTCAAAATGACGGTGGGTATTCCAGGCCAGAGTAGCCACCCGGTCTCCGGCCTTGACGCCGAGTTTCTTCAACACGTTCGCCGCCTGACGTGAACGCTTGCCTGCCTCCGCATAGGTGTAGCGAAAAATACCGCCTTCCGGTTTGCGGCTGACGATTTCCGCGTTGCGATGAACGGTTTCGGCATGTTGGATAAAGGACGAAATGGAAAGCTGCGTATCCATCATCAGGCCGTGCATGGGTGGAACCTCCTTTTTATATTTCTATGGAAACCTGTTGCGCAGAATTTCATTGCAGGGAAAAAGCAAAAACCCGGTCAAGACCGGGTCGTAAACCTTATCAGCGATTGGTCAGCTTGAACGAGGTGGTGACGATGCGCTGGTAAATGGTAGGCAACATCCGCTGCATGATGTCGGTGGCCTTGGCATCGCTGCCGATCAGTACCCGACGGGAATTGTGGCGCACCGCATTCAAAATCACCTGCGCCGCTTTTTCCGGTGTGGTGGAAAACAGCTTTTCAAACTGCGCTGCCATTTTTTCCGGGCTGCTCTTGCCGCCGGTGAGCGCGGTGACGCTGGCGGTCATGCGGGCATTGCGGGCGATATTGGTTTTGATGCCGCCGGGATGCACGCAGGTGGCCGACACGCCACAGTTCTGCAGATCCAGTTCCTGACGCAGGGATTCGGTGAAGCCGCGCACCGCGAACTTCGTCATGTTGTAGCCGCTCTGGGTGGGCTGGGCGAACAGGCCGAAGATGCTGGACACATTGATGATGTGGCCCTCACCGGCCTGCTTGATGTAGGGCAGAAACGCCTTGGTGCCGTAAATCACGCCCCACAGGTTGATGCCCATGATCCATTCGTAATCTTCGTATTTGGCTTCTTCCACCGTGTTGCCCAGGGCCACGCCGGCGTTGTTGAAAATCAGGTTGACCTTGCCGTGATCCTTCACCACCTGGTCGGCCCAGGCGTGCATGGCATCGCGGTTCGACACGTCCAGTTTGGTGGTGGTGACTTTCACGCCCAGGGCGCGGGCTTTTTCCGCCGTTTCATTCAGGCCCGCTTCGTTGACATCGCTCAGGGCCAGATCACATTTATCTTTCGCCAGTTCCAGCGCCAGTGCACGGCCAATGCCAGACGCGGCACCGGTAATTGCAGCTACTTTATTGTTGAAGGATTTCACGCAGATACCTCACTTGTTACCACTGTCGTCTTGTTGTCGGTCAAAGCGTAAGCGCCGGCGTCGAAGCGGCGGGTCTGCTGGCGAAACTGCCAGGTAAATCCAGGCCACAGGGTAACGTTTTTACCACTGACGGGATGGATGTACCAGCTCTGGCAACCGCCTTCGCTCCACACGGTACCGGACATCTTACTTTGGATCTCGGCATTGAAGGAGTCTTGTGCTTTCTGATTAACTTCAATGCTGGTCAATTGTTTTTTATTCATGGTCTTGAGTGCATCCAGCACGTAGGCAATCTGGGATTCGATCATGTAAACCATGGAGTTATGGCCCAAACCGGTGTTGGGGCCCATGAGGAAAAACAGATTCGGAAAGCCCGCCACCGTGGTGCCTTTGTAGGCTTCAGGCCCGGTCTTCCAGCGCTCGCCCAGATCCACACTATCGCGACCGAACACCACGCCCGGCGGCACCGGATCGGTGGCCTTGAATCCGGTGCCGAAAATGATCGCGTCCACCGGCCGTTCCACCCCATCCACGGTGACGATGCTGTTGGCGCGCACTTCCTTGATACCGGTGGTGATCACATCCGCATTGGGGGCATCCAGCGCCGGATAGTATTCGTCGGACATCAGAATGCGCTTGCAACCGATGGTGTAATCCGGGGTGACTTTCTTGCGCAGTTCGGGATTCTTGATCTGCTTGCGGATGTGTTGCAGCGCCTGACGCTTGGCAATCGCCATGATGCGCGGATTGATGACGAAGGCCAGCACGCGGCTTTCCAGCGCCCAGTAGATGCCGTCACGCAGTGCACGCTGCGCGGCGGGGAAACGCTGGAACAGGTTTTTCTCCACCCAGGTCATGGCGCGGTCGGGCTTGGACATGATCCAGGGCGCGGTGCGCTGGTACAGATCCATTTTCGCCGCCTGCCGCTGCACGTGGGGCACAAACTGAATCGCCGACGCGCCGGTACCGATCACCGCCACCCGCTTGCCTTTCAGATCGTAGCTGTGATCCCACTGCTGGGAATGGAACATCTTGCCCTGGAAATTCTCCAGCCCTTGCAGATCCGGATACGCGGGAATGGCCAGACCACCCATGCCGGACACCACGACACTGGCGCTGAACTGCTTGCCATCCTTGGCACTGATGCGCCACAGCTGACGGGCGTCGTCCCAGCGCATGCCGGTCAGCTCGGTACCCAGACGCACGTGGGGCAGAATGTTGTACTTACGGGCGCAGTGTTCCAGATACGCCTTGATCTCCTGCTGGGGCGCGAACATGCGGCTCCACTGCGGATTGGCCTCGAACGAAAACGAGTACAAGTGGGAAGGCACGTCGCAGGCGCAGCCGGGATAGTGGTTCACCCGCCAGGTACCGCCCACGCCCTGCTCCTTCTCCAGCAGGACGAAGTCCTGCTCGCCGGACTCCTTCAGCTTGATGGCCATGCCCAGGCCGGAAAAACCGCTGCCGATGATGATGATCTTGTGGTGCTCGACCAGGCCCTGCAGGGGGGCAGACTGCGCTGTCATACTCTGTGCTTCCCGGTGTGGAGATAATGGAAGTAGACAAGTGTCTACAAGACAGCTCAAGGGTATACAGTTGTATACTTCCCAGTCAAGGGCTCGTACAATAACGGCACAATTCGCCTACAGAACGACCTGAAATGGCCAGCAAGCCCCAAAGCCTCACCAAAACCGTCGCCGCCCAGGGCAAGCGCCTGCTGATGGACGCCGCCCTCAAGCTCACCGCCCAGTCCCGCAGCATCAATGCGCTGGGCCTGCGCGAGCTGGCGCGGGAGGCGGGGCTCAATCCCAACACCTTCTATCGCCATTTCAAGAGCATCGACGAGCTGGGTCTGGCCATCATCGAGGAGATGACCTCCCAGATCCGCCTGCCGCTGCGCGCACTCCGGCGGCAGGCGGCGGAATCCGTGGTGCCACCCGGCATGGCAGACGTGAGCTGGGAAACCAACCCCGCCCTGAGCATGCAGAAGGCCACACTGGTCACCCACCAGACCGTGCGGCTGTTTCTGGATTACGCCCTGCAGAACCGCAACGCCTTCATCATGGGCATCCGGGAGCTGCACGGCGCGTCGCCGGCGCTGCGGCAGGCGCTGCGCAAAGTGATGACGGATTTTGCCGCAGACATGGCCGACGACATCCGGCAACTGCAACTGCTGCCGATGCTGGATGACGCCACGTTGAAAGATATTGCGACGGCAGTGAGCCGGGAGATGTTCCAGCTGGCGATGGATTACATCGAACAGCCGGAGCAGCGGGAAACGATTTCCAACCAGGCGGAACTACTGGTGACCACACTCTTCACCGGCGCGGTGTTATTGCGGGGACACGGGGATCTGGTGATGAGGGCCTTGCGTGGCACACCGCCCGCCGCCAGCTGACAACGGGCACCTGAAACGTCGCTGCGCCTTGTCTGCAGCTTGTCTGGATTACGCGGTTTCAATCCCCAGTATCGACTTCGCCACCGCTTCCGCCACCTTGATGCCGTCCACTCCTGCCGACAGAATGCCACCGGCATAACCGGCGCCTTCACCGGCCGGGAACAGGCCCTTCACATTCAGACTCTGGAAATGTTCATTGCGGGTGATACGCACCGGTGACGAGGTGCGAGTTTCCACACCGGTCAGCACCGCGTCGTGCATGTCGAAGCCGCGAATCTGTTTGCCAAACGCCGGCAACGCCTCGCGAATAGCGGTGATGGCGTACTCCGGCAGCGCGGTGGACAGATCACCCAGCTTCACCGCCGGCTTGTAGGAGGGAACCACTTCACCCAGCGTTTCCGACGGTTTTCCCGCAATGAAATCCCCCACCAGCTGCCCTGGCGCATCGTAATTGCTGCCGCCGAGAACGAAGGCTTGGGATTCCAGTTCCCGCTGCAGCCGCACGCCGGCCAGCACATCATCGCCGGGAAAATCCTGCGGCGTAATGCCCACCACGATGCCGGCGTTGGCGTTGCGCTCGTTGCGGGAATACTGGCTCATGCCGTTGGTGACGACGCGGTTGGGCTCCGACGCCGCCGCCACCACCGTGCCACCGGGACACATGCAGAAGCTGTAAACCGAGCGGCCATTGCTGGCGTGATACACCAGCTTGTAATCCGCCGCGCCCAGCAACGGGTGCCCGGCGAATTTGCCGAAGCGCGCACGGTCGATCAGCGACTGGGGATGCTCGATGCGGAAGCCGATGGAAAACGGCTTTGCCTCCATGTACACACCGCGGGCATGCAGGGTTTCAAACGTATCCCGCGCGCTATGGCCCAACGCCAGCACCACATGCTCCGCCACGAGCTGTTCACCGCTTTCCAGCACCACGCCCTTCATGCGGCCCTGCTCGATCAGGAAATCCGTGACCTTGTGCTGGAAGCGGATCTCGCCGCCCAGCGCTTCGATGGTGGCCCGCATCTGCTCCACCATGCTTACCAGGCGGAAGGTGCCGATATGGGGTTTGCTCACGTAGAGAATTTCCTCCGGCGCACCGGCCTGCACGAACTCCGTCATCACCTTGCGGCCCAGGTAGCGGGGGTCCTTGATCTGGCTGTAGAGCTTGCCGTCGGAAAAGGTGCCCGCCCCGCCCTCGCCGAACTGCACGTTGGATTCGGGGTTCAACTCATGCTTGCGCCACAGGCCCCAGGTGTCCTTGGTGCGCTGGCGCACATCCTTGCCCCGCTCCAGCACAATGGGCTTGAAGCCCATCTGCGCCAGAATCAGCGCCGCGAAAATCCCACAAGGGCCGAACCCGATTACCAGCGGACGCGTTTTCAGTTCCGCCGGCACCGTACCCACAAAGCGGTATGACATATCCGGCGTCGGCCCAATCTTGTCGTCCTTGGCCAGCCGCCTGCGCACCTGCTCTTCATTTTTTACTTCACAATCAACGCTGTAGATCAGCATCAACTCGTGTTTGCGGCGGGCGTCGTGACTGCGCTTGAAAATGCTGAATTCCACCAGATCCGCTGCGGTAATCCCCAGGCGGCGCACAATGGCGGCTGGCAGGGCGTCGGCGGGATGGTCGATGGCAAGACGGAGTTCGTTGATACGCAGCATGATCGCAACCGGGCAAGGGCAAACGGGGGCGTATTGTACGGGAAGACCCGGTAACGCAAAACCAACAGAGCCGCGTGGCCCGGAGCGGGAACCCTATCTACACTGAAAAGACAGGCCATTTGCAGGCCAACCGATCGCCAAAACGAACCAACGACAATACCGGCAAGCAGTACGCCACATGACCACACGGGTTCACCTGACTACCTTGATGCGAGCCTCCCTCTTTGGCTTGCTGCTTCTGTTGCTGACGCCCGCCGCACAGGCGCTGGACGCTGTTACCCTCACCGACGCCACGGAGCGCTGGCAATCCTCCCGCCAGGAACAGACGCTGCTGACCGATCCTGCCAAGACCCTCACCATCGCCGATATCCTGACCCGAGTCGACCAGTTCCAGCCCGCCCGGCAGGACGTCATCAATCTGGGCTACGACGATACTTCCGCCTGGGTGCACCTGCAGCTGAACAACCAAAGTCAGCAGCGGGCTGATCCGCGCTGGATTCTGGAAATCGCCTTCGCGCGCCTGAGCACCGTCGACATATTCCTGGTGCAGAACGGCAGCATCGTCCACCAGGCCAGCATCGGCAATGCAAAGCCCATGTCCGTGCGCACCCTGCGCCACCATTTCTTTGCCGAGCCTCTGCTGCTGGAACCGGGCCAGCCCTACGACCTGTACCTGAACATCCGGCGCAACGGCGGTGGCATCCAGATTCCACTGCGCCTGTACCGGCCGGATGCCTTCACCGATCATGTTGCGCAGCTCAATGCGGTCCATGGCATTTACATCGGCATCATGTTCGCCATGCTGGTGTACAACAGCTTTCTGCTGCTGTCCGTTGGCAACCGGGCATACTTCTATTACATCCTGCACATTGCAGGTGCTGCCCTGACATTTCAGATCGTCTATGGCTATGCCTTCAAATACCTGTGGCCGGAAACACCGCGCCTGAACGACTATGCCATCCAGATCGCCGTTACCAGCGCTGCGCTGGCGGGACTGGCGTTCACCCGCCATTACATCGATGTAGCGCGCTACAGCCGCTGGATGAACCAGCTGATCACGCTGCTGCTCGCGGTGGGCATGATCCTGATCGCGGTGCGCCTGCTCACCGACAACCCTGTCATCGCTGCAACTGCGCTGTACATTGGCGCGAACACGCTGGCCATGCTGCTGATCTCATTCCTGTGCTGGCGCAAGGGATCACGGCCCGCCGGATTTTTTCTGCTGGCGTGGTCGGTGTTCCTGGCTGGCGCCGCCATCCATCTGCTGACACTGTCGGGCGTACTGCCCACCACCTCGATCACCACGTTCAGCGTCATCATCGGTTCGGCGCTGGAAGTGTTGCTGCTGTCGCTGGGCCTGGCTGATCGCATCAACAACGAAAAGCGGGCGCGCTATCTGGCACTGCAGGAAAAGCACACCGCCATCATGGAACTGAAGGAGGCCGAGGAAAAACTGATTCAGCGCGCCATGCACAGCGCCACCACCGGCCTGCCCAATCGCGCGCTGCTGCGCACCAGCCTGGAAGCTCACTGCACCGACAGCAACGCCACACCGTTCACACTGGTGTTGCTCAGCCTCGACAACTTTCATGAGTTCAACAAAACCCTGGGCCACAACAACGGCGACGCCATCCTGAGCATCATCGCCCAGGAAATCCAGAAAGCCACCCGTCGCCATAGCGCGGTTCTCCCCATCGAAAACACTTATGCCAACCAGCACACCCTGGCCTGCATCGAAGGCGTAACGTTTGCTGTCCTGCTCAACACGACCGACAAAGACGCCGCGCACACCTTCTGCAGCCAGCTGCTCACCCAGATTGAATTACCGTTCGAATATCAGGGCCTGACGCTGGAAGTGAACGCCAGCATTGGCATGGCCACCTACCCAGATCACGGTCGCAATCACGAAGACCTGCTGCGCAACGCCCACATCGCACTGGAAATGGCCACCCACTCCGGCGCACGCATTGCCCTCTATTCCAAAGACATGGACCCCTACAACGCCCGCCGGATCTCGCTGCTGGCAGAACTGCGCGAAGCCATCCGCAACGACGCCCTGCAACTTTATCTGCAACCCCAGATTGCACTGCACGATCAAAGCGTGGTGGGCGTCGAAGTGCTGATACGCTGGAACCACCCGGAACACGGATTCATTCCACCGGCAGAATTCATTCCGCTGGCGGAACGCACCGGTGTCATTCATCCGCTGACTTACTGGGTGTGTCGCAAGGCTTTTGCGCTGTGCCGCGAGCTGAAAGACGCCGGCATTGACCTGAATTTCTCGATCAACATTTCCGTGCGCAACCTGCAAGCGGCCGGCTTCACCCAGCAGATTGCCGACTACGCCAGGGAGACTGGCATCTCGCTGAACAACATCACGTTTGAACTCACCGAAACGGCCATGATGCTGGATCGGGAAAATGCACTAAGGGTGATGAATGCGCTGGCGGGCATTGGCATTCGGCTGTCGATCGATGACTTTGGCACGGGTTATTCGTCGCTGTCGTACCTGAAGCAACTGCCGGTGCATGAAATTAAAATTGATCGCAGCTTTGTGAAGGACATGCAGACGAACAACGATGACAATGTGATTGTGCATACCACGCTGTCGATGGGTCACAATCTGGGGCTGAAGGTAGTGGCCGAAGGGATCGAGGATCTGCAGACGCTGGAACAGTTGAAGGTCATGGGCTGCGATATGGCCCAGGGGTACCATATCGCGAAGCCGATGGGGGCTGGGGAGTTTTGGGGGTGGCTGGAGGGGAATAGAAAACGAGCTGCTTTTTAATGACCGAAGCTTGACCGCGTTTTTATAGTTCCGCCTGCTCCAGAACCAAGGTCAATTCTTTGATTCTCTCCTGATACTTATTTTCTAAACAACTTGCCTGGAGAAGGGCACCCCGCTGCCCGCCCATCTCCACGTACGCAGCACACAGACCCTTTGCATATGCTTCCCAGTTTGACTGGTTGCTCTGCAGCAACCTAGCCACACGAATCAAGACATCATCGCGATATTCAGCATTTAACTTATCTGAAATCCCTTTAGATGTCAGATCAATCTGGCGCCCATAACAATCCATCATTGCCGGATGCTGCCCACCGGCAGCATCCAAACATTTGGAAATATCAAAACCGGATTCGGTTGCACCGTGAGAAAAACCTGTTGACACAAGACAAAAAAGCAACAAAAGAGAAAATTTTATCTTCAATTTACATCTCCTATTCAATTTCCTCAGACGCCATTACAAGTTTCAGCAATGCCTCCTTCTCCTGTAATGCTCTTTGCTTTAGTCCTGCCCACAATCGTGGAGAGCTTGCAAAATACGTCTCCGTCTTATCATGCTTATATTGCTGAACCATTTTAACGACTTGCTCTTCCGACAAGAGCGAGAAGTCTCTGCCGGCAAGAGCCTTGGTAATTAGCTTGGTCTCAGGGCCAAACTGAACTGAGGTAGACCAGATCATATCATGGATGGATGCTCGCCTATGATCGACTACCAATCCATTTCCAGCAAGAAACTTCATCTGAACGTCATAATGGGTAGCCTTGATAAACTGATGCTGGCTTGCCTCAAATTCTTCCGGCTCCCGCTCCGCTATTTCTTTCCACTTTTCCTTAAATTTATCTGAATTAACTTCCAGTGTCGCAAATTCCTGCTTGTAGGACGACTGCGCAATAAATTTTTGCACTACACCAAGACTGGAAGAAAGCTGATAGGATCCATACGATACACCACCAAAATCCCCACTACCGGTTGAAATAGTTGCAACTCCTCTCCCGCCCGTTTCGAACTGCTCCGATGTAGTGCCCAACTTCCACCTTCCACTGGCAGTGCCCTGAACGCTCACCACCCCCACCGGATGAAAATGCCAAACCACCCCACTCCGATCGAACCCCGGCACCTTTCCCGCCACATCGTCCCACCAGACGCATTTATCTATCCGCTCCTTCTCATGATCAAGCAGTTCTGGCGCGGACTTCAGCAACTTATCCAGCACACTCCAGGTTCCATGCCCCGACGGATGTTTCCACTCGCTGGGATGCCGGGCGATGATCTTTGACCATACTGCACAATTGTCTTTACTGATCAGCGCGGCGCGAATCTTATCACGATCTTCCGGCGTCGGCTCGTCGGCTATTTTTTGATACAGCTCCTTGTAAAACGGGTGAATGCCCGTCCTGGCCAGATGACCATCAAAGGCTTCCGGCGCTCTCACCGTCTGGAATCCAAGATTCATCCAGTCGTGCTGCGAAACAAGGTTTGCGCTCTCCTCCCCCACAAAACCTTTCAGATGGCCAGTCTTGTCGCTGATATCCACTTCCAGCCACTGCTTTCCCGCCTTGTCTTTGTGTTTCTTCAAGCCGGATAGGGGGATAACTGCCACGCGACTCAGCGCCTTGTCGCCCTCCACAAATTCGACCGCATCCGCACTCCCGGCTTTTTTGTGCAGTTTGTGGCCCTTCTCCAGACGCAGGAATTTTCCGCCCTGCGTCAGGCCAGCGGAATTTTTCAGGAATGATTCCAATCCCGGATCAAAACTGAACATCTCCACGTGAACCAAGTGCTTGCTGTTTTTCCCACCCATCAGGGATTCCGTGGATTCATACAAGCCCATGCGCGCCAGCTTGGCGCCGGCTTTTACGGATATATTGCACGCCACCACTTCATCCAGATGATCGGGGCGCATACCGGTGATATCGACGAAACGCGCCTCCACCGACACCCACAGCGGTGACGGCCAGCTCTCCCAATCCGGTGCAGAACAGCGCTGAATCGTGCAGGGCGCAAAGCGGTAACGGGTGCCGTTGATGGTGATGGTTTTTTCATGACTGCGATCAAATGTCAGTTCGGTGCCCGCTGGCAGTTTGCCGTGAATCGAATCTTCTGTGCCGGAATCATTGATACGCGCGTTGATTTCGCCCTTGGTTTTGGCAATGCATTTTCCTTGCAGATAAAATGGCAGCTCTGGCACTTTCTGCGCTTGGGCGACGGCAAATTTTTTCGCGGCTGGCGCCGTTTGCTCGATAGCGAGCCAGAACGGGTTTTTACCCTGATCCACTGCGGCATTTCCGTTGCGGATGGCACCAGACTTGAGGGTGGCATGAGCGAACAGGTATTTCTGGTTTCCGTTCACCACTTCGCGGGTTTCCTGCACCTCAATCTCGGCGCCCGTTTTCAGAAAGCCGATTTCCGCCCCGGACAAACTCGCCTCCGTGCGCGCCCGCAGATTGTCCGCCGTGATCTTGTAGACAGGCTTGGCCGTGCCCCCGCCATATTCACTGAATGGCGCCACATGCATGTACAGACTGTAGAACGTCAGCTCATTTCTCTTGCCTTTGTTCGGGCCCTCTTCGCTGTTCTCCGCTGATTTATAGCCGTGACGAACCAGCACAAATCCGGTGGAGTATTTCAGGCTCTCACCCATGCATGCGGACTGCAGGTAATCGGCGTTGATGCGATAGGCCACCACGGTGCCATCTGCCATGCAACGGACCATATCGTTCTTCACACAGTGCGGCGCGATCTTGTCTGTGATGTGAATGCCGCCATGCCAGAAATTGCTTTTGCCCACCAGATAGGTTCCGGCGGTCTCGCTGGCCAGCCGATTGAGCAGATCATCGGCGGATTTGTAGGGCTGTCCACTAGATTGATAGATGGGCAGGCTAAACTTCATGCACGCTTACTCCTGTATTGCCATGCGCACGGGAAATTATTCCGAGAACGAAAAGTGTTCCGGCAGCAACTCGTCCAGCAGGCCGGTGGGATCGAGTGCAGCCAGGGTTGCCAGCGCTTCTGGCGGCAGCAGATCAGCAACGCCTTCACGCAGCAGTTCGGTGGCTTTGGTGCGGGCGTCGCCGGCGAGATCTTTGCCTTTTTCCAGCAGGTCGCCCGCCTGATCCAGCAGGGACTCCTTCGCATCCGCTGCCTGCTGAAGCAGATCGCTTCCGCTGAACGACAGCTTCGAAGTCAGATCGCCTGGCTCGGCGGGAAGCAGGCTGGCAAGATCAGGAGCGCCCCCAGCCACCCGTTTGGCGGTCGCAGGCAAACCCGGCAGAGCCGCGCCGGCGCCGAGCAGGCCAGTCAACGCACTGGCCGCTTTTTCCAGACCACCGGCGAAAGCCGCGCCGAGTTCGGAACCGGACGCCATTCCCGGCGCCGATGGCACGCTCGCCCCCGTCGCGGCCAGCGTCTTGCTGGCACCGGTTGTCGTGGCTTTTACTCCGCTGCCGGCAGCTGCACTGGTTGTGGACTTCAACGCCGGCTGCGTCGCTGCCCCTGCACCAAATGGAATCTTCTCCACCTTCTTGAATACATTGCTCAGCCCCGGACTGACCTTGCTGCCCGGCTTGCCCGCATCCACCGGCGCAGGATTTTTCGGTGCGACAGGCGAGGCAGCTTTCGCCGATCCTGCACCGCCCCCACTGTTGATCCGCACTTTTCGTCCGGTGATGGAAACGCCGGACGGGTCGAGCACAATGGTGCCGCCACCCGCTTTCAGCGTGATCGACATGCCGGCGTCCAGCACCAGGCTCTGGCCCCCCTTCATGTGCAGTTCCCGCCCTGCCTGCAGAAGATGATGGCTGCCCACTTTGAGCTGCAGGTCGGCGCCCACGTTTTCCGACAGGCTTTTGCCAACCTTGATATTGCGATGACCGGTCACTGTCAGATGTGTGTCCTTGCCGACGGATTCAAACGCGTTCTTCTGCACGATCAGGTGAGTGTCGTGATCGACGGATTGTTTCCAGTCGTTGTTCACGAACAGATTGGCGTCTTTCTCGGCGTGCAGGAACAGTTGTTCGCTGCCTTTCCTGTCTTCGATACGCAGCTCGTTGAAACCGCCGCCACCGGGCGTGCTCTGGGACTTGAATGTGGTGCGGGTTTTGTTGGCGGGCAAGTCGTAAGGCGGCACCATGCTGGCGTTGTACAAGCTGCCGGTGACCAGCGGACGATCCGGGTCGCCAACCAGAAAGGTCACCAGCACTTCCTGGCCAATACGCGGCAACACAAAACTGCCCCACTGATTGCCCGCCCAGCCTTGCGCCACCCGCAGCCAGCAACTGCTGTTCTGGTCGCGCTTGCCTTGGCGATCCCAGTGAAACTGCACTTTGATACGGCCGTGGGCGTCGGTGTAAATCTCCTCGCCCCTGGGGCCGGTGACGAACGCGGTCTGCACGCCGTCGATGCGGGGTTTGGGATGCAGCGCCGGCGGGCGAAAATCCGTGACGGCGGGAATCGCACGAAAATCCAGACTGAAACTGCTGCCTTCGCCGGAAGCACCTTCTTCCAGCACCTGCGGCTGACGGCCCTGCAGGCGCGTCGCAATCAGTGTGTACTCGTTGTTGAAATCCTTGCGCGGATGTCTGGCCAGGGTGAAACGGCGACCGCTCAGCAGGCGCTGGCTATCACTGCGGCCGCTGATGATCTGCGCGGTGGCCTGATGGGCCTGCTGGCGCATCTGCGCATGGTGCCTGCCCAACGCCGTGTCGCTGAAGGCGCCGGGATAGTCGTACTGTTCCAGCATGGCAAAGCGGCCGCTCGCCGCCTGCTGCTGCAACTGCTGGGCAGGCTTTTCGAAATTGAAATCCCGCAACATCACGGCACCACTCACCAGTTGCGCCTGCAGCTGGAATTCCACCACGCTCTGTTCGGAACTCACCATGCCCACCGCTGGCGCAAACGGCAGCACGTTATTCCCGGCGATGGGCTTGAAGCTGCTGCGGTTGTCGCCGATCACCAGCACATGACGCTCGACGCTGTGTTCGACGCAATAAAACAACCCTTCCTCCGCCAGCAGGCGGTGGACAAAGGCGAAATCCGATTCCCGATACTGCACGCAATACGAGCGGGGCGCATAGGTGCCGCTGAGTTCGAAGCGCACATCCTGGCCGCTGATGCCGGCATCCTTGAGCACGGTGCGCACGATGTCCGGCACGCTTTGATCCTGGAAGATGCGCAGGCCGCTGCGGAATTCCAGTTGCCAGAGTTTCGGCCGCAAAGTGACGTGATAGGTGGTGAAGCGTTTGCCCGCGGCTCCCTGGGATGCCGCCGCGATTTCGCCATGGATGAAGGAGGGATGATCGACGTCGAACAGGGTGAGCACGCCGGCCTTGCCGACTAGCGCACCTGCATCAAGGTCGTGGCGGGGACAGGCCAGTTCCAGTTCGCACCAGCCGGGGCTGGACAATCCCTGCTCCGCCGCAAAGCCCACCACGCGCCAGTCCTGGCGCACAGCGGGGCAGTCAAACAGAAAGCGGGCGGTGTTGGCGCTGGCAAGCATGGGCATCCCCGGACGGTCGTCTTTTCATATAGACAGTCCGGAGACAAACAAAAGCCCTTTCGCGGAAGCTTAGCGGGTACCGTTGAGGATGACGTGGGTGACCAGATCCGGGTTGTCCCACATGGGAACATGGCCGCAGGCGGGCAGGCGCACCCAGTGGGTGTGGGCCGGGGCGCGGGTTTTGTCGCGGGTGCCCAGGGGGAAGACCATGTCCAGATCGCCAAAGGCAACAGTGCAGGGCACCCGGATATCGTCGCCCCGGCTGAAGGGCGGGCGGAACGCCTCGAACACCGGCTCGAACTGGCGGGATTGGGCAAACAGCCGGGCCGCCCGCTGGGCCTCGTGGGCCGGCATCTTCCAGGCCTGGGCAGACACCGCGCCGGACAGCAGCAAGGTTCGCCCCAGCCCGGTTTCCAGTAATTTGTCCGCCACCTTGGGCAGCAGGCTGTAGCCCTTGCGCATGGCACCAAACAGATGTTCAAGATGGAACGGGCCTTTTTCCCGCCACAGCCCGGCGGGGGAGATGCCCACCACGGAACGGGCCAGTCCGGCGGCCGCTGCATCCAGCGCAATCCTGCCGCCCAGGGAGTTGCCCACCATGTCCACCGGCTCGTCCAGGCCCATCTTGCGCAGGGATTCACCCAGGCTGTCCACCATGGCGGCGGCGTTGGGCTCCACATGGGGCGCCAGTGACGGGGTACGGCCGAAACCGGGAATGTCGAACGCGATGACCCGGCGCTGGATCGCCAGCCGCTCGAACACCGGGCCCCAGGCCTCGCTGTTCATGCCGATGCCGTGCAGCAAAATCAGGGGTCGCCCGTGCCCCTTCTCGATGTAATGCCAAATCATGGAACGCTCTCCCGGTCTTTGTTTTAATTCGAATGACTTACAAAGCCCGGAGCATATCACGCCCCTTCAACGGGTGACCAGTTTTGCAGCAATCAGCACCCCGCCATGGCCGCGGCCGGCCCAAGGCTTTATCATAGCCCCCTCATTTTGCGAGTGACCCGGATGTATTCGATCGCTTTGACGCTGCATGTGCTGGGAGCCACGGTATGGACCGGCGGCCATCTGGTACTGTCCTTTTGTATTCTGCCTCCGGCGCTGCGTGAGCGCTCACCAACCCTGATTCGTTCCTTTGAACAGCGGTTCGAGAAGATCGGCATTCCCGCCCTGCTGATCCAGATTGTCACCGGCCTTTACATGGCCAGCCAGCTGCAGCCCGACCCGGCCCGCTGGCTGGGCCTGGACAATGTCATCAGCCAGACCGTCACCCTCAAGCTGGCCCTGCTGGCCGCCACGGCGGCACTGGCGGTGGACGCGCGCTTGCGCATCATCCCCCGCCTCACCGAGCACAATCTGGTGTCTCTGGCGTGGCACGTTATTCCGGTCACGGTGATATCCGTGTTGTTTGTCATCGTGGGCGTAGGTTTTCGTACAGGCGGTTTGTTATGACGATTCTGGGTATTGATCTGGGCACCACCAACAGCGCCTGCGCCATCTGGCGCGACGGCAAGGCGGAACTGATTCCGAACCGCTTCGGCGATCTGCTGACGCCCTCCGTGGTGGGCCTCGACGACAACGGCGAAATCCTGGTGGGCAAATTCGCCAAGCAGCGCCTGCTCAGCCATCCCCAGCTGTGCGCCTCGGTGTTCAAGCGCTACATGGGCTCTGACACCCAGATGGAAATCGGCAACAAGCGTTTCACCACGCCGGAACTGTCGGCACTGGTATTGAAAAGCCTCAAGCAGGACGCCGAAACCCATCTGGGCGAAACCGTCTCCGAAGCGGTGATCAGCGTGCCCGCCTATTTCAACGACGTGCAGCGCAAGGCGACCCGGCTGGCGGGCGAACTGGCGGGCCTGAAAGTGGAGCGCCTGGTGAACGAACCCACGGCGGCGGCCATGGCCTACGGCCTGCACGAAAAACCCGAGGGCAGCCGCTTCATGGTGCTGGACCTGGGCGGCGGCACCTTCGACGTTTCCATCATGGAATATTTCAGCGGCGTGCTGGAAGTCCACGCCTCCGCCGGCGACAACTTCCTCGGCGGCGAGGATTTTCTCGAAACGCTGACGCAGTGGTATCTGGAGTTGTCGGGCATCGAAAAATCCGCCCTCGATCTGCTGCAGGTGCAGCAACTTTATTCCACACTGGAAATCGCCAAGCGCAAACTGTCTTCCGCCGAGGAAGTGAAAGTGGAGCCGGTGATTCCGCAGCAAAAGGAAACCATCACCTTCAAGCGCGAGCAGTTCAACCAGCGCGCCCATCCGCTGCTGTCGCGCATCCAGTTGCCCATCGAACGCGCGCTCAACGACGCCGGGCTCGGTGCGGTGGATCTGGACGACGTGGTGCTGGTGGGCGGCGCGACGCGCATGCAGATTTTCCGCTCCATGATCGCGCGCATGTTCCGCCGCATGCCCGCCGCCAACCTCGATCCCGATCTGGTGGTGGCCATGGGTGCCGCGATTCAGGCCGGCCTGAAAGCCCGCGACGCGGCGCTGGACGACATCGTGCTCACCGACGTCTGCCCCTACACCCTCGGCACCGGCGTGCACAACGAAAACGATCAGGGTGGCAAGCAGGGCTCGCTGTTTCTGCCCATCATCGAACGCAACTCCGTGGTGCCGGTGAGCGTGGTGAAAACCCTCTTCACCATCCGCGACGACCAGACCCGCATCCTGGTGGACGTGTATCAGGGCGAATCCCGCCTCACCCGCAACAACATCAAGCTGGGCGAGATGGAAGTGCCGATTCCGCGCAACAAATCCGGCCAGGAAAGCATCGACGTGCGCTTCAGCTACGACATGAACGGCCTGCTGGAAGTCGACGTGAAAATCAATTCCACCGGCGAAAAGCACAACCTGCTCATCAAGAACAGCGCCCACCACCTGAGCGACGCCGACATCGCCAAGACGCGGGAAAAACTCGCCGCCCTCAAATTCCACCCGCGCGAAGATGAAGTGAACCGCGCCCTGCTGCACCGGGCGGAGAAAATGTTCGAGTCTTCCCTGGGCGAAAAACGCGAACACCTGTCCCATCTGCTGGAACATTTCGAAGCCGTGCTGGAAGGCCAGAACCCGCAGGAAATCAAGCAGGCGCAGGTGCAGTTCCGCACGCTGCTGGATGAACTGGAAGGCGAGAACTGGTTCTGATGGATTTCTGGAATACGCTGCAACTGGCGCCCACCACCGACATTCGCGCCATCAAGAAAGCCTACGCAGTGCTGCTGAAGCAGAACCGGCCGGATGACAATCCCACAGGCTTCCAGCAATTGCATGGCGCCTATCAGGATGCGCTGTGCTGGGCGGAAGATCGGCTGGATGAAGAAGACGCCGCAGCACGGGCCAGCGTCCAACCCGCCACACCGGACACGACCGCTGCTGCGCAGCACAACGATCCCGCCGCATTTGTCGAAGACGGCGACACCCGCACCGAATTCACTGAAGCCACCGCCGCTCAGGACACCGGCTACGGCTGCGGCGATCCCAACTGCGAGCACTGCGCCGCCGAAGCCGCCTGGGAAAAATACCTGGACGAACAGTGGGAAACCCTGGTGCAGAAAGTGGAAGACACGCTGGAAGACGCCAGCCGCCGCAACGATCCGGCCGCATGGCATTTTCTGGTGGAATCCGAGGCACTGCTGGACATCGATTTCAAGGGCGCGTTCGCCATGCGTTTTCTGCAACGGCTACTGCAGATGTTCAGCCAGCAACAGGAAAGCGGCGAGCAACTGCTGGAACCGGCCATCGTTCGCCATCTGAACCAGTTGTTCTGGTGGAGCGAGCGTCGCCATCACTACGACGACTACATCGACCCGGACTGGATCGACGACTTCATGCTGTGGTGGCAGGCGCCGCAGGTCGCAGCTCCGGCGCCAGTGAGCAGCATCCTTACCCTACCCCCGCCCTTGGTAGTGCCATCGACGCCCGCCTCACCGCCCGCGCCAGCGATTCCCTATGGCAACTACTACAGCCGCTGGCTGGCCATGCTGATCGACAGTGGCCTGCTGTTCCTGCTGGGCAGCGCGCTGGCGCTGATCTTTCAAACCGAACTGCCGTTTGAACTGGCCGGATTGCTGGCCATCGCCTGGGGCTATCCGCTCGCCAGCGCGCTGTTCGAGATGTCCCCCCTGCAGGGCACACCCGGCAAGCTCTGGTGCAAACTCAAAGTGTGCGACCGCAACCGCCAGCCCCTGGGGCCATTCCGGGCCCTCTACCGCTCCCTGCTGTTCGCGCTGAGCCTTTACTTCATTTACATCACCGTGATCGTGAACCTGCTGATCTGGGATGGCCGTCTGCTGCACGACCGGATCAGCGGCTCCATGGTGCTGAAACGCTAAATGCCTGTTAAAGCTTCTCAAACCGGCGCCGATACATAAGGACAGCCCTTCAAACAACCCTTGGCTATTGGACGCCCACCAGGGGTTGGTCTATTTTCATGCTGTTGTCATTTCCGAGTTTGAACCATGGAACCGATCAGCAGCACCACCAGTGCCCGCGCCAGCGCCAGCCAACCCCCTGTTCCCGTGCAACAACGCCAGGACGAGGAAGCTATTTCCGCCCCCCAGGCCCGTGGTGACAGTTTCGCGACCTCGGTGCCCGGTCAGGACGTGCAGCTGCAACGGCGTCAGGTGATCGAGGACATCAGCCAGAACCAGAAAGTGACCGAACAGCTGCAAAACGGCGGCGAACAGCTCTCGACGGCGCGGGATCTGGCCCGTCAGGCCAGCAACCCGGAACTGGATGAAACGACCCGTCAGCAATTGAATGAGCGCTTCGAGCAGACCCGCGCCAGCCTGAACGACCTGGCCAACGAGGTCGAGCGGAGCGGCAGGGCCAATGGCAGTGAATCCCGCCTGCGGGTGGAAACCGGCATCGCCAGCGCGGATGAGGCCCAGGAAACCGCCCAAACCATTGATTCTGCATTGGGCCAGCTCGGTCAGGACATCGCCGGTCTGGCGCGTCAGGGTCAGGCATTGGGCGCCGATTTCCCCCGCACCGCCCAGCGCAACAACGTCGAATCTCCAGTGCAGTCCAGCCAGGACGCGTCACGCCTGGCCAGTCAGGTGCAGCGATCCGTGCGGGAAGATCCCCTCAACGCCGTCGCCTCCCAGGCCAATATCAGCCGCCAGACCGCCCTCACCCTGTTTCAGTAACAGCTGAGGGCCCCCGCCCCTCTTTCGGCGACAAAGTCATTACATTCAGTCTATGGAGGCTGGAGGCTTTGCACCTATACTGAAATGACTTTGGTTTTGGACTTTGCCGGGGCATGCACGGTTTCGAAGAAGAACTACAGAGCTATAACCGCCAGCTCAAACATGGCTTCAGCCAGCTGCGGTTCAGCGAACCACTGGAGCGGGAATTCCGCACTTTTTTTGCCCGCCATAACGTGGTGCGCCAGCGTGGTGCCATCATCGTCGGTATCATTCTGCTGCTGGCGCTGCTGCCACTGGACATGCGCTACCTGCAGGATGACGCGCTCAAGTATTACCTGTTTTCCCGTATCTGGATCACCATTCCGCTCCTTGTGCTGGCCCTGGTACTGACGTTTCGCCAGGCGCTGCGCCGATATTTCTCCCTGTTCAGCCTGATCATCATCACCATTATCGGCATCACCACCAGCGGCGTGGTGGTGTACTGCAACCGGCTGGGGCAACCGCTGCCTTACGAAGGCATCATGCTGATCGTCATGGTGGCGTTTTTTCTGGGCGGGCTCTACTTCCGCCAGGCGCTGTTCTGCGCGATCGCGATTGCGGTTTCCTACGCGGTGCTCAGCGAGGCGTTGCTGCCACGCGCACTGATCAACTATCACAACTACTTCTTTCTGTGCGCGACCCTGCTGGTGGGTGCCGTCAGCGCCTATACGCTGGAATACCAGATCCGCATCGGCTTTCTGCAACGCGGTGCGCTGCGCAATCTGGCCAAGACCGATCCCCTCACCGGGCTGTACAACCGCGGCGCCATCAACCAGAAGCTCAACCATCTGGTGTACTACGCCTTCCGCGAGAAAAAGCCCATCACCCTGCTGCTGATCGACGTGGATCACTTCAAGAATTTCAACGACTTCTACGGTCACCTGCAGGGGGATCACTGTCTGCAACGGGTGGCCGAGGCGCTGTCGGCCTGCTGCAAGCGGCCGCTGGATTTTGCCGGCCGTTATGGTGGGGAAGAATTCGTGGTGATGTGGTTCGACGCGCAACCCACTGAAGTGGAAGCGTTTGCGCGCCGGGTGAAGGAGGCCATCGAGCAGATGGCCATCCGGCATGACGCTTCGGGTACCCACACCCACGTCACCGTGTCCGGCGGCATGGTGACCGGCATTCCCGCCTCGCAACTGCAGTCAGACAAAATCCTGCACCAGGCCGACCAGTGTCTGTACCGGGCCAAGGACAGCGGCCGTAACCGCATCGTGATCCAGGACCTGGGCAGTGAGCACGACGTCATCTCGATCATCAAATAACTGTCTGGCGCCACAACCCTTCCGCGTCAGATTATTTTCGTCTTAGGAAATCGCGCTGACCGCTGTGCACGGCCCGCAAATTCCCGCTTTTTGATGCAACCCTGTCTAAACTAAATACTGAAGGGCTCAGTGATGCCGTCGGGCCGGTGCGAGAGAGTGCGCGTGGGAATCACCAGAAAAATACCAACAACAGGAATTTATCTGCTGTTGCTGCTGACACTGCTGTGCGGCAGCGCATCGTTGCAGGCCAGGACTGACCCGATCGAGCTGGACGAAAACAGCGACCAGATCAATCCGGTTCACCATCTTGTCTTTGGCCTGGATCACAGCAACCAGCTCACACTGGATGATATCCAGGGGCAAGGTTCGACCTTCCAATGGCAAGCGGTCAGTCCCGATATCCAGCACGTCAATTTCGGCTACTCCGATGTGACACACTGGTTCCACTTCCGCTTACAGAACACCAGTCAGCATCGCATTCACAAGCAGCTGGAGGTTGGCTATCCAGTGCTGGATTATCTGGATGTGTACCTGCTGCACCGCAACGGTGACGTGCGCAATCTGAGTTTGGGTGACAAGCGTCCTTTCCACGATCGCCCGGTGGATCACCGCAACTTCATTATTCCGCTGCAGCTGCAGCCCGATGACACACTGGATGTCTATCTGCGGGTGCGTACCACCAGCTCGGTGCAATTGCCCTTGACGATCTGGCGCGACAACACCCTGCTGGAAGTGTCACAGGCGGAAATGCTGGGGCTGGGCATCTATTACGGCACCATGATAGTGATGGTGCTGTACAACCTGTTTGTATTTTTCTCGGTGCGCGAGATCAACTACCTGTACTACGTGCTGTATGTGACGTGCATGGCGCTGTTTCTGGCCAGTCTCAACGGCGTGTCCTATCAGTATTTGTGGCCCAACAGCATCTGGTGGAACGATCAGAGCATTGTATTCTTCCTGGCGGGCGTGGTGTTGTTTGCGGCGCTCTTCACCATCAATTTCCTGCGCGTGCCGGAAGTCTTTCCCCGCATCTATCGCATCGGCACCGCCATCGTGATCATCAGCACGTTCGTCATGATCGCCACCTTGATGCTGCCGTACAAGATCATGATTCTGGTGGTGATCGGCTGGGCGGTATTCGGCATCAGCATCGCACTGAGTGTTGGCATGTATCGCTGGCTGCACGGTGATTCTTCTGCCAAATACTATTGCATTGCATGGTATACCCTGCTGATCGGCGGCGTGATCCTGGCGCTCAACAAGTTCGACGTCATTCCACGCAATTTCCTCACCGAGAATGCCACCCAGCTGGGCTCGGCACTGGAGGTGATCCTGCTGTCGTTCGCGCTGGCGGATCGCCTCAACACCGAAAAACGCAAGCGGTACGAAGCACAACTGCAGGCACTGGAAAACGAGCGCATCGCGCGCCTGGCCCAGGCCGAAGCGCTGCAACAGGAAAAGAACGCACGTCTGGCCCAGGACAGGGCACTGGAACATGAACGCCAGGCCCGCAGCGCCCAGGAAAAAGCGCTGGAAATCCAGCTCGCAGCGACCGAAACGCTGGAGCATCGGGTGAAGGAGCGCACCCACGAACTGGAAATCGCCAACAAGCGACTGGAAGAACTGACCTACACCGATGGCCTCACCGGCATTCGCAACCGCCGCTATCTGAACCGGGCGATGGAGCGGGAATTTTCCCGCGCCAAACGCGAGAAGCTGCCGCTGTCTCTGCTGCTGATCGATATCGATCATTTCAAGCAGTTCAACGACAAGTACGGCCATCTGGTGGGCGACGACTGTCTGCGGGTGGTGGCATCCACCATCGAGTCTGCCGCCCTGCGGGAAAACGATATTGTTGCACGTTACGGAGGCGAAGAATTCTGCGTGCTGCTGCCCAATACGGATCAGGTCGGCGCCGCCCAGGTGGCAGAGTCGATCCGGCGGCGTGTCAGCGAGATCGATTTCAACGCCAACGGCCAGTCGGTAACCATCACGGTCAGTCTTGGACTTACTACCTGCATTCCCGAGCGCCAGCACGAAATCGATCAGTTCATCGCGGCCGCAGACAGCGCGCTCTATCACTCCAAGCGCAACGGACGCAATCAGGTCACCACCGAATTACCGGTCTTTGACCTTGGCAAAGCACCACCGGCAGGTGCCAGCCCGACATGAAACGGATGCAGTGGCTGCTGTTGTCAATGTTGCTGTGGATACCCGCGACACTTGCCACGCCTCGGGAAGTGGTTCTGGATCGTTCCGTTGAACAGCTGGAACTCGCCCGCCACATTGAGTACTTCGAGGATCGCGAGCATCGCCTGGATATCAACGCGGTGGTCAACGACACCGCGTTGCCGTTTGAGCCTTATCCCCGCAGCAGCGTCAGCGAAGGCTACAGCAACAGCACCTGGTGGTTTCGCCTGGCGCTGTACAACAACGAACAAACCCAGGTGCAATGGTGGCTCAATCTGGCGTATGCCATGATCGATCAGATCGATGTCTATCGGGTTGATCTGGACTCCGGTGCCATTCAGACCATCGCCCGCAGCGGTGACACGTTGCCGTTTGTATCGCGCCCGGTGAACACGCACAATTTCTGGTTTCCGCTCGACATCCCGTCCCAGCGCACCACCGTAATCTACCTGCGCGCGCAAACCACGGGCAGCTTGGTGTTGCCGCTAAGGCTGTACAAGGAAGCCAACTTCATCAGCACGCTGTCCGATACCCGGTTGCTGCTGGGCATCTACCATGGTGGCGCTTTTTTCCTGATGCTGTACAACATCGGTCTGTTTCTGGTGGTGCGCGAACGCCTCTATCTTTATTACGTCCTCTACGTGGCGAGCTTTTTGCTGATTTCACTCACCGGAACCGGGCTGGGTTACGAGTATCTATGGCCGGATCAATACTGGTTTCAGTCCGGTTCGATGCCACTCAGCATTCTGCTGTGTTGCCTGTTCGGCGCACTGTTCTCGCGCAATCTGCTGGCACTGCAGGAACGCTCTGTCACCCTGTACCGAGTGTCTCATCTTCTGCTGGGCACCATCGCCCTGGCATTCATGGCCTGCCTGCTGCTTTCCTACACGCGGGGCATCCAGATTTCCATGTTCGTTGCACTGCTGTGCATTGGCTTTGTCGTGGTGGCCGGTGGCCATGGCATCGTCCATCGGTTCGCGCCCGCGCGCACGTTCATGATTGCGTGGATCACCTTCCTCGCCAGCGCGCTGGTGTTCATCATGAATGTGTTCAACCTGATGGAAGCCAGCACACTGTCGATCAACAGCATCCAGATCGGCAGCGCCATCGAATTGCTGCTGCTGAGCTTTGCCATTGCCAGCCGCATTTCCCATCTGAAGAAACAGAAAACCGAAATGGAATCCATCGCCCGCGCCGAGCATGTGGCCAACAAGGCAAAGTCGGATTTTCTGGCGTCCATGAGCCACGAGATCCGCACACCCATGGCTGGCGTGTTGGGTATGACCGAGCTGATGGCCAACACCCAACTCACCCAGGAACAGCGCCAGTATCTGGACAACATTCAGGATTCATCGCGCGCGCTGCTGGACATCATCAATCAGATTCTGGATCTGTCGAAGATCGAGGCCAACCGGCTGGAGTTGGAATCGCTGGAATTCGGCCTGGACGAAGTGCTGACCGAAACCCTGAAAGTATTTTATGCCAAGCGCCAGCACTCGCCGGTGAAGCTGGATGTGCAAATCGACCCGGCGATTCCGGCGCAGGTGCGCGGCGATCCCACTCGCCTGCGTCAGGTGCTGATCAACCTGATCGGCAATGCGTTCAAATTTACCGAGCGCGGCAGCATCACCATCAGCGTGCAGCCGGGCAAGCAGCCTCGGGATCTGTATTTTGCCGTCACCGATACCGGGCCAGGCATTGCATCCGAGGCGCTGCCGCGCTTGTTCCAGCACTACGCCCAGGAAGATGCCAGCATCAACCGCAAACACGGCGGCACCGGGCTTGGCCTTGCCATCACCAAACAGCTGGTGGAGCGCATGGGTGGCGAAATCGGCGTGCATTCCAGTCCCGGCGTGGGCACCACGTTCTGGTTCCATTTGCCGCTGGTGACGCGCGATCATTCCCTGCCGGTGCTGCCGGTAGACGAGTTCCGTCATATCCAGCTTTACCTGTTTTCCAACGACAATGCATTGCAGCGCCAGATCAGCCAGTGGTGCAAGCACATGAATATCGAGTGGGTGCTGAACGCCTGGCCCAATCCTACCGATCACACCGACGATCTGGTGATTCTGTCCGACGACATCGTGCACCTGCGTCAGAGCCAGTCACTGCTGGCCGTGCGCGTGACGGCCCATCTGCTGTGCCAGCGTGCACGTGACTGCGACCAGCATGAATTCCCCGCGTCGGAACTGCCGCTGCTGCCGTCGCGTTTTCTCGACATTCTGTCGCATCGCTCCCGTCTGGCTGCTGCGAAGCCAGAGCAGGAAGACACCAGCAGTGCCAGCATCCAGATCAAAAAGGTGCTGCTGGCAGAGGACAATCCGGTGAATGCCCAGGTGATCAAGGGCCTGCTGAAAAGACTGGGCGTGGAATCCGACTGGTGCCAGAACGGCAAGGATGCGGTGGAAAAAGTGCAGCGCAATCATTACGACCTGATTTTCATGGACTGCGAGATGCCGATTCTGGACGGCTATTCTGCCACCCGCCAGATTCGCGCCGCCGGTGAAACCACGCTGCCCATCGTGGCGCTCACCGCCCATGCGGTGAAGGAATATGTGGATCAGGCCTATGCCGCCGGCATGAATGACTACATCACCAAGCCAGTCGATCTGGCCACGCTGCGCAAGGCACTGCAGTACTGGTCGTCGCCACCTGCCTGAACCTCACCGCTTGACCCATAAAATGAATCATGGTTCACTTCTATCAAAGAAATGAACATGGATTCATTGTATGGTCTATCGCGCCACCGCCCACACTGAAAGCCGCAAGGCTCAAGTGCATGAAAACATTCTCAAAGCCGCCAAGACCCTGGTGAGTGAACAGGGTTTTCGCCAGCTGTCGATTCAGGCGGTGGCGGAACGGGCCGACATCGCCACCGGTACCATCTATCGCTATTTCGCTTCGAAAACGGCGCTCTGCGTCGCGCTGTTCCAGCATGCCACCGAGCGGGAAATCCAGCAGGTGCAAGCCGCCGCCACCGTGTCGGGCAGCTACACCCACAAGCTGGAACACGCGCTCACCATCTTTGCCGAACGCGCCATGCAAAATCCCACCCTCGCCTACGCACTCATCGCCGAGCCGGTGGATCCAGAACTGGATATCGCACGACTGGACTATCGCAAAGCCTGGGCGGATTCCTTTTCCAGCCTGATCCGCAGCGGCATGCGCAAAGGTGAATTCATTACGCAACCGGAACAGCTCTGCGCCGCTGCCATGGTGGGCGCCATGGCCGAAGCCCTCATCACCCCCGACAGCGCACACCTGAGCGCGTCGCAACGCAAAAAGCAGATCCAGCATCTGGTGCGATTCTGCCTGCGTGCTGTCGTCAAACCCGGAGACTGATCATGACCGAACATGCTTTCAATTCCATGGCCGAAACCCACACGGTTTTCAATCTGCCGCAGCCGCTGGAAAACTACAATCTGTTCACCAGCGACGTGGCACTGCAACAGGCTGCGCAACGGGAAGGCGCTGCAGATCGCACCACCACGCTGCAGCAATTCGGCGCGCTCACCGGCTCGGCCGAGGTGATCAAGTGGGGTTTTCAGGCCAACAAGGTGAAACCGGAGTTCCGCACTCACGATCGGTATGGCCGTCGCGTGGACGAAGTGGAATTTCATCCCGCCTATCATCAGCTGATGAGAACCTCCATCGAGAATGGCCTGCATGCGATTCCCTGGACTGACAAGGCACCCGGCGCCAATGTGTTTCGTGCCTCGCTGTCGTACATGATGTCGCAGGTGGACGCGGGCCACGGTTGCCCCATTACCATGACGTTTGCCGCCATACCCACTCTGCGCAAGCAACCGGACATTGCGAAAATCTGGGAGCCGCTGATCACATCCCGCGTGTACGAGCCTGCCAACAAGCCGTTCTTCGAAAAGCAGGGTGTTACCATCGGCATGGCGATGACGGAAAAGCAAGGCGGTTCCGATGTGCGCGCCAACACCACCAAAGCTTATCCGCTTGCGCAACGGGGCGGCGGCCAACTCTATGAACTGGTGGGACATAAGTATTTCGTGTCAGCGCCCATGTGTGATGCGTTCCTGGTGCTGGCGCAGGCCGAAGGCGGCATTTCCTGTTTCCTGGTGCCACGCTGGCGCAGCGATGGCAGCAAAAATCCGCTGCAGATCCAGCAGCTGAAAAACAAAATGGGCAACGTTTCCAATGCATCATCCGAGGCTGAACTGCGCGGCGCTCACGGCTGGCTGATCGGTGACGAAGGTCGCGGTGTCGCCAACATTCTGGAAATGGTGGCACTCACCCGCTTCGACTGCATGATCGGTTCTGCCGGCGG
This sequence comes from Pseudomonadales bacterium, assembly GCA_020062665.1. Lineage (GTDB taxonomy): Bacteria > Pseudomonadota > Gammaproteobacteria > Pseudomonadales > Ketobacteraceae > Ch67. The sequence continues at coordinate 39,391 of JAGUVW010000023.1, forward strand.
CATGCGTCAGGCCATGACGCAGATTCTGCACCACTGCAATCATCGCTCCGCTTTCGGCAAAAAGCTGGTGGATCAGCCGCTGATGCAAAACGTGCTGGCAGATCTGACACTCGAAAGCGAAGCCGCGATTGCGCTGGCACTGCGTATCGGCCGCGGACTCGACCAGCCGGACAATGAATTCGAACAGTTGGTGGTGCGCATCGGCACCGCTGTGGGCAAATACTGGATCTGCAAGCGCACGCCTGCTCACGCCTACGAGGCCATGGAATGTATCGGCGGCAGCGCGGTGATGGAAGACAGCATCATGCCGCGCCTGTACCGCGAAGCGCCGGTGAATGCGATCTGGGAAGGCAGCGGCAACGTGCAGTGTCTGGACATGCTGCGGGCCATGGCGCGCACGCCCGGAAGTGTGGAAGCCCTGTTCACGGAGCTCGATCAGATGAAGGGCTTGCACAGCGCATTCGATCGTCACGTGCGGGAACTCAAGCAGGATCTGGCGGACAAGCACGACATCGAATACCGCGCCCGCGCCATCGTGGAAAACATGGCGCTTGCATTGCAGGCCAGCGTGCTGCTGCGCGCCGGCCACTCCCTGGTGGCTGACGCCTTCTGCCAGGGTCGATTCCAGCCGCGCTCGCATCAGATGTTTGGCACCCTGCCCCGGGGCGTGGACTGCCGCGCCATCATCGACCGCGCCATGCCGACGATCAGATAAGGGTCCCCGACATGCTGACCACAGACGAACTGCAGCACTATCTGGCGGAAATATTCCCCGGTTTTCATTTCACGATTGCGGAAGCGGGCATGACGCGCACCGTACTGGAAATGCGTACCGACGCGCGTCACCTGCGCCCTGGCGGCACCGTGTCCGGCCCCACGCTGATGGAGCTGGCCGATGCCGCCATGTATGTGGCGATTCTTGCGCAGGTCGGCAAGGTTGCGCTCGCCGTTACCACCAACCTGAATATGAACTTCTATCGCAAGCCGGAACCGGGCATCCTGCGCGCCGAGGCCCGTCTGCTCAAGCTGGGTCAACGCCTGGCAGTGGGCGACGTACTACTGTTCGCCAATGACAGTGCGCAATCCGTCGCACACGCCAGCGTGACCTATTCGATTCCACCGCGCCCGGGTCAAGCCTGAACCAGCGGTAATGTTGCGCAAAATACAGTCTTTACTAAGCTTGGCAATTAGACCAATATCAACGAGTTGCATAAGGACGGCGTAGTACCTTCAATCCGGGTGCCGGACTGCACATTCAAACCCACCAAGGAGAACACGGAACATGAAAAAAGTACTGATTGGCGCATTGCTGTTGGGCACTTCCTCTCTGGCCATGGCGGAAGCGCCGGGCGGCCCAAGCTGTGGCTGGGGCAACATGTTGTTCAAAGGCCAAAGCGGCATGGTTCCCCATTTCGCTGCTTCCATCACCAACGGCACCTCTGGCAACGCCACCTTCGGCATGACCACCGGCACCAACGGCTGCTCTGTCAACGGCACGCTGACCTATGGCGGCACACCGATGATCGGCATGGCTGGCGTACTCGACGAATTCATTGTTGACGCTGCCAACGGCCAGGGCGACGCCATGAACGCCGTTGCCGTTTCCATGGGCATCCAGGTGGAAGACCGCGCTGCTTTCGCTGCTGCCGTGCACAGCAACTTCAACACCATCTTCCCGACTTCCGACGTTACTGCTGCAGAAGTTCACGCCTCCATTCTGGAAGTGATGAAAGCCGACAGCCGTCTGGCCAAGTACGTTTCCTGATCCAGCAAGCGGGGGCTTCGGCCTCCGCTTCTTTTTCCGATCATCATCCCGATCACTCACGCCCGCGACGCCACGACGTTGCTGCGCACACACTGATTCGTCATGGCTTCACTGTCACGCTTCCACTCACTGGCAAACCGTATTTCCGTGCGCGCGATTTTCTTGCTGCTGATACTGTCGATCACAACTGCTGCACAGGCAGCCGAACCATGGACACCCGCAAGTCTGGCGAAGGCCGAGACGCTGGCGGATAGCCCACGCTGGCGCGCGCTGTTGCACTACTACCCAGGCACACTTGGCAGAGGCTGGAAGAGTCAGGTGGACGATCCGGATTTCTTCCTGGCACCGGATGGCGTGACTCATCCTCGCGCCGAGCTGGATGCCACTGTCGCTGCGTTCTATCTGCCGGTTACCGATGCCAACCAGCACGCCGTGTGCCGTTTCCCCGCCCGCTGGCACTGGCTGCGCGACGAACTGTCCCTGCCGCCGGCGCCACTCACAACAGAGCAGTGTCCGGAACGCTCCCAGTGGCTGGGCATCATCAAGCCGCACAGCATCAAACTGATTTTTGCTTCTTCATATCTGAACAGTCCTTCCTCGATGTTCGGCCACACCTTTCTGCGCATCGATCCGGAAAATATCGACAGCGGTTCCGACTGGCTCAGCTTCGCGGTGAACTTCGGCGCCGAGTATCGCCCCGAGGACAACTCCCTGCTCTACGCCTGGAAAGGCATCTTCGGCGGCTATCCCGGCTTTTTCAGCCTGCTGCGCTATCACGAGAAAATCAACGAGTACAACCGCATCGAAAATCGCGACCTGTGGGAATACCAACTGGATCTGTCGCCCGAGCAAGTGCAGCTGCTGGTGGATCACCTGTGGGAACTGCGCAACATCGATTTCGACTATTACTTTTTTGACGAAAACTGTTCGTTCCGCCTGCTGGAGCTGCTCGAAGTGGCTCGCCCTGATGTGGAGCTGACCGACGGCTTCGAGCACCGCGCCATTCCCATCGACACCGTGCGCGCGGTGCTGGATGCCGGACTGGTAAGGGACACCCAATACCGCTCTGCCGCTGCCACGCAACTGCAATTCCAGGCCGATCAGCTTTCAACAGAACATCAGGGTCTGGCCTGGGAACTGGCACACCGCAAGCGTCCGCTGACGGACACGGCGTTCACCACACTGCCATCAGCACAGCGCGCCGCCATCCTGCGCGTGGCCTACCAGCATTTGCGCTATCAGCAAAGCAAGGCCACGCGCGATTCCGACACCGCCGCCCTCAGTCTGGACATGCTGCGCCAGCTGCGTGACATCAGCGCCAGTGAGCCGCCTCAACCACCCCGGCCGGCAACACCGGAAAGTGGCCACGACACACTGCTCGTCGGCCTCGCAGGCGGTCGCGCCGATGGCAATGGATTGGTCGATCTCCGCCTGCGCACCAGCTATCACGACCTCGCCGACAACAGCACCGGCTACCTGAACGGCGCCGCCATCAATCTGGGTGAACTGCAGCTGCGTCAGCGCGAAAACGATTCCCTGCAGGTCGAGATGCTGAATTTCGTCGACATCAATTCCCACGCACCGCGCAATCGCTTTTTCGATCCCATCACCTGGCGGGTGCGTGCCGGCTTCGATCGCGTGTACACCGAACACGACGACGCCCTGACCGCGCGAGTAAATGGCGGTGCCGGTGTCACCTATGAAGTCGGCAACAATCAGCTGGCCTACGGCATGGCCATCGCACGGCTGGAATACAATCCGCTGCTGGAAGACAATCTGGGACTTGGCGGCGGCGCGCTGGCGGGTACACTGTGGTTCACCCCGATTGGCACGCTGCAGCTGGAAGCGGAACACTACCAGTTCACCGATGGCCACGAGCGCCATGAACTGAAGCTCGTGCACAATCTGCCCCTGGGCAGGAATGACGCCTTGCGCCTGAACTTGTTACAGCGGCAACAACTGGAAACCCGATTCAATGAAGCCACGCTGGAATTTCGCCATTTTTTTTAAACACGGATGCTTTAAAGCCGGATGGATCATGTTGATGGCCACACTCAGCAGCGCCTGCAGCAGTTTCTATTTCTATCCGATGAAGGAACTGGTGCGCACGCCGCAGGACATCGGGCTGCAGTATGAAGTAGTAGAACTCACCACCACCGACAACGTGAAGCTGCACAACTGGCTGATCAAGGCGGAGCAGCCGCGCGGTGTGGTGCTGTTCCTGCACGGCAACGCAGAAAACATCAGCACCCATGTCGGCAGCGTGTACTGGTTGCCGGAACAGGGCTTTGATGTGTTGCTGCTGGATTATCGCGGCTATGGCCGCTCCGAAGGCGTGGCCGATTTTCCGCAGGTCTATCTGGATGTGGATGCTGCCTATCGCTGGGTGGCGCAGTATGCCGAGCAACGCGAACTGCCGCTGTTCATTCTGGGGCAGAGCCTGGGTGGCGCCATCAGCAGCTACTATTTCAGCACTCTCGCGCCGGCGGAACGCCGCTTCAATGCGGTCGTGCTGGACGCCGTATTTTCAGGTCACAGTGACATTGCCCGTGACGTGGCGAGCCGCAGCATCATCACCTGGCCGTTCCAGTTCATCGTGGCGCATCTGGTGCCGCAGGATTTCGATCCCAAAGCGCACATCGCCAACCTCGCCCCCACACCGCTGTTGTTTTTTCACAGCCCCGACGACGAGATCATTCCATTCCACCAGGGCCAGAAAGTCTTCGAGCGGGCGCAGGACCCCAAACACTGGATCACCACCGCCGGCCCCCATATCGCCACGTTCAACTTCAAACAAAACCGCGCGCATCTGTTACAGTTTTTTGACGAACACGGCGCCCTCAACCCCAGCGCCCACCCACAAACGGATTGAATTTTTTCTCGTTGCCGAAGGTGGACATGGGGCCATGACCGGGGATGAAATCGATGTCATCGCCCAGAACAAACAGTTTCTGTTTGATGGAATCAATCAGCTGCTGGTGATTGCCGCCGGGAAAATCCGTGCGCCCGATGGAACCGTTGAACAGTACATCGCCGACAATCGCCAGCTTGCTCGCCGGATCGAAGAACACCACGTGGCCGGGCGTGTGGCCGGGGCAGTGAATCACACTCAGCGTGACGTTGCCCACCTGCACTGATTCACCGTCTTCCAGCCAGCGATCCGGCGTGAACATTTTGGCAGGCTTGAAGCCGAACATGGCCGCCTGCTGCGGCAATCCCTGAATCCAGAAGTCATCACCCTTGTGCGGCCCGATAATGGGCAGATGCTGTGACTCCGCCAGTTCCCCGGTGCCGCCGGCGTGATCGATATGGGCATGGGTGAGCAGGATTTTTTCCAGCGTCACACCTTCTTCCTTCACCGCCGCCAGAATGCGATTCAGATCGCCTCCGGGATCCACCACCGCTGCCTTGCGGGTTTGCTCGCACCAGATCAGGGAACAGTTTTGTTCGAACGGCGTCACAGGAATGATGCGGTATTGCATGGGCGAATCCTCGGGTCGATTTGTCTGCTATGATACCAGCTTTGCTTACCAGGAATGGATACTGCATGAACAACAGACTGATTCGCGCTCTCGCGCTGGCGAGCCTCACCTTGCTTGCATCTGCCTGCCAGACCACTTCCGCAACCAAGCCCCTGCCCAAGGAACTGCTTCAGTCCGCCGTGGTGTCCACCAATTCCCCCGGATTCAATCCACAACCCGGCACCCACATCCAGTGGCACGGGAATATCATGGTGCACGCGCCGGAAAATACGCCGGCAGATCCGGAATCGCTGCTGTTCATCCGTGAACAGATCGAATCGCAACTACAGGCAAAGGGCTACCGCGTGACAGCCGCGGGCCAGCCTGCCGACTACGCATTGAAAGGCTTGATCGTGCTGGGCAGCGACTTGAGTGAAAAAGAGTTGCGCGACATTCTGGGATTCGATCCGGGTCTGGTGGCTTCCGGCACAACGTATCAGACCGGCAGTCTGCTGCTGATGCTGTTGAATGCATCCACCGGGGAAGCCGAGTGGCGCTCTGCGGTGGAAATTCTTGCCGCGCCCGATCTGCCGGAAGATATACGCCAGCAGCGCCTGCGCTATGGCATCGCCAGCCTGCTGCGTCCGCTGCCCACCGTCGGCCCGGCACCCTGATTCCCACAGGCAATTCACACCATCATGACTAACGATCACCGCTACCAGGGCCACGCCTTTCACAACAGTTTCAAGAACGGCCGCGCGTCCGGCACCTTCACCATCAGCAGCGCCGACATCCGTTTTGAGAACGACACCGCGCAGGTGTCGCTACCCCTGCAGGGCATCCGGATCGATCTCGGCGGCGCCAGCGATCGTCTGATCTTCATCAGCCATCCGTCGAAGCCGGACTGGAAACTCTACACCAGCGACCGCACCCTGCTGCAGGATGCCCGCCTGCAACAGATTCCCGCCGTCCAGGCCCAGCTGCAAAAGGCGCGCAGAAAACATGTGCTGAACTGGAGCGTGTTCGCCGCCATCGCGGCGGTGATCGTGCTGATTCCAACCGTGCTGCTGTTCAACATGGATTCCCTGTCCGCCGTCGCCGCCCGCCACATTCCGGTGGAGTGGGAGGAAAACCTGGGCGAACAGGTGCTCAAGCAGTACAGGATCAACAACCATTTTTACGAACAGAAGCAAGCCGAAGCGCTGCTGCAACCTCTGGTGCAACCGCTGCTGGATGCCAACACCGACAAGCGCTTCACCTTCCGTTTCCACATCAACCGCGATGAACAGGTGAACGCCTTCGCCCTGCCCGGCGGGTACGTGGTCATCAACAGCGGTCTGATCCTGCGCGCCGAAACGCCGGAAGAACTGCTGGGCGTGGTGGCGCACGAAATGGCCCACGTCACCGAACAGCACGGCATGCGCAACATCATCGGCTCTGCCGGCATCTATCTCACTGTGAACGCGATTCTGGGCGATGTCAGCGGCCTGCTGGCACTGATTGCCGATGCCGCGCCGTTCCTGCTCAACCAGAGTTATTCCCGCAGCTTCGAAACCGAATCCGACGAAAAGGGTGCTGCGCTGCTGCTGGCGGCCAACATCGATCCCCGTGGCCTCGCCCGCTTTTTCGAAAAACTGAAGGAAGAAGAGGAAAAGCGTCTGAAGGAAATGGCCGGTGAAGACAATCAGGAACTGGCCAAGGCGACGCTGTCCATGATCAGCACTCACCCGGCCACCGAGGATCGCATCGCGCATCTGGAAAAAATCACGGCGGTGCCGCAGCACGCGACCTTTCGCGATCTGGATGAACCTTTCCTACACTTGCAGGATGCCATCAAACAATTCGTGACCCATAGCGACCAGGAGTAATGCATGAAAGCGGAAATCAAGGGGAGCGCCGCGTTTTCCTACGTGGACGTGGAGCTCGATCCCGGCGAGACGATCACCACCGAATCCGACGCCATGTCCAGCATGGATGCGCAGCTGGAATTGCGCTCGCGCTTCAACGGCGGTTTTTTCATCGCACTGCTGCGCAAGTTCCTGGGCGGTGAAACCCTGTTCATCAACGATTTCAGCAACCCCACCGACCGGCCCCGCCGCATGACCATCGTGCAGCCGACGCCGGGCGAGGTGCGCTGCATCGAACTGAACGGCGATACGCTGTACATGCAGCCGGGCGCGTTCCTGGCCTGCACACCGGGCGTGAAAGTGGGCGTGACATTTGCGGGCTTCATTTCCTGGCTGGCGCGCGAAGGCCTGTTCCGCATCGCGGTGAGCGGCAACGGCAAGGTCTGGTACGGCGCGTTCGGCGCCCTGCTGGAAAAGGAAATCGACGGCGAGTACATCGTCGATACCAGCCATCTGGTGTCCTACGAACCGGGCATCAAGCTGAAGCTGCAACTGGCGGGCGGCATTTTCTCCTCCATCTTCGGTGGCGAGGGCCTGGTCACTCGCGTAGTGGGCAAAGGCAAGATCGTGATCCAAACCCGCAGCATTTCCGGCATCGCCAGCTGGATCAACCCGCGTCTGCCGTAAGGAGCATTCATCATGGAAATCGAATTGCTGCACCGCCCCGGCAACACGGCGGCGAAAATCACCCTGAAGCAAGGGGAAGTCTGCACTACCGAATCCGGCGCCATGATCGCCATGAGCGGCAACATGGACATCACCACCAGCACCCACAAAAAGGGCAGCGGCGGCATCCTGAAAGCGCTCAAGCGCATGGTGGCGGGGGAATCCCTGTTCCTCAACCATTTCGAACCCAAAAACGGCAACGGCGAATTGTGGCTGGGCACGTCGCTGGCCGGTGACATGACGACGCTCACCCTCGACAGCGAAAGCCTGATCGTGCAGGGCAGCTCGTTCCTGGCCTGTGAAGAAGGCATCGACATCGACCTGGGCTGGCAGGGCTTCAAATCCATCCTGTCCGGCGAAAGCGTGTTCTGGGTGAACCTGAAAGGCAGCGGCAAGATCGTGCTGTCGTCTTTCGGCGCGATTTACCCAGTGGAGGTGGACGGCGACTACATCGTCGATACCGGCCACATCGTCGCCTTCAACGAGACGCTGAATTTTTCCATCACCAAGGCCGGTTCCAGCTGGCTGCACTCGATGATCGGCGGCGAAGGCCTGGTGTGCAAATTCAGCGGCAAGGGCACCGTGTGGTGCCAGTCCCACAATCCGGTGAGCTTTGGCAAGGCGCTCAGCTCTGGCCTGCGTCCCCGTTCGGTGTAAGGAGTCCCAGCATGGAATACAGCGTCAAGATTACCGGCAAGACCGATCCCTACGCCGATCGCGAGCGCGTGATTGCGGCGTTCGCCCAGATGGCCAAGGTGAGCGAGGAACAGGCTCGCTCGGTGTTCGAAAAGGCGCCGGTGGTGATCAAGAAAGGCCTGGATCAGAGTACGGCGGAAAAATTCCGCGCCGCCCTGGAACGCATCGGCGCGGTGGCCGAAATCGATCCGCCGCTGACGCCGCCGCAGCCATCAACCGCCGAACCCCGCCCCGACCTGTCACTGGCGCCGAAAGCCGCCTTCACACCGGCACAGGAACCGGCACAACCGGTAAAACAGGTGGAAGTGCAGGAGCAGCCCGGCTACCAGTTCCGCATCGAAGGCCGGCCGGATTACGCCTTCCTCACCGTGCAGATTCCGCCGGATGAAACGCTGAAAGTGGAAGCCTCGGCCATGGCCACCATGGACACCAACCTGCGCATGAAAACCAAGCTGCGCGGCGGCCTCGGCCGCTTCGTCACCGGCGAGTCCATCTTCGTCAACGAATTCACCGCCGAGGGCGGCCCCGGCGAGATCGGCATCGCCCCTGGTTCCCCCGGTGACATGGTGCACCTGTATCTCAATAATGAAACCGTGTTCCTGCAGAATTCGGCGTTCGTCGCTGCCACCATGGACGTGAACCTGGAAACCAAATGGCAGGGGCTGGTGAAGGGCTTCTTCTCCGGTGAAAGCCTGTTCCTGATCCGCGCCAGCGGCCAGGGCGACCTGTGGTTCAACACCTACGGCGCCATGATCGAGATCGATGTCACCGACGACTACGTGGTGGACACCGGCAACATCGTCGCCTTCACCGATGGCCTGGAGTACAACATCACCAAGGTGGGCGGCTACAAATCGCTGTTCTTCTCGGGCGAAGGTTTTGTCTGCCGCTTCAAGGGCAAGGGCAAGGTATGGATCCAGACCCGCGGCGTATCCGCCTTCACCTGGTGGGCCCACTGGTACCGGCCGGTGAAAAACCGCAACTGACAGCAAGGGAGATTCCACGATGCGCATCCTGATGCTTCTTCTGCTCGCCCTGGGCCTGCCGCTGAACACCCTGGCCTACGATGGCGAGGAATATCCCGAGCAGTACGACAGCAGCGGCGAGGTATACCAGGAAGAAAGCTACCCCGAGGAAAGCTATCCCCAGGAAACCTACCCCGAGCAAAGCTACCCGGAGGAGACCTACCAGGAGCCGGCCATGGAGGAAATGCCGGTGGAGGAACCCGCCTACCAGCAGCAGAGCGACATCGTGGAGCAGGAGGAGCTGCGCGCCATGTGCCAGGAATACGCGGCCCCCATGCCGCCCGAGGAACAGGCCGCCTACATCGAGGAATGCCTGCGCAGCCACGGCTACTGACCGGGTCATGACAAAAAATGATTGTTCTCAGCAGCAGAATCTTTTGCTGTCATTTCCCGATCCGACTGTTCTTTAATTCGCCTGTTTTTACAGCCCGGCAGGGTAATGTATACCGGTATTCCAGAGCGGCAGGTCACGAGGCAGGCATGAGCGGCGCAAGAAGTGAAGGTGAGTGGGATTTTAGCGATTTTGAAGAGTCAGAATCCTTTGAGGCAATCCCTCAGCTGGAGGCCGACAAAGGCAAAAATGCCAAGAAAAACAAACTGGATATTCGTCGCAAACTGGAAGACCGCCTGGAGCGCAAGCGCCTGGAAGACGAGATCGGCTCCCTCGACGACGACTGGTTCAACTGATCCGGGCCAGCCTCAGATCTCCAGCGGTTTGAGCTGACCCAAGAGCCGGACGATGGCTTCCTTGCGATCGCTGGCAGAACGGTAAACCCCGAACAACGGGCGCGTGAATGCCGGCGCTCCCTTCACCCGCTGCAAGCCCTTTCCCGCCGGCTGACCCAGCACGCTTTCGGGCAGATAGGCCGCCCCCACCTGCTGCTGCAGATACTCCAGCGCCAACATGCCCATGTTGGTGTGCAGCACCGGCCGGCTGGCATCGCCATAACGCTTGGCGTGAAACAGCTCGAACGACACCCCCCAGTCCACCATCACATACCCCGACTGCAGCGCGCCTTTCACCGTAGCGGCGGGATCGCTGCTGAGCAGCACCAGCTTCACCTGCCCCACTTTTTCCGCCTTGAAACCGGCCATCTCCGGCGGCTCCAGCAATAACGCCAGATCGAGGGTGCGCTCCTGCAGCATGCGGTTGAGGGTGTCTGCCGGATGAGCCTCGGCCCGCATTGCCACTTCCGGCAGCACTTCATACATCGCGTTCAGGGCATGGCTCAGACCAAAGCGCCACAGGCTGTAAGTGGAGCCCAGGTTGAGCTGCTGCAACTGATCCGATTGCAGGGCCACGTCCTGGCGCGCGCGGGACCAGGCCAGCAGCAGGGTTTCGGCGTGGGGCACCAGGCGCTCACCTTCCGGCGTCAACTGGATGTTGTTGCGGGAGCGCAGGAACAGCTCCACCCCCAGAATGTGCTCCAGCTGCCGCACCCGCGCGCTGACGGCGGCAGGCGTCAGGTAAAGATTGTCCGCCGCCCGGCCGAAATGGCGGGTCCGGTTCACTTCCAGAAAGGTTTTCAGCAGGTCGATATCCATCAGGCGGATTTCCGGGTCAGCGGATGCGGGGCAAGCTTAGGGGAATCCAATTCGGGCGTGCAAGGGTTTCATCCCGACCGTGAAACCTTTGTGATAACGTAGCCCGCGCTGATCAGACTGCCAGGATGACGACAACCGATGGACGTGAAACCGCTGACGCTGGAAAACCGCTGGGTGCGGCTGGAGCCGCTGACCCTGCAACACGCGGAAGGACTCTGGGCCATCGGCCAGCAGGCAGACGACTGGCTGTGGATGCCGCGCGCCTGTTTCCAGTCCCTGGACGATACCCGGCAATGGATCACCGAGGCGCTGGCGCAGCAGGACAAGGGCCTGCAGATTGCCTTCGCCATCCGCGATCGGGCCAGCGGCGAACTCGCCGGCAGCACCCGTTACCTCAACATTCGCCCCAAGGATCGTGGCCTGGAAATCGGCTGGACCTGGCTGGGCCGCGCGTTCCAGCGCACACCGGTGAACACCGCCGCCAAGCTGCTGTTGCTGGGTCATGCTTTTGACTCACTCAATGCCCTGCGGGTGGAACTGAAAACCGACGCCCGCAACCAACGCTCGCAAGCCGCCATTGCCCGCCTGGGGGCCACACGGGAAGGAGTGTTTCGCCGCCACATGGTCGTGCAAGGCGGGTTTGTGCGCGATACTGTTTACTTCAGCATCACCGACCAGGACTGGCCGGTAGTGCAACCACGACTACTGCGGATGCTCGGTGAATAACACTCACAGTTTCAGGAACGACCTGCTGCTGATCAGCGTGACCCTGCTGGCGGCGGCCGGCTGGATGTTTTCCAAGTTCTCGCTGGCGGAAATGCCGCCGCTGTATTTCCTCGGCATCCGTTTCACCCTGGCGGGGCTGGTGCTGGCGGCGTTTGGCGCCAGCCAGCTGCGCGCCCTCACCGGCCTGCAATGGCGCCATTCCATCGCCCTGGGCGTGCTGTTCACGGTGGCCATGATGATCTGGATCACCGGCCTCCATCACACCAAGCACGTCGGCGAAGGGGCCTTCATCACCAGCATGGGGGTGGTGATCGTGCCGCTGTTCGCCCGCTTTGTTTTCAAGGAAGAACTGCCCCTGTCCACCTGGGTAGCGCTGCCGGTGGCCATTGCCGGCCTGGCGCTGCTGTCGCTGAACCGGGGGGTACGACTGGAGCCGGGCCAGATCCTGTTCCTGGTGTCCGCCACCCTGTTCGCGCTGCATTTCAACCTGCTGACCCGGCTCGCCGGCAGCATTCCGGCCACCGCCCTTACCGCCATCCAGCTCACCCTGGTGGGCCTGTTGTCGGGGCTGGGGGCGCTGGTGGTGGAGGTCTTCCCGGAACGGGTGAGTCCCATCATCTGGGTCTGGATTCTCACCGCCGCCCTGGTGGCCAGCAGCGCCCGCTTTCTGCTGCAGACCTACGCCCAGGCCCGCACCTCCGCCAGTCATGCCGCCATCATCATGGTGCTGGAACCGGTTTGGGCCTCCCTAATGGCCGGACTGTGGCTGCACGAATCGATGACAATGCTGCAACTGGCAGGCTGTTCCCTGATTTTCATGGCCCTGCTGGTAAACCGCTGGCGGGTCATCCGTAACCTGATCCGCTCTCGGTGAACCATGACCACACAACCGATCACACAACAATACGACCAACGCCTGATTGATCTGGAAACCCGTATCGCGTTTCAGGAAGACAGCATCCAGGCCCTGAGCGACGAAATCTATCGTCAGCAGAAAGAACTGGATCGCCTGCAGCAGCTCTGCAACCTGATGCTGCAACAGCTGCAGGACGTGAATGCGGGCGGCCCCACCGGGCCGGTGGACGAGAAGCCACCCCACTACTGATCGATCACCGGCGTCTGACGACGAGGACCCTTCATGCTGGACGACGGCATCAAAGACCTGCTGGAAAAAATCTACGCCAGCAAACGCACGCCCTGGAACCAGATTCCCCTGCCCGCCCTGCGCCGCGCGCTGCTCAAGGCCATCAAAAGCTACGATATGGAAGCGGTGGAACTGGCTGAAGTGAGCAACGCCCACACCGACACCGGCATTGCCGTGCGCATCTACCGCCCGCGTCTAGACGCGCAGTTGCCCGTGCTGATGTATCTGCACGGCGGCGGCTGGGTGACCCTGGACCTGGACAGCCACGACGCCGTTTGTCGCCTGCTGGCCAAGACCGGCGACTGCATCGTGGTGGCAGTGGATTATCGTCTGGCGCCGGAACACCGCTTTCCCGCCGGCATCGAGGACGCGGTGGCCACCTTCCTCTGGCTCCGCACCCAGGTGCACAAGTGGAACGGCGACCCCTCCCGCATCGGTATCGGCGGCGATAGCGCCGGCGCCAACATCGGCATGGCGGTGTGCCGGCTGCTGGAAAGCGATCCCGACGTGAAGCCGGCGCTGCAATGCCTGATCTACCCGGTGACCGACACGGTTACCCTCACCGAATCCCGCCGCAGCTTCAACAAGGGTTACGGCATCGATCAGCCGGAACTGGATTTCTACGAAAAGAATTACCTGAACCACATCAGCGAGCGCCACGATCTGCGGGTGTCACCGTTGCTGGCGGACGACGTGAGCCACTATCCGCCGACGCTGATCTTCACCGCCGGCTACGATCCGCTGCGGGACGAAGGCGACGCCATGGCCGCCAAGCTGGAGCAGCAGGGTGTGCCTGTGGTGCACCGCTGTTTCGGCAACCTGATCCACGGCTTTCTGCAGATGGGCAGCGTACCGGCGGCGCGAGCGGCCATCGACGAAATTGCTCAATCCTTGAACGAGGCCTGGCGCAGGCTGCCGTAAAAATTCCCACCGGTTGCGGTAGCGCTTTACCGCAACCGCCTTTCTTGGCAGTCTTCTGGGTTTTCCACGCTTGGAGACTTCCGATGTCCTTGTTCCTTCGCCTTTCCCGCACCGTCATCCTCGCTGCCGGCGCTGCGCTCCTGTCCGCCTGCAGCCTGTTCGGGCCTTCGACACCCGCCATGAAGCTGTACGTATTCCAGTGCGGCGACATCCTGACGAAAGACGTGTCGATCTTTTCCCCCGGCGTGAATGTAGGCCAGCGCAAACAACTCACCAACAGCTGCTACCTGATCCAGCATCCCAAGGGCAACCTGATCTGGGACACCGGCCTGAACGACGCCATCGGCACAAAAGGTGTGGACGCCTTTGACGGCAAGTTCCATCTGAGCGTGAGCAAACCACTGGCGCCGCAGCTGGCAGAAATCGGCATCAAGCCGGAAGACATCCAGTACCTGGGCATCTCGCACTTTCACGCTGATCACACCGGCAACGCCAATCTGTTCAGCAACGCCACGCTGCTGATCCAGCAGGAAGAATTCGACGCTGCCTTCGGCCCGGAGCCGCAGAAATACGGTTTCGCGCCGGAAACCTACAGCAAGTTCAATCGCAAGAATGCGCAGGTATTGCAGGGTGATCTGGATCTGTTCGGCGACGGCCGCGTGGTGATCAAGAAAGCCGTGGGCCACACCCCCGGCCACCAGATGCTGTTCCTCGACATGCCCAAGAGCGGCCCCATCGTGCTGTCGGGCGATCTCTACCACTTCACCAGCAACCGCCAGCACCGCCGCGTGCCGTCGTTCAATTTCAACAAGCAGCAGACGCTGGATTCGATGGAATTCATGGAACAGTTCACTGCCGCCAAACATGCGCAGTTCTGGATTCAGCACGATCTGGAACAGAACCAGGACATCCGCCATTCCCCGGAATTCTATAAATAAGGACACCATCGGCCATGACCGTGAAATTGTTGATCGGCCCCCTGCTGGGCCTGGAATCCGACACGCTGTACACGGTGTGCTTCAGCACGTCACGCGCTGCCACCCGCGCCGCCGTGACCTTCAACGGCAACAGCGTGAACGCACTCAAAGTCGGTGACACCTACAGCACCAGCGTGTGGCGGGCAGAATGGACGGCGGCGCCACAGATTGATCCGCGTCTGGTGCGCTACAGCATCCAGGTGGATGGCAATCTGGCTTACAACCAGGACGGCAGCGAGTGGACATTCTACGTGCCCGGCAGCAAGGAAAAGCCGCGCATGCTGTATGCCTCGTGCAACGGATTTTCCAGCCCGGATCTGATGACCAAAACCGAGCGCCCGTACATCCTGTGGGGCAAGATCCGCAAATTCCAGCAGGCGGAAATGGCCAAGGTGAACACCGATGACATTCCCGCGCCCTACTCCCTGATGCTGCTGGGCGGCGACCAGCTCTACGCCGACGAACTGTGGACGCGGGTGCCGCTGCTGAACAAATGGAGTCACGAACGTCACGATAAAAAACTCAAAACCAAATCCAGCAAGACCCTGGAAGAACAGCTCGAGCGTTTTTACGACGAGCTGTATCAATCACGCTGGAACAAACCCGACATGTCACTGATGCTGGCGTCGATCCCCAACCTGATGATGTGGGACGATCACGACATCTTCGACGGCTGGGGCAGCTTCCCCAGCGAACTGCAGGAATGCGAAGTGTTCAAGGCTATCTTCAAGGTGGCGCGCCGCTATTTCGAACTGCTGCAGATCCGCTCCCGTCACAATCACGCGCTGCTGGATCGCGATGCCGATCACTACGCCTTTGCCGTGCCATTTCGCGGCTATCACATCCTGGCGCTGGACAACCGCGCCGAACGCACCCGCAAACAGGTGATGAGCCCGCGCCAATGGCACAACCTGATCGACTATCTGGATCACAAAGCGACACACGGTGATCTGCTGCTGATGTCGGCGGTGCCGGTGGTGTACCGGGATTTCTCGTTCACCGAAACCGTGTTCGACACCACGCCCTGGGAAGAGGAACTCACCGACGACCTGAAAGATCACTGGCGTGCCAAGGATCACCAGGGTGAACGGGCACGGCTGATCATGCGGCTGCTGAAAAACGTCGAACTGCGCGAGAAAAACAACAACAACCACTGCCGCACCGTGATCCTGTCCGGCGACGTGCACATTGGCTGCCTGGGCGTGATCAACGAACGCCGCGACGGCAAGACCCGCCGCATCCATCAGGTGGTGTCCTCCGGCATCGTGCATCCGGCGCCCAGCAAAATCCAGTGGTACGGCATCATGGCGGTCACCAACGACGACACCGAATACCTGAACGAAGACAAGAGCATCGAGATCCGCATGCTCAAGCCCCACAGTTCGGAAAAGTACCTGCGCGTGCGCAACTATGTCAGCCTGCTGGAAGGCAGCGACAAAAAACTGTGGCTGAACTGGGTGTGCGATTCCGACGAAAAGCCGGTGTATCCGCTGGACTGAACATTTAGTCCTGCACGTTGGCAAACACAAAATCCAGCAGATTGTCCGCCACTTCGTTGCGATGCAGTGGCGGCGTGTTGACGCTGGCGAACAGCGGATCCAGGTGCGCCTGTCCCGGCAGCACGATCAGCTGGAACGGGCGGCCAGGAATCGCTGCCCCCTGCCGGCCCAACGCCAATCCATCGCCAGCGGCAAAAATAATCGTCGGCACTTCCAATATCTTGCCCGGATGCAGCGCCTTGATGCCGTACGCCGGGCCGTAACTTTTCCCCGCCGCCAGGATGTCGATCAGAATCCGCAACGGGAAATACCACTCCGTGAGATTGGTTTCACCCACATGCAGCGCGCGGGTGAAATCCTCCATCCGCACCATTTCGTCCTGCACATCGGTGTACTTGAAGCGGCCGGTCACATCGGTGTAATCCGGATCATCCGCGTCACCGATTTCATCCGCGTTGGCCCAGCCATAGAGCGGCCCCTGCCCCAGTCGCGCCCGGTTCGGACCCGCGTCCGCCGCGATGAATTGCTGATCCGGCCCTGAAAAAGCCGCAATCAGATCCTTCAGCAACGGAATGCTGCGGCCGAACTGCACCAGCGGTGACTTCTTCACCACCGCACCGCCGTTCAGATGACCGATGCTGGTCTGCAGAAATGACAGAATGGAAAAATCATCATCGAACATCAGGCCCACCTGCGCCGCGTTGGTGTAACGGAAGGACTCCAGGTGTGGCCCGTACGCAAAGTTGTTGCCGTCGCGGGTGTGAAAAAAACGGAACAGGGATTTAAGCTCCGGCGATTTGGGAATGCGGTGAATCACCTGGCTTTCCTGATCCGGCGCCTTGGTCGCCAGCAGGCCCACCGCTTCCGGCAACGCAATGGCCTCGGCGCTGAACAAGGCGGGAATATCGATGTTCTTCGGCAGCACACCATTGCGCATCAGGCGCAGCACATTGCGATAACCCGCATCGGAATGCACCGGGGTGTCCGCCAGAATCACATCCGCCAGCGGCGCATACGTGGAAATCACCGCAGCGGGATTCGACAGCGGACTGATGTCGGTGTCAAAGCCGATGGCGCCCGCCACCCGATTCGCGCCGATGTCGTCGGTGGTGGACGGATCACCATCCAGATCCCAGGACAGGAACATCGAGGTGTGCACGCCGCCCAGGGAATGGCCACCGACGAATACTTTTTTCCGGCTCACCGCGCTATCGGGAACCATGGCGCGAATGATCGCGTACATATCCTCGGTGGTCTGCTGCATGCCGAAGTCGATCAGATAAGGCATGTCGCGACTGGAACGAAAGCCCGCAAATGCTTCACCATCAATCGCCAGATCGCCGTAGTAATAACCCACGATCAGATCTTCGGCGGCTGCCACCGTGGCGGCCTGCTCTGCTGCCTGCATGCCGCGTAAATCCTCCAGGCAGTTGGAGCGCCGATCCATCGCCCAGACTTCGATATTCTTATCGCGCTGGACCTTCGCCATGTACACCAGTTGCCGGCCGATGTACTCGAAACCGTTGGCGCCTTCCAGCACACCGGGCACCAGCAGCATCGCCGCGTCGGATTGCGCTGCATCATCGCTGCTGTCACGGGTTTTGAAGCGCAGAAAGCGCACATCGTTGCAGCCGGCCGGCAACGCGGGATGATCGATCACAAAGGTGGCGGGAACGGATTCGTAGGTCACCTGCACCACAGCCTCCACATCCGCGTCCGTCCACAGCGGCGCAACGCCCGGTTTGCGCTGTTCTGGAATGGGCCCGGTGGGATCGTAACAACCAGCGAGCGTTGCGCTGAGCAACAGCAGTGCAGAAGCCAGTTCAGAGCGGCGTGGCAGCATGATGGCGTTCCTCGACAGGTCTTTATTGTTTTAATAGTGTCATCAGGCACAACGGCAGATCAGCCGTCATGCCCGCGGGAACCCACACTATAATCCCTCACTACACGCCGATATTGTAAATTCCGGTCACAGCCCGATCATCGCCTGCACGATGAAGTAATGATCCTCGAACATCTGCACCGGGTCGAGCTCACCCAGCGGCACCCACTGGGCGGTGCGGGCATCATCGCCGCCTTTCACCTTCGGCAATTCGCTGCTGGGTTCCAGCTCGATATAAAACGCATGGGTGATGGTACGGCCGCGCGCAGAACGATACGGATCATCGAACACATCGGCGCGTTTGATCGAGCCGCGCAGTACCGGCAGCGGCACCTTGATTTTGGTTTCTTCCTTCAACTCCCGCAGACAGGCATCGCGAATCCGTTCCTGGGGATCGACAAAACCTCCCGGCAGCGCCAGCAAGCCCTTCCCCGGACGCGCCTTGCGTTCCACCAGCAGAATATGGCCCGACTGCACCACCACCGCATCCACCGTTACAAAACTCGGCGTGTACGGAGCCACCGCCCAGGCCTTTTTATATTTCGCGACGAACGCCTGCTCATCCTGCAATTCCTGAAACGCCGGCTCGGCCGCAAAGTGCGTCAACCACGCACACACGGGGCCGGGCAACTGAGCGGCGAGCGACCGCAGAAACGCCACACCACTCAGCGCACCGGATACACCAAACAGTCCGTTGCGCAGATCGGTCGCGTTGATGCCCTCGCGATTGTCCACGTCCACCGATCCCCACTGGGGAAACAGATTCAGGTAATAGGAAGAATGATCCTTGCGGTGCCCGATCAGGCCGATGCGCGGTGGCTTGTGCGGCACGCGATGATGAGCCGCCACCAGACCATTCACTGTGGCCTGCACGTTGCGCACCCAGTACTCGTCGTTGTAGGGGGAATCCATCAGCGGCGCCACCAGCACCCGCTGTTGCACATCCGCCGGCAGCGCGGAACGCAGCATCTGCTCACGTTCCTGCCACGACCAGGGGTTGCGCGTCGAGCGGGGCTGATGCGATGAACCGCACAGTACGATCAGATGACCGGCCTGCTCCAGCGCGGCCTGCACCACCGTCAGGTGGCCGCTGTGAAACGGCTGAAAACGCCCGATGAAAACCAGGAAATCAAATGGCTTCTGCATGCAGCAAGCTCCTTGCTGTAAGAATGAGGAATCAGGTCTGTCCTGATCCGATGCGACAATCGCTGCGCCAGAATACCCAAAGCCAACGCCGGAAAAAAGTAGCGCGCGCTCAATCGAACGTTTCGTCCGCCACCACCACCCGGTTGCGTCCCGTCTGTTTGGCGGCATAGAGAGCCTTGTCCGCGCGGCGCAGCATGGTATCGGTGCTGGCATCGCGGTCGTGCTCATTGCAATACAATCCCATGCTGGCCGACACCCGCACCCGACGGCCATCGCTGAGCAGCACTTCCAGCGCTTCCACCTGATGCCGGCACCGCTCCGCCAACCGGCGGGCGCCTTCGCCGTCCGCTCCTGGCAGCACCAGCAGAAATTCCTCGCCACCATAACGCCCCACGCGATCATTCTGGCGCACGGTTTTCTGCAGCGCATCGGCAGCGGCAATCAGCACATAATCCCCCGCTTCATGTCCCCAGGTGTCATTGATCTGCTTGAAATGATCCAGATCCAGCATCACCACCGCCATTGGCAATCCCTGCTGCACACTGCGATCCTGCTCCCGCTTCAGCTGCGTGATAATGCTGCGTCGGTTGAACAGGCCTGTGAGCGGATCGGTGCGACTCATGGTCCGCACTTCTTCCTCGCGTTCACGCCAGCGCCGTAACACCAGATACGCCAGCCCGAACAGGAACACCAGATGGGGAATCGAGTAGCCAATATAACTGCCGGCCCAGAACAGGGACACACCGCCATCGCTGCGCACGAACTGATTGACCACCGGCGCGTAGGGCAGATCGCCCACGGCTGACAACAGCGACAGCACCAGCAGTGCCAGCATCGCGTTGCAGAACGCGCCCACCACGGCAGCGCGATTGAAGAAAATGAATCCCAGTACCGGCGCCCCTGCCAGCACAATGCCGGTGGGCAGCGACAGCGTTCCGATCAGCCAGGCGAAATAACAATGGGACAGGCCGTAATAGTTCGCCGCCAGATGTTCGTAAACGCGACTGTCCCCCAGCGCCCGACTGGCCAGCGGAATCATCAGGGACAACACGCAGGACACCAGCACGATGGCATGGAAAGTCGCCATCTCATCACGCAGGAAATCCACATGCGTGAATTCGTTGCTGTCCGGCCGCCCTAAAACATAGTGGGCCCACACCGTGTACTCCACGTGCATCAGCAGCGTAACGATCAGCAGCAGCGTCGCCTTGGCCGAGGAACTCCATTCCAGCGGATTGCCCAAGCGCCTGGTCAGCTTCTTTACGGCATTCATTCCGTTCCGAACCCCAATCTTTTCCCAATCATCTGATTATAGCGAAGCGGGACGCGGCGACGAATACAGAGTGTTTATTTTTGTATGCCGAGGATTACCAAAAGCAACGCCCAATCTACATGCAGCAGATTGGGCGTTCAGGCGATCGGAATAAAATGGGTCGGCGGGTTCAGATCACGGCCAGGTTGCCTTTCGTTTCCAGCCAGTCCTTTCTGTCGCCGGCACGCTTCTTCGCCAGCAGCATGTCCATGCGGTCATTGGTGTCGTCGCCCTGCTCCACCACCAGCTGCATCAGCTTGCGCGTATCCGGCGCCATAGTGGTTTCCCGCAGCTGCATCGGATTCATTTCACCCAGGCCCTTGAAGCGGGTGACCTGCGGTGTGCCACGTTTTTTCTCGGCCTTGATGCGATCCAGGATGCCCTGCTTCTCATCGTCGTCGAGCGCGTAGAACACCTCTTTGCCAATGTCGATGCGATAGAGCGGCGGCATTGCCACATACACATGACCCGCCAGCACCAGCGGACGGAAGTGACGCAGAAACAGCGCGCACAGCAACGTGGCGATGTGGGCACCGTCGGAATCCGCATCCGCCAGAATGCACACACGGGCATAACGCAGATTGGACAGATCATCGGAGCCGGGCTCCAGTCCGATCGCCACGGAAATGTCGTGCACTTCCTGCGACGCCAGAATTTCGTTGGAATCCACCTCCCAGGTGTTGAGGATTTTTCCACGCAACGGCATCACCGCCTGGAATTCACGATCACGTGCCTGCTTGGCGGAACCGCCCGCGGAATCCCCTTCCACCAGAAACAATTCAGAGCGCTCGGAATCCTGGCTGGAGCAGTCCGCCAGTTTGCCCGGCAGCGCGGGGCCGGCGGTGACTTTCTTGCGTACGACTTTTTTGCTGGCGCGCAACCGCGTCTGCGCATTGCTGATCGCCAGATCCGCCAGCGCATCACCGTCCGCCGTATGCTGGTGCAGCCACAGACTGAAGGCATCTTTCACCACGCCGGACACGAACGCAGCGGTCTGGCGTGATGACAGTTTTTCCTTGGTCTGGCCGGCGAATTGCGGATCCTGCATTTTCACCGACAGCACAAAGGTGCATTTTTCCCACACGTCTTCTGCGCTGATCTTGATGCCGCGCGGCAGCAGGTTGCGGTTCTCGCAGTATTCGCGCATCGCTTCGGCCAGGCCAGTGCGCAAACCATTCACATGGGTGCCGCCCTGCGCGGTGGGAATCAGGTTCACGTAGCTTTCCAGCACCAGCTCACCGCCTTCCGGCAGCCACTGCACCGCCCAGTCCACCGCTTCGGTTTCAGCCTGCATGCTGCCGGTGAACGGTTCCAGCGGCAGCACAGTGAAGCCCTGGTTCGCCGCCTGCAGATAATCCTGCAGGCCGGACTGGTAATACCACTCCTGAGATTCACCGGTGTTCTCGTCGGTGAATTTCACCCGCAGCCCAGGGCACAACACCGCTTTGGCGCGCAGCAGATGGGTCAGGCGCGAGATGGAATATTTCGGCGTGTCGAAGTATTTCGCATCCGGCAGAAAGCGCACCGCCGTGCCGGTAGCACGCTTGGGACAGGTGCCGATGATTTCCAGATCCGTCGCCTTGTCGCCGTTCTTGAAACCCATGCGGTAAATATTACCGTCGCGCTGGATGGTGACTTCGAGCGCGCTCGACAGCGCATTCACCACCGACACGCCCACGCCGTGCAAGCCGCCAGAGAACTGGTAATTCTTGTTGGAAAACTTGCCGCCCGCGTGCAGCGTGCACAGGATCACCTCCACGCCCGGCACGCCCTTTTCCGGGTGAATGTCCACCGGCATGCCGCGGCCGTCGTCCTTCACTTCGCAGGAACCGTCCTTGTAAATCGTCACCTCGATGGTGGTGGCATGGCCCGCCAGCGCTTCGTCCACGCTGTTGTCGATGACTTCCTGCGCCAGGTGATTGGGGCGCGTGGTATCGGTGTACATACCGGGGCGCTTGCGCACCGGATCGAGGCCGCTGAGGACTTCTATGGATTCTGCTGTGTAATTGTCTGCTGCCATGTTCGCGTGTGATTCCAGTCGTTAGCAGGATGCAAAAATGAAAATTCAGCGGATGCCGAAAAATCCGAAAATCGTATTCAGGTGGCGTTCAAAACCGTCAAAGCCATGGGAGCCGCCTTGCTCGACGAGTTGACGGCAGCCCGCGTATTTTTCCATGCCCTGGCGGTAATCCAGCACCTCATCGCCAGTCTGGGTGAGCAGCAGGTAGCGCTCGGGGCGGGTCAGCGATTCTACATCCAGATCTTTCAGCTGCTGGATGTGTTCTTCAGTGAAGCTGTATTTCTCGCCGGTGTAAATGTTCTCGTTTTCGCCCAGATAATCCCGCAGCAATTCGAACGGCCGCACAGCGGGATTGATCAACACCAGGGGCAAATCGAATTTTTCCGCCATGTAGGTGCCATAAAAACCGCCCATGGAACTGCCCACCAGCCCCACCGGTTCCGGCAGACATTGCAGGATGGCGTCCTCCAGAATCGCGCGGGCTTGTTGCGGATTGTACGGCAGCGCGGGAACGTGATAGCGCACACCGGCTTTGGCGCACACCGCATCACCCAGCAGACGCGCCTTGGCGGATTGGGGGGAACTGTTGAAACCGTGGATATAGAACAGATGGAACGTGTCGGGCATGCGAGGAGGCTAATAGCCCTTCACACTATAATCAACCACGAATTCCACGCCGGTGACACGGGAAACGCCGGTGGCGATGCGGCCATCGGCAAACAGGTCGAGCCAGCGATAGCCGGGGGACTCGGAATCCACCGCAAAATCCTTGCTCTGGGGCTTGAACTGCACGCAGGTGGAGGGCACGGACATCAGTTTCACGCCGTTGCGCACGGTTTCGAACACCTGATGCACATGACCCCAGATGATGGCTTTCACCTGGGGGTAACGATCCACAACCTTGAAGAAGGCACTGGCATTGCCCACAATCTGCTGGTCGAGCCAGGCACTGCCCACCGGCACCGGCTGATGATGCAGGGCCACCAGCACGTGCTTGCCCGCTGCCGCCTGCAGGGAACGGTCGAGAAACGCCAGTTCGCTGTCGGTGAAATTACCCGGCACTTTGCCGCGAATGGTGGAGTCCAGCATGATGATGTGCCAGCCGCCGTGATCGATCACGCACGGGCTCATGCGCTCGGCCACCTGATGGTTGGACATGATGTCGGTAAGATCGTGATTGCCTGGCAGCCAGTAAACGGGGCAGGCAAAGCGCGCCATGTGCTGGTGGAAACGGGCGTAGGATTCGCTGGTACCATCCTGGGACAGGTCACCGGTGGCCAGGATCAGCTCCATGGAAGGCTGCTCGGCTTCGATCAGCTCCATGACTTCTTTGAGGCTGTTTTCGGTATTCAAACCCAACAGTTTGCCGTCTGTATGTTTGAACAGGTGGCAATCGGACAACTGAACAATGCGAATTGAATGTTGGGTCGGGCTAGAGGCCAAGGGTCAATCCATTATTCTGCTATTTGAAGCGGCGACCCGCGGCTAATCCACAACCTGCAAGGGTCATACTCTAACCAGTATAACGGGTTTTATCAGATAGATGTGAAGCCCGTTGGCGTTTTTTCCGGAAAGGGTGTCGTGAATTTTCACAATGGCGGGAGTTGTGGCCTCAGTCACAGCTTTTCAGGTGAAGCGGCATCCGGCCCGTGCGCAGACAGAATTCCAGCCATTCACCCAGGAAGGCATTTTGCTGGGCTTTTTCATCGGGTTGGTACATCTGGGCGTTGGGATAATCGTAGGTGCCCGACCATTGCCGGTTGACCTGGAACGACAGCACTTCGGCCATCTGGGCATCGTGATAAAGGCGCACCGTCAGCGTGGGCTTGGGCACCCACTCTGCCAGCAGGGATTCCTGCGCCACTGCCACGGTGGTGGTGTAACGGCTGCGCTCCACCACGCTGATGCTGACCTGACGCAATTGATCGCTGGCAGCTTCGACGCCGAACAGCCATTCCTCCTCGTCGTCCAGCTTCGGCAACAGGCGCACCAGCCGATGGTAATTGATTTCACAATCACTCAGCATTTTGCGCAAATCCGGTGTGTAGCGTCTGCCTACTGCCATTTTTCCTGTAGCCGTTGGTAGTTCATCTGCAGCCACTGCAACGCGATGATGGTGGCTGCGTTATTGATGTAGTTTTCCTGCAGGATGTGCCAAGCTTCTGCGCGGGAAAACACCTGTACCCAGATATCCTCGCCTTCTTCTTTCAACCCGTGCACACCACCCAGGCCGGTGGAATCGATACCGCCGCAATACAGGAACAGCTTTTCGTTGCTGCCGCCGGGACTGGGGTAGTACTCGCAGATGTATTCGATATCGAGCACATCGCTGCCGGCCTCTTCAATGGCTTCCCGGTGAATCACGTCCTCCGGCTTTTCGCCGGGCTCCACAATCCCTGCCACCAGCTCCAGCTGCCAGGGGCTGGCCGGGGATGTCAGTGCGCCGATGCGGAACTGCTCCACCAACACCACTGCGTCCTTATAGGGATCGTACAGCAGCACCGCCACGGCAGGCCCCCGGTCGAAGCATTCCCGGGTCAGCACCTTGCTCCAGCCGCCTTCAATCAGACGGTGCTTGAGCCGATAGCGGTACATGCGGAAGAACCCCTGGTACACCAGGGATTTTTCCAGGACTTCCACGTCATCTGCCGAAAAACTGGGGCCTTCCTTTGCATCCATGAACAACTCTCCATCGCCGGACGGGTCATCTTTATAGGCTAGCCATAAATGGCGGCTGCCTCAATCAACATGACCTTCCACGCCCGGGGCGCATCATATTTTGTGATAAATTTCAGCACCTTGCGCCTTGAACTCAGCGGACTTCTCATGCATCCCCTGCTCCGCTTCCTGGGCGGCAGCCTGACTGGCCGCATAGTCACGCACGTCCTGGGTGATCTTCATGGAGCAGAACTTGGGGCCGCACATGGAGCAGAAGTGGGCCACCTTGTGGGCTTCCTTGGGCAGGGTCTCGTCGTGGTAAGCGCGAGCGGTATCCGGATCCAGCGCCAGGCTGAACTGGTCCTCCCAGCGGAACTCGAAGCGGGCCTTGGACATGGCGTTGTCGCGGATCTGGGCACCGGGGTGGCCTTTCGCCAGATCCGCAGCATGGGCCGCGATCTTGTAGGTGATCAGGCCCTGTTTCACGTCATCCTTGTTGGGCAACCCCAGGTGCTCTTTCGGGGTCACGTAGCAGAGCATGGCGGTGCCGTACCAGCCAATCATGGCGGCGCCGATGCCGGAGGTGATGTGGTCATAACCCGGGGCGATGTCGGTGGTCAGCGGGCCCAGCGTGTAGAACGGCGCGCCGTGGCAATGCTTCAACTGTTCGTCCATGTTCTTTTTGATCATGTGCATGGGCACATGGCCGGGGCCTTCGATCATCACCTGGGCGCTGTGCTCCCAGGCCTTGGTGGTGAGCTCACCCAGAGTACGCAGTTCGCCGAACTGGGCTTCATCATTGGCGTCGGCAATGGAGCCGGGACGCAGACCATCCCCCAGCGAGAAGGTGACGTCATAGGCCGTCATGATCTCGCAGATTTCGTCGAAATGGGTGTAGAGGAAGTTTTCCTTGTGATGGGCCAGACACCACTTCGCCATGATGGAACCGCCGCGGGACACAATGCCGGTCAGGCGCTTGGCGGTGAGCGGCACGTAGCGCAACAGCACGCCAGCGTGGATGGTGAAGTAGTCCACCCCCTGCTCCGCCTGCTCGATCAGGGTGTCGCGGAACAGTTCCCAGGTCAGTTCTTCCGGCACGCCATCGACCTTTTCCAGCGCCTGGTAGATGGGTACCGTGCCAATGGGCACCGGCGCGTTGCGGATGATCCACTCGCGGGTTTCGTGGATGTTCTTGCCGGTGGACAGATCCATCACCGTGTCGGCGCCCCAGCGGGTGGCCCAGGTCATCTTCGCCACTTCTTCTTCGATGGAAGATGTGAGGGCAGAGTTGCCGATATTGGCGTTGATCTTCACCAGGAAGTTGCGCCCCAGAATCGCCGGTTCCAGTTCCAGATGATTGATGTTGGCGGGAATGACGGCACGGCCGGCGGCCACTTCCTGGCGCACGAATTCCGGGGTGATTTCATCGGGAATGCTGGCACCGAAGGATTCGCCCGGATGCTGTTGCTGCAGCAGACCCAGGTCGCGCGCCTCGTGCAGTTTCATGTTTTCGCGGATGGCGACGAATTCCATTTCTGCAGTGATGATGCCTTTGCGGGCATAGTACATCTGGCTGACATTGGCGCCGGACTTGGCCCGGCGCGGGGCATGCAGATGGCCAAAGCGCAGGTTTTCCAGCATCGGGTCGGCCTTGCGGCGGCGGCCGTAGGCGGAACTCAGGTCGGTCAGCAGCTCGGTGTCAGCGCGACGCTCGATCCAGCCCTGACGCACCGGCGCCAATCCCTTGCGCACATCGATCACAGCCTGCGGATCGGTATACGGCCCGGAGGTGTCATACACATACACTGGCGCATTTTTCTCGCCACCCATGTCCGTGGGGGTGTCCTGGAGGGTGATCTCGCGCATGGGCACCCGGATGTCCGCCTGACTGCCTTGTACGTACACCTTGCGGGAGCTGGGAAATGGCTGCACCGACGCCTGATCCACCTGGGCGTTCTGACTGAGAAAATCGTTGGAAAATGCGCTCATCGTGCTCTCTTGGTTCGGGTTGCGGAAGGGAGTATGTCCCCTCAAACTGGAAGGATTTTTGCGAATCGGAAAGGCGTGGAGGGAACTATAACGAGGGGCCTTGATGGGGGCAACCGGACAACTTCAATCTTGCGCGGAACGCTGCAACAGCCGACACACGTGCATGAACAGGCGATCGACTGCACCCCGATGGTGATTCACGACCTTGCGGCCGTCTTCCGCCTGCTGGCACCGGCCCTTTTCATCGCGGAATAGCGCCAACACAGCCTGCCCGAGCCCCAGGGACGTCGTGACTGTGGTGAGCACACCCTGCTCGGTCAGCAGCTCTGCCACCATGCTGAAGTTGAACACGTGCGGCCCGGTGATAGTCGGTGTTCCCATCGCCAGGGGTTCCAGCATGTTGTGACCGCCCACCGGCTCCAGGCTGCCGCCGATAAAAGCCACGTCTGCCGCCCCCAGCATGGGCAGCAATTCGCCCATCACATCCCCCAGCACCACTGCAACGTCGGCCTCGACAGACGCCTGGGTGCTGTAACGGACATACGGCCAGCCCTGCTTTTCCAGCAGCGATGCCACCGGGTCAAAGCGTTCCGGATGGCGCGGCACCAGCACCAGCAGCGCCTCGGGCAGCTCACAGTGGATCAGGCGAAAAGCTTCCAGCACCTGCTCGTCCTCACCCGCGTGAGTACTGGCGGCGATGAAGATACGGCGCTGCTGCCCCCAGCGCGCGCGCAGCCGCTGCGCCTGCTCGAACTCCGCCGCGCTGACATTCAGATCGAACTTGATGGTGCCCGTCACCTGCAGGGACGCGGGCGGCAGCCCCATTTCAATGAAACGCTCGCCATCGGCCTCGGACTGGGCGGCGATCAGGGCCAGCTCCCGCAACATGGGCCGGGTCAGCATGGACACTTTCTGATAACCCTGAGCAGACTTTTCTGACATGCGGGCATTGGCAATCACCACCGGCACACGGCGCCGCCAGCAGAAGTGGATCAGGTTGGGCCACAACTCGGTTTCCATCACCACCAGGATTTTCGGCTGAAAGCGCTGCAGAAAACGGCTGATGGCATCCGGTAGCTCATAGGGCAGATAGACGTTCACCACCCTTCCCGCAGCGATCTCATCCTTTAGGGCAGACCGTACCCGCTCGGAGCCGGTGGGCGTGGTAGTGGTGATCACCAACACCTGGTCGGGAAAGGTTTCGCGCAACTTTGCAATCAGGGGACGCGCGGCGATGAACTCCCCCACCGACACTGCGTGTATCCACAACGACGACACAACCGCCGGCTGCGCAGGATAGACACCGAAGCGCTCGGCGATGCGCTCTTTGTAGCCGGGATTGTTGCGAGCACGCTGGTACAACCGCAGCAACAGCGCAGGAACAGCGAGGTAGAACAGCAGGGTATAGAGCCAGCGGGCGAGCATGGGATCGGGTCAAGCATCCTTGAGCAGGGGCCAAAGATTGTACTGGTCAAACACGGCCTTGATTTTGACATCATTGCCGTCCTGCTTCTGCTTGTTTTTGCGCTTGAGGGAGAACTTCTGCGAGCCCTCGATCACCACGAAACGCAACCACCAGTCCCGGGAATCCGGAATCCTGCGGCACAACACGCCTTTGCGCAGCGTCATGGCCTTGAGCCAGACATCGTCGGCCCCCGGCGCCAGCTCCATGAACGCTGCCTCATTGAGAACTTCGGCATCGAAGCAGCCCGGAAAATACAACACCCCGCCGATGCCCGTCGGAAACACCAAGGGCGACGCCACGCCATCCATCGGCGTCGCCCCCCACTCCCGGTAGGGCAGCACATTCCCCTTGGCGTCCAGCGTCACCTGATGCGCCCGGTGGCAGTGGATCACATTCGGCTGACGCAGATAGGCACGATAAAGTTTATCAACCATATCAATGGGATATAGAACATCGTCGTCCACAGTCAGAATCAGGCTGTCAGGATACTTCTGCAGCGTGTAGTAGAACTTCTTGTAGGGCCCCAAATCCCTGTCGCAGAACTCGATCTGCAGCCCGCGCGCGCATTGCTTGCGCAGCACCGCCGGCACATCCGCCTCGGTAAACTCCTCCCGCGAGATCCACAGCACAATGCGGTCGGCCTTGTGGGACTGCTGGAACAGGCTTTCGATGGTCAGATGAACGTCATCGATCCGCTTGTTGAAGGTGGTCAGGGAAATGACCAACGGCAGCGGCTGATTGGGGGCCACACCCGGATCGGTGCGATTGAGCGCGAAATCCTGATACTGGATACCGAGCGCTGAGGCCCGACGGCGGACAGCTTCGGCCTTCAGCAGCTTGTCGCGTTTTTGGCGGCGGAGTTTTTTGAAGATGTTCATGGATGATTGCTCTAGACAAGGTTTAACCGTTACTGCATTTGTAGCAACAAAGCTTAGAGCTTAGACGCGATCATCATCCAGCCAAGTTGCTTCGCTTTTGACGATATTTTTCCGCTTCCCAACCCAAAAGTTCCTCCACTTGAAATTCGGTAAGGCGAACCAAATTGTCGACATTACGCAAGCGGGACAACACATCAAAATAACAAATCAGCTGCGCAGATCTGGCAGATCCAAAATCGTCACTCACAAATACACCCGTATTGCGAATAAAGACCAAGTCAGGTAAATCGACATCTGCCTCCAGCTCCATGAACGACTTCTCGCTATCAAATATAAGCGGGCACGCCCCCAAAAACACCACGTGATCCGGATATAAAGCCCAGTCTTTCTCTAAGCGGCAAAACAAAGAATCATCCAAAGCGAGCTGCTGAACTTCAGAATCTGGAAACGCGATGAACCTCTTCCCTGACTTATAGAAACTGCCTACAGAACTGGACGACGCCCCACCAGCAGAAAAAGTAGACACTTCAAAAAATGCACAAATGGAATCGATTGCTTTCTCCACCTCATGCACGCTTTCACCACCGACCAGTATTCCGTGATTGCCCATAAAAACAACATTAGCATCAGGACTAGAAACCAACGCGTCATGAATGCCTTTTGCAAGTGCCGCACCGGGCATTGCATAAGAAACAAAACAAAATTTTCCTAAAGCCCGCGCACCAGAAATATCTTCTTTAAACCTAGCCTGAACCAACTTTGCCAAGACAGGCACCGCATGCAAATGAACAACCACCGTAAATCTCATCATTGCATGCAGCATAACTTCGATAGATGGTCGCATGCCCCCGCTTTCATGCAATCTAAGATCAATGTCAAAATTCCCCAAACGAATCTGATCGCTAAGTTTTCC
This sequence comes from Pseudomonadales bacterium, assembly GCA_020062665.1. Lineage (GTDB taxonomy): Bacteria > Pseudomonadota > Gammaproteobacteria > Pseudomonadales > Ketobacteraceae > Ch67. Next base: position 69,986 of record JAGUVW010000023.1, read on the forward strand.
TAGCTCAACGGGAACAAAGATCTCCGATTTATCTGCATCAGCAATGCAAGCACCCGAAGCCTTAACCCAAAGAATCCCTGCCTGCTTCCACGACACGTTTCCCCCAGCCCCCTGAACAAGCAACCGATTCCTGCCAATTCTCGTACAAAACTCATTAATAACGGACTTCATGACGGCACTGCTTCACGAGATGCAGATTTGTTGGCCAATGTTCTTAACAACTCCCGCAAATCCGAGAAATCGAAGAACGCAGCATCCGGAGCATTGTCTCTCTCAGCTTTTATGACTCCCGCGTGAATTTTCTGCAGGGTAATCGCGCCAATCCGCTCTCGACCTCCTTGAACATCGTTGACAGGGTTATCGCCTATCATCCAGACATTCTTTCCACGCGCATTCAACTTTTCCAGCGCGAGATCAAAAGGTGCCGGATGGGGCTTGTCGTGACCAGCCTCTTCACTCGTAACAATACAATCAAAACAATGATCCAACCCGAAATACACCATCTTCCTGAATTGGATTTGCGCCGTCAGATCAGTAACCACAGCGGTTTTAATTCCTAGCAACCTAAGATCGTCCAACACTTCCTTAACGCCATCGAACAGAACGGCGTTTGATAAAAAAGTTCTCCAGTATGTCTGCTCAAAATCCAGCGCAAGAAGCACCTGCGAACCCAAGCCGATGATCTCAAGCATTCGCTGCAGATACAGCAATCTACTATGAGATGACGCGGTTCCCTCCAGGCGTTTTTTAACCTGCCTACGAGCTTCCGAGTACGCATCATCAAATGCATCTGGCGTAATTGCCAGCGTTCGAGAGACTTTAAGGCGCACCGCTTTCATCGCGCAGGCATGCGCTTCATCGTAGGGATAAAGCGTATTGTCAGTGTCAAACAGAATTGCGTGTGGCAATTTCTTGAAGGCATCAAAATTGTATATTTTCATCACATTAGTCGCTTGTTAAGTTCCTGGTGCAGATGGGCTAGCACTATAAGTTGCATTAACCCCAGCATCCCATGCTGCCATTTAGGTATGACGTCCAAAAAATCTAATACTCGCGGATACAATATAGATGCAGACAACGCCACATCCTCCGCCGAGACCTCTCCCTCAATTGTTAGCTCAACCTCACTAGCATCTTTGCCTATATTCATATCGACATGCAGACCACACACCCCCACCAAAATGCGTACGAGCTCGGCCTCGTGCAATCGGCTTTTCGATCTCACAAACAATTTGGTTCTCGGTGCCTCCTGATGCGCCACGTTCAGCAGCTGACTTGGGTGAATGGGCTGAAGTGACAAAACCAGATCCGCATGATGCTCCTGAGGTCTTATGAAACGAGCACTATCTGGTTCTCGCCTAGCCATTGTACGCTCAACATGCTCAATACTATGCCCCCTTATGACCACATCACGCTGAAGCTTAAAGTACCGCCTAAGCCCTTCATCTATATCTAGAAATATCTTTAAATCGTAACATTCCCGAAGCACCGGCAGATAAAGCGTGTGAAGACCGCTCACCAAAATAAAGTCATTGCTTTTAACAGTTGCCGGCAAACTCATTTTGCCAGTCACATGGTCGTAGTGCCGAACATGCACTGACTTACCAGCAACCAAAGACATAATATCGGCTGAAAAGCGCTCCAAATCATTTGCCATGGGATTCAGATGCGTCATCACCTGCCACATGGGCTTGTGACGATCCCATATGTGATAGTCATCACCAGACAACTTGGCAACCGAATGATTTCCGAACAAACCAACCAAAGAATCGACCAGCGTATCCTTTCCAGAGCCAGAATCACCAGAAACCCCAATCACGAATGGCTTCCTGCTCAACCTGAAGTAATCATTGGACTTTACACTTCGTCTCCAGATAGAAACAACCAACACCATACCAATTGCGAAAATCGCAGTATGGACAAGCGACTGCGCATGAGCGAAAAAAGCTCCACCAAATGCATCTAGAGGGATCAGTCCTGATAAATAGCTATTGGCAATTTTAACCTCAAGAATTTGTCCACCCATAAGACCATGCAACAAAAAAAGGCCCGAGAATATCCCGACCTGTGCGAAAGCCATCCGTCCTATAGTTAACTGATATTGAACCAGCAGAGGCAAACTCCAGATAAACCAACCATGGGGCGCCGGAGTAAGTAAAACCACCAATAGAAAAGCTACGCCGAGAATAGAATTGAGCAACTCAAAACTCAATCTTCTAACACCCCAGGCGGCATAGAGCACAACCATGTAAGCTAGCGGGAGCAAATATATGGATTCGCCACTGGGAGCCACCAACGCAAACTGAAACGCTTTCTTAAACTCCGGATTACCAAAAAGCATGGCAACACTGGAAGGGGCTACCATCCACTGAACAAGCAACACTGGCGCCCCCAAAGCCAAACCACTAATGTATCGCCGCAGAAAATGCCTAACTGACTTGTTTCTGATTAGATATATACAAAAGAAGGGGACAGCCAGCACCATACTAAGCTTGGCAGAAACAGCGGCGACACTAAGCAACCCGGCGACAAGGAACCGTGATTGTCTAATCATAACCAACGCCAAGCAAAGCAACAGCACGGGGACCAGATCGTTGTACCCAAAACCGTACGTCGCAACCAATACTATCGGGGACAGCCAATATGCAATCAATAGAACATAGTCTTTGAAATTCGGAAGGAGTTTCCGAAGCACAAGGAGCAACAGCAGATCTGCAACGAACAACGAAACCACGTAGCCAAGGAGCGGCTGAAATTCGAACGCTTTGCAGACAAGCATTCCCGGCAGAAAAAAAACCCACATTGCATAGCCATATGGAAAACTTTCCTGCCCTCCTCCCGCGCCAACGAACGCCTCCCACGGATCCAGATAAACACCCGTCACCGAAAACACCAAGAAAGGCACATACCAATTCAGCGCTGCCGGTTGAATCGCAACTCCAAACAAAAGCGCGCGAATGACTACTCCGACAGAAAAAAAAGGGTTCAAAAATAAACTTTTCATTCTAATCCAGTGCCTTCCAAACATCCGGACATTTTGTGCAAACGGCATCAATCAATGAACCAGCTCCTGACAGGCGCCCTAATATGGATATAGCCTCAGAATGCACATCCCTACCTTGCAGCTCCGGTGACACCAAACACAATTTAAATCCACTTTCCTTCAATGCAATCAAGTCTCTTACTTCAAACAAGAAGCTAGTAAAGCTGTCCAACCAAACCCACTGCACCAACCCACTCATTGACAACGCAGTCTGAATAGATTCATATTCAGAAACGCGAACCGCACAGCGTGACTCACCCGAGCGGGCCCACTTAACAATATACGGGAACGATTGATCCAGAAAGAAAAAGTCGTCAATAGAGTAGCGCGACATAAGCTTGATTAACTCTCCCTCAAGCCCCTCTTCCTTCACATTTAGTATCAACGTCGAGTGCCTGTAGGCGCTCAACCAATCTGTCAAATCCTCTCCATCAAGAAACGGGTCATGCTGAACAATTAACCGATTTCCATAGCTGCGCACGTCAACCTCAACCCCAAAATCAGAAGGCACAGATCGAAGCAGCTCCACCGAATTTCGCCTATGAACGATTATCTTCATTTTTCAAGCTTCGCCTCAAATCAACGCTATATTTAACAGTTCTTTCAATAAACTTTTTCTTTGCTGCCCAATTGACGTTCCACGAAGAAACGCCGTGGATACGATATCCAAAATGAACAGGGAACCTATGAACTTGTAGTTTAGATCTGCGAGCCATGTAGTAAGCATAGAGATCTAATGAAAAGTCATGCGGCGGGCTTCGCCAGGATTCAAAAAAATTCCGGGCAAAAAAAGTTGGTTGCGCATTGATATCCCACAACCGGCTCCGCAAAAAGGCCGACTCAAAAAGACTCATTCCAACAGTGAAAATCAAGTCAGCTATTGGCCTCCCAGACCTTCGCCCCTTGACGAAAATATTCTGGCCTTTATCTTGAAATATGCCAAGCGCCTTCAACGCATCCATAGGATCTGTTTGCAAATCTGCATGGGTCCAACCCAACACATCACCCTTTGCAGCTTTTAACCCACTTAAAATACCAAACCCATAACCAATATTTTGCTCGACATGGATAGTTCGAAACCCTGGATATCTAGGCAACAAAGTCTCTAGCACTTCGGCCGAACCATCCACGGAACCATTATCGACCAATATAACTTCCACATCCGAAGCTGACGTCAATTCCTTACACCTCTCCAGCAGCAAAGGAATATTGGCCGCTTCGTTATAACAAGGTATTACTAGCGACAATTTCAAAATCAACCTCGCACACTTCCGCTATTGAACACAAAAAACTTCATACCCAAAAAATTCAGCGATGCAGACACAAATGTAGCCGCCACAAAAGACAGCTCCTTTTGAAACAGAAACCCACTCACAGCAGAAAACGCAATTGAATTTACAGCCACATTGACACCCAGTGTGGCTGAATAAACCAATGCGAATTTGTATATGCTCCCCTTTCTTGGGTGTAGCACACCGAAAGTCCACTTTTTATTCGCAAAGTAGGCAAAAACCGTTCCCACCAAAAATCCCACTGCCTTTGAAAGATCAACATCAACAACAGACGCACCCATCAATGTGGCATATACGCCGTAATCCACCGCCACCGTTAGCAGCCCGACGAAGAGGAACCTAAATCCCTGATGAACCATTAGATGGCCCCTAAGCTCGACCGCCATGCATGGTCAGAATACTCTGCTTCCAAAACAGAAACTCTATCCAATGGCACAGACCGATCCTTCTCCAACCTATAAGGATGGGCTTCCCATTTATGGAAACATGATTGCCAATAGTTAAAAGTGCGCAAATCATTTGGCGTTCCCCAAGATACAAACGCGTCAACCTCAAGCACGTGACAAACAAGCCCAGCGTCCACCGCGTCATTGACACACTCATCTAGATAGAATTCCCCATTAACTCTTGCGTTGCGCTGCACCATTCGGGCAAACACTCGCTCAAAATCGGATACACGTTTGAACAAAAATGTTCCCGTAACTATCAGATCATTTGAAGGATCATTCAAAGGTTGTTTGACCGAGACTTTCAAGATCTGGCCTCTCGACTCCTCTATCCACCCAAACATATGGGGATTTCTGGCCGCATTGGAATGACCTCTTGCCCCCCACACGACCACATCTACTTCAGAGTTCGCAAGAATCTCATCCAATTTCTTAATGTCAAAAATAGCGCCACTATCACAAGCACCAAAGATAACAGGCCCTTCGATACAATCACCATTAGCACGAAATGCCTCGACACCAATAGAAGCCGAACATGCTTGACCCTCTGTAAGCGCGTCAACAGGCACAATTAATGCTCCGGGAAACCTTACCCTGAGAAGGGCCGATATGTTTTCATAGCCACTCATGTCTGTCCTCAGTACAAACACGTAGCTATTTGCCAGCGGTAAATCACACGCAGCCTGAACAACCATGGGTTCTCCCGACACAGGTATCAATGGCTTAGAAATTGTATAGCCTTCTTGCGCGAATCTTTGACCAAGACCGGCCATTGGCACAACAACAACCCCACCCACATTCGTTGATGAGCGAATTTCTGTCGCCAAAAAGAATATTCTTGACCATTCGACATACTCCTTCACATCTTCCGGAGTGCCCCACTGCATAAAATGCTGCAGCGGATATACCGATACGGCGAGCCCTTGCTCAAGCAGTGGCTTATACGCAAGGCTTACATAGAATTCACCGTTAACATGCAAATCCGCTTCTATTGCCGCCCTGAAGGCTCTCTTCATCAACGCCCCGCTAGAAAAGTAGTACGTTCCACTAGAGGCATATTCATCCATTTTATTTTCTGTGAACGGCTTCTTCTCCTGAATATCCAGAACCGAGCCATTATCGTCTTGGATATAGGCATAGTTTGTTGAGCCAAGCGAATGGGGATGAAATCCTTTGTATGCCGGTATAACTCCATCAACTTGGCTGTTGAACACGAAACTTTTAAAGTGTTCCCAGTTCCAATAGCAAGTAAAATCACAGTAATTAACCACAACGGGAACGTCACTATCAATAAGCTGCTCGACCTGGAGCACAGCATTAACCGGACCTAGTTTGTGGGATGGAATCCCCACAACACGCCCGGACGGACAATACTGACTCAATATCTCTCTCATCCGGTATTCGTTATTGGCCAGGTGATCTTCATTGCAGATAAAAAGGAAATTAGTTTCCTTCGGAAACATTTCAATCACATACGCAATAATTGGCTTACCATCTATCTCAATCAATGGTTTGGGAACCTTGTAACCAGCTCGCCGAAAACGCTCGCCAAAACCAGACATTGGAATCACGATTTGGATATTACTCATTTTCGCACCCATAGTAGCTTCTCTTCTGCCCAGCTGAGGACTCCCTTACAAACAACAACATGTGCCCAACCCTCCCCTGCAGGAAAAAATCACTTTTATTTTGGAGTCTTTCATAAAAAATTCTATTCAAGCTTATTTGCTCAGCCCCATCTACGCCGTAGGCTGGGACTATGACAACATCGGACACTTCGAAAACATTATCTAACGCTCGCTTCATGCCCTCGACAGACATTGTTGTTCCGTAATGAACCCAGTGCAAAACCTTTTGAGAAATGGCCGCACCCAGAAGAATATGATAGGGGTTTGAAAATTCCAGAAACAACGTCCTTTGCTTAGTCAACCCATTATCATGAATCCACTTCCCTGCCTCATTTACCGCTTCTATGTATTCCCCATTCGAATAGGGCAGAGCCAAGTGTTCCGAGCCATACATACCGCACGACATGCGCACAAAAAGCATGTCCGAGTAAGGCTCTCCGACAGAATCGACCAACTTATCAATCGATACGCTCCTTGACTTCTTTTTAATCAAAATGCTGAATTTCTTGTTTCCAAAAAAATCATATCGCTGAAATCGGTCTTCGTGCGAAAACTTTAACTTTGCCAAATACAGATTCGATCCCACATTCAAAACGATAAGCGACACACAAAATGCCACGGCAGCCCAAGTAAAATACTTTCTGTTTTTAAAATCCAGTAAACATGCAGCGGCCAAAAGCGCGAACACATAAACTAGTCCGGGCCTGGCAAAGTCGCCACCATGAGCTGGGATAACCGAAAGCAGCACGGTGGCGCTCACCACATCATTCCTAACATGGTATTGGTCTGCCACTGAAAGCCTGCGACTCAGAATAAAGTAAGCAACCAAAAATAGAAACATTGGTGCCCACGAGACCGCCTTTCCTGTTTCCGACTTGGCTTTGAATGCCTCAGCCAAACTAGAAAAGTACACATCAAAAAAACCGTCAGATATTGACAGCACCCCAATAACCGTCAATACCATCAACGATCCAACAAACACAAGATAACTCAACCTATGTACCCTGTCGCACAAAACATACGTAGCCGACAGAAGAACCAGAAACGACACTGCAAAGTTCAACTTGTAAAAGAACGATAACCAAAACGCCAATATCAGCCAGACTCCCAGCACAGCCCACAAATAAAACTTCTTTGCGTGGCGCACAACCACGCAAAACATCAACATGCTTACCAATACCAACGACCATAAATGATTATTGTACGCACCGTAAAACGTGAGCGCCTTATGATCCCATTCGCCCATATCCCTGAATGACACGACAAAGGTAAGCGCAACTCCCCACAATAGGACATCTATCAGTGAAAGCTTGTAGCCAGAAAACCTGCTCAGAAAAACCAAAAGTATCGTGGCGAAAAAAAACACCACCAGCCATAGAGCTGAGGACAACTGCACTACCTTATTTAAATCCCCCTCCCCAACGGACTCCAACGAAAGCGCATTCAGCATCGAGTAGACGAATCCTAGCGGCGAATAGAACTCGACAGAATTCAGCCAATAATACCCAGCATTTAAAGGGATAAAAAAATCATGAATGTTGCCTGTCACATAGAGCGGACCATCAACCAACCCCATTCCAAATGCCGCTAGCACAACAACGACAATCAAATAAAAAAGCGCAAGCAGTCTACCCTGCAATCCACCATTGCACTTACTGTTATTCATGCCAATAACTTCCTCTACACAAATTACGCGCCTGCCAGTCGCCGAAATACGTGCGAACTCACAACCTGGATTGATATACAACTTATTGCTAAGCCGACTTAGAAATGCCCACATACTCAGGGGCTCTTGACCGCTCTTATCCAACACCACAACCGATCTACAATTCTACTTTGAATACATAGCACTTACCCAACTCAATTCACTCAAACTCCGCATGATAGAGATCCGCATAATAACCACCTTTCTTGAGAAGCTCTTCATGGACACCCTCCTCCACAATTCTTCCCTGATCCATAACCAACAATCGATCTGCCTTGAGGATGGTAGAAAGTCGATGGGCTATAACAATGGTGGTACGCGTCTTTGCAAGACTCTCTATAGCGCGGGTGATAATAGTTTCTGATTCGTTATCCAGTGCCGAGGTTGCTTCGTCCAGAATCAGCACGGGAGCGTTCTTGAGAAACGCCCTCGCCAGCGAAACTCGTTGACGCTGCCCACCGGACAGCTTGAGTCCATTCTCGCCGATCATGGTGTCCAATCCGTCCGGCAATGCCTCGACAAAGTCTGCCGCGTGAGCACTACGCAACGCAGCCTTGATTTCCTCATCTGTGTAAGATGCGTCACCATAGGCGATGTTGTTGCGGATGGTATCGTCGAACAAGGATATGTTTTGGTTGACCGTGGCTATGTGCCTGCGCAGGTTGGTGAGTTTGTATTGGTTGATGTCGACACCATCAAGGAAAATCACGCCATCACTCACTTCGTACAGTCGATACAGCAAAGACGCCAGGGTGGACTTGCCGCTACCGGAGCGCCCCACTAGTGCCACCATTTCCCCAGCGCGGACATCGAAACTGATATCGCGCAGCACGGGGCTTGGTGAACTGGGATAGGAAAAACCCAGATGACGAATAGCCATCTGCCCTGCTACGGTGTCGACCTCATACGTGCCTGTGTCTTTCTCCGGTTCAACATCCAGAATATTGAACACCAGCTCCGCTCCAACCAGCGCACGCTGAATCATCACGTTGATTCCACTAAGCTGCTGCATGGGTTTGGGTAACAAAGCCACGGCGGTCAAGTAACCGACCAACTCTCCGGTAGAACTGCCCGCTAAAACCGCAGGGTTCAGTAACATGAAAATAATTACCGCCACCGCAGACGCGACAATCAGCTGTGACAACGGTGTAAAAATGGAAGAAATTTTGCGAATCTTCAGCTGGGCGACGAAAGTCTTGTCCAGTGCGGCCTCGTAGCGCTGACACTCATACCGTTCAGCGCCGAACCCGCGCACCACTCCGTAATTGCTGATCAGCTCCTTGGAAACCTGCATGGCCTGCCCTGACGCTCCTTCACTTTTGCGGGCGATCTTGCGTAAACGCCGGGTCGAGTACGCAACTAGCCCCCCCAGGAACGGGGCCAATAGCAGGAATATCAGCGACAGTTGCCAATTGAGGTAGATTACATATGCCAGTAGGAAGACTATAGTCAGTCCTTCGCGAACCATGATTTTAAGCGCATTGGTCACGGCGACTTGAATTTGGTTTACACCACTGTTAAGGCGATGCAGCAGCTGACCCTGCGAGATATCGTCGTAATACTTTGCCGGCAACATGATGAGATGTTCAAATACTTGGAGTTTGATCTTGCGAATCACACTGGCACCAACATACTCGTTGAAATAAGTACCCATGAACAACCCAACCCCCCTGAATGCAAAGATTGCCACCGCCACGGCTGGCAACACCCAGCGGGCGTCCGCATCCTTCTTCTCTATGGCATCGATCACCAGCTCCATCAGCTTCGCCAGCAACGGCTGCGCCGCCGCAAACAGGACGAATCCAAAAATGCTCAGACCAAATGCCCAGGTCAGGCCTTTCATGTAACGAAGCAGGCGGATGTAGGTTGCCAGGGCACCAGGAGATTGCTGTGTACTCGCCATCATGACCACTCAATGCACAGGGAGCGCGCATTATAGCCCAAAGAGCACTGAAAATTCGGCCATGACCTATCCGCCAGTACTTTGTCGCATCTACCCCAGCGGGCATGGATTTTCCAGTGGATGGCGTTTATCCTTGCGCGGACATACCGGCCCAGCGGCATTCATGCATGCCAACCCGCGTGAAGCAGGGAGCCCGTCCTACCCCGACCTGCCGCCGACGCATCCAAACTCTGTAACGACGCAGTAATAAAGGTGATCTTTGCTTATGAAAATCTCCGTCTTCGGTACTGGCTATGTAGGACTTGTCACTGGAGCCTGTCTGGCCGATGTTGGCCATACGGTGCTGTGCGTCGACGTCAACCAGGCCAAGATTGATCAGTTGAAACAAGGCATTATCCCGATCCATGAGCCCGGTATCGACACCGTGGTCAAGCACTGCGTGAAGGAAGGTACCCTGCATTTCACCACCTCGGCCGCCGAGGCCGTTGCCCACGGCGAACTGATCTTCATCGCGGTTGGCACCCCTCCAGATGAGGATGGCTCTGCCGACCTGCAGTACGTGCTGGCCGTAGCCAAATCCATCGGCGAGCACATGACGGACTATAAAGTCGTGATCGACAAGTCCACCGTTCCCGTGGGAACCGCCGAAAAGGTGCAGTCCGCCATTGCCGCCCAGCTCAAGGCCCGCGGCACCCAGATTCCGTTCGACGTGTGCTCGAACCCGGAATTTCTCAAGGAAGGCAGCGCGCTGGAGGACTTCACCAAGGGCGCCCGCATCATCGTGGGCACCGATTCCGAGCGGGTGGTGGAACTGATGCGCGAGTGCTACGCCCCCTACAACCGCAACCATGACAAGCTGATGTTCATGGATATCCGCGCTGCGGAACTGACCAAGTACGCCGCCAACGCCATGCTGGCCACCAAGATTTCCTTTATGAACGAGATGGCCCAGCTGGCGGAACGCCTGGGCGTGGACATCGAGCACGTGCGCGAAGGCATCGGTTCCGATCCCCGGATCGGGTACCACTTCATTTACCCCGGCTGCGGCTACGGCGGCTCCTGCTTCCCGAAAGACGTGAAAGCCCTCACCCGCACCGCCAAGAGCATCGGCTACCAGGCAGAACTGCTGGAAGCGGTGGACGCGGTAAACGAGCGCCAGAAGTCGGTGCTGTTCCAGAAACTGCACAAAGCCTTCGACGGCGACCTGAAGGGCCGCACCATCGCGGTGTGGGGCCTGGCGTTCAAACCGAATACCGATGACATGCGCGAAGCCCCCAGCCGGGTGCTGATGGAGGCCCTGTGGGAAGCCGGCGCCAAGGTGAAGGCGTTCGACCCGGAAGCCCGCGCCGAGTGCGCCCGGATCTACGGCACCCGCCCGGATCTGACCCTGTGCGAAACCCGCAATGAAACCGTCGCCGGCGCCGATGCCCTGGTCATCTGCACGGAGTGGAAGGCGTTCCGCACCGTGGATTTCGCCTGGTTAAAGTCCCAGCTCAAGCAGCCGGTGATCGTGGATGGCCGCAACCTGTACCGTCCGGAGGATGCCCGCGAAGCAGGCTTCCTCTATTACGCGGTTGCCCGCGGCGATTCCATCAAGCTGTCCTGATCTCCACCCTTTCGAAGGCTCCCGGTCACGGGGGTCTTCGGTTCACCACCTCATTGACGCCCCACCATGCCTGAAGCCAAGCCCCCACGCCCGCTGCGTATCGTCCAGGTGCTGCCGGCCCTCAATGAGGGTGGGGTGGAGCGCGGCACGGTGGAATTCGCCCGCGAGCTGGTGAAGCTGGGCCACGAGTCCATCGTGATTTCCAGCGGCGGACGCATGGTGGACAAGCTGGTGGCGGAAGGCACTCGTCACATCGAACGCCCGGTGCACAAAAAATCCCTCACGTCGCTGCTGCAGGTGCGCCCCATGCGCAGACTGCTGGCGGAGCTGCAGCCGGATATCGTGCATGTACGCTCGCGCATTCCCGCCTGGATCGTCTGGCTGGCCTGGCGCAAGATGCCACCGCAACAGCGGCCAGGGTTGGTAAGCACTTTCCACGGCACGTATTCGGTGAGCCCTTACAGCGCCATCATGGGCAAGGCAGAACGGGTGATCGCAATTTCCGATACGGTGCACCGCTATATTCTGGACAATTACGACGTAAATCCCGCACTCATCACCCGCATTTTTCGCGGGCTGGATGGCAGCGCTTTCAACCGGGACGCCTGCACGCCGGAATGGCGGGAGGCGTTGTTCCAGCAGTATCCACAGCTGCGCGACAAACAACTGATTCTGATGCCGGGGCGGCTGTCGCGCTGGAAAGGCCAGGAAGCATTTATCGCGATGATGGCAGAGCTGGTGAAGCTGCGGCCGGACTGCCACGGTGTGGTGGTGGGCGCCGCCGAGCCCGACAAGCAGCATTACGAGCAGGAACTGAAGGATCTGTGCGTGGCGAAGGGGATTGCGCAACACGTGACCTTCGTAGGGCACCGCTCGGATATCCCGGCGTTTTACCGCCTGGCCAGTGTGACTTGTCATATGTCCAACAAGGCGGAACCGTTCGGACGCACGGTGCCGGAAGCTCTGGCCACCGGCTGCCCGGTCGTAGCCTATGACCGGGGTGGTGCCAGCGAATCGCTAAATGTGTGCTTCCCGCAAGGGCTGGTGCCACCGGATGACATTCACGCGTTTGCCCGGCGGGTGGCGGATCTGGCGGGGCAATCCTTCGATATTCATCTGCCGGAGGCGTTTTATCTGCAGCACCAGGTGGAGGCGACGCTGCAGGTGTACCGGGAACTGCTGGCCAGCCAGCGCTGAACTGCTGCATTCCCCCGCCGGTAGCGTCATGTATACTACGCGCCAACTGTTTGTCCGCGCTCACTGTCACCCTGGAATCGCCCCATGAGAGTACTCAACGTCGCCTATCAACAACTCCGACGCTATGGCGCAACCCGTGTCAGCTGGGCGCAGAAGCTGACATTCGGGCTGATCAAGAATGATCACTTCACCCAGGGCTTCAGCGACCGGGACGTGGCAGCGTTCGAAGCACCGCTGGGCATCCGCGACCTGGGCGTGAAACGCGCCAACAGGCGTCTGCTGGAAACCGTGGCCGCGTTCGAGCCGGATCTGGTGATTGCCGGCCACTGCGACATGATCAGCAACGAGACACTGACCCAGATCCGCAAGCTGATGCCCCACTGCGCCATCGTGCACTGCAACAATGATCCGCTGTTCGTGCCCAGCAACGTGGAGCGCATCAGATCCCGCGCAACCGTCACCGACGCCGTGTTCGTTTCCACTGGCCGCCGCGAATTGAAAATGTTCGAAGGCAACCGTGCCCGCGTCTATCACATGCCCAACCCGGTGGATGCCTCGATCGAAAATCTCGACAACAGTCACCGCACCGACCTGCCCATCGACCTGCTGTTCTGCTCCAACAGCGATGATTTCACCCAGCGTCTGCAGAACGTGAAATTCCTCAAGGATCAGCTCGAAGGCCAGCTCAATTTCAAAACCTACGGCAGCTTTGGCGAAAAGCCGGTGTGGGGTCGCGACTATGATCGCGCGCTGGCGCAAACCAAAATGGGCCTGAATTTCAACCGCCAGGAAGTGCACTACTGGTATTCGTCGGCGCGGATGGCGCAGCTGGCCGGCAACGGCATTCTGCAATTCACCCACGCCAATCTGAAATTCGATGAACTGCTGCCGCCGGAAACCGTGGTCTATTTCCGCGAGATGGACGATCTGCTGGCCAGCATCCGCAGCTTTCATCACGATGATGCCAAGCGGCAGGACTGGGCGGCGCGGGCGCGGGATTTTTTCCACCGCGAGATGAATTCGAAGCTCTACGCCCAGTACATCGTGGAAGCGTCCTTGCAGATTCCGTTCAGCCACGACTATGTGTGGGCGCGGGACATCCACCTCGATGGTTCGATGAGATGACGGTGATTCTGGCGACAGAAGCACCCTTTGCCCGCGGCGGTAATCGCCTGTGCTATGTGCACCCGGATCACGCGGATCGGGTGATCAAGGTGCAGCGGCCCGATTTCCCGCTGGAAGAACGTCGCCGCAGAAAAGGCTTTCCCAAGACGCTGCGCCCGCTGTCCAGCTTCGACGACAATCTGCAGGAATTTCGCGAGATGCAGATGCTGGATCGGGTGTTCCGCGAACCGCTGTACCGCCATGTCAGCCGCTGTTATGGTTTCGAGGTCACCGATATGGGTGCCGGACTGGTGTCGGAGCTGATCCGGGACGACAGTGGCGCCATCTCGCACACGCTCAAGCAATATATCTGGGATCAGGGTTACGATGAGCGCTGCCAGCAGGCCGTGGCACAGTTTGCGCAGCACTGGATCGCCCTGGGCGTGCCCTCCCGCGATCTGCTGCTGCACAATCTGGTGGCGCAACGGGACAGCGCCGGCAACATCAAACGCCTGGTGATCATCGACGGCATCGGCAATCCTGGCTGGATTCCCCTGGGGTGGTGGCCGCGCAGCCTGCGCGTCGCCAAGGCCCGCCGCAAGATCGCCAACCTGCACCTGCGCATCCAGACACTGCTGCCGCTGCGCGGGCAGGACAAATTTCCTGGCTACCACGGCCGCCTGTTTCACGACGGCCAACCGCCGGCGGACGGTTGAAGCCGCGCCCACATCCAGGTTTGCATAACGCATTCACTTTGAGGAATCGAATCATGTCAGCGGCCCCTCTGCGCATTGCCCAGGTTCTTGCCGGTGCCGAGCACGGTGGCGCCGAGAATTTCTTTGTGCGCCTAGTGTCTGCGCTGGGCGAACGGTCGGAGCTGCTCGAAAAGGCCTTCATCCGCAATCACCCGCACCGCATCAATGCCCTGCGCGCCAACGGCGTGGACACTGCCGGCTTCCGTTTCGGCGGCAAACTGGATGTGATTGGCCACTGGCAATATCGTCGCGCACTGCACGCCTTCCGCCCGGATATCGTGATGACCTGGATGGGGCGCGCCAGCGAGACCACGCCCGCCGGCAAGGGTCGCTATATGCTGGTGAATCGCCTGGGCCACTACTACAACCTGAAGTACTACCGTCACGCGGATTACTGGGTGGGCATCAGCCGGGGCATCTGCCAGCACATGATCGATGGCGGCATGCCGAAGGAGCGGGTGTTCTACATTCCGAATTTCGCCGACGAAACGCCGGTGCAGCCAATTGCCCGCGACAGTTTCAACACACCGCTGGATCGGCCACTGATTCTGTCCGCCGGCCGCCTGCACGAGAACAAGGCGTTCGACGTGTTGCTGCAGGCGCTGGTGGACGTGCCCAACGCGACCTTGTGGCTCGCTGGCACCGGGCCGGAGGAAACCAACCTGAAAGCGCTGTGCAACAGGCTGGGCCTGGACGGGCGAGTGCGCTTTCTGGGCTGGCGCAATGATGTCACCGCACTGATGCGCACGGCGGATCTGTTCGTCTGCCCGTCACGCCATGAAGGGCTGGGCTCCATCGTGATGGAATCCTGGGCGCATCAATGTCCGATCGTCGCCACCGATTCCCAGGGGCCAGGGGAAGCGATCACCGACGGCGTGAGTGGCCTGATCACGCCGGTGGACGACGCCCGCGCGCTGGCGATGGCCATCAACCGCGTGCTGGACAACGACGATCTGAAACAGGAACTGATCGCAGGCGGAACGCGGGTGTACGCGGAAGGCTACTGCCGCGCGCACATCGTGGAAGAATACGTGAAGCTCTATCGGCACATTATGGCGAATCGCTGAGCGTTGCCCTCAGCAGCGATCGGCACCCACACCAAAATATTCCAGCAGCCAGCGCGCACCACGATCCGCTTCCCACAGGCGGGCGTCGCACACCGGCAGCGGCTGGCGCAGATCCCAGTGGGCATAATCGCGCACCCAGCCCTGGCCCAGCAGATAATTCATGTCTTTCACCACCCGCGACGTGCGCAGCGGTTTCAGATCCAACAGCCCGGTGGGTGCACCAGACGTGATGCACTCGTACACCATGGACACACTGTCCCGCGTCACCCACAGCTGGCCGGTTTTATCCAGCTGCTGCTTGATGAAACCACGCTGGGTGTCCTTGTGGGAAATCAGGGTCAGGTTGGGGAGATTTTTCGCTTTCAGCGCCAGCAGAAACGCTTCCGGTGTACGGCGGGAATCGGTGAGCGTCCACTGCACGGCGGACTGGGCCTTGCAGATCGCAGCCACCTGCTCGATCACCAGCGCGTCATCCCAGGCGAAGTGCTCGTTAGTGCCGCCAATCAGAAAGGTGCCGGTGCCATTGTCGCGACCTTCGTAGCGGGGAATCACCGGATTCATCACGCCAATGGTGGGCAGCACGTTCTTGCGCTTGGGTGGATTGTCGTGCACCGGGGTGATATTGGCGTCGAACAGCGCAGCGGGAAAGGCGCCGCGCATCAGCAGAATGGTCTTGGCGCGGAAAATACGCTTCAGCTTCAGAATCAGGCTGTGAGTGCCCGCCCCCGCACCCAGAATCCACTCCGGCACCGGCAGTTCCGGTTTCACGCGACGCCGCAGCAGCGCATCCAGCAGGCTCACCGACAGGTTATCAACCGCAATCCAGTGCACGGTAAACGGCGCAAGGGCCTGCAGGCGCTCCACCAGACCTTCCTGCTGGCTGCGATGACCGGGCTTTTCGTCGGTGACAACCCAGAGAACAATGGGCTTGGCGGGGTCTGTCATGGTGGCCTTCTGGCAGGGATGAGAGAAACCGCGACCGCAGGATGAAGGCCCCCGCAGCCGCGGCGCAGCGATCAGACGTAGCTGATCCAGTCCTTGTGCTTCTCGGAGCGGCCCATGACCACGTCGAAATACAGCTTCTGCAGCTGCTCGGTGACGGGGCCGCGCTTGCCGGAGCCGATCACACGGCCATCCAGTTGCTGGATCGGCAGAACCTCGGCGGCGGTGCCGGTGAAGAAGGCTTCATCCGCCACGTAGACTTCGTCGCGGGTGATGCGCTTTTCGATGACTTCATAGCCCAGCTCGTTGGCCAGCTGCATCACGGTGGCGCGGGTGATGCCGTCCAGGCAGGCGGTCAGTTCCGGGGTGTAGATCTTGCCTTTGTAAACGGTGAAGACGTTCTCACCGCTGCCCTCGGCCACGTAGCCTTCGGTGTCCAGCAGCAGGGCTTCTTCGCAGCCGCAGCTCAGGGCTTCATTCAGGGCCAGCATGGAGTTGATGTAGTGACCATTCGCCTTCGCCTTGCACATGGAGATGTTGACGTGATGGCGGGTGTAGGACGAGGTGCGCACCTTGATGCCCACTTCCTTGGCTTCCGGCGACATGTAGGACGGCCATTCCCAGGCGGCGACGATCAGGTGCACTTTCAGGTTGCTGGCACGCAGGCCCATGCCCTCGGAGCCGAAGAACACCATCGGACGCAGGTAAGCGTGGGGCAGGTTGTTGGCGCGCACGGCGGCCAGCTGGGCCTCGTTCACCTGTTCCTTGGTGAAGGGCATCTTCATGTTCATGATGTGGGCGGAGCGGAACAGGCGGTCGGTGTGTTCCTGGAGGCGGAAGATGCCAGGGCCGTTCACAGTGGCATAGGCACGCACACCCTCGAACACGCCCATGCCATAGTGCAGGGTGTGGGTGAGCACATGGACCTGGGCATCGCGCCAGGGTACCAGTTCGCCGTCAAACCAGATGAGACCGTCACGGTCGGCCATGGACATGGTGGAACACTCCTCTTTTTACGCAGGGTCAGCCTGTAACAGGGATATAAGGCCGGACACTATACCAAAAGGGGCCGGGGGTTGACGAGGTCAGCCCAGGACCTTGCCCCAGATTTCCCGCACCCGCCGCCGTTCGGTGGTGAACTGGTCGCCACTCACCTTCGAGGGGGCATTCTGCAGGGCGCGGCGGTGGGATTCGCTGCGCAGTTGCAGGTAGGCGTTCTGCAGGTCGGTGGCCTCATCTACCGTCAGCAGGCCGGCGTCGCGGGCCTCGTCGAAGATGCGCATGTTGTCGGTCCACTTGGCCAGCAGGGGCTTTTCAGCGCTCCAGCGCAGGGCCAGGAACTGGGCCAGGAATTCGATATCGACGATGCCGCCGGGATCCTGTTTCAGGTCGAATTCCTTGTCGACGGTCAGCAGGCTCTCATCCAGCTCGGCAACATTTTTGTAAGTGCTCAGATTGGCGAGCATTTTCGCCCGCATGTCGCGTACGTCGGCGGCCAGTTTGGCAGGATCGCGGGGCTTGGCCAGGATGGCGTGACGCTCGGCCTCGAACTTGACTTTCAGGCGCGGACAGCCCGCCACCACTCGCGCGCGTACCAGGGCCTGATGTTCCCAGGTCCAGGCTTCTTCCTCCTGATAATTTTTGAAAGCATTCAGCGAGCTGACCAGCAAACCGGAATTGCCGGAGGGACGCAGACGCATGTCCACTTCGTACAGTTCGCCGGAAGCCATGCGGGTGGTGAGGATGTGGATGATGCGCTGGCCCAGGCGGGCGAAGAAGACGTTGTTGTCGAGGGGGCTGCTGCCGTCGGTTTCCAGCGCCGGATGGGCGTCGTGGAGGAAGACCAGATCCAGGTCGGAGCTGTAGCTGAGTTCCAGCCCGCCTACCTTGCCGTAGCCGACGATGATGAAATCGGGGTCGCAGGGCACGCCGGGTTCCCGCTGGGGCCGGCCGAATTTTTCCGTCATCTGGCGCCAGGCCAGTTCGAAAACCGTCTGCAGCATGGCTTCGGCAAGCCAGGTCAGGTAGTCGCTCACCTTCATCAGCGGCAGTGTGCCGGCCAGTTCCGACGCCGCCACCCGCAGCACGTGCGC
Source organism: Pseudomonadales bacterium (assembly GCA_020062665.1). Taxonomy (GTDB): domain Bacteria; phylum Pseudomonadota; class Gammaproteobacteria; order Pseudomonadales; family Ketobacteraceae; genus Ch67. The sequence continues at coordinate 88,767 of JAGUVW010000023.1, forward strand.
ATTCTTGAACTGGCGCAGGGTGTCCATCTGCCGTTCCAGATCGTCTTCCGGCACCCGCAGCATGAACTGGCGCAGTTCGTTCTGCAGTACATCCACGGTGAGGGGTTTCAGCAAGGTAGCTTCGTTGAGCAGCTGGTCGAGCAGCACCGGGTAGCGACACATGGTGTCCGCCACCCAGGGACTGGCGTTGAACAGCATGGCCAGGCGATGCAACGAGCGCGGATTTTCCACCAGCAGTGCGATGTAGGCGGAACGGCGCCGCACCGCTTCCACCAGGCGCAGCACCCGTTGCAACGCGAGATCCGGATTGTCCTGCCGGGCGCAGGCGTTGATCAGCAGTGGCATCAGTTTGTCGAGCCGCTCCCGCGCCACCGCCTGCAGATGGGTGACCTGCTTGCTGGATTTCATTTCGCTGAGCAGGCGCCAGGTGTCCGCCGGATCGCGATATCCCAGCTCAGTCAGATCCTGCACGCCGTCTTCTTGCGTTTCCGTCTGCATCCACAGATTTACCGCCTGATCCCGCACCTGTTCCTGCTCTTCCTTGTTGGAATCGGCGATCAGATTGGCGAAGTGGGTGCGCACGCGGTTGCGGGCATTTTCCAGCGCGGTGTAGAAGGATTCCCAATCGCTGAAACCCAGACCGAAAGCGATGCGCAGGCGGTTGAAATCATCGCCGGGCAGCAGCTGGGTCTGGCGATCCTGCAGGGCCTGGATGCGGTGTTCGATATTGCGCAGGAAGATGTAGTCGGCGCGCAATTCCTTCACGATGGCATCCGGCAATAATTCCAGATCGCGGATCACGTTGAGCACCGTCAGCAGATTGCGCTGCTGCAGATCGGTTTCCTGGCCGCCGCGAATCAGCTGGAATACTTGCGCGATGAATTCGATTTCGCGAATGCCACCGGCGCCGGTTTTCACATTGTCTTCCTTGCCTCGGCGCAGCACTTCCTGGTTGATCAGGTTTTTCAGTTCACGCAGGGATTCGATCACGCCGAAATCCACATAGCGGCGATAGATGAACGGGCGCAACGCGGTGAGCAGGCGCGCGCCGTCGCCGTTGTCGCTGCCGATGTCACGGGCCTTGATCATGGCGTAGCGTTCCCACTCGCGGCCCTGCTCTTCGTAATAGTTTTCCATGGCGGAAAAACTCATGGCGAGAGGGCCGCTGGCGCCAAACGGACGCAGGCGCATGTCGACGCGGAACACGAAACCTTCCGCTGTGTTTTCGTCGAGCAGCTTGATCAGGCGCTGGCCCAGGCGCAGAAAAAATTCCCGGTGATCCACCGAGCGGGGGCCACCCTGGGTTTCGCCTTCGTGGGCGTAGGCGAAAATCAGGTCGATGTCAGAGGACAGATTCAACTCCAGCGCGCCCAGCTTGCCCATGCCCAGCACCACCAGCGGCATCGGCTGACCGCTGTTTTTGTACAGCGGTGTGCCGGACAGGGCGGTCTGCACTCCATAGGCTTTCTGCAGCGCGTGATCAATGCAGGCATCGGCAAAGCGCGACAGATCGAGCGCGGTTTCCTGAAACGCCGCCAGCCCGGTGGTGTCGCGCCAGATGATGCGGATCATTTCACGACGACGGATCTGGCGCAGGGTTTGCGACAGCAGGTTTTCATCGGCGATGGACGCCAGAGCGTCGCGCAGGCGGGTGTCGTATTCGGATGCGGAGAAACTGCGGGTCAGTTCGCCGCTGCTGAGCAGATCTGCCAGCAACTGCGGATAGCGCTGCAGCTGCTTGGCCACGTAATCGCTGGCGGTGAGCACCTGCACCAGTTGTTGTTGCTGGCCGGCGTCCAGGATCAGCGTGATCTGCTGTTCCTGCAACGCATCCGCCAGCAGCGCTCGCTGTTGTTCAACATGGGCGCGCAAGGGTTCGGGCAGGGCGTGAATCAGTTCGGGCGTAACAGGCATGGGCAAAGCGTTTCCGTGCAGGGCGATGTTTTCATTCTACCCGAAGCGGAAAAACTTCTCTGACGCCGGACAACGGAAAGGCCGGAATCAGCCGGCGCGGCAGCTCGCACTGTCGAGCTTCAGCAGCACGGACTGGCCCCGCTCCGGCAGCTGGCATTCCGTCACCTTGCCGTTGTTCCACAGATAGAAACGGTAGGCGTCGGAGTCGAAGGCCTGGGCGAACTGGAAACGAGCGCGGGTGGGCACGCCGTTGCGTTCTTCCATCACCGTGATGATCACGCCGGGCAGACGCAGGGAATCGCCTTCGGCCAGCGGTGATTGCGGGCCGCGCAGCAGGCCTTCCTGCACCGGGTCGTACAGGCCTTTGTCGCTGGCCAGATCGAACGCTCGGGTGTTGAGCACGGTCAGCGTCAGTGGCCGGGTGCCCGACGCCAGCAGCCAGGTTTTGGCCGCCACCGGCAGGCCATGGTAGGCGCGGGCGCCATTGATGTAACCCCCGGCGCTGGACAGGGGCGGATTGATCAGCACCGGCGTGGTGCCATTGGGATTTTCCGGCAATTCCCAGGACAGGGCGCCACTGGTAATCCAGGAATCCCCCGCCAGTCGCACCGAGTAGGCTTCCACCGGCAGCAGCAGGGCCGACAGCCCCACCTTCAGCACAATGATCAGACCGGCCACAACCGCAATCAGTTGCTTGAGCCCCGCGCCCTGAGCCAGCTGTCCATCACGCCAGGCCTGCAGCCACAATCCCAGAAAGCCTGCCACACCCACACTGGTCGCCAGCAGCAGACGGCTGTGGGAAATCGTGCTGGCAATCGGCAGCAGACACAGCAGCGCACCTGCCAGCCAGAAGCGTGCCCGCCGATCCTGCCGCAGCAACGGCCAGGCCAGCGCCATCAGCAGCACAAACAGCCCCAGATAGACCCAGATGCGACCGTCCGGCAGGGCCGAACCCAGTTCCGGCGGCAGCGAGAAAAACACCCCCGCCAGCAGATCGAGGCCCCGCTGCGCCAGACTCTGCAGGAACAGCCCCGGCGTGGCCAGCGGATCGATGTAATGGCCCGAGCCCTGGGCACCATACCCCAGCATGCCCCGCACCCCCAGCCAGATGGCACCGGCCAGGGCATAGGGCAGAATCGACACGATGCGATCGAACCAGCGCCCGCGATCCATGAACAGGCCATAGGCCAGGATGTAGAGCCCGGTGCTCACCGCCATTTCGCCGCACAGCAATCCCGCCACGAACAGCAGCACCGCCCGCAGATCCAGAATGCCGCGCGCCTGCTCCCGCCACTGGTGATGACAATGCAGGGTGAGCGCCAGAAAAATCCCCGCCAGCAGCGCGTTGCGGTTGGCCAGCCAGCCCGCCGGCATGCCGTGACCATAGAACAGGCCGAACAGCAGCACCGACCACCACAGCGCCCGCCCCTGCCCCTGCCCCTGCACCGCCGCCAGCAGGCGAAACGTGCACAGCAGCAGAATGGAAAAGTACAGCAGACTGTGCACGTGCATCAGCCAGGGCAGCGACGGCCACAGGCTGTAATCGATGCCGTGGGTGAATTCGGTGAGGGGGCGCCAGAAGGCGTATTTCACTTCCGGATGGGTCCACCAGGGCAGCAGGCCCAGGTTGGTCAGATCCAGCACCCGGCCCGGATCACCATCCAGAAACGAGAACAGGCCGTAGAGGCTGGCGGGGCTGTTGGTGACCAGAATGGGATTCTGCTCGGTGACCAGTCCCCAGTGAAAATAATCGTCCAGCTGCAGCCCCACCCACAGCGACGGCGCGCACAGCAGCAGCGCCATCCCCAGCACCCAGTAACAGTAGCGGGGCAACGTCACGGCGGTCATGACTTCACTTCCGCAGATTCATGATGGGGCGTTCCACCAGCAGGTAGATGATCACGGCGCCCAGAATGGTCAACCCGGTGCTGTAGAGCGTGATGATGCACATGGCCTCCCAGTGGGTGTAGTCGTAACGCTCGGGATATTTCTGCATGGCATTGATGCCCAGCGACACCATGGCCACGATGGGCAGCACATGCAGCAGGTACATCGAATAGGATAGCTGGGCCAGCGGATACCAGAAGCGGTTGGCAAAGATCAGATTCAGCACCTGGCTCATGTAGCTCTTTTCCACGCACAGCAGGATCAGGTAAGTGAGCGCGCCGGAAAACAGATTGCGGCTGAAGGTCTGATACAGAATATTGCCCCAGTAGTAATCATCGAACTGCCGCGACAGCACCGGCGTCATCATCAGCACCACGATGACCGCCAGACTCAGCCAGCCCAGCGCATGGCCCAGCGGCGTGCTCATGAAACGCTTGGTGGCGGCCTCGTGATGAAAGTAATAGAACGCCCCCAGACAGCCGCACAGCAACGCGCCGTAGCGGGTGTAAAGGTTGTCGTACAGCACACTGAAATGATGGGCATGAAAATCCGGATCCATCACGATATGGCTGCCGGGCCGGCTGCGAATCTGTTCATCCCCCATGATCACCGCGAACGTGATCACGAACGACAATCCCAGCATGCCCCACAGCCAGCGCTCGGGATTGCGGAACTTCATCACGAATACCAGCAGCAGCGGATACAGCAGATAAAACTGTTCTTCGATGGCCAGGGTCCAGGTCCAGTTCATGGCCTGTTCCTTGTACGGCAGGAAGTTGTTCACGTAGAGGATGTTGGCCCACAGATTATCGATTTTCAGGTGCTCGCGAGCCTCCGGCCCCATGGTGGAATAGCCCAGCCACACATAGATGCCGATCGCCAGCCAGTACGCCGGGCTCAGGCGCAGAAAGCGGCGTGAGTAGAAATTCCACATCTGGATCTTGCCGTCGCGATCGATCTGGCGCAGCAGGATGCCGCTGATCAGAAAGCCGCTGATGACGAAGAAAATATCCACGCTCTTGTCGGCATTCCACGCCCACGACCACCACAGCCCGCCCTCTTCGATCATGTCGATCATGGTGATATCCGGGTGGCTGTTGGTGTAGATGGCAAAGGTGTGGAACACCATGATCATCAGCATCGACAGCGCACGAAAGCCGTCGAGCACCGGGAAATTGCCAGGCGGGCGGACAAACAGCTGCTTGATATTGCGGACAGGCGAGAACGCCGACAACAGGGAACTCATGGGAATGCCACTTTGGATGATTGTTATTGTTGTTGGAGCAGGCGAGGTGTGCAGCCCGTAAATATGCGATGCGTTTTTGTACAATTCCGCATTCTAACAACGGGTGATGACCTTTTGGAACGTTCTAACCAGGAAAAAATCGGCCGTTGTGACCGATCTATCACGACAGGCCGGAAATGGCCGGCGCCACCCGCAGCACTTCCTCGGGGGTGGTGAGACCCGCCGCCACCTTGTGGGCACCGGACAGGCGCAGGGTGCGCATACCTTCCTTCAGGGCCTGCTTGCGGATGGTGTTGAGTTCTGCCGAATGGCTGATCATGTCCTTCAATTCCTGGGACAGTACCATGATTTCGTAGATGCCGACCCGGCCCATGTAGCCGGTCTTGCGGCATTCCAGGCAGCCTACCGGCATCTTTACCTTGTCGGGCAGCTTGCCCTTGAAGGGGCTGATCAGGGTTTCCCAGGCGTCCGGATCGATGTGGGTGTCACGCTTGCAGTGGGGGCACAGGGTACGCACCAGACGCTGGGCCATCACCCCCAGCAAGGTGGCGGAAATCAGATAGGGCGCCACCCCCAGATCCATCAGACGCACCACAGCGGAGGGCGCATCGTTGGTGTGCAGGGTGGAAATCACCAGATGCCCGGTGAGCGCCGCCTGGATCGCCATGTTGGCGGTTTCCAGATCACGGATCTCGCCCACCATGATGATGTCCGGATCCTGCCGCAGCAGCGCCCGCACGCCGTCGGCAAAACCCAGGTCAATGTTGTCCATCACCTGCATCTGGTTGAAGGAGGGCTCCACCATCTCGATGGGATCTTCAATGGTGCAGACGTTCACTTCGCGGGTGGCCAGCTGCTTGAGGGTGGAATAGAGCGTGGTGGTCTTGCCCGAGCCGGTGGGGCCGGTGACCAGCACGATGCCGTTGGGCTGGCTCACCATGTTCTGCCACTTTTCGTAATCCTCGTCGGTGAGGCCCATCTGGGCGGCGCTGCGCACCAGCACTTCCGGGTCGAAAATCCGCATCACCATCTTTTCGCCGAACGCCGTGGGCAGGGTGGACAAACGCAGTTCCACCTCCATCCCCTCGCCGCCCTTGGTTTTCAGGCGACCATCCTGGGGCCGGCGCTTTTCCGCCACATCCATGCGGCCCAGGATCTTGATGCGGCTGGTGACGGCGGCCAGCACGGCGGCGGGCAGCTCGTAGACATCGTGCAGCACGCCATCGATGCGGAAGCGGATATTGCCGGTGTCCCGGCGCGGTTCCAGATGAATATCGCTGGCGCGCTGGTCGAAGGCGTACTGTAGCAGCCAGTCCACGATCTTGACGATGTGCTGGTCGTTGGCGTCCGGTGAAGTCAGTTCGCCCAGCTGCAGCAGCTGCTCGAAATTGGTGACGTTGGACAGCCCGGAGTCCTTGCCCGCCGCGCCCTTCACCGAGCGGGCCAGGTTGTAGAATTCCAGGGTGAAGCGCTTCAGATCCGCCGGATTGACGATCACCCGCTTGATCTTCTTGCCGCGCAGGGTCTGTTCCAGGCCATGCTCCCAGTCGGACAGGAAGGGCTGGCCGCTGGCGATGGTGACGGTGTCCTTGTCCACCGCCACGGCCAGGATCTCGTGCCGTTCGGCGAAGTTGAACGACATGATGGACGTGATGGCAGTGACATCCACCTTGAGCGGATCGATGTGGTACTGGGGCTGGCCGGAGCGCTTGGACAACCAGTCGGTGAGTTTGTCCAGGGTCAGCTTGTGCTGTTCATCCTGCTGGTCGGTGAGGTTGAACTTGGCCACGAACTGCAGGGGATTCCAGTTGAGCTCGGCCTTTTCCCGACGCTGGCCGGCGACGAAATTCACGTCGCGTTCGCTGATGCGACCGTCTTCCAGCAGGCCATCCAGCACCCAGCGCACGTCGATGCGGATGCTGGGTTGCAGGAAGTTGGCTTTTCCGGGCTTGGCGTTGGACACGACGGGCGGGTTCTCGCTGGCAAAGGGACCTGAAAATCAATTGTAGTCTCAAGCCTTTACCCTAACCAAATCAGCCCTGCCAAATCGTGACCGGGGCCGTAAAATCCGGTATTGTTCGCGCGTTTCTACCCCTTTTCGAACCGTAGTGAGTGGTTGTCATGGAATCCATCATCGAGAAAATCCTGTACGCCAGCCGCTGGCTGATGGCGCCGGTCTACCTGGGCCTGAGCCTGTTGCTGCTGGCGCTGGCCGTGAAATTCTTCCAGGAGCTGGCCCACCTGGCCTTCCTGCTGCCGTCCATGAAGGAGCAGGATCTTATCCTGTTCATGCTGACCATGATCGACCTGACCCTGGTGGGCAGCCTGATCGTGATGGTGATGTTCTCGGGTTACGAGAATTTCGTGTCCCAGATCGACATCAAGGCCGGTGGCGAGAAGCTGTCCTGGCTGGGCAAGATGGATTCCGGCTCGCTGAAGCTGAAGCTGTCATCGTCGATCGTGGCGATCTCGGCGATTCATCTGCTGAAGACGTATATGGACTTCAAACCGACCGCCGCCGACAGCCCCGAGGAAACCAAGCTGATGTGGCTGCTGATCGTGCATATGGGATTTGTGGTGTCGACCCTGCTCATGGCGGTGATGGACAAGATCGAACGCCAGACCAAAATCATGGCCAAAGACTGCGCCTGAGTATCGCGTCTGAACACACGGCAAGGTGAGCCCCGGCTGCCGGGTGCTCACCTTTTTCGTATCAGGGGTTGGCGGGTGCCGGCGGAGCAGCCGGCTCTGACGCGGGCGCCGCCGCTTCCACCTTGTCGCCCCCCAGCACGGTGGCCTTCTGCAGGGATGCCGGCAGGGCGCCGTCCAGATTGCCGTTGAACCAGCACAGGCCCAGCACCAGAATCACTGCCAGCACGCCATAGAGTTTCCACGGCCGCTTCTTCTCGGCGAAGGGGTCCACCGCGTCCAGCGTGGCATCCTTGGGCAATACGGCCAGCCGGGTGAGCGAAGCACCAAACGGCAGGTTGACCCGGGCGTGGGCGTTGACGGCCCAGCCATTGGCATCCAGGATCGGCCCCACATTGCGCTGACGCAGCTTGAGCCAGGCAATCAGCATGGAGGGGCCGGAAATCAGCAGCACCAGGCCCAGCACGCCCAGCGGCATCCAGAATCCCAGGCCGAAGAAGGCTTGCAGCAAGGCCCCCAATGCCGCCGTAATACCGCCGACGGCAACACCCAATGCAGCGACCACACCCACATCGAATTTCTTCGGTGCCACCGCATCCGCCTTGCCGGTGGTGGCCGCCGTACCGACCTTGTCCGCCGCTCCGGTCAGCATGGTGCTGGAAGAGGCTTCGCCGGCGGCCGCCCGCTTGGCCACCTGCTCTTCGATGAAGCGGATCAGTTTCTTGTAGGGACTCCAGAACGCCTGACGAATGGAGATGGGGTTTTCCACCAGTTTGGTGACGGTGGCATCCCAGTCTTTGCCGTCGCGATCGTAGAAAATGCCGTTGCGGCCCACCATCAGATTGTCGCAGTCGCCGTTGGTGAAGGCGGCGGCGATCGTCATCTTCTCGCCGGTGGCCTTGCGCACACAGTCGCAGTACACCAGGTAGGCGCGGGACAACGGCGCCATCACCGCATGCCTGGCCACATCCTCCACCCGCAGACAGAGTTCCGCCGCGCGCTGATCCAGGTACAGGGTGCCCACCTGGAAGATGGCCGGTGACTTGCGCTGGTAGAACTGCTGGAAGCTGACGAAGTTGATCGCCAGCGCATGCAGGTCGCGCACGTAGCGCACCAGCCGCTCCACCGACGCGATGGCGTTGGCGGTGGATTCCTGGGCTTTTTCCTTGTCGAACAGGGGGGCGAGCAGCTGATCGCCACCGGGCGCGGCCAGCGCGCGCAGACGTTCGATGCCCAGTTTTTCCACCACCGCGCCGGCCTTGGCGCCCTGCCAGGCTTCGAACTGACCCAGGCGGGACTTGATGTCATGCCATTGGGCCTGGGTGAGTTCGCTGATGTCACCCAGCAGAGGCTTCACGACCTTGGCGGTGAAGGTATCGAGCGCGCCGGTCCAGGCGGGGTTGATGCCTTTCTTCAGCGGCAACGGCGTGGCGGAATCGATGTGGGCCAGGGGCAGGCAGCGGATTTCGTCGCTGGTGATCTGCAGGTCTTTCACCGCGAGGGCGAAGTATTCCTTTTCTTCCCGGTTGAGGGCGGCGATGGCGCGGGCATCGAAGGCGGCCAGCTCGCAGCGCACGAAGAAATCGTCGATCTTGGCGCGCACGGCATTGAGGGCGTCGAGGGCGGCGGCGGTGTCAGCCTGCAGCGGCAGCAGCGCGGTGTCGGCGGCGGCCTTGTCGTACCAGGCAACGTACTCACCGGCCGCCTTGAAGAATTCGGCGGTTTTTTCCGCGTTGACACCGGGTTTGCCGGAGCGGTCGTCGACACCGCCCACGGTGGCGAGGATGTCGGTGATCAGGGCCTTGGCGTCGTCGCTGTCGGCGGATTCCACCGGCAGCACACCATCACCATTGAAGCGCATGGCATTGAAGGCTTTCAGTGCGTCGGCGGTTTCAGCCACGCTGATGGCCGGCGCGCCCGCCTTGCCCAGTCCTTCCAGCACGGTTTTGGCGGCGTGCAGCACCAGCTTGCCTTCGTCGCTATCGGCGTTGATCGCATTGAGCGGCAGTTCCGCCGGGGCTTTCAGCAGATCATCGGGATTCTTCAGCAGCTTGCCGGCCCATTTGACGGCGCCGATCAGTTCATTGGCGCGGATGCGGCCATCGCCATCGCTGTCGATCAGCGCCAGGGTACGGGCATCGAACACCAGCCCGGTGGTGGGGCACGCCAGCGCCACCCAGAGTTTCTGATCCAGTTGATCGATATTGAGCAGATCTGCGCCGGATTTGAAGCGCACCTGATTGAAGCCGCCTGCGCGGAAAAAACTGAAGCTGTGACTCATGGTGTGATCCCCGGATGCTTCGTCCAATGAACGGTGTTGTGATGGGATAAGTCTGGGGCAGCGTAATCCGTCTGCTCAGGTTTTGCCAGTGTCCGGCGGGGGCAGCCTGCTGCCGCACCCAAGGGGCGACGTGATCAGGCCGCGATGGAGGGAATGTTACGCTTCAGAACAGTTCGGTACTGCCGGCACCATCATTGCGGCCGGCACCGACGGTCAGCGCCGCGCCGGATGCAATGATTTCCCGCTCCAGCCGGGTCAGTTCTTCCAGCACTTTCTGGCTGGCACTTTCCATTTTTTCCAGCGCGGCGATGGCATCCTGATGTTTGTTCTGTTCCAGCAGATGCAGCGCGGCGATGCCGTTATCGTGCACCTGCTTGTGCGGCTCTTCCAGGGTGCGGAAGGCCTTGAGGGCGTGATAACTCTTCTTGCCGTCACCCTGGTAATACCATTTGCCCAGCCGGCACTGGTGGTGATCGGAAAATTCAGCGATGGCTTTGTTGGAAAGCTGCCAGTAACGGCGATACACCTCGGCCTTCCACACCACGTGATCGAGTTTCACCGTCTGGATGAAACTTTTTTCCGCCGAAATCGCAATGGCCGAGGACATGGTCTGAGCCAGGTGAACAAAATCATCCACGGTGCCCAGCACCTGGCCAGTGGTACTGGACAGCGCCCGGCTGGTTTCGCCGGTGGCGGCGATGCGATCGGACACGCTTTGGGTTTTCTGGCCGATCACCGTTACCAGACTGGTGATCTCGGCCGAGGCGCTGGCGGATTTCTTGGCAAGATTGCGCACTTCATCCGCCACTACTGCAAAGCCACGCCCCTGCTCACCGGCGCGGGCGGCTTCGATGGCAGCGTTGAGTGCCAGCAGATTGGTCTGGTCGGAAATCTCCTTGATCTGGGCGACAAATTTTTCGATCTGGGCGCCGGCATCCGCCAGCTCCTTCACACCGGTGGTGACTTCGCCGGTCTTGCCGTCCATCACGATCAGCGCCGACGCGACACCGCCCAGAATGGATTTGATCTGTTCGTAATCCACCGTGGAATCGGACAGTTTGATGCGCTGCTGGCGCGCTTCGGCGGCGCTTTCGGCCACGGTGTGACGAATCGTGTCGATGGTGTCCGCCGTGGCAAACCACAGCTGACGCAGGCGCGCTTCTTCATCCAGCTGATGGTGAATGTACTGACGCTGCAGATCCGCCACCTGCTTGATTTTGCGAAACAGCTGCAGCTCCCGCTCCACGGCGGTGAGTTGCGCCTGCAGCCGCTGCACCTCCGGCGCCACCACGTTAGCTGCCGGTGACTGACCGAACCATGTGTGCCAAAACGCCATCGTGCTTCTATCCCTGCCGGTGCAACGGTGCAGCCGGTCAACCGAAATCCCCTTTCAGTATAGGCAAAATAATCAAGCCGACGCTGTCAGATGGCAGCCGCCAGCCACGACGCCTGATTGATGGCGCGCTTGGCATCCAGCTCTGCCGCCACGTCGGCGCCGCCGATCAGATGTACGTTCTGGTTCGCTGCCACCAGCGCATCCTGCAGTTCCCGCAGCGGTTCCTGGCCGGCGCAAACGATGATCGTGTCCACCGGCAGCGTCTGCGGCTGACCGCCCAGGGTGATATGCAAACCTTCATCGTCGATACGCTGATACTCCACGCCGTTCAGCATGCGCACATCGCGCCGTTCCAGCAGGATTTTGTGGGTCCAGCCGGTAGTGCGACCCAGGCCGGCACCCACCGGGGTATTCTTGCGTTGCAGCAACCAGATTTCACGATCGGCCTTTTCCACGTGCGGCTCTACGCCGGCCACTCCGCCGCGGGGGTGATTGTCGAAATCCACGCCCCACTCCCGCGCAAACACCTGCAGACTGACACCGGAGGAAACGCCCTTGTGGGAAATCAGTTCCGCCACGTCGAAGCCGATGCCGCCGGCGCCGATGATGGCGACCTTTCTGCCCACCGGCTTGCGGCCCAGAATCGCATCCAGATAACCGATCACCATGGGATGCTCGATGCCTTTGATATCCGGCGTGCGCGGTGTCACGCCAGTGGCCAGCACAATCTCGTCGAACGTGCCCGCAATCAATTCCGGTGCGCTGACGCGGTGATTCAGCTGCAGATTCACGCCGGTCAGTTCGATCTGCTTGCGGAAGTAGCGCAACGTCTCACTGAATTCTTCCTTACCGGGAATGCGTTTGGCGACGTTGAACTGGCCGCCGATTTCGCCCGCGCTGTCGAACAGCGTGACCTGGTGACCGCGTCCGGCGGCATTCACGGCAAACGCCATGCCCGCCGGCCCTGCGCCCACCACGGCGATTTTCTTCGCGATTTTCACTGGCAGAAAATTCAGCTCGGTTTCGTAACAGGCACGGGGATTCACCAGACAGGTGGTGAGCTTGCCGGAAAAGGCATGATCCAGGCAGGCCTGGTTGCAGGCGATGCAGGTATTGATTTCATCGACGCGGTTTTCCCGCGCCTTGTTGGCAAATTCCGGATCGGCCAGCATGGGGCGTGCCATGGATACGATGTCGGCACGGCCATCCGCCAGTACCTGTTCCGCCACGTCGGGCATGTTGATGCGATTGCTGGTGATCACCGGGATTTTCAGTTCCTTGCGCAGACGCGCGGTGACACCGGTGAACGCCGCCCGCGGCACCATGGTGGCGAGCGTGGGCACCCGCGCCTCGTGCCAGGTGAAGTGGGTACTGATAATCGTGGCGCCGGCCTTTTCGATGGCTTTCGCCAATGTCACCACTTCATCCCAGCTGCTGCCGTTGTCCAGCAGCTCCATCGCGGCGATGCGATACACCAGAATGAAATCCGGCCCCACCGCCTGGCGAATGCGGGAGATGATTTCCAGCGGAAAGCGCATGCGATTTTCGTAGGAACCGCCCCAGCCATCGGTGCGTTTGTTGGTGTGGGTGACGAGGAATTCACTGATCAGGTAGCCGGCGGAGCCGATCACTTCCACGCCGTCGTAGCCGGCTTCTTTTGCCAGCCGCGCGCAATTCACAAAGTCGTGGATCTGCTCCCAGATCTGCTCTTCTGTCAGTTCGTTGGGCACACAGGGGCTGATGCGGGCGCGAATGGGCGATGGCGCCACCAGATTGGGATGATAGGCGTAGCGGCCCACGTGCAGGATCTGCATGCAGATCTTGCAATCGGGCGCGATCGCGTGCACACGTTCGGTGACGATGCGATGCTGTGCGGCTTCTTCCGGCGTGGACAGTTTCGCCAGGCCCGGTGTCGGCAATCCCACGTCGTTGGGCGCGATGCCGCCGGTGATGATCATGCCCACGCCGCCCGCCGCGCGCTCGCCAAAATAGGCCGCCATCTTTTCGAAACCACCGGGCATTTCCTCCAGCATGGTGTGCATGGAGCCCATGAGGATGCGGTTTTTCAGGCGGGTGAAGCCCAGATCCAGCGGCGCAAACAAGCGCGGAAACGGCACAGCGGTGGTCATGGAATGAATCCCTGCAGCAAGCGTGGTGAATAATCGAGGCCCGATTATGGGCAGTGGGGTTTTTCAGCGGCAATGACGCCAACTGCCAAAAAGCTGGACAGTCCTGACACACGGGGCAGTTTTTTCGACACCAGGCGGATCTGCGAAATTTGGCATGGATCAACATTCCGGCTCAGGCATGGTGTTAGGGTACCTGCACGCACGCGGAGGATCCGCTGCCTGAATCAAGACCATTTCATTCACTGAGGATACTGCACATGAAAAAACACATTGCTTTGGCTGCACTGCTGGCTGCAGTCACACTGACTGGTTGCGCCACCACCTCTGAACTGGCGGAAGTACGCGCGATGGCAGAAAAGGCCCAGGCCACTGCCGACGCCGCCCAAACCACTGCCAACGGTGCCAAGGCCACTGCGGATCAGGCCATGGCCACCGCCAATGCCGCGTCTGCCAAGGCTGATTCCGCCGAAGCCACTGCCAATCAGGTCAACGAGAAAGTCGACCGCATGTTCAAGAAATCCATGATGAAGTGATTACCGGACAGGGGCCGGCAACCCGGCCCCGTCATTCCCGGATGATCACCCGCATGCCCATCCGCACATAGCGAGCCAGCGCGTGAATCTGCTGGTTATCCAGCGCCACACAGCCTTCCGTCCAGTTGAAATCGCGGTGCACCTTGAGACTGCCACGCCCGATCCCGTGAATGCCGATCATGCCCCCCAGCGGCGTGTCCTGCGGCGGCGGCTTGCCGCGCCATTCCGCCAGGGCGATGCGCTCGTGTTCCTGCGGCGTGATTTTGCCGGCTGCCAGGGCCAGGCTGGCATGGGCCACTGTAGGGTAATTCAGGCGGAAAAACAGGGTATAGTTGCTCTGGTGATTGATGGCGTCGATGTGGAATTCACCTGTGGGGGTGCTGGTGTCGCCGCGATAGTGCACAGGCTTGGGGCCGAGCCGGCCCAGGGCGATGTCGTCGAAGCGGGCCTCCACCGTGGTTTCACCCCGCATCACACTGAGCGTGCGGGCGGTGGCATCCACCAGCAGCCAGCGTTCACTGGGCAGGATCAGGGCAGACTGGGCGTGGAGCAGCGGCGACAGGCAGCACAGCAGGATAAACGACAGAACCGACTTCAGTTTCTTCATAACACAGGCCAGTACAGCGGCAGGACAGCATGAGCAGACAGCAGTTTCGATACTTTCAGTGTAAGCGATGGCTGGCGACCCTGATGTTTTTTTCCCTGCTGCTGCCGGCGGCGCCCGCCAGTGCCCTGCGCTTCGAGTTGCCGGAGGATGGTTCCACCGTGGTGGGCGCGCCCAAGAAGGTGATTCCCCAGGGCCGCAACACCCTGCTGGACATCGCCCGCCATTTCGAGCTGGGCTACCACGAAATCACCCTGGCCAATCCCAAGGTGGACGTGTGGGTGCCCGAAGTGCACGGCGAGATCGTGATTCCCACCCAGTTCATCCTGCCGCCCAAGCCCTGGACGGGGGTGATCATCAACATTCCCCAGCGCCGCCTGTTTTATTTTCCCAAGCCGGCCAAGGGCGAAAAGCCTGCGGTGATCACCTTTCCCATCAGCATCGCGCGGGACGGCTGGTCGACCCCCCTGGGGGACACCAAAATCGTCGGCAAGCACAAGGATCCGGCCTGGTGGGTGCCGAAAAGCATCCGCGAGGAACACAAGGCCGCCGGCGACGAGAACTTTCCCGAATACTTTCCCCCCGGCCCCAACAACCCGATGGGCATGCTGGCGGTGGGTCTGGGCTTCAAGAGCATCTTCATTCACGGCACCAACAAGCCCTGGGGCCTGGGCATGCGCACCAGCCACGGCTGCCTGCACCTGTATCCGGAAAATGCGGTGACGTTTTTCGATTTGATTGCGGTGGGCGAAGCGGTGCGGGTGATCGACGAGCCGGTGCTGGTGGGCGTGAAAGGGCGTCAGCTGGTGATGGCCCACTACGAGGCGATAGCGGAATACGACACCAGCCAGCAGCCCATGACCCGGGCGGTGGTGGCGCTGGCGCCCTACCTGCAGCGGGCGGTGCAGCCCCGTGCGCGGCCCGACGATCCTGCGCCGGTCAGCCATGATGTGGACTGGGATCGGGTGAAGCAGGTGCTGGCCCAGTATCAGGTGTTGCCGGTATCGGTGTCCCCCGCTGGCGACACGCTGGAGGACATGCTCGATCCGCTGGTGCCGGAGCCCTACACCGAGGAACCCTTCGGCGTGGATGCCAACAACGCCATGCCGCCCCAGCGCCGCCAGCCCGGCGTGCAGGCCGATGGCAACGACCCGACCCTGGTGCCCACCGATCCGGCAGTGCCCTGACACCGCACCACATCCGTGCCGGCGATAAACCCTGTCGGCGTGCGCAAGCGACCGTCACCTTCTATGCTGGATAAACAGTAACGGACTACTATTGCGTGGCCCCATGAACATCCATCACAAGATCAACATCGCCAATCTGGTGCTCACCGCTTTCATTCTGGCTGCAGTGGGCACTGCGTTCATCGGCCTGAACCGCGAAGCCGCCATCATTCGCTTTGTCACCGGGCCCGGCTGGCAGGCCGCCGATGGCGCCATGGAATCCACCATCGGCATCCAGCGCGAAATGCTGGAACTCGGCTACCTGGCGGATCTGGCACTGCAGGGCAAACCCACCGCCAGCCAGCGCGTCCATCTGCAGGCGCACGAAACGTTCACCCAGGATGCGCTGGGCGAACTGCGTGCCTCGGGGCTGATTCCCGATGTCCGGCTGCGTCAGCTGGATCAGCAACTGCGGGACTACGATCAACGCAAACGCCAGTTGCTGACCACGCTGGAAAAAATCGAGCAGAACGCCGTCGACACCGCCACACTGCACGAGCAGCTCCGGGAATTCCGCGGCTTCAGCACCCAGATGCTGGCGTTCCTCTCCGAACTGGAAGAGTTCGGTGACAGTCAGGTGGAAGCCCAGGTAGCGAACGTGGAAGCCACCGAACGCTTCGCCCGCACCCTGCTCGTCGCGGCCGCCATTGGTGGTGTTCTGGTGGGCTTTCTCAGTTTTCTGTATACCCGCGCCACCATCGTATGTCCGCTGATGGACGCCCGCGACCGCCTGCGCCTGATCGCCGAGGTGAATGGCGACCTGACCCAGGAACTGCCGGTGAAAAGCCAGGACGAGATCGGTGAATTCGCCCGCTACTTCAACGCCTTCGTCGGCAAAGTCCGCGCCGTGGTGCAGGACATCGACAAAACCGCCCAGGAACTGCACCAAAGCGCCGGCAACCTGCAGGACACCACCGCCCGCTCCAGTTCCACCGTGGATCAGCAATCCGGCCAGATCGAACAGGTAGCCACCGCCATCAATCAGATGAGTACCACGATCGAGGACGTTGCCCGCAATGCGTCGGCCGCAGCCAGTGCCGCCCAGCAGGCAGAACAGCAGGTGCAGGTGAGCAACGCCAACATTGCCACCACCCGGGAACTGATCATGCGGGTGGATCAGGAAAACCAGCGCAACGTGGACGAAATCAACAGCCTGCGCAGTGAAACCGACAACATCGGCTCGGTGCTGGAAGTGATCCGCGGCATCGCCGAACAGACCAACCTGCTGGCGCTCAACGCCGCCATCGAGGCCGCCCGCGCCGGCGAACAGGGCCGTGGATTTGCGGTGGTGGCCGACGAAGTACGCACCCTGGCCACCCGCACCCAGCAGTCCACCGCCGACATCCAGAACATGATCCAGCGCCTGCAGCGGGGTGCCTCCAACGCCGCCCAGGCCATCGGCAACACCCAGCAACTCACCAACAGCAGCGTGCAGCAGACACTGAAAGTGGCGGAATCACTGACCGAAGTGTCCACCCTGATCAGCCAGATCAACCAGATGAATTTCCAGATTTCTACCGCCACTGACCAGCAAAGCGCCGTGAGTCAGGACATCCACCGCAGCGTCGAGCACATCAGCAAAGCATCCGACAACGTCAGCCAGAATCTGGCAGCCAACACCAACGCCAGCACCGCGCTGACCCACCAGGCCACCCGCCTGCGGGATCTGGTGGCGCAATTCCGCATTCGCTGAAAGCCGTTGAGGCTCACACCCCTGCCCAACCTGTGCCACACTTAATCCATTAGGTACCGCACACAGGAAGTACTGCCATGGCTGCAGCCCGCTGCAAGGCCCCCACCTCCATGGGCCTCGAATTCCCCCTGAGCGACGACATTCTCAACCACTACCTGCGCAACGAAGAAGAACAGGTGCAGGAGCTGCTGCTCGGTTACACCCTCGAAACCAAAACCCGCGAACAGATCCGCGCCTACGCCCGCGACCTGCTCAACGCCATCCGCAACGCCAAGCCCGGCATGCGCGTGGAAACCCTGCTGAAGGAATACGGCCTCGACAACAAGGAAGGCGTGATCCTGATGTGTCTGGCAGAAGCGCTGCTGCGCATTCCCGATCACGACACAGCGGAACGCTTCCTGCGCGATCGCCTCAACCAGGGCAACTGGGCCGAGCACCTGGGCCACAGCGATTCCCTGTGGGTGAATGCGTCCACCTGGGGCCTGCTGCTCACCGGCAAACTGCTGCATGAAGACCCGCAGCAAAGCAAATCCCTGAAGGAATCCCTGCGCCATTTATTGAAGCGCCTGGGGGAACCGCTGGCACTGAGCGCCATCCGCCAGTCCATGACCGTGGTCGGCCAGCAGTTTGTGGCGGGCGAAACCATTGCCCAGGCCGTGCAACATGCGCGACGCGAAGCGGAGAAAGGTTACTTCCATTCCTTCGACATGCTGGGCGAAGCGGCGATGACCACGCAGGACGTGCGCCGCTACCAGGACGCCTACGCCAGCGCCATTACGGACATCGCCACCCAGTTCGAAGGGCGTCTGAATGCGGGCAGCCTGTCCATCAAACTGTCGGCCCTGCATCCGCGTTTCGAACTGCGTCAGAGCCAGGCAATGGACGCACTGCATAACACGCTGATGGAACTGCTGCTACTGGCGCAGGAAAAAGACGTGGCCGTGACACTGGACGCCGAAGAAAGCTGGCGCCTGGAACCAGCGCTGATGACGTTCGCCCGCGCCGCCGGCCACAACAAAATCCGCCACTGGGGCAAACTGGGCCTGGCGGTGCAAACCTACCAGAAGCGCGCGCCGAAAGTGCTGCAATGGCTGATGGATGTATCGCGCAGCCTGCACTGCCAGATTCCTGTGCGCATCGTAAAAGGCGCTTACTGGGACACGGAAATCAAGCAGACCCAGCAGAACGGGCTGGAGGAATATCCGGTCTTCACCCTGAAATCCCACACCGATCTGTGCTACCTGTCCTGCGTGCAACTGCTGCTGGAAGATCGCCACTTTCTGTTCCCGCAATTCGCCACTCACAACGCCCACACGGTGGCGAGCATCATCACGCTCACGGAAGAAAAAGGTTACAAGCAGTTTGAATTCCAGCGTCTGCACGGCATGGGCGAAGCGCTGTACGATCACGTGCTGTCCACCTTCGACGACGCCCGCTGCCGGGTGTACGCACCGGTGGGCAGCTTCCAGGATCTGCTGCCGTATCTGGTGCGGCGGCTGCTGGAAAACGGCGCCAACACATCGTTCGTGCGCCAGATCCAGGTGGCGCAGAGCGACGGTAGCTGGCTGATCGAGGAACCCATGGATTCCATCAAGGCACTGGAACGCCTGCGCAATCCGAAAATTCCGCTGCCGCGCCGGGTGTTCTACCCGGAGCGGCGCAACTCCCGCGGCCTCAACCTGGAATCCCTGCGCACGCTGCAGCAACTGGCGAAAGACATGAAACCGCTGCTGGACATGCGTTGGGATCTGCAATCGGAACACGACAAACCGGAACAGCGCCGCGACGTGATGTCGCCGACAAATCCGCAGGAAAAAGTCGGCAGCTTTGTGCTGGCCAATCGCCAGGACTGCCTGCACGCCTTCGATCGCAGCCGCACCGCGTACACGCACTGGCGCACTACCGATGTGGACGAACGCGCAACGTTGTTGGAAGAAACCGCACTGCTGTTCGAGCAGCATTACGAAGAACTGATGATGCTGGCGATGCGCGAAGCGGGCAAAACCCTGAACAACGCGCTGGCAGAAGTGCGCGAGGCGGTGGACTTTCTGCGTTACTACGCCAACCAGGCCCGCAGCCTGTTCGAGCCCATGAAACTACCCAGCGTCACCGGCGAAGACAACCAGCTACGGCTCGAAGGCAAAGGCCCGGTGCTGTGCATCAGCCCGTGGAATTTTCCGCTGGCGATTTTCACCGGCCAGGTGGCCGCAGCGCTGGCAGCGGGCAACACCGTGATTGCCAAACCGTCCACGCTCACACCGCTGATTGCCGCGCGGGCAATAGCGCTGTTCCATCAGGCCGGCATTCCCGACGACGTGCTGCAACTGCTCACCGCCAGCGGCAAAACCGTGGAAGACAGCATCCTGCAGGAATCCGCTTTGCGTGCGGTGATGTTCACCGGCTCCACCTCCGCCGCTGCGCACATCAATCGTCAGATCGCCAACCGCAACGGCCCGATCATTTCCCTGATCGCAGAAACCGGCGGCCAGAATGCGATGATCGTGGACAGCTCCGCACTGGTGGAACAGGTCACCCGCGACATCGCGCAATCGGCCTTCGACAGCGCCGGTCAACGCTGCTCGGCGCTGCGGGTGCTATTCGTGCAGGAAGACATCAAGGAGCGCGTGCTCACCACGCTGATCGGCTATCTCAGCACCTTCACCATCGGCGATCCGCTGGACTGGGAAACCGACATCGGCCCGGTGATCGACGCCAAAGCCCGCGCCGATCTGCTGCTGCATATCGAACGCTTCCAGCAGAAAGGCCGTGTGCTGTATCAGGGCACACCGCCGCAACTGCCGGGCCATTTCGTGCCGCCCACCATCATCGAACTGCACGAACTCAATGAATTGCTCGACGAAGTGTTCGGCCCGATCCTGCATGTGATCACGTTCAAAGCCGACGCCGTGGACGAACTGATCGACCAGATCAACCACACCGGTTTTGGTCTGACCCTGGGCGTGCACAGCCGCATTCAGGGATTCTGCGAACAGATTGCGCGGCAGGCGCAGGTCGGCAATGTTTACATCAACCGCAACATGATCGGCGCCACTGTTGGATCACAACCGTTCGGCGGCCAGGATCTGTCGGGCACCGGCCCCAAGGCCGGCGGCCCGCATTATCTACTGCGACTGGCGAATGAAAAAACCGTGTCGGTGAACACGGCGGCGATTGGGGGGAACACGCAGTTGTTGGCGGAGGATTGACGATCACCCCCGCTCCGCCACCCGATACAAACGGTTATTGAGAAAGCGCATCACCCGCTCGAACGGCCAGGCCCACTTGCGCTGGAACCAGTAACCGACGCGAATATCCGCCGAGGTGAACACCAGCCAGCGGCGCTTGACAACGCCGTCCAGAATCGCCTGCGCGGCCTGTTCCGGCGTCACCGCATGACGGCGAAACTGCTGGCGCATTTTCACCACCTCCGGATGCTGCAGGTCGAGGCCGGCGATCTGCACGGTGTCCACCAGCCCGGTATCCACCGCGCCGGGGCACACCAGGCAGACATGGATATTGTGGCGGCGCAGATCCTGCCGCAGCACTTCCGACACGCCGCGCAAGCCGAATTTGCTGGCACTGTAGGGCGCGTGCCAGGGCAGCGGAAACAGCGCCGCCGCCGACGCCACATTCACCAGATGGCCACCACGCCCCGCCGCGATCATTGCCGGCAGAAAGCATTCCATCACATGGATCGGCCCCATCAGGTTCACCTCGATGCAGCGTCGCCACTGTTCGTGAGCCAGGGTTTCCACCCGCCCCCAGATGGCAATGCCGGCGATGTTCATCAGGATATCCAGACTGCCGAAGCGGGCGTGCAGGTGGTTCGCGTAATCCTGCACGGCGCTGTAATCGGCGATATCCAGGGCACGCCAGTCCAGCACCTCGCCGCCGGATTGCCGGATCAGATCAGCCACTGCCTGCAGTGGCGTGGCGTTGATGTCAGTGAGAATCACCTGGGCGCCGGCGCGGGCAGCGGCGATGGCGGTGGCGCGGCCGATACCGCTGGCGGCACCGGTGATCAGGCATTTCTGGCGGGCGAGGCTGGCCATATCAGGCTCCTGTTCGACGTTCGGGGTAACGGCCTTCATGGTGCACCGGCGGCCCGGTGGGCAACAGTGCGCAACGCTGCCAGCGCGGGTATCCAATCAGGCCAGCCGATTCCTCCTGGCCGCAATTGTGTCAGTATGCAGCACATCCCAAACCGCTTCGGACACCCATCCATGCCCAGGCCCCCGCACGAAGCTCCGCCCTCCGTCCCCGGCTGGATATCCATGCGCCACGTGCAGCATCTGGTGCAGCGGGCGCGGGCTGCCGGCATCAACATCGATCCACTGCTGGCACTGGCGGGCCTCGACGACCAGCGCCTCACCGACCCGGACGCCACCGTTCCCCTGCAAACCCTGGAGCGCCTGCTGAATGCCCTGGCCCAACAGCACCGCGACGTGCCGGCGGGGCTCTATCTGGCCAACCAGATCCAGCCGGCCTCGCTCGGTGCGCTGGGATTTATCCTCCAGGCCTGCTCCACCTTCGCCGAACTGCTGGACGTGGTGGAACGCTACAACGGCATGCTCAGCAATATCGGCCACTCTTCGGTGCGGCATCTGCCGGGACTGGTGGAGCTGTGCTGGGAATGCCGGGCCGGCAGTCCGCTGCTGCGCCGTCATGCCCAGGATTATGTGATCGGCACCTTTGTGGTGGTGGCGCGTTTGCTGGCCCCTGGGGTCGGGCCGCTGCCCCAGGCTGTGTATCTGGCCCATCCACGCCCGACGGACCCCCAGCAGGTGCGGGAGTATTTCGACTTTTTCCGCTGTCCGGTGCATTTCGACCGGCCCGTATCGGCAGTGAGTTTTCCCGCCAGTCTGTTGTCGATGCGTCTGCCCAGCGGCGACGCCGTGTTGAAGGATCTGCTGGAACAGCACGGCCGCAACGTACTGCAGCAGCGCATCCGGCCGCCCTCCTGGGTGGAGGATGTGAAGCGTCTGCTGGCGTCGCTGCTGCTGGAAGGCATTCCCGGCAAGGAAGCGGTGGCGCAGCAACTGGGCATCAGCACCCGCAGCCTGCATCGTCGCCTGCAGGAAAACGGCACGAATTATCGCGCACTGCTCGACGCGGTGCGGCTGGAACAGGCCCGCCAGCAACTGCGTTCCACCCAGTTGTCCAGCAATGATATCGCCCAGCGCCTGGGCTTCCACTCGCGCCAGGCATTCATGCGCTGGTTCCGCCAGCATACCGGTGTCACGCCCGGCGATTTCCGGCGCCAGCACGCAGGCCGACATTCCACAGGCCGAAACCCCACAGGAGAGCCACCCGATGCCACGCCCTGATCCACTTCAGCCACTCCACGGCTGGCACCAGCTTGCGCAACCCCGGCTCACGCCACCAGCGCCGGCCAAGCGCGGGCTGTTTTTCCACAGCCTGTCCCTGCTGGCCAAACCGTTCGGCCGCAGCGAGGTTCCCACGCTCTTTCCCGTGCTGAACATTCATCGCGGCCTGTTTCCCGCCTGGCTGTGGTTTGCCTCGCGGCTGATGCCGTACGGCAAGCTGGCGGGCCCGGTGCGGGAACTGCTGATTCTGCGCACCGCCTGGAATTGCCGCTGCCGTTACGAATGGGGCCAGCATGTGGAGCTGGGATTGCGGGCGGGATTGCGTGATGCCGACATCCTCGCCACCACACAGGATGTCGACGCCTGCACCAACGCCGACACACACCTGCTGCTGCAGGCCTGCGACGAACTCTGCCAACGCGACATGCTCAGCGACACCACCTGGGCCGCGCTGCAATCCCGCCATGACAACGCCAACATCATCGAGATCATGCTGCTGGTGGGCCACTACCGCATGCTGGCGGGATTTCTCAACAGCGCCGGGCTGGAACTGGAAGCCGCGGTTGAACAGTGCGTGCAGGATTTCTGGCAGCGCACCGCGGCGACGCGCGCGGAAAAAAGTAGGTAGAGGATACCGCGGCGCATTCCCTTGGCGCGCCCCATGACCTATGGTTAGCGGGAATACATCGCCTCTGATTCCATCACCGATGCCAACCGCTGAATCAACGCACCAGACGCTCCCCGGCGACCTCGCCATGTGGTTTTTCATCCTCGCGGAACTGGCGGTGTTCGGCCTGCTGATCGTCGCGTTCAGCGTTACCGAATCCCTGCACGCCGAGGCTTTCCGCGCCAGCCGCGCGCTGCTCGACACCTCCACCGGGCTCACGCTCACCCTCAGCCTGCTCACCTCGGGATTTTTTGCCGCGCTGGCAGTGACGCAGGTGAAGCAGCAGCAATCCCGTCAGGCCGCGCTGCTGTTGCTGGCGGCGGTGGGTTCCGCGCTGTTCTACGTGGTGATCAAGTTCCGCGAATACAATCATCTGGCGTACGCGGGACTCGACATCGAGTACGACACCTTTTTCACCCTGTACTGGATTCTCACCGGCTTTCATTTTCTGCACGTGCTGCTGGGGCTGGTGATTCTGGGCTTCATGGCGATGCGGGCGTGGCGCGGTGCCTATACGCCGGCGCACTGCCGCAACCTGGAATCCGGCGTGCTGTACTGGCACATGGTGGATCTGGTGTGGGTGATGCTGTTCCCGCTGGTGTACGTGCTCAACTGAGGTGAACCCATGGCGTCGCACGCATCCGTTTCGCGCAAAACACTGGTTGTCAGCTGGGTCGCGCTGGTGCTGCTGTCAGTCATCACCGTGATGGCGGGGCAATTCGATCATCGTCTGCTGCCGGGGGTGATCGTGCTGCTGGCCGGACTCGCCAAGGCCTGGCTCATCGTCGATCACTTCATGGAGCTGCGGCAGGCTCATCAGGGCTGGCGGCTGGCCATGCTGGGCTGGCCGGTGGTGATGGCGCTGGCCATCGGCCTGGCCTTCTTCTGGCGACTCGGCGCCGGTTGACACCCGTTGCCCAGTAAAACCGTTTGCCTTCGGGCAAAAATTGCTTTTACCTTATATAGTTACTTAACTGATCTGAAATTTCCCGCAAGTCCGCACAGGAGTCCCAATCCCCCGCCATGCACAACCAGGATTACGTCAAGTGGTTCCGCAACAGCTCGCCCTACATCAACGCCCATCGCGACAAGACCTTTGTCATCGCATTCGGCGGCGAAGCGGTGCAACACGCCAATTTCGGCCATCTGGTGCAGGATCTGGTGCTGTTGCACAGCCTGGGCATCCGGCTGGTGCTGGTGCACGGTGCGCGGCCACAGATTGACGCCCGGCTGCAGGAATCCTCCATCACCACGCGGGTGGAACACCATCGCCGGGTGACGGATCTGGCGGCACTGCCGGCGGTGATCGAAGCCATCGGCCGCACCCGTTTCCAGGTGGAAGCTGCGCTCAATCAAGGCATCGCCACCGCACACCTGCACGGTGCCAAGACCCTGATCGGCGGCGGCAACTTCGTGGCGGCGCGGCCCTATGGCGTGCGTCATGGCGTGGATTACCAGCACAGCGGCGAAGTGCGCAAAGTGAATGCCGACGGCATTCGCCAGCAACTGCAGCAGGGCAGCCTGGTGCTGCTGTCACCCCTGGGCTATTCCCCCACCGGCGAGATTTTCAACCTGCTGTGGGAAGAAGTGGCCGAAGCAGTCGCCGTGGCCCTGCAGGCGGACAAACTGATCTACCTGAGCGCCGACGACGGCGTGCTCGACGCCAGCGGCAACCTGATCCGCGAACTCACCGTGCCCCAGGCCACCGCCTTCCTGAGCGAACAGAGCATTCCCCACTACACCCTGATCAGCGCCACCCGCGCGCTCAAGCAGGTGAGCCGCGCCCACATCATCAGCTACCAGAACGACGGCGATCTGCTGGAAGAACTGTTCACCGTGGATGGCAGCGGCACCCTGATCACCCAGCAGAGCTTCGAGAACATTCGCCTGGCCACCATCGACGACGTCGGCGGCGTGCTGGAACTGATCGAGCCACTGGAACAGGACGGCATTCTGGTGCGGCGCTCCCGCGAACTGCTGGAAACCGAAATCGCGCACTTCACCCTCATCGAGCGCGACGAAAAAATCATCGCCTGCGCCGCGCTGTATCCGTTCACCACCGAGCACACCGGCGAACTCGCCTGCGTGGCGGTGCATCCGGATTACCGCCACGGCCAGCGCGGCGACAAACTGCTGCACGCCATCGAACAACGGGCGCGCATGCTGGGCCTCACCCGGCTGTTTGTGCTCACCACGCGCACGGCGCACTGGTTCATGGAGCGCGGCTTTGTCGCGGCTGCCGTGTCCGAACTGCCGCAGCCCAAGCAATCACTGTACAATTACCAGCGCAACTCCAAGGTCTTCATCAAACCACTGGGGAACGTCACGGAATGATCGAACTGCCCGGCATGGACAACGCCACCTGCGCTCGCACTTTCACCGGCGGAAACAGTTAGCCTATGCCTCTCAGCCGAATGCTCATGCCCCTGGCGGCACAGTTCATCACCAGCCCCAAACTGCGCAAGTTCAAACGCGGCTGGTTCGAGATCAAACGCCGCCTGGTGCCTTCGCTCAACACGGTGATTTTCTATCACCGGGTGAACGATCCCTACTCCTACCTGCTGCTGCAGGCGATGCCGCGCTTTCTGGAAGATTTCAAGGTGAACCTGCAGTTCCGCTTTGTGCTGGATCTGCCGGAGTCCGACATTTCCCAACCGGCACTGCTGGAACAATACGCGCTGGAAGATGCCAAGCGCCTGGCCGCGTTGCACGATCTGATGTTTCCGGCGGACGTGGAGCAACCCAGCTACGACGACGCCGTGCACGCCACCTCGATCCTGTTCAAGCATCAGAACCGCTCCCAGTTGCTGCATCTGGTCACCGAAGTCACCAGCGCCCTGTGGGGCTGCAGCACCACCACGTTCGAAAGCTGCATGAAGCGTTACGGCACCCTGTCCGATCGCGAAACCCAGGCCCAGCTGCAATACGCCAGCGCCGATCTGGCGAGCCGCGGCCACTACAATTCCGCCATGCTGTATTACGGCGGCGAATGGTACTGGGGGCTGGATCGCCTGGGCCATCTGGCAGACCGTCTGCACAAGCACGGCATCCTGCGCGCCAGCGGCGACATCGCCGACTACCAGCGCCAGTACCGCCACGTGCTGCAGAGCTACAACACCCTGCGGCCCCGTCCGCGTCAGGTCAAACCACTGGATTTCTTTTTTTCCTTCCGCAGTCCCTATTCCTATCTGGCGGCGGATCGCGTGTTCAAACTGGCGGAGCTGTACAAGATTCCGGTGAACGTGAAACCCATCATGCCGATGGTGACCCGCGGCATTCCCCTGTCCAAGACCAAGCGCGGCTACATCGTGCGCGACGCCCGGCGCGAGGCGGAAAAGTACAACATTCCCTTCGGCAAGATCTGCGATCCCCTGGGCGACGGCATTCATCGCTGCATGGCGTTGTTCCTGTACGCCCAGAGCAAGGGGCGCGAGAAGGAGTTCGTGGTGTCCACCCTGTCCGGCATCTGGGCCGAAGGGCTGGACGTGAACCGGGCCTCGCACCTGAAAATTATTCTGGAGCGGGCCGGGCTGAACTGGCAGGACGGCCAGAGCTGGCTGGGCAACGAGGACTGGCGCGAGCTGGCCCAGCACAACGCCGACGATCTGGCGGAAATAGGCCTGTGGGGTGTACCTGCGTTCAAGTACGGCAATCTGGTACTATGGGGCCAGGATCGCTTGTGGGCACTGGAAAAAGCCGTACTGGCGGGCTCACCCAACGGTACCTGACACGGCCGTCCTCCCACGCTGCAACTCACCTTTGAAAATCCGGCAAGGCACTGTCATGCGCTTTTTACTGTTCATTCTGACGTTCGGCTGGAGTCTGGCCACGGCCCAGGCCGCCACCCCCACTGACGCCGATGTCGATACCCTGCTGCGCACCTCCGGCATGCAGGCCCAGCTCAACCAGATTCCCAACGCTTTGCGCACTGCCGGCCAGCAACAGGGTGGACTCGGCGCCGGGCTGATCAAGCCGCTGGTGGATGCACTGAGCACTGTTTTCAATCCGCAGGAACTGCAGCGCATGATGCGGGCGGAAGTGATCCGCCAGTTGGACACCGACACCCTGGTGGAAGCCATGAAATGGTTCAACAGCGCCGACGCCCAGAGCATTCTGGCGGCCGAGCAGCGGCTGTTCGATCCGGCGGTAATGGACAAGATTGCGGCGGCCATGGAAAGCGGCACGACCCCCGGCCTGACACCGGCACGCCAGCAACTGCTGCTGGAAATCGATCAGGCCGCCGGTGCCACCGAAGCGGCGCTGGACATGATGATGAATATGCAGGCGGCGTTTCTGACCGCGTTTTCCCACCTGCTGATGCCGGACCAGGCCAATGAATTCAGCGCCACGCTGGAATCCTTCGCCGGCACCCGTTCCCAGTATCGCAAGCTGGTGCAGGAACAACTGCTGTTGCAGCAGGCCGTGCTGATGGAGCCGGTAACCGACGAAGCGCTGCAGAAACTGCGGGATTTCGCCCGCAGCGACGCGGGCCACAAAACCCTGGTGGCGCTCAACAATGCGCTCAACACCACGCTGCGCACGCTGGCCGACAGGATTCCCGATGCGATGATTCAGGAAGAAAATGCCCGCAGCCAGCCGGCGCCCGCCCAGGAATCCAAGCCGGCGGCCACTGCAACTCCGCCTACCTGAAACATCACAGATCGTTGCAGGTAGCGCCCGCAGCACAGTCCGGCGTTTGCACCACGGCGTCCACCTGTTCACCGGTGGGAGCAGGTTGCGGTGTCGGGGTTGATGAGGATTTCACGGCCGTAGCCGCTGTAGATTTGGAGACAGGTTTCGGTGCCGGTTTCGCAGCGGTTTTTGCCGGTGCCGGCTGTGCCGCCGGTTCATAGGTAAATTCATAGATATCGGCCGCCGCCAGATGGCAGCTGATCAACAGGCCGGACAACGCAATTGTTGTTTTCATGACGACGCCCCCGTGCAGTCCTGGCCTGATTATATACTCAGGATTTTTTGGCACGGAAGCGCCACTGGAGAGTTTCGTCTGCTGATGGACTGTGAAGCGATAGACGGCCTCGCTTCCGCGACCTCAAACGTTTATTTGGGTCACGGAAGCGCCGGCAAAATCCTGTCAGGCGGTCACAAACGCGAAGCCAGTTCCAGACGCCAGACGGTGGAATAGGGGGTTTCCCCGCCGATATCGATGTCGACTTCGGAATAGCTCACCGAACCACGGACAATGAAGTAGCGACTCACTTCCCACATCACACCGCCACCGAGTTTGTAGTTGAAACCAGACTCGTTCACGGTGGGCACCGAGACGGTACAGTAGTAGCCCCAGTAACTCCACCAGCAATACTGATAGCCAGGGCCAGAGGCCACGTTGGAATCCAGATTGGTCCAGCCCAGGGATGCGGTGACATACGGGGTGATGTTGCTGTCGAGGAAATAGTAGTTCGCATCGAAGTTGAAGCTCAGGCTTTCCAGTGTATTGCGATAGGTGAACGACGGATCGATGTTGACATTTTCCGGTACCACCGTCGCCTCGTAGTCAGTGTCGAACCAGTCGAAACTGCCACCAAACGCCCAGTGACGGTCGAGGTTGTACATAAATCCGATGCCAAAACCGATATCATCATCCGTTTCCAGATTGCTGCCTTTTTTGCCGTCCAGCGTCACGCTTTCCACGTAATTGGTGCGAAAGACCAGCTCCGATGAAAACGCCCGGCCAACACCTTCTGCCTGCGCCGCTGCGGCCAGCAGCAGGGTGCCCAGCGGAAGAATGAACCCCGTAACCGCTTTCTTTAACATGTGTGCCTCGCAAAAATGCCTGATGATTCAACATCGAAACCGGACGTTTCGGTGACGCCGGTGCTCACGGGTTGTGATCATGTGCCCTGCGGGAAGAATTCACAATATTATTCCTCGGCGGTTTTGTCGCAGATCATGATCAGCCGGGGATCAGGCCCAGTTCACACACCCGGCCCTTGAGATCGGCTTTGCGGGTCTTGGCCATGCGAATGCGGCTGTGATCAAAGCCAGCGCTGTCCACCAGATACTGTTTGATGGCCAGAGCACGTTGATCAGCCAGCGCCAGCAACTCGGCATCCCCTGCACTCTGCCGGGACGCCACATCCTGCAGCATCTGGCGATAAACCTGGGCAGTCAGATCCTGGCCTTCCAGTGCCGGATCTGCTTTCACCAAGGCATCCTCGCGATCACCGGCGTCGGGCAATTCCAGGTCGTCGTTGAGATCGTCCAACTCATCGCGGTTGTCTTCATCATCGAGCAGCGTGTCCAGCGGCAGATCGGCGGCAGCCATCTTGCGTCGTGCCGCGATCGCGTCGCGCACCTGCAGCAGTTGCAGGGTGGCAACATCCGCGTCCACGCCCGCATTGCCGCGAATGTCCACCATCAGTTGCGGTCGCTGTGACAGTGCCTGCGCCAGCTGACTGAGGCGCGATTCCGCGTCGGCGTCCAGCTCGGCAGAGCCCGGCGCAAATTCCAGTTGCCCCAAATCCTCACCACCGCCCACCAGCGAGCCCAGCAACTGGAACGGTGACGCTGCGGCCTTCACCAGTACATTCAGCAACGCCTTGAAGACCAGGCCCGCCACACTGAAACCCGGATCATCCAGATCGCCTTTCACCTTCACATCCAGATCGATTTCGCCCGATACATCCCGCAACAGTGCCAGCCCCAGCGCGACCGGCGCATTCACCGCCTGCTCGCTGGCCACGGTGTCACCCAGGTAAAGCTGTTTGGCCACTATACCGTTGCTACCCTGCAAGTGCCGTTGCCTGAGCTGATAATCCATATCCAGCGACAGGGTGCCACTGCGCAGTTCATAGCCCACATAGGTGCCGGAATACGGCGACAGGTTAGGCATTTCCAGCCCGCGCAGTTGACCGGTAAAGGCAAATCCCGGTTGTTGCTGCAGCGGCACCAGAGTGCCCTTGACACTGAAAGGCGCGTATTTGTCGATGCGGGAATCCAGCCGGAAGCGAGCGGGACTGGTACCGGTGGTAGTGAGATCCTCGAGATCGAACACCAGATTGTGCAGCGCCGTTTTGAACACGGGATGCACGCTGGCATCGCGGAAACGGGTGATGCCATCCGTCACACTGACCTTGGCAATGCGCACATCGAACGGCGCGCTGTCGGCGTCAGGTTTTTCGCTGGCATCGGCCGTGGATTCCGCTTTCAGCAAGGTCGCCAGGTTCATCTGACTGTCCTCGCCGCGTTCTGCGCTGATGTCGGGTTTCTGCAGCGCCACCTGCTCAATCCGCAGTTGCCGCGCGCCCAGATCCAGCTGCAGTTTCTGCACGTCGAGGTTCTGCCAGCGCACGATCTTTTTGCCACTGCGATTGTCCTGGGTCTGCAGATCGGCCACGGAAAGATCCAGCGCCAGTTGCAGCGCGCCGGATTCAGCATCCGCAAGTGTGGCGTCACCCTGAAGCGACAGCGTGCCCTGCTGCAGCTGCAGATGGCTGCGTGACTCCACATAGGGATTGAACGGCAGCAATGGCAACTGCTGCACCTGGTATTGCAGGTTCAGTGTGAGCGGGGTCAGCGTGAGCTGGCCATTGAGGCTGGCACTGCCACTTTCGTTGATGCGCGCCGTTAACTGCAGCGGCACCTTTGCACCTTCCTCGAGACTGATATCGCGCAGGTTGAACTGAATATCCGACAGCCTCTGCACTGCATTCACGCCGCCGCTGAAATCGGTGAAATGGACAGAGCCGTTCTGAATACGGTATTCCCCCAGCGTGACATCCCAGGCAGCCGCCGGCTCTGCAACCTCCGGCGGGGTTGCGTCGGCAGCATGCTGCGCCAGCAGCGGTGTGAAGCGCAGTTCACCGCCATCCTTCAGCCACTGATGGGTATCGATGTTGTCGAACACCAGGGAATCCACCCGCACAGTGCGCTGCTGCAGATCCAGCGCGATGCCCTTTATCTCCAGTTGTTTTGCGCGCAACAGGGGCGGATCCGTTTGCGCGTCATCCAGGGCAAGCTTACGCACCTGCACGGTGCCATCCTGAATACGCAGCTGCAGCGCCTGCTCCTGCTGCACCAACACCTGGGCCTGCACATCCACGCGGCCGCCCGTCATACGTAGCGGCACCACATTTTCGACGAAGTCCGCAAAGGTCGGCAGATTCAGATCCGTCAGCGCGATGCGGCTGTTCAGCTGCAGCGGATCGATGCGGTACTCACCTTCGAACACCAGATCACCGCCGCCGGGCAATTGGGCTTTCAGACTGAAGGGATTGAGGTGATCTTCGCCGGTCGCGATATAGAGATCCTGCACACCCAGGTTCACCTGATCCAGCGTGGAGGCGGCCGGCTTGTTGCCGCTGCGATCATCAAAATGGAAATGTCCGTCGCGCAGCTGGATGTCGTCCACCCGAATGGCAAAGCCACCGTCGTCGGTGGTCGCTGTGGTGGTTTCTGCCGTCGCGAACCGTTGCAGGATGTCGCTGAAATTGAAATCGTCCTTGCGCCGTTCCAGATTCACCTGCGGTGCGTCGAGCGATACGGCGGACAGCCGCAACTGCCAGCCGAACAGCGAGCCCCACAGATCCAGATCCACCGCCAGCCGCTGCCAGGCCAGCAGCGGCTTCTGCGCGCGATCCGCAATGGCAAATGCATCGACGGAGAGCAGCAGACTGAAGGGGTTGAAGGCGATTTTATCGACCTGAATCTCGCGGCCGATTTTTGCCGCCACGTCCTGCCGCAACACAGCCTGAAGCTTGCCCGGTAGATACAGATAACTCAGCGCGATGTAGAGCAGATAGAACAGTACCAGCGCCGACAGCAGCCACTGGTACCAGCGCAGGTTGTGCAGGAAGGATTTGAGCGGGGCCACGAGGCTGTCCTGTCGTCGTTGCTGAGTCCCGCATTATAACGGGATGGCACAGCCTGGCCAGATGACACGTCATCTCCTGCCAGCCCCATCAGAAATTAAATCCCACGCCGATGTGATACACCCAGGGATCCACCGTCACATCCATGGTGGCATTGCCGACCCTGGCCACCTCGTAAGTGGGCAGGCCGGGGGTTTCCACCCAGATGTCCTTCACCGTGGCCGTGGTTTCCAGTCCACCGATGAATTTCAGATCCGCATTGATCCACCAGTCTTTCCAGAAACGGAATTCCACACCGCCCTGCACGGCATATCCCACGGCGGGATCGATCTCCAGCTCCGGTGTGCTGACGGCAGTCAGTACCGGGTTGGTGACCTCCGCATCGTAGGCGAACAAC
Organism: Pseudomonadales bacterium; assembly: GCA_020062665.1. Classification (GTDB taxonomy): domain Bacteria; phylum Pseudomonadota; class Gammaproteobacteria; order Pseudomonadales; family Ketobacteraceae; genus Ch67. The sequence continues at coordinate 121,484 of JAGUVW010000023.1, forward strand.
ATGGCGACACCGCCGCCCACATAAGGCCGGATGCTGCTGCCCGGCAGAAAGCGGTACACCAGGGTCACCACCGGCGGCAGCGCCTTAGCTTCGCCGAATTCCTCGCCCAGCGCCGGCACGCCGGTGGGAATATTGCCCAGCGCAAAGGGCGCGATGGATTCATCCTTGAGCGTACCGGTGGTGGTGAATTCCACCGTCAACGGCAGCGCCAGAATCGTTTCCACCGCCCACTGGCCATTGCCCCAGGGCAACTGCCAGCCGACGATCACGCTGGGAAAATCCGTTTCTTCCACTGCCGCGCCAGAGCCGGCAATGGGCCCGTTGGAAATCGCCAGCTCGGCAATGCCGCCCACATCCGACAGCACGACTTCAGTGCTGGACGAATCCGGTGCCAGCAACGTGTAGCCGGCGCGAAAATAAAACGGCTTGGCACCGGGCGCCAGGCCCAGCCAGTCGGTTTTGATATTGCTCCAGAAGCCAGGATCGGATTGCGCTTCATCGGCCTGCGCGGTCAGGCTCAGACTCAATCCCATCAGTGCCGCGATGATGTAATGCCTGTTCATGATGTTCACCTCAGCGACGGCCTTTCAGGGGATTTCCAATCAAACGCAGCTTCATCGCGTTGGCAGGAATGCGCAGGTTGATGTTGCCAGGCAAGCCCAGCGCCGAGATATTGACCGTCAGGTTTATCGCAGCAACGTTCGCCAGCGTGATCACGATGCGGCCGTCCTCTTCAAATGTGATTGGCCCCCTCACCACTGCCCGCAAGGATTTGCTGTTCAGGTCGTGGCTGGCCAGACCACCCAGAATGGACATGTCAGGTGCATCCATGTACAGGTTCATGTCCGCGATAAACTGGGGCTCGGCCACACCCGCTTCCTCGACGATGTAGCCCAAGATGGGGCTGCCAGTTTCCCGCAGTCGCAGCACATTGATGTTGGTGTCGACGTTGCCGATGCTGATGCCAATGGCCGCCGCGTTCAGCGTGATCGAAGTGCCGTACAGCACGCCGGGGTTGACGCGCACAGGAATCTGTTCGGTACCCGCCAGCGTCATGCCCCAGGTGGAACCATCGACCACCAGCGGTTCAGGCAGGCCCACCGTTACCGGCAACGAGCCATTCAGATAGAGATGGTTATCGCCCACCACCGATGCGCCCGTCACAATGCCGCCAGTGCCGGTGACTGTGACCTGGGCACTGTTCTGCACCCGCGCCACTTCGCCAGCATTCACAAAACCATTGCCATTGATATCGGTGAACGGCTCCAGTTTCAGCGGCAGATATACTGACTGATCTTCCGCCGCCGGCGCGCCGCGGAAATACACCACCAGATTATTTCCACCGGCATCGCCGGCCTGCGCACCATTCAGAGGATCGGGATTCAGCGGCAGATTGTTGTTGCCGCACACTTCCGTGGCGGAATCGCAGGTGGCATTGCCTCCGCCCACCAGCGTCAGGCGGTAGGTGGCACCATCCACCCAGGGCTCGGTGGGTTTGAAACGCAGTGCGCGCGTGTCCGGCGTCAACGTGCCCGCCACCACACCAGTACAGGTGGTGCCGGCATCGTTGAGCCGTTCGATCCGCACCCGTCCACTGCCACAACTGCCGCCCAGCACCAGCGTGTTCTGATTCATCACCTGATTGAACTGCACATCCAGGAAACCATCCGTCGGCATGTTGAACGGCAGATAGGTGTTGTCGCCACCCAAACCACCGGCGCAGCGACCCGGACTGGCGTAAGAGCTACCTGTCAGCGTACAGGCCGCACCCGCGTGCACCGACGTCACCATGGGGCCGATGTTGCCGGTATTCGACGGATTCTCGGTGGTGAAATCAATCACGCCATCGCCGCCGCTGGCATCGCTGCCATCCAGCACCAGCCCGTTGTGGTTGGCGCTGATATCGGTGAGCGCCCCCAGCGTAATCCGGTACTGATTGCCAAACACCAGCGCATTGTTGGGCTTGAGCAACACCGTGCTGCCGTCGTACGTAATCTGGAACGGCACCAGCGCATTGGCGGTCACGTTGAACAGTTGAATCTGATCATTCGCCACCACGCCGGCGTTATCGATCGCTTCGCTGAAAATCAGCGACAGGCCATCCCGAACAGGAAAATCCGTGGCGCCATCGGCAGGATAGGCACCGGTGATGCGCGGCGACTCCGCATCATCCGGCCGGCTCACATTCAGATCCGAATTGATGCCCAGCACCATGTGCGCCGGCGCCAGATCCAGTCCCAGCAGATCCATCGTCAGCGTGCGCACGGTTTCGATCTGCAGACTGCCATTCACCACCCGCGCTGTGCCGGTGGCTTGCACATGGGGAATGGTCTGGTTCAGCACGGCGTTGCCCTTGTCGTCGGCACCGGTGAGGGCCAGATCGAAAATCAGATAGACGAATACCGGTGCCTTGTCGTCGTCCGGCACCGTGTCCGCGCTGCGATAGGGATTGCGCCCCATGAAACCGGTGACATCGCTCAGGAACGTGGCCTTGATGTCACCGGTATTCAGATTCGCCGGCACCGTGCCACCCAGCGCCAGATCCAGGCCGGTGATACTGAGGAAATTGCCCTTGCGGATCACGAACGGAATCAGGCCGCCGAAATTCGCCGGATCGGCCAGTTCCGCCAGCAGCGTGCTGTCGCGCAGATTGATGTCGTTGCTGCCGATCAGCGGCGAATACAGGTCAATCGCATTGAGCGGACGCCCGGTGATGAGCGACGTCTGCGGGAAACCCGTCTCACCGAACGCCACCGTGGTATTGAAATGCTGGGTGATCACACAATCGCAGGCATTGGCTGCCACCGGCACCATTTCATAAGTCGTCGCCGCAACCGCTTCACCATTCAGATCGCGAATCGCCGTACTCAGGCGCAGGCGATAGGTCACGCCCGCCGTCAGATCTTCATCCGGATCGAACACCACATGCTGCTTGCGCACGATCAGCGCGCCGGGCACTGGCGTTTCGCCGCCACCACCGTCCACAGCCACGAACTCGAAACTGCTGCCCGCCTGCACGGTTTTTTCATCCAGCGGCTCGCTGAATTCCACGCGCAGAGTGGAAAAATCCATGAACGGATAGCGTGCCGCAGGCGGCGTGCCACCACCGTACACTGCCGGATCTTCGCCGTTGATGGCGGTCACCCGCGGCACGGCGCCGCTCACCGGATCGAGTTGACTGGTGGTGAACGTCAGCAGCGGATCACTGGCCGGCAGATTGGTGTCGCCACCGCCGATCACCGCACTGCGCACGAACAGCCGGTACGCCGTGCCCTGACGCAGGTGCGTGGTTTCGAACTGCACCACCTTGCCATTCACCTGGGTGTTGATGGTCACCACATTGTCGTCGGCATCCAGCAGGCAGAAATGGCCGCTGACATTGCCGCCGCCGTCCACGCTGCAGGCAGTTTGCACTGCGTCCTGGCTGGCGTTTTTGCTGAAGGTCACATAGAACCGGGTGCCCAGCGGCACGTCAGTCTGACCGTTGATGGGATAGGTAAAAACGACGCCATCGGACAACGCCGGCGGCGCATACGGGGATTCGCTACTGTCGCTGCAGCCGGCCAACGCCAGCCACACACCGCCGGCCAACACCGGCAGCCTCGCCCGCTTTACAAACAACCTGATCATGCCAACCTCAAATCTTTTTTATCGGGTGCCATCCCTGACCGCGGGCCCAAGCCGTGGCACCAAGTTCCTCCATCCGTTCTTAAACTATGGTACACAGATCACTGACTATCCAGTCGCACGACTTAAATTGCCGGTCGCCACCGGCCAGTCCAACCCCTTGAACCACAGCCCGATTCAGGGGAAACTGGCGCAGCATCAATGGCTCACAAGAACAAAAATCGAGGGATAACATGATTTCACGCGGATTGACTGGACTGGCCCTGGGCACCGCCCTGGCACTGGCAGGCTGTACCAACACCGTCAAGTACGACACTGCTTCGGCGGCCAAACCCGTCACCCACCAGGTCGATGTCCAGGCCCTGCAGCAATCCACCAGCTCCATGATCAATGCCATGGTGAGCAACCCCCAGGTGCAGGCCGCCATCCAGTCCAAACGCCCGGTGCTGGCCGTGTACGGCCTGGTGGATTTCACCGGTGAAGGGGTGGACATCAACACCCTCAACAACGATATCTACAGCGAACTCAACAAGAGCGCCCGCTTCCGCTTTGCCGATTCCGCCAACCTGAGCGCCGCCAGCCAGCAGCAGAAGCTCAACCTGTATGACCTGCTGGAATCCCCCGAGGCTGCCCAGCCGCTGACCAAGGCCGTCAGCGCCGATTACCTGCTGATCGGCGAGGTGAGCAAGATCATTCGCACCCAGCCCACGCTCAAGGAAACCTTCTACCGGGTATCGCTGAAGCTGGTGGATCCCAAGAGCAAGGAATTCATGTGGGAAGAAAAGCGCGAATTCCTCAAGAGTCAGAAGAAGATTGTTTACGGGGTGTGAGCCACCCGATTTTCCTGCTGGTTCACTGGCACCGGCCCCACCGCATGGGGCACCGGTGCCAGCAACCGCAAACCAAACACCAGCAACGCCAGCGTCGCCGCCATCTTCAATAACGCCACACTCGATTCGCACCGCATGACAGTTTTCCTCCGTCGGATTCAGGCTGTCATTGCAGCGTTCTTCCCTGACATTCCCGCGCATCCAATCCGGCAAACCCCTGCTCAATCCTGATCAATTGTGGCCCGTCACACCACGCCTGCCTGAGTTGATATACACTGAGCGCCATCAACATCTTGTCTCTTTGCCACAGGTTTTATGGCCAAACACATCGCACTGGTGGAAGACGAAGCCGCCATCCGGGAAAACTACAAAACCTACCTGGAACGCCAGGGTTACCAGATCAGCACCTATGACTCCCGCCCCTCTGCCCTGCAGACCTTCCGCGACACCCTGCCGGACATGGCGGTGATCGACATCGGCCTGCAGGACGAAATCGAAGGCGGCTTCGACCTGTGCCGGGAACTGCGCCAGCTGGCGCCGCAACTGCCGATCATCTTTCTCACCGCGCGGGATTCCGAACTGGATGCGATTTCCGGCTTGCGCCTGGGTGCCGATGACTACCTCACCAAGGACATCAGCCTGCCCCATCTGGCGGCCCGTATCACCGCGCTGTTCCGCCGCCTCGACAACCTCAGCAAGCCGCTGGCCATCGCCAACAAGGTGGAACGTCACGCCCTGCTGCTGGATCTGGATCGCATGCACGCCACCTGGCAAACGCAGAATCTGGACCTGACCCTGACGGAATTCTGGATCGTGCACGCCCTGGCCAAACACCCTGGCCACGTGAAGAACCGCCAGCAATTGATGGACGCCGCCAGCGTGGTGCTCGACGACAACACCATCACGTCCCACATCAAGCGCATCCGCAAGAAGTTCAACCTGATCGACCCGGCCTTCGACGGCATCCAGACCGTGTACGGCATGGGTTACCGCTGGCACATTCCGGACGCCTGAACCTGTGGGATTACGCGCGCAACTCATGCTGGTATCGCTGGTGGTGCTCCTGCTGCCCTGGGGCGGCTGCCAGTACGTGCAGGAAATGGAGCAGGTGCTGCGGGAAAACCACGGCCGCGCCATGATCGAACAAACCGCCCTGCTGGCGCGCATGGTGAATCAGGCAGTGGAGTTGCCGACGCCGGCGAAGGACACCCCGTTCTACACCCCCATCCGCTACCAGCCGGTAGAGATGGACGGCTACGACGACGACTGGCGCAGCCACACCGAAGAACTGCTGATCAGCAAGACCACCCCCCTCACCGCCCGCTTGCAGAAAGGTTTGTACGGCGACGACCTGTACCTGTTCCTGCAGGTGAACGATGTGGAGCGGGAATACCACCATCCCGGCCGCTCGTTCCAGCGCAGCGACCATGTGCGCCTGGTCTCCCAGAGTCAGGACACCGAGCTCACCTGGGTGTTCTTCACCAGCGGCCCCGGCCGCCTGCAGGTGTACCAGCAGCGCAATGACGGCCCCCTGCGCGCTGCTTCCTACGTGGACGCCTGGTGGCAGGAATTCCGCGGCGGCTACCAGCTGGAAATCCGCATTCCCCAGAACCGCCTGCTGGCGTCCCTCGATCTGCAGATCTACGATCGCGAACCCCAGGAACGCCGCGCCCACCTGGCCCTGTCCACCCGCCGCGGCGAACCTTCCCCCTGGTGGAAACCAGTGCCGGAACTGCAGGATCTGGTGCACCCCTGGCGCACCCGCGACACCGATCTGACCATTGTCGGCCCCCGAGGCTGGCCCCTGGCTCCGCAGAAAAACTGGCTGGCCGAAACGGTGCAAGAACCCGAGGTGCAGCTGGATCAGGGCTTTCCCCGCCAGGCACTGAACCGCTTCTACCGTTTCTGGGTGGATCAGCTGACCCCGCGTCGCAACCAGGCGGCCTGGCCACTGCCGCTGGTGCAGGTGAGCCGCTCCCAGACCCGATTACCGCTGGAAAAATTCAACCCGGATCGCAACCGGCCCTCTGCCCACTGGTATCGCAGCGGCGACGACGCTCGCTCCGCCCTGCTGGTGACCCTGCCCCTGTACCAGGATCAGCAGTTCAAGGGCTTTCTGGTGTTCACCCAGAGCGGCGAGGCCCTGCTGTCCCTCACCAACGACGCCCTGCGCCGGGTCACCAACCGGGTAGCGGCGGTGCTGGCCATCGTGGTGTCGGTGCTGATCCTGTTTGCCTCGGTACTGTCCTGGCGCATCCGTCAGCTGAAACGGCAGGCGGAAGCCGCCATCAGCAGCGAAGGCCGGGTGTCGCTGTTCGAACCGTCACGGCGCGAGGACGAGATCGGCGACCTGTCCCGCAGCTACCACCAGCTGCTGCAGCGGGTGCGCAACTACACCGGCTACCTGGAAACCCTGGGCGGCAAGCTGGCCCACGAACTGCGCACGCCACTGGCCATCGTCAAATCCTCGCTGGAACTGGCCCAGGCCACCCCCGGCGACAACGACGAATACCTGCAGCGCGCCCTGGAAGGCACCGACCGCCTGCGCCAGATCCTGTCCGCCATGAGCGAAGCCAGCCGGGTGGAACAATCGATCCAGCAGACCGAATTCCAGCCCTTCGACCTGCGCGCCCTGGTGGACGCCATGACCCAGGCCTACGCCGACACCTACCCGGATCACGACTACCAGAGCCACCTGCCGGACGAAGTCGCCTGGATCAACGGCAATCCGGAACTGCTGGCCCAACTGCTGGACAAGCTGGTGGACAACGCCCGCGATTTCGCCCCGCCCGGCACCACCATCGAACTGGGGATCAGCCGCTTCAAGCACCAGTGGCTGCTCACGGTAAGCAACCAGGGCCCGACCCTGCCGCCCAACCTGGAAGGCCAGCTGTTCGATTCCCTGGTCAGCCAGCGCGACGCCGAGCACAAGGGCGCCAGCCCCCACCTGGGCCTGGGCCTCTACATCGTGCGCCTGATCGCCCTCGCCCATCACGGCCAGGCCGAAGCCCACAACCGCGCCCAGGGCGACGGCGTGATCTTCACCATCACCCTGCCGGAATGGGAGGACTGAACCACCGCGCGCCCCAATCTGGCCTACGCTTTAAGCAATCACGCCCAATTGCATTAGGCTGCAAATTGAGCAACCATCGACCAAACAACAAAATCGGGTGAAGCCCATGTCCGCCGAAGAAGATCGCCGCCGCGCCCCCCGCGCGCCCATCGCCGACACCCTGTTCATCCAGTCGATCTCGTCCCGTCAGGTCAGCATGGTGGAGCCTGCCACCTGCAGTACCGTCAACGCCTCGACCACCGGCCTGCAGGTGGAACTGGATTTCGACGTGCTGGAAGCCGCCGAGATCGCCCTCTGGATCAACATGGACAACGGCAGCCGCACCCTGGTAAGCGGCATCATCCGCTGGTCGCGCCCCACCGAGCGCGACACCCATCTGGTGGGCATCGAACTGGACGAGGAATCCTGGCCCGCTGTGGCCGCCTGGCTCGACGCCATTCACTGACACCGCTATCAATTTTCCTGCCGGCTTGCGCCAGGGCCCGCTGATTCGCCACAATACGGCGTGAACCGGCGGGCCATCCGCCCCATAACAACTACAAAATACCCCGAGGGAAAACAGATGAAGACCTCCATCGCCGCGGCCACTGCTGCGCTGCTTCTGGCAGGCTGCAGTTCCTCTGTGCTGCAATTCAAGGAAGACCCGATCATCACCGAACTCACCGGCAAGACTTCCGACTACGTGCAATCCAAACTGGGCCTGCCCAACCGTCGCGAAGAAACCCGCTCCGGCGGCATGGTCTGGGTCTATCTGGACAAGCAGAAAGGCATCACTGCCAAACAGTGCGAAGTCACCCTGAACATCCGCAATGCCAAAGTGGAAAGCGTGGTGGTCAGCACCGAAAACCAGTCCCTGCTGTCCACGGTGTCCAGCGGCTGCAACGATATCCGCAAGACACTCACCGGCCACAGCTAAGCCACTGGCTGCGTTTTTTGTAAGAATGTTTGAGAACACCGCTCCAGCGGCGGTGTTCGGCTGGCCATCGCCAGCAGCCTGCCAGTAAAATCGCGCCCACACTTCCGACGACATTCTTCGCAAGGGACTTCGCATGGTTATCCAGCCCAAGGTCAAAGGCTTCATCTGTACTACCGCCCACCCCGTTGGCTGCGCTGCCAATGTCAGCGAACAGATCCGCTTCGTGCAGGGCCACGGCCCAATCCCGAACGGCCCCAAGCGTGTGCTGGTGATCGGCGCCTCCACCGGCTATGGCCTGGCCTCGCGCATCACCGCCGCCTTCGGTTGCAACGCCGGCACCCTGGGCATCTTTTTTGAAAAACCCGCGGCCGGAAAACGCACCGCGTCCGCCGGCTGGTACAACGCCGCCGCCTTCCAGCAGGCGGCGGAAAAAGCCGGCCTGTACGCCAGGAACATCAACGGCGATGCGTTTTCCAACGCGGTGAAACAGCAGGCCATCGACATCATCAAGGCCGATCTGGGCCAGGTGGATCTGGTGGTGTACAGCCTGGCATCGCCGCGCCGCACCCATCCCGATACCGGCGTGCTGCATTCTTCAACGCTGAAACCCATCGGCAAGCCGTTCAAGACCAATGGCCTGGACACCGATCGCGAGATCATCAAGGAATTCTCCATCGAGCCCGCCGTGCAGGACGAAATCGACAACACCGTGGCCGTCATGGGCGGCGACGACTGGGAACGCTGGCTGGATGCACTGAGCAAGGCCGGCGTGCTGGCGCCGGGCTGCAAGACCACCGCCTACACCTACGTGGGCGAGCGCGTAACCCGCGACATCTACTGGGATGGCACCATCGGCGCGGCGAAAAAAGATCTGGATCGCGCGGCGGCCGTGATGCAGAAAAAAGGCTTCGACGCCACCGTATCTGTGCTGAAAGCGGTGGTGACCCAGTCCAGCGCCGCCATTCCGGTGATGCCGCTGTATCTGGCGCTGCTGTTCCGCGTGATGAAAGCCGCCGGCACCCACGAAGGCTGTATCGAGCAGGTGTACCGCCTGTTCAGCGAATGTCTGTACAACGCGACACCGCGCAAGGACGAAAGCGGCCGCAATCGGGTGGACGAAAAGGAACTGCGCGCCGACGTGCAGGATCAGATCGCGGCACTATGGCCGCAGGTAACCACTGAGAACCTGAACGACATTAGCGATTTTCGTGGTTTCCGCGCGGAATTTCTGAAGCTGTTTGGCTTTGGTGTGAGCGGTGTGAATTACGATGCGGATGTGGATGCGGACGTGGGGATTGGGAATCTGGTGGATACGACGGCGGCGGAATAAACATACGTTGGTTTGTACCGGGATAGAAAAAGCCTCGCATCGGTTCCGGTGCGAGGCTTTTTTGTGGGTCACTGTTGTTGCATGAAACCGGTACTCCGATTCCCCCGCCGCGAGATATTTACCCATCCGCCTGTTTCAGCACCGCCTTGAACCTCTTGCCATAACGTTCCCGCTCCGCCGCACTCACCGGCCCCACCAGACACCATTCCACCTGCAGCTGTTCGATCAGCTCCGCGCCTCTTGCCACTGAATGCTGACGCCCCTGCAAGCCGCTGGAGAGCCGGCTCACCTGCAGTTCCATGCGGCGTTTCTGGTCTTCCGCCGGCGAATCGACGCCGGCGGCAATTTCCAGCCGGATGCACAGATCCTGCAGCTGGGATGCGTTGTCCAGCAGCGTTTGCGCGTCGGGTTTCTGCCCGGCCTGCAATGCGCGGATGGCCGCATCATAGCGGGCCTGCAACGCGGATTGCGCGGCCGGCGGCACGTCCCGGTCGCTGTTCCATTCGGCTTCTGGCGCAGCACCGAACAGATCGCCCTGATTGGATGCCAGCAGGGTATCCTCCAGTTCATCGCACAGACCGGTGCGACGCCACAACTCTTGATAAGTGGAACGGCGCAGTTGCACCTGGGCGTTGGTCAGCCCCTGCTTAAAGTGCTCGCACACCGCCTTGTAGCGTTTCTGGATGGCGTCCTGCTGTTCGCGGGGGAAATAGCCCAGCGCCTCGAAACGCTGTTGCAGCTGGACAAATTCCTGCTGGGCCGACGTCACGTCATCGATATGACTTTCCGCCAGCTGCTCGATCTGGTCGCACAAGTGTTCGGCGTGCACCACGTTTTGCTCGCGTTCTTTCTGCGCAGCGTCGCGCTGCTGGTCGCGGCGTGCAAACACCTGATCACAGGCGGCGCGGAAACGTTTCCACAGCCGTGCGTCATCCCGGCGCGACACCATGCCCACTTCGCGCCATTGCCGTTGCAAGGTCTTGGCCTGATCGATGGTGCCGGTTGTGTCGTCCTGCTGCGCCAGCGCTTCGGCCTGCTCGATGAGTTTTTCGCGCTTGAGGCGATTGCGGTTGAATTCATCCTGCAACTTGCCGCGCAGTTGATCCAGCAGACCGTTGAAGCGATCCTGGGTCTGCTTGCCGTCCTTGCGTTCCACCGGCGTGTACTGGCGCCATTCGTTCTTCGCGGTTTCGTAGACTTCGTTCACCGCTTTCCAGTTGGCATTGGCCCAGTCGTACTGGGTCAGGTAGGTTTCCAGCTGTTCGCAGATGCGCTGACGCTCCGCCAGATTCTTTGCCCGCACGTCGTGCAGTTTGTCGAAATACACCTTGCAGGGTTCGTAGGCTTTTTCCGCCGCCGCGCTGAAACGATCCCACAGTTCCTTGTTGCGGCCTTTGTCGGCCTCACCCAGCGCCCGCCACTCTTCCTGCAAGCGGCGAATCTTGTTGGATAGCGCCTGCGGATCGATGGTGGCACCCACCAGCGCTTCCATTTCCTGGCACAGTTCTTCTTTCTTCGGTGTGGAAACAAAGCCCTGCCAGTCGCGCAACTCGTTCACTTTCACGGTGAGATCGCGCAGTTCTTTCTGATAACCGCTGGCGGTTTTGATGGGCAGGTGCTTGACCAGATGGCTGGCGTCTTTCAACAGGCGCTGGGCGGATTTCAGGTGGCCCTGTTCGATTTCCTGTTTCAGGTCGTTGCAGATGCCTTTGATGTTGTTGATGGCATCCTGTTCCAGCGCGCGGGCTTTGGTTTGCAGGCGCTCGAAATGGGCCAGCGCCTGCTGGTGCAGCTTGAGGGATTCGGGCCAGGCCAGTTCTTCCGGCCACTGCAGATTACCCAGCGCTTTATCCAGTGACTTTTTCATTTCCTGCAGAGCAGCCATGGTGGCTTCCTGGACGTCGAGAGCGGCACTGGCGGCCTGCTGGATGCGGGCTTCGCGCTCGCCCAGCTGACGCACGGCATCGAGCGCCCGCTGCAACAGGCCATGGATGCGCACGAAACGCTTGCGCTCGTCGGCGGCGGGCTCCACCACGCTGGCAGCTTCTTCCCAGCGGATTTTCTGGGTGTTGAGCAGGGCCTGCAGCGCGGGAATGTCACCCGGTTGCAGCACGGAATTGAAACTCAGCTGCTTGACCGCTTCTTCCAGTTGCTCGCAGGCGGCCATGCGCTCATGCAGGGCTTCGCGCTGGCGCGCGACTTCTTCCTGCTGACGATTCTGTTCGTTGTGAATGTCATCCACAGTAGCCTTGCACAGGGTGAAGGCGCGATTGAAACGGTGCACGGCTTCGTTGTCAGCGTGATGCTGCAGACGCTGCCACTGCTTTTGCAGGTGCTCCACCCGTGCGGCGTACAGATTGTCGTAGGGCAGCCGCGCCAGGGTGTCGATGTGCTGGCAGATGTCGTGAATCTGCTGCTCGATGCTGGCTTCCTGCTGCTGCTCGGCGCGCATGGCGCCCAGCTTGTCCTTGCAGATGCGCCAGACGCTTTTGTCCTTGCCCTTGCTGCCCTTGACCACCCGTTCCAGCACATCTTCGGATTGCAGCTTCTGCGCGGCCGCCTGCCGCATCTGCGCTACCGGCAGATTCAGCGCGTAATGTTCCAGTACGTTTTCATCGTTCAGCTGTTCCAGCGCCAGCATGCCCAGGGTGGCATTTTTGGTCTGATCGATGATGGAGGCCAGCGCCTGGCTGTCGAGACTGCCCAGCATGTTGCGAAACACCGGATCGATGCCTGCAGCTGTCTGCGCCACCGTGGTAAGCAGATGTTCGATGGCGCGATGACGCACGCTGTTATCTTTTTCCTGCGCGATCAGGGTGATCATTTTTTCCCGCTGGGGAATGCGCTTGATCGCCGCCAGCCGCACCTCACTTTCCACATCACCCTTGGCCATCAGTTCGATGACATGGGCATCGTTGGCGTCGTTGCTGTTGAGGTTCTGCAGGGCCTGAATCCGCACCTGGGGTTTTGCGCTTTGCCACTTGGGCTTGAACAGACTTTTGAACATGGGAATCACGCAGATTTACGTTGATAGGTCACAATGCTGTAGGCAATTGCGGAATCCGTCCCGGCCGGTACATCCGTGCGTTCGGTTTCCTGCCACTGGTTCAGATCCAGCGGCGGAAAGAACGCATCGCCATCGGGCGCCAGATGCACTTCCGTCACGTAGAGGGTGTCCACCAGCGGCAAGGCCTGGCGGTAAATATCAGCGCCGCCGATGACAACGACTTCGTCATCCGGCGCGGCATTCAATGATTGCGCGCGCTCGATCGCGCTTTCCAGCGAATTCTCGCTGTAACAATTTTCCGGCAGCTGCAACGTCTGACGGCTGATCACCACATGGGGCCGCCCTGGCAGCACACGCCCCAGCGACTCAAACGTCTTGCGCCCCATGATGATCGGTTTGCCCAGCGTGCGCTTTTTGAAATGCGCCAGCTCCGACGGAATATGCCAGGGCATTTTATTGCCGGCACCAATCACACCGTTGTCAGCCTTGGCCACGATCAGTGAAATCATGAATCAGATCGCCACCGGCGCCTTGATCGGGGGATGGGGATCGTAGCCCACCAGCTCGAAATCATCGTAGGTGAAATCGAACAGGGAATTCACCGCCGGATTCAGTTTCATCTGCGGCAGGGGGCGTGTGTCACGACTCAATTGCAGATCCACCTGTTCCATGTGATTCAGGTAAATGTGCACGTCGCCGAAGGTGTGAATGAAATCCCCCGGCTGCAGGCCGCACACCTGCGCCATCATCAGCGTGAGCAGCGAATAGGACGCGATATTGAACGGCACACCCAGAAACACATCGCCACTGCGCTGATACAGCTGGCACGACAGTTTTCCATCCACCACATAGAACTGGAACAGACAGTGACAGGGCGGTAATGCCTGCTTGCCGGCGGCGGCGTTTTCCTTCGGTGAAAATTTCACGTCCGGCAACACCACCGGATTCCACGCACTCAACACCAGCCGGCGCGAATCCGGGTTGCGTTTGATTTCATCCAGCAGCTGCTGCAGCTGATCGACGGTTTCGCCGTTGGGGCCTTCCCAGCTGCGCCATTGCTTGCCGTACACGGGGCCCAGCTCGCCGTTCTGATCCGCCCATTCATCCCAGATCGACACGCCGTTTTCTTTGAGATAGGCGATATTGGTGTCGCCACGAATGAACCACAGCAATTCGTGGATGATGGATTTCAGATGCACTTTTTTGGTGGTGACCAGCGGAAAACCTTCCGCCAGATTGAAGCGCATCTGGTAGCCGAACACGCTGATGGTGCCGGTGCCGGTGCGATCACTCTTGGTGGTGCCGTTGGTTTTGATGTGACGCAGCAGATCAAGATACTGTTTCATGATGAGGTCGATGTTGGTGATTGACGCCCGTAGGCCAGATACAGCAGCAACAGCCCCACCGCAATCAGCGGCAGCGACAGCAGTTGCCCCATGGTGAGCCAGTCGAAGGCGATAAAGCCCAGGTGCGCATCCGGTTCGCGGGCGAATTCCGCGATGAAGCGAAAGATGCCGTAGAACAGCGCAAACAAACCGGACACCGCATAACGCGGGCGCGGCTTGCGCGAGAAAATCCACAGGATCAGGAACAGCGCCACGCCTTCCAGCGACGCCTGATACAGTTGCGAAGCGTGGCGCGGCAGCTCACCGGCATGGGGGAACACCATTCCCCAGGGACTGTCGGTGACACGTCCCACCAGCTCACCGCCGATGAAATTGCCGATGCGACCCAGACCCAGGCCGATGGGTACAATCGGCGCACCGAAATCCAGCACATCCCAATAATGTTTTTTGCTGTTGCGGGCGAACAGCCACACCGCAATCATGACGCCGAGCAGTCCGCCGTGAAACGACATGCCACCATTCCACACCTGGAACAGCGACAACGGATTGGCAAGAAATCCACTGAAGTTGTAGAACAGCACGTAGCCGACACGGCCACCCAGAATCACGCCCATGGCGCCATAGAAAATCAGATCGCTGACCTGCTCGGCTGTCCAGTGGGAACCGGGACGCTGGGCACGCATTTTCAGCAGCAGAAAACCAGACAGAAAACCCAGCAGGTACATGATGCCGTACCAGCGCACATCGAGCGGCCCGAGGGAAAACGCGACCGGATCAATCTCCGGATACTTCAACATGAACCCATCCTTTCCATCATCAATTATCGTTATGCAGGCAACCGCCGCAGGGATTGCGTGGGGGGCGGTTTTTCGGGAGGATGCTAGTGTACACCATTGATACCGGCCGGACACATGTGCCTGATCCTGATCGCCATTGACCAGCATCCCCGCTTTCCGCTGGTGGTGGCTGCCAACCGAGATGAATATTTCAACCGCCCCGCCGCACCTGCCAATTTCTGGCCCGAGGCCCCGCAATTGCTGGCCGGACGCGACCTGCAAGCCGGCGGCACCTGGCTGGGCCTCACCCGCAGCGGGCGCTTCGCTGCCGTCACCAATGTGCGCGAACCGGGCCGCAACCGGGCCGATGCCCTGTCCAGGGGCGCGCTGACCTGTGAGTTTCTGCTGGGGGATCAGCCTGCCCGGGTATATCTGCAGGATCTGCAGGCGCGCGGGGATCATTACAACGGCTTCAACCTGATCTGCGGTGACATCAACCGGCTTTATCACTATTCCAACCGGGGCGGCGATCCGGTGCTGTTACCAACGGGGCTGCATGGCGTCAGCAACCATCTGCTCGACACTCCGTGGCCCAAGGTGACCGGGGGCAAGTCCGCCCTGGCGGCGGTGCTGGCTGACGACGACTTCACGCTGGATGCGGTGCTGCCGGTACTGAACCAGCGCGACCCGGCGCCAGATGAGCAGCTACCGGACACCGGCGTGGGGCTGCTGATGGAACGGGCGCTGTCGAGCCGCTTTATTCAGGCGCCGCTGGTGGGCTATGGCACCCGCGTGAGCACGGCGCTGCGGGTGGACAGGGCTGGCAATGTGGAATGGCGCGAGTGGACGTGGAATGCCGCCGCGGAATGCGTGCAGGTGGCGGAGCATGATTTTTCGCTGGCATCCGCGTGAGTGGAAGCCCGACCCGCAATCAGAAATTGCCTGACTCCAGCCACTGGCGCAGCTGGTTGTAATCCACTTTGCCATTGGCATTCACCGGTAGCTGCTCGATCGCGTGGATTGCGCCGGGTTGCATGTAGGCCGGCAAGGTCGCAGCCAACTGTTCGAGAATATTCCCGGCAGAATCCGCCGGCTGCACCACAAATCCGGCGATACCGGTGTAGAGTCCGTCCGGGGTTTTCGGCCAGGGCAACACAGCCACCAATTCTGTTTGCGCAATCCGGCGCAGGCTGTGCTCCACTTCCTGCAATTCCACCCGAAAGCCGTTGATCTTCACCTGACGATCGAGCCGGCCCGCATACTGCAAGCCCCAGCGCGGATGCAGCGTCGCGCAGTCGCCAGTGCGATACCAGCGTGTTTCAGCGCAATCGGGAAAACACCGTTGCACGAAGACATCTGCGGTTTTTTTCTCATCACCCAGATAACCTGCCGTAAGCTGCGAACCCGCCAGCCACAGCTCGCCGGATTCACCGGGAGTCGCCTCTGCGCCGGACGTCATCACCACCTTGGCGGACTGCCCCGGATAGGGAAAACCGATGGGCACCACGCTCAGATTTTTCAGCTCCGCATCATCGCGCGACAAATTGAATGCCGTGATTGCAATGGTCGCTTCCGTGGGGCCGTACAGGTTTGCCACCTGCGCGTTGGGCGCCGCATCCATCCAGGCCAGCGCCGATCCCACCGGCAATGCCTCGCCGCAGAAAAATGCATACTGCAACGACGGCAGCACACCGGGACGCAGCAATCCACTCTGCTTGGCTATGCTGGCCATGCTGGGCACCGAGAACCACACCTGGATCTGGTGACGGCGCACGAACTGCAGCGGCATCAGCAGATCCATTTCCGTGGGCACCACCAGGCAGCCGCCGTTGTACCAGCACACGAACATGTCATGCACCGACAGATCGAAGGTGAGATCGAACATCTGGCTGAAACGCAGACCCGCCGGCAACGGATAAAGCCGCGCGAAATTTTCCAGATAGGACAGCAGGCAGGATGCGGCCACGGGGATGCCCTTGGGCACACCTGTCGTGCCGGACGTGAACAGCAGATAGGCGGCGCTATCGGATGGCGCGATTGCGGGGGGCAGGATGTCATCCACAGCCGAAACCTGCATCGCACCGTGGTCCATTTCCGGTAAACCCATCGGCGCAAGCACCGACCGGGGAGCGACCCGTTCTTTCAATTCGCTCCACTGGTTCGCCGCCTCGGCACCGAGAATCATTACCTCGGCGCCAGACAGCTGCCACATGCGCTGATTGCGCGCCGGCGGAAACGCTGGATTCAGCGGCACCCAGGTCAGCCCTTCCGCCGCACAAGCCAGTACGCCCACATACGCAGCAAGACTGCGCGAAGCGAAGATCGCCACCGGGCTATTGGCCGGCAATGCGCAGCGCCGCAGTGCCACCCGCAAACCTTCCACCTGCCGCTGCAATTCCCGGTAGGAATAGTCGATACCCTGTACCCGTAACGCGGGCGCATCCGGCGTAACGGCAGCAGCGCGCGCAAAACCAATCTGATACGGCGTCATACACTACACTTAAACATTTCACTACATACGATGAGTGGATGCATTCGTTAGAATGCCCGCTTGTTTTGTCCTTCAGCGCGCCCAGCAGGAGTCACCATGGAAGAAAATGTTGTCAGCACTTATCTGATTCCCGGCGTGCTGGCCCTGATGATGGTAGGCATGGGCATGACCCTGCGGCCAGCCGATTTCAAACGTGTTTTCATCTATCCCAAGGCGGTGATCACCGGTCTGCTGGCCCAGGTGCTTCTGCTGCCTGCGCTTGGACTGCTGATTGCGCTCCTCATCCCGATGCCGGCGGAATTCGCGGTGGGGCTGATGATCATCAGTCTGTGCCCTGGCGGCGTAGGCTCCAACCTGCTGACATTGATTGCCAGGGCGGATACTGCACTGTCGGTCACGCTCACTGCACTGAGCAACGCGTTGCTGATCTTCACCCTGCCGCTATTCGTCAATCTGTCGCTGCAGGCATTCATGGGCGCTGAAACACCGCTGCAACTGCCTGTTCTGCAAACCATCCTCACCACCGCATTTCTGACCATCGCCCCCATCCTGCTGGGCATGGTGCTGCGCGCGTTTGCCGGTGACTTTGCCCAGCGTGCCGAAGGCGGTTTCCGTGTTTTCTCCGGCGTGTTTCTGGTGCTGCTGATGTTGAGTATCGGGTTGAAAAACCGCGATGTGTTCCTGCAATCCGTTTTCACTCTGGGTCCGGCGGTGATCGCGCTGAACCTGGGCTCCATGACACTGGGCTTTGCGCTCGCCGTGCTGGTGCGGCTCAACCGCGCCCAGTGCACCACCGTCGCCATCGAAACCGGCTTCCAGAATGCAGCGCTGGCCATTCTGGTGACCACCACGTTTCTGCACAATCCGCAGATGGCGCTGGCGCCAGCACTTTATGGCGGCATCATGTTCCTGGGCGCTTTCGTGCTGATCGGCGCGCTCAAACTGCAGCGACCGCTGCCGGCGCCTGCGCGCTGACGGCAGGTGTTTGCGCCAGCAGATGTTTCACCCAATCCGTCATGATGGCTTCTATCTGCTGCGGGGACACCTGCAGGAACGGATGCAGCCCCAGCGTCAGTGACAGCCGCCCATTCAACGTGCCCGCCGCCGCTGCGACGGGTGCTGTACGGGTGCTGCAAGGCGCGAAATACATGTACGGCGCCTGCCCCTCACTGACCGCCCAGTTCAACACACCCAGATTGGAGAATGTTCCCATCTGGCTGTTGTTGCTGTTGTAGTAGCGCCGGATTTGCTTGCGTACCAGATTAGGCCCGAGCCGGCACACCGTATTGAGAAAATCCCAGCTGCCCCAGTGCAATCCGCTGCTGAACAGCGCTTGTATGCGCTGATGCAATTGTGGCGGTGTGTCGCTGTCGTTGAACACCACCGTCACGATGGACGACTGGTTATCGGTGAGTTTCAGCGCCGGCACCTGGCCCCGCATATTCACCGTGTTACCCCAGGCACGCTCACCATGATCCAGCGTCAATGCGGGCGCCACCGCCGCATTCAGCGACCACAGCAGCCAGGTATTCAGCGTGACCTGATTTTTTTTCGCTGCGGCCAGCACGTTCTGCGTCAGCGTTTCTGACAACAGTTGACCACGCAATGTCTGGCTATGTTTGGGCACCACACCATCCGGTGTCGGCTGCCAGTGACGCCACTGCACGGGCGCGGGGGTCCTGCTGCGAAACTTGCGCCACGCCAGGCGAAAGCGCTGTCCGGTGGACGGCACCACGCCCTTGTACTGGGGAATATCGATGCGCACTCCCTGATGCTTCTGCGCCTGATAAACCAGCCCCATGCCGTCTACATCCTGATGGCGGAAGTAACTCCAGTGATCTGGCTGGACATCATCATGCACCAGCCCCCAGGGCAAATCCGTGTCTTCGCCGAATTCCTGCATGATGTCGAACAAGCGGTAAACGAAATTTCCCTGATTCATGATGCAGCGGCTTCCTGTGATGCAGACCCTGATGAGGATGCTGAGTAACCGGCCTTCCAGGTTTCAGTCAGATGCAGCGTGTCATGCTGCCAGGGATGGAAATCCCGCCGGTAGAAATCCAGAAAGTCCTGTTTCAAGACGCGGAAAAGCCCACCCTTGCCGAACAGAAAACGCAGGCCTTCGCGCCACACCGCACCGCTGAACAACAGACCATCCCGACGCAGCATGTGCAGCAGCCGCGCAGTGACACGCACACCAATCAGCGCCATCGCAAAATTCATCCAGATCACCCGCGTGCGATAAGTGCCACCCAGGGCCTGATACACATCCCAGGCAACCGCCTTGTGCTCGATTTCTTCCACGGAGTGCCAGTGCCAAAGCGCTTTCAGCTGAGGATCAGCATCCGACATGAAATCTCCCCGCAGAATGGCAGCAGACAGAATCGACGTCAGATGTTCGCAGGACAGCGTCACCGCCAGCACCTGAAATGTGTTCAGCCGCGATCGAATGATGCGGGTGCTGCGCGCCAGCGATCGATCCATGCTGTCGATGTCATATCCCCAGCGCTTGAGGAGCTGGTTGTACTTGGTGTGCTCGCGAGAATGAAAGGCTTCCTGACCGATGAAGCCACTGATGTCTTTCTGCAGCCGTGGGTCGGTGATCTGCTGTCGCACCTGGCGCAGACTGAAAATGAACAGATCTTCCCCCACAGGCAACGTGGTGGAGAACGCATCAAAAAAATGGCTGATGAACGGCGAATTTGCGCACCAGAAACGGGGGGTATCGCCAGGAAAATCGATATTAACCGGCCTTGGCGTTATCACCGGCATTCCAGCTGCTGTCACTGTGATGATTCCTGCCATCGTTTACGGTGGCTGTAATTGTCATTTTTGCCAGCCGCTTCAATTTGCGCTGCCGGTCTTCTTCCGACACGGTGTGAATATCCCACACCCAGCCGAATTTCTCTGCGGTTTTCAGAACGAAATAGCCGTAATCCACCTGCCACCAATCGTGACTGTTCTTGCCCGACTTGGGAAACGCATGGTGGTTATTGTGCCAGGAACCACCCAGGCTGATCAGCGCAAACCAGAAATTGTTGCGGCTGTTGTCCTTGCTATTGTAGGGCCGGGTGCCTACCAGATGGCAAACAGAATTCACCATGAAAGTGCCCTGCTGAGTGACAAACAGGCGAATCACGCCGCCCAGCAAAAATCCGCGCAACGCGGCTTCCGCCGACCACTCCCACAGGCCGCTGATAGCGGCAGGAATCAACAACCCCAGCAGCACCCAGGTGTAGTACAGATGCGTTTTCGACAGCCGCGTGATAACCGGATCCCGGTACAGCCAGAGTGCGAACTTGTCCGGTAGCGGCGGCCGGTACGACCACTTCCACAGCACCTGCGCATGAAAAAAACCCTTCACCCGGCCCCACAAACCTTCACCGCTTTGCATGGGCGTGTGGGTATCGGGCGCCTGATCGCTGAAACGATGGTGGTGAATATGATTGGTGGCCCAGGCAATCACGGAACCCTGTCCGCCCATGGACGCAAAAATCACCAGCAATCCTTTCAACCATTCTTTCACTTCAAACGACTTGTGGGAAAAGTAGCGGTGGTAACCCAGCTCGATGCCCACCACAGTGACGAACCACATCAGCACCAGGCCCAGAATATCCACGCCGTGCACGCCGGTGTGCCACAGCACCACGGCGCCGATGAGCGAGCCGAGCAAGGGCAGCACATCCAGCAGGATGAAATGGCGTTTTTGCATGGCGGAGATATTCATGGGATTTCCCTGCGGCAGTGGGCTTGGGTCACGCAGCCATTTTGGCCTGGCACACATCCAGCAGCTGGGCGACGGTATTCACGCCATCCAGATCTTCCTGCACCAGCGTGATGTCGAGCAATTCCTGCAGCTCCACCACGGTTTCGATCAGCACAAAGGAATCCGCCACCAGATCCGTTAATTTCGCGCCCTCGGTGACGCGGGCGGCGTCGATCCGCAACAATTGCGCCAGCTGTTTGATCAATTCATTGCGTTGCATGGGCTGCTCCTCAAAATGCGTAATTCTGTTTATCGAGAATGTGGCCGACGCGCTCATCGTGCTCGGCAATCAGGCGGCCATAGACTTCCTCGTCCGCTTTGCGGTAACGCTCGTAGGTATTTTTCACCCGCTCGGCACCGAATTTTTCTTCCATCTGCTTGAGCGCGTCACCCACCCACTGGATATGCCATTTTTCGTCTTCCATGATGAGCTCGAGGGTGGCACGCACTGCCGGATGAATGTCGCGCACACGGGCATGACGGGCGTACTGGGCAATGATGCGACGCTCGAACACCTGGGTCAGTGCCAGAATTTCCATGACGTTGGTCGGCATACCCGCCGCTTCCAGATAATGATCCTGATAGGCGAAGGTCATTTTCAGCGGCTCCATGCCCATGTCATTGATCGCCCGACTCCAGTACCAGGCATGCTGACTTTCATCGGCAAAATGCTTGGTGAGGTCGAACTGGATCGGCCCCGCCGGCAACGACTTGGCCAGGCGAGCAAAAAACTGGGCGCCGGAAATTTCGGAATGGCGATAAAAACTCAGAATCCAGCGGTCATTGTCATTCATGTCCCAACTCTCCTGTTTTGAAAGCCACCGACAATATGCCGCCGGGCACTTCCATGCTGATATACCGAAAACGATGTACCTGACGGCCGCGGCTGATGCGCGCACCACCAGATTTCTGCGCCGGATTGTCCAGCGCGTATGCAGTTACCCAGCGCTGCTGACCGCCGGCATCCGCCTTGAAACAGGCTTCTTTCACGGTCCAGATCCGCAACAGGTCCCGTGCGGTGGCAGCGCCCAGCGCGACAGATTCCCGCGCTGTCAGCATCAAGCGCTGATGCCGCTGGTCCAACGGGCGCCAGGGTTCAAAATCGATGCCGATGCCACTGAAGCCGCCAGACCTGACCGCCAGCGCAAACATCGACTGGCCAGCGTGCGTGAGGGAATGATCTGTCTGCGCGGCACGCACAGATTGCGCCGCCACGGCAGGCTTGCCCAACCAGCGGCGCATGCGGCGCAGCAGTGGCCGCGAATCAGCAGCACCGCCAACACGGCCGTGCCACAACTGCACCTCGGCATCCAGAAACTGCGTCAGACGCTGCTCGACCAAAGCCAGGCGCTGCATCAGATTTCGCGCCCCCACTTGGTCTGCACCAGATAGCGCACCGTGTTCAGCGTCATCTGTTCGGGGTCTGGCGCGCGATAATGCGACAGCGCCGCGCGCAGATTGTCATTCTGAAACGCCTTGGTGACGAACAGCTGACGGGCAAAAGGGCGGATACTTTCCACTGCCTGGGACACCACCTGCCCCGACAGTCCGCGCAGTTCATTGGCCAGCATTTCAAATGGCTCAAACTCGGTGAACAGGGGACGCAGAACCCGGCGCTTGCGGAAACCTTCGTCCGTTGAGAACACTTTGAAACACGTATCGACCAGATGACCCAGCGGCAGCGATTCCTCCCGGCGATGGCAGACATGAAAAATCTGCCGCTCCGCCACCGCTTTCACGCCCAGCTCCGCAATGGCATCCGCCACAAATTCACCGGTAACCAGATAGATGGGCGTTTCCTCCACCCCAGGCAGCGTGGAAATCAATCCGTAGAACAGCAGCCGCATAGTGTTGTGGAACACATTGTACTGGGTCACATCACCGGCATCGTTGTGGGCAATCACGGTTGCCACACGGTAAATGTGCCAGGGCAGATCGCCGTACTCGCTCAGCAGGATGGCTTCTGCCTCACACTTGGAGCGCTCGTAGTGATTGGCAAACGGCCCTGCTGCTGGCAACGGCTGCTCCAGAATATCTCCGCTCGCAAGCCCGGCGGCATAAGCCGTGCTCACATAGCAAAACCGTTTCAGCTGCGGACAGCGACGGGCAAATGCCAGCATCTTGCGGGTGCCTTCACGGTTCACCGCATCGGCCACTTCAGCTTCCACATTGAAGGCTGTCACTGCGGCCGTATGAATGATGCGGTCGATGACACCGGCATCCACACCTGCGAACGGCTCCTCTGCATACAGATTGCCGTGATGCAGGCTGATGCGATCGAGCATGCCGGCACGCTGCTGCAGAATCTTGTCCTGCTTGGCGCGAAACTCGTCCGCGTCCTGCGCCCGCACCCACAACAGCAGGTGAGCATCGGTATCCCGCAACAGGCGATCACACACCAGACTGCCGATATAGCCGTCGGCGCCGGTAACCAGAATGGTTTCTGTCATGCCCCTGTCCTTAGCCGGCAGCGGCGAAGAATGCCGCATGGATGGTGTTCAGTGAATGAAAGTTTTCCGGCTGCACCTGATCGATATCCACCGGCCTGCCCTGCAGATGCTCCAGATACAGAATCAGATCCATGATCTGGATCGAGGTGAGAATTTTCTTTTCCAGCAGCGGCGCGTCATCCGTCAGCACTGCGCCATCCACTTTCGGATTCTTGGCCAGAATCCAGTCGCGGATCTGGGTTTTGAAGTTACTCATAGGGCAGGCGCCTCGGTCATCATGCGGTTTTCAAGAAAGTAGTCGATGCAACTGCGCGACACGGCTTCGCGATGGGCACGGCATACGGGCGCGTCCCAGGCTTTCTGGTACAGGGCATAGCCGTTGTCGATGCCGGCGTCTGCGTACACCGCCGGGTTGTAATACTCGCGCCAGGTGGACACCATGTAGTTCGCCAGATAGGACTGCACACCAGCAACCGTTTCCGGTTTCCACGTGGGCGACCACTGCTCGAACAGCTTTTTCGTCAGTTCACGACCGAACGCCAGATGGCGGGATTCATCATTGTGATGATACTGGTTGATCTGGCGGGCCAGCGGATGCAGACGCTCATCCTTGCCCATCGCCAGGTTGTAGTGATCCACCAGCTCTTCAAAAATAACGACCTTGGCGAAGAACAGAAAATCTGCCTCACCCTTTTCATATTTGCGCGGAAAACTCATTTTCTTGTCGGCATACACTTTTTTGCCGTAACGGTGGCAGAACGTGCCAAACACCGTCATGTGCTTGTTTTCTTCATCGAGAAAATGGTGCAGGTACTCCGACAGCTCCGGCGACCAGTCCATGTAATACAGATGTTCTGCCAGGCCGCCGATCAGCGCTTTTTCACCATGGATGTTGATACCGAAGAAATTCACCGTTTCCCAGAACGCGAGCTTTTTCCGCTGCGCATCATTCAGCGCATCGAATTCTTCCAGGCCATAGATCGAGATCAGTTCCGGCGAAAAATGCCAGTCATCCAGGCTCAGGTTTTCCGGCCACTGGAATTCCTCATAGGGGCTGTTGTAACGCTTGATGGATGCGTCGCTGAGTTTGCGCGCGATTTTGGCGAGCCTTTCCATCAGTCAGCCACCTTTTCCAGCAGAATGCAGGACCAGTTCAAGCCAAAACCCGCCATCGGCAACAGGATTTTGTCGCCGGGCTGGATGCGGTTCTGCTCCTGCACGGTTTTCAGATTGATGATGTTGTCGCCGGAAATGCAGTGGCCGGCAGTGCCGATGGTGGGCATCAGGATGCGATCGAAATCGAAGCGCAATACGCTGGCCAGGATACGCCAGGCTTTCTGATTGGTGTTCTGCGGCACGATCCACTGCACGTCTTGCGGCGTGATGCCGGCCTTGCGGCACAGATCGGTGATCATGCGGTGGCTGTAGCTGAAGTAGAAACCGGCGGTTTCCTCGTCGTTGGCGGCGGCCATGGCACCATTGGTGATGTGGTGGGCGCCAAGGAAACGGTAACCGCGCGGCTCACGGCTGACGATACAGGCCGCACCACCATCGGAAATCAGGTTGTACGCCTGCTCATACACGGCGCCCGGCGGAAAACGATCGGCGGTGATGCACAGTACCTGCTGCAGATCGCTTTCTGCGTGCAGCATGGCGTTCGCCACGCGGATCGAGCCCAGCATGCCGGTGCAGGCCTGCTGGGCAATGCCCATGACATAGGACTGGTCCATGCCGAAATCCGCCTGCAGCCGGCTGGCGGGAAAATCCATCAGGTGTTTGACGTCACGGCTGGAATCGAACTGGCGAACATCGCCGGTATTGCCATTCAGGGGCAGGCAGTTCACATACAGGATCAGATCGGTGCGCGGCAGCAGGTCGCGGGTTTCCGGATAGCTGGTGAGCATGTCATCCAGGGTGCCCTTGGCCAGGTCATAGGCAGACTCGGCCTCAGAGCAATGATGATGACGACCAAAACCGGCATCCGCCAACGCGCTGGCGGCGGAAAACAACACGCCATCCTGTTCGGCCTGCTGCACACTGCGCTGGAGTGCTCCCAATCGAAAAGCAGGAAAATTCAGATAAATATCACTCATTTAGCGCACCCTTGCCACTACCAAGCACCTGTTTATGTCAAAAAACCGAAACAAAACGAAAATTACTGAGCAAGTTTAGCGCGAATATTTTGCTGTGGTTATATTTTGTGCAAAATAAATCAATGCACCAACTTGCCCGACACAGCCTACCCGAGCACACACACTGTATCCAGAGAACTTTTTAAATCAATTAGCGTTAAAGAAAAACTACAAAATACAGTTAAAATTCAACAATTAGATCCGATTTATGAAATACGTTCCAATAACAATACCTAACAAATCACTCCATGCATCGAGCAAAACTGGTGTAATAATATAGGCCATGACTTATACGGTCTCGCTATAAGAGTCGATATTTTTATCATCGGTGGGATTATGAAGGATGTGACTGGAAGATTCGAAAAGGAATCAAACATAGAAATATCGCTGAATTCATGTTCGTTTTCGAAACTCGTGAAAGCGAACAGCGAAACCTGGCGCCTTTACCCGGCCTTTTCGGATCGCAGCCCTGGCCGATGGCGCAGCATCCATTTTCGCGAGGTCGAGCGCTACAGTTTCGCCCTGGCCCACTGGCTGCAGCAGCGGTGCCCGCACGGCCGCTGCATGATCCTGGCAGAGTCCCGGCTGGAATGGCCCCTGGCTTTTCTGGGGGTGATGAGCGCCGGCGCCGTGGCCGTGCCTGTCGATGCAAAATCCACTCCACAGGAGCTGGCCACCTTTATCCGCCATACCCAACCTGGTGTCCTGCTGGTGTCGCCGAAGCTGCGCGATACCGCCGCTGACGCCGCCGCGCAGGCGCAGTGGCAGGGCCCTGTCCTGTTGCTGGATATTGCCGACCAAGGCAGCGACGCGCTGGGTGGACTCGCGCCGGCACCCGTGGATTTTCAGGCCGGCAGCCACCGTCCGGAGCAAACTGCCGTCATCGCTTTCACTTCTGCCACGTCAGGCCAGCCCAAGGCGGTGGAAACCAGCGCCGGCAACCTGTTTCATCAGATGACATCCCTGCGCACGCTCTTCAAGGCCCGGCCCGGTGATGTGTTCCTGTCGATCCTGCCGCTCAATCACCTGCTGGAACTCTCCTGCGGCATGCTCACGGTGTTCGCGTGCGGCGCCCACGTGAATTACCTGAACTCTATCCTGCCGCACGAAATAAAGGATGCACTGAAGCAACGGGGCATCACGCACATGATCGTGGTGCCGCTGCTGATGGAAATGATCCGCAAGGGCATCGAGCGCAACTTTGTTTCCAAACTGGGTGATCGGGGCAAAACCCTGCTGCAGGTTCTGCAGGCTGCATCAAGCCTTTCTCCCAGCAACCAGATGCGGCGTTTCCTCAACCGCTTCATCCTGAGCGAACTGGGCCCGCGCCTGAACACGGTTATCGTCGGCGGCGCCACCCTGGATGCCAGCACAGTGGCGTTCTTCAGCAACCTGGGCATTCATGCGTGCCAGGGCTATGGCCTCACCGAAACCAGCCCGGTCGCCACCGTGAATCCGCCGGGAAAAATCCGTCGCGGATCCGTGGGCCGCGCGCTGCCCGGCTGCCAGATTCACATCGACGCCCAGGGCCGGGAAAAGATCGGCGAGATTCTGGTGCAGGGCCCCTGCGTGATGAACGGCTATCTGGATGACGCGACTCTTACGGCCAGCGTGATCGACACCAACGGCTGGTTCCGCACCGGCGACCTGGGTTACCTCGACAGCGAGGGCTACCTGTACATCACCGGCCGCAAGAAAAACCTGGTCGTGCTCGACGGCGGCAAGAAGGTGTATCCGGAGGAAGTGGAAAAGGCGCTGTCCGCCAGCCTGCTGTTCCAGGAACTCTGCGTCACCGGCGTGAAGCAGGAACATCCTTCGTTTCCAGGCAAAATCACCGAGCAGGTGTGTGTGGTGATCGTGCCCCAGGCGGATCTGCGCCAACAGCATGATCCGACCAGGCTGCAATCCCTGTGTGAGCAGGAAGTACTGCGCCTATGCCGGGACTTGTCGGCCTACAAGCGCCCGACGCGCGTCATCGTGCAGCTCACCGAACTGCCCAAGACCCGCACCGGCAAGGTCAAGGCGCCCCTGGTGCAGCAGCAACTGTCAGCTTTGAATTCGTAATCAACATTTATCATCGGGAAGGAGTATTGCGTGGAATTGTCCGCGGTCATTCTGTTGACCTTCAATTTTCTCTACATCGGCGCCACCCCGGCGTTCTTTTTTCGCAAGGATGGCACGTTCAATCTGATGTGGTTCATCACCGGCCTGCCCCTGTTTCTGTGGGCGATTCCGTTGTTCGGTGTTTACTGGGGCTATCTGCAGCCAAATCTGTCGTTGGAAAGCGAACTCTACACCAGTCTGAAAACCATCGGCGTGGTGCTGAGTTGCGGCTCGATCGCGCTGATCTCGCTCACCATCGGCACCCATCGTGTTCCACTGGCTTTGTGGCACCAGGACAATGACGCGCCCCGCAGCATTGTCACCTGGGGCGCCTATCGCTTTATCCGCCATCCGTTCTACACATCGTTCATCCTCGCCCATACCGCGACGTTGCTGATCGTGCCGCACTGGTTCCAGTTGCTATTGCTGGCGTACCAGATTCTGATCCTGAATCACACCGCAGCGCGGGAAGAACGCAACCTGAGTCAGTCCAGTTTCGGCGCCGAGTACCGCGAGTTCATCGCCCGCACCGGCCGCTTTGTGCCAAAGTTCCGGCCCGCCGCCTTCATGGAAACCTATCTGATCTGGGTCACACAGTATCGTCATCTGGTGCTTGGCCTGCTGGCCGGCTTCACCGTTTTCTTCAGCCTGTTCCTGGTGAACATCGGCATTAATGCGACGCCCTATTTCATCTCGCCGGATCATCCTGTGCGCGTCACCGAAAAAGACATCAAGGGCATCTTCACCAACACGGAAGAACAGGCCTTCGTGGCCCTGATCGATGAACAGAATGGTGTGTTCACTGCGGACAATCTGGCGCTGGTACAACGGCTCACCGGCGCGCTGGAACGGATTTCGCTGACCGACGACGGTGACCTGAAACAGCTACAAACCCTGACCGAAAAGGATGCCACCGCGCAAGCCATCGTGGCACGCATTGCCGAGAACGGCATCGGTGTCGAGGATGTGGAACCGTTGCGCGAACTGGTAGCGCACGGCAAGACGCACAACAGTCTCTCGTCACGCCAGATCGACCGGATCGAGCAGATCATCGTGAAAGCACGGCCAGTGAAGCGCGTGCGCAGCCTGTTCACCGTGGAAGACATCCGTGTGAATGGCGACGATCTGGAAATCGATTCCCTGATCAAGGACATTCCCTCCGACAGCGCCGGCCTGCTGGCACTGCAACAGCATATTCTGGACAATCCCCTGCTGGTGGGCGTGATCGTGTCCGTCGATGGCAAGGCCACCAATCTGCAGGTGGAACTGAATGTGGCCGAAGATGATTCACCGAGCATGCAGGCCGTGTACGCCGCCATCGAGCAATTGCTGGCAGAAACCGGCGGCGACGCCCAGCTGCATTTTTCCGGCCCGCCCATGGTGACCGCGCAGATCGCGCAGATCATCCAGCAGGACAACATGCTGTTCTTCCCACTGGTGTCCACGGTGATCTGCTTGATTCTTTTCATCAGCTTCCGCCGGGTGCAAGGCGTGGTGCTACCGATGGTGGTGTGCACGCTGTCCACGCTGTGGACGCTGGGATTCATGGCCATGTTCGGTGTGGATCTGAATATCGTCACCGCCAGCCTGCCGGTGTTCCTGATGACCATCGCAGTGGCGGATTCGATTCACTATCTGACGGAATATTACAGCCAGCTGCAACGTCACAATCCGGTGGATGCTGCCAAGGAAGCGCTGCGCCATCTGTTGACGCCCATGCTGATGACCAGCATCACGACTTTTTTCGGTTTCATCGCGCTGTCCTACACCAATCTGGTGTTTGTGCAACAGTTCGGATTGTTTGTATCCGTTGGCGTTCTGTTCGCTTTCATCATCAGCGTAACCCTGCTGCCCGCCCTGCTGCCGCTGCTCAAGCAGCCCACTGCTGGCAGCGCGCAGCCCCGCAACAGTCTGATGAGCGCTGTGGATGGCATTTTTTCCGGCGTGTTCCGCGCGCTTGGCAAAGCACCGGCGGTGGTGCTGGCGGCCACACTGGCACTGATTGCCGGTGCTGGCTATGTGTCCCGTGACCTGCATGTGGACAACCACAATATAGTGCAGTTTTCTGAGGATTCCCGTATCCGCCAGGACGACGCCATCCTGAACCGGTATTTCGGTGGCACCGTGCCCATCAACGTCTGGTTCAGCGCGGCGGACGCACGTCGCTTCACCCAGCCCGACGTGATCAAGGCCATGGATCTGATCGCCCAGCGCTTTGAACAGCACGACATCATCGGCTACGTGGGCTCGCCCAGCAATCTGGTGAAGCGTATTCATCAATTGCTGAACAATACGGACTACACGCTGCCAGATGACATGACGCCGGAACTGGTGGCGCAGTATTTCCTGCTGTATGAAAACGGCAACGGCCAGGAGATCCGCGACTCCCTCGATGACAATTATCAGAACGCGCGCCTGGTGGCATTGTCCCACACCGACCAGTCGTCGAAAGTGCGCGCCGTGGTGGAAGATGTCAGGGCCTATGCGCAGAGTGTTTTGCCGCAGGATGTGAAGATCCAGTTCGCCGGCTTCGGCCAGATCATGGTGGCCAGCACCGACGAAATCGTGAATGGTCAGATCAGCAGCCTGCTGATCGCCTGTGTGCTGATCACCGCTGTGATGATCCTGCTGTTCCGCTCCTGGCTGGCTGGCCTGATCAGCATCATTCCCCTGGGCCTCACCATTCTGATCAATTTCGCGACCCTGGATTTACTCGGCCTGGAAATCGACATCGGCACGGCGTTGATCGCTGGCATCGTGTTCGGCATCGGTGTGGACTACGCCATTCACCTGCTGTCCAGAATCAAGCGGGCCAGTAACGATGGTCAACCGCTGATGCAAGCCATCACCAGCGCGGTGAGCAACGTGTCCTGGCCCATCATGGTGAACTCCGTGAGCCTGGCGTTGGGCTTCAGCGTGCTGGCGGCGTCCCACTACGGCTCCACCGGCCGCCTGGGTTTGCTGATCGCCGCCACCATGATCGTGTGCGCGCTGCTGACGCTGATCGTATTGCCCGTGCTGGTGAAACTGTTCAAGCCCAAGGCGCTGATTCAGGACTGAGTCGGAACTTCACTTCAGATCTGATCGCCTCTGCCGGGCTGGCTGTAACAGCAGCCCGGCCATTTCCCTGATGACGACCGGCCGTACCGGGGCCATTGCTGTCACCGTAACACGGCCAAGCTCGCGCACCTCCGCAGTGTGTATAATGACCAGAATCCCGAATGACTGACGCCGCTCCAGCACCCGCCGCGAGCGTGTCGGCCCTGGCTTCGTCTGCACGGTAACTCCCTGGTCGCATCGATGAAACAATCTGCCGCGCCGGCCACTTCCGCCGGTGCTTCTTCCCACTGGCTGCAGCAGTCCCTGCAGCTCAACAGCCTGCGTTACCTGGCCTGGTACATGGGCATTTTGCTGCTGGTGATGATCATCACCAGCCTGGCACTGGAATCGCAAACGCTGGAGTTGCCGCCACGGATTTACTGGCTGCTGATACCCTCGCAGGCACTGCTGGCACTGGCGACCTTCGTGGCCTCGCGCCGGCGTCAACGGGTGAGCGTGGCGTTGTATCTGTCGCTGCTGCTGGGTTCCATCGCGTTGCTGGACTGGTATCTGTTCGACGCCGGCGGCCACACCAATCCGCTGATTTCCCTGCTGCTGGTGCCGCTGGCCATGAGCGCCGCGCTGCTGGGCTGGCAGGCCACCGGATTCGTCGCCTTGGTGGTGCTGCTGTCCTATTCCGTGCTCACCCAGTATTTCATTCCACTGGGCCATCACCACCATCATCACAACGACCAGTTCATGCAGCTGCATCTGGTGGGCATGTGGCTGACGTTTCTGGTGTCGGTGCTGTTGATACTGGGACTGGTGCTGCCGCTGGCGCTGTCGTCCCGCGCGCAGCAGAAACTCATCGCGCAGCAGCAGGAAAAAATGCTGCAGGACGAACGCCTGATCGCCATGGCCACCTTCGCCGCCAGCGCTGCGCACAAGCTGGGTACGCCGCTGTCCACCCTCGCCGTGCTCACCGACGATCTGCGCAACGATCTGGCGGATCAACCGGCACTGCAGGCAGATCTGGATACCATGCTGCAGCAGATCCAGGTGTGCAAAGCCACGCTGCACGACATGATGCGGCGCGCCGACAACCTGCGTCACAACGTGCAACAGCCGCTGGCACTCGACGCACTGGTGGAACAGCTGCGCCAGCAATTCAACCTGCTGCATCCGGCGCGCTCGCTGCAACTGGACACCACACCCATTCCCGGTGCTGCCGTGCAAGGTGACGAAACCCTGGAACTGGCGCTGCTCAATCTGCTCGACAACGCAGCACGGGAAAGTCGTACCGATCCGCGCCTGTCCCTGCGGCAGGAAGGCAATCGCATCTGCATCCGCATTCACGACGACGGCCCCGGTATTCCCGACCTCATCCGCCGCCAGTTGGGGGAACCCTTCAACACCAGCCGCGAAGACGGCCTGGGGCTGGGACTGTTCCTGTCGCACACCACCATCAACCGCCTCGGCGGCACCCTGCGCCTGCTGTCGAGCGAACAGGGCACCATCACCGAAGTGTGGCTGCCTTTGCACGGGAGCAACATCGGATGAAGCGCACTGCCCTGAATCTTCTGCTGGTGGACGACGACAGCCTGTTCACCACCACCCTGTCACGCTCACTGCAAAAGCGTGGGCTGTCCGTGCACTGTGCGGCCAATACCAGCACCACGCTGGCGGCGTTGCAGGATCACAGCTTCGATCTCATCCTGCTGGATCTGAACCTGGACGGCGAAAGCGGCCTGAAACTGCTGCAAGCCATCCTGCAGCAGCAGCCGGACGCGCGGGTGGTGATGCTCACCGCCTATGCCAGCGTTGCCACGGCGGTGGACGCCATCAAGCGCGGCGCGGAAAACTACCTGTGCAAGCCGGTGACTGCCAGCGACATCGCTGCATTGCTGGAAGAAAAAGAGCAGCCGAATGAAACGGAGGACAGCAGCGATGTCAGCGACACCCATCTGTCGGTGGATCGTCTGGAATGGGAACATCTGCAGCGGGTGCTGCTGGAACACAACGGCAATATTTCCGCCACTGCGCGGGAGCTCAACATGCACCGGCGCACCCTGCAGCGCAAACTGCAGAAGCGGCCGGTGAACCGCTGAAAAAATTCACTCCACCATTCAGTTGGCCAGACGCGCAATGGCATCGCGCGCCAGCGCATCATCACCTGCCAGCAACGACCGCAGCAGCGCCGGCAATTCGGGGTGGCGCAGCAGGGAAAAATGGTCGCAGTCATGCAGCACCACCCGCTGCAAATGTGCATGCCCGGCATCGCGCATCACCCGTCCGGCCTCCGCAGCAATCAGCACCGGCGTCCAGCGACAGGATTGCAGCGGCCGTGCCGGATAGGCCTCCATCAGCTCGCGCCAGTGCGCCACATAAAGGCAGAAGTCCTCCACCTCATCATGCTGGATATTGCCATCGCCATGATGGCGCAACAATTCCGCCACCCGATCCTGCTGGGCTTCAGCAGAGGCATCTGCGACCGCCAGCAGCTGCAGGATCAGGGCTGGCAACTGGCGGTGGACAACACCCAGTCGCACGTGCGCGAACAGCCCCAGCGCCAGCACCCAATCGCGCCGCTCATGCTGATACAGACGCTGCAGAGTGTCATCCGGCAATCCCTGCAACGACAGCCACGCCTGGGGCAGGAAGGGATCACGATCCAGCAGCACGACACGCTGAACCTCGGTGCCGCGCTGCTGCAGTTGCTGCGCCAGTTCCCACGCCAGCACCGCGCCAGAGGAATAGCCCAGCAGGCTGCAAACGGGCGGCAGTTCCTCCAGCTGCTGCAGATAGAACGCGCAGGTGCTTTCGATGCTGTGAGCCGGCACTTCCGACGTCAACGCCAGGCCGAACGCCGGCTGGTTGAGTGACTGCACCAGCGGCACGAACGGTTGCAAGGCGCCACCGGTACCGGGCAGCACCAGCAGCGGCACACCACCGCCGATCCCGTTGAGTGGCACAAATACCTCTGCCGCAAACCGCTGGCGCTCATCGCTGATCGGACAGATGTAGCCCAGCGACTGCGCCAACCTGCGCGTGGCGGTCGACACCGCATGTACAGGAGCGGGCAACGCCACGTCAGAACAAGCGCCGCTGTCGCGCTGCGCGCAACGGGAATCGTCACCCGGCTGCAACATGCGCGCATCGAACGGCAGATCCAGCGTCTGGCACACATGGCGCAGCGTCGTGTCGCTGTCGTTCCGCAGTTCTTCAAAACGCAGTTCATGCACGGCAAGCGCGGGATGACGCTGGCGAAATGCCAGCAGGGTCTGATGCGTGCGATGCCAGAGCGTATCCACCAGCGCATGCAGCTTGAGATCCAGCCAGTCGCTGTGCGCATCCGCACTGTTCTGCGCATCGCGCTGGAACGCTGCCTGCTTCAGCCATGCCTTGCCCGACGCCAGCACGCTGTAGGGATGTCGCAGCAGGTGAACGAAACGCGCATCGGCAAACAGATCCCCCGCCCGTTCCAGCACTACATCATGCAGCGCGTATGTCGTGCCCAGATCCACCAGGATGCGCGGGTAGCATTTTTCCTGCAGCAAGCGGTACACCTGCAGGATCGGCATCTGCAGCGCCTTCCATTGCCGCAGCAACGCAGTCGCGCCAGCATTGTCCAGTTGCCACAGATCCTGCACGGCACTCACCAGGCCATCATCCGCGGTCAGCTGCTGGCGCAACGCGTGTTCGCGCTCGCGCAGGTGGGTGAAAGGCAACAGGTGCAAACCCGGAGCGACATACAGCTGCGGATGACGGTTGAGCATGGAACCAATGAGCGACGCGCCATGACACAGACTGGCGATGACGAAGATCACCGGCAGCGGATTTTTTTCTGCCGCCGCAAACCAGTGCCGGGGATGAATGTTGTCGGGATGCAGGCCTGCCAGCCGCTGGAAATCCGTCGTGCGCAGATCCTGCTGTGATGAAGCGGCGGCGCCACGGGCCGGCGCTGCCGCCTGAATGAACTCGACGAGCTGACGCGGCCGCGCCAGGCGATCATCCAGTCCCAGATTGTCGATGTCCACCCCGGTACGACGGCGCAGCTGCTGGCGCAGGGCGAGCAGGGTAATGGAATCCAGATCCAGCAGATCGGCGTCGGGGTCGAACGGCAGATCCGGCACTTCTTCCTGCCAGATGCGCTCCAGCGTGGCCAGATCGAATTTTCCGTCCTGCAGCGGCGCCGGTGCCGACGCTACAGGCATGGGGGCCACAGTCTCGACCCAGTAGCGCTCGCCAGCAAACGGATAAGACGGCAGCGGCATTTTTTGCAGCGGGCGGGCATAGAACGCAGCCCAATCCACGGCCGCGCCTGCCAGCCAGTCCTGCACTGGCTGCACCAGCGCGGCAGGCAGTTCCGTCGTGTCCAGCGTCACAGCGGGATGCCAGTGTTCCAGCTGGTGGCAGGCATCGTCGACATCCCGCACCCACAACGCCAGTCGCACCGGCAACCCGGCG
>JAGUVW010000050.1 GCA_020062665.1 Pseudomonadales bacterium
GCGGGCGTTCAAGCGCTGGTTTGGAATGCTGCCGTCGCAGTATCCGCGCTGAAACGCTCACCCTGACAGAACTTGGCGGCCAATGTCCCCCTGGCTGCCGGCGCCGGCCCTCCTGCGGGTAAACGGCGTGTGTCATCCTGACCCGCAATAGAGTCAGGAGAACAACAACATGAATGCTGCCGCAACGCCCGTCATGAGCCCCACTGAAAAGGCCGCCATCCAGGCCCTGCGCAAGAAACCCCTGGTGGCCTGGCCCACCGTGCTGCTGCTACTGGCCACCCAGGTTACGTTGGTGCTGGTGTGGTACGGCGTGCTCACCGGGCAACTGGCCCTGTGGCAAGGCTGCCTGATCGCCATCGCGGCCTATTACGGCAAATTCACCCCGGCCCACGACTCCATGCACCGCGCTGTATCCAGCAAAGGCTGGATCAACGATCTGGTGCTGTACGCCACCATGTTCTTCTACCTGCCGTTCACCAGCGGCAAACTGCTGGGCCTGATGCACATGCAGCACCACCGCTTCGCCAACGACGACCTCGACCCCGATCACGATCTGGTGAAGCGCTGGTACAACGTACTGTTCCTGTGGTTCGTCTGGGATCTGCGCTACCTGTACATCTACCTGAAGAACCGCCAACACTACCCGCCCATCAGCCTGCCCCGCATCGTGGTGGAACTGATCGTGGGTTTCGGCACCATGGGCATCCTGGCGATTTTCTTTCCGCTGGAAGTGCTGTTCCTGTGGCTGATCCCCACCCGCATCATGGGCTGGCTGATCTGTCTGGTGTTCATGTACCTGCCCCACGTGCCGCACACCATCAAGGACAAGGACGCGCCCTATCAGGCCACCCTGATGCGGCAGGGCTGGGAGTGGCTGCTCACACCGATCATGATGTACCAGAATTTTCATCTGGTGCATCACCTGTATCCCACCGTGCCGTTCTATCGCTACAAGAAAGTGTGGCATGCGGCGGAGCAGTATCATGAGGCGCAGCGGCCGGCGAAGGTGAGGGCGTTTGGGGTGAGGCCGTATAATGTGGAGGGGGTGTCTGCGCCTGAGCTGAATTGAGTTCGCTCACCATCTGCGAGGCTATGTATTGATGGAGTTGGCTTCGTAGTTTGGCAGACGGATGACTTCGAGTTTTTCCAGCCTTCCGTTTATTGTTATGGAACAAGACTGCGAAGCTTTTTCTTTGGGCGAGAAACGGCTCTTCGCCCACATCCCTTTCCATTGTGTCTCGCACTGTGATCACAGCGATGGAGCCAAATGAAGCCATAAAATCGCGGGAGCCCAGATCAGCGTCTGACGTGTATGAGCTTTCGTGTCATCAGACATGACCGAGCATAGTATAACCAGTCGTACGCGTATGTGATAAGATCAGTCGTCGGTTTGGGTGGCTTTTCTTTTGCTACTCGTTTTATTGTATTTGGTTTGGGGGTGTTTTTTGCGTCAGTCGATTTTCTTTCGCTATTTTTGCCTGTTTTTATCTGCCGCATTGGTGGCGGGTTGTGGCGCCAAGACTAACGATGGCTGTGGTGTGAACGCCGAGGGAAACCCTCTCACTGCTCGTTTGAGCATTAATAGCATTGACAGTATCGTTGCTACGCACAGCACTCTACTCACCACTGACTTGGTGCAAGGCGATCTAGTTGAACCCTTGACAATTGAATGGACCCAACTGTCTGGTGAAAAGGGAACGCTTGATCCTAACATCTATACACCGGCGTTTAGCGCAATCTTCTCTAGCGGCCTTGCTGTGGGACAGGTCAAGATTAAAGCCAAAATAACTGACGCCAAAGGACTTTGCATATCTGCGGAAAAAAGCATCACCGTCACAGCACTTGAAATTACGCCCCTGTCTTTTGGTGAAAACCATCGCAAAGGAGGCGCTGTTCTGACTGTGCCAGTGATGGAGTATGGCGTTCCTCCAGAAGACATCAGTACACAGTGGACCCAGACAGCAGGTCCAACTGTATCTCTCGCACCTTACGACGGCCAGTATTACAAGGGCATCGTGTTCACCATACCAGACAGCCTGAGCCCATTGGGCTTCAGAGTCAAAGTATTCAAAAAGGGCATTTATTTCGGCACGGGCTCTATTTCTTTTGAGCCCATCAACCGCAGTCCGCTCGCACGTGCATATTTCACCCCCAACCTCCCACGCCAAAATCAGCTGGTCAATTTGTTAGGTGTTAACTCGACCGATCCCGACGGCGATCAACTAAGTTACAGCTGGTCGCAGCTGTCAGGACCTGCAGTGGCCATTGTCGGCGCCAACACAGTGAACGCCAGTTTCATCGCTCCTAGCCGGGTCCTTCCACTCCAATTCAGGCTGAAGGTGACCGATCAATTTGGTGCGTTCGATATTTACGATCTGCATGTCAATTTGATTAACCGGCGGCCGTTGGCGCATGCAGGGGTTAACTTCGTCGTGCCAACGGGGCAGCGTGTGCAGCTGGATGGTAGCGCTAGCAGCGATGCCGACAATAATGCCCTCACCTATACGTGGACCCAGGAAAGTGGGCTTGCCGTCCAGCTGTCCAACAGTAGCAGTGCGCGACCGGATTTCATTGCACCAGAATCAGGTCAGGCGCTGACCTTCAGGCTTCAGGTTCACGACGGTAATGATGCCAGCGAGAATACCAGCACCGTTATCGTCGCCATCAAACCAGATACGCTGAACCAAGATACCGACAGAGATGGTGTGCACGACTCGTTTGACCTAGATGCTGACGGCGATGGGCTAATCGAAATATTTACCCTAGAACAACTGTTCAGCACTCAAAGCCGCATGTTCGATGGATCGGGGTGCTCTTCACCGCGATGTGTCGGTTTTGAGCTGACGTCAGATCTGGATTTCGATAGCAATCAGGATGGCGTGGTCGACGATAGTGACTATCGTTATTCAAAGTATCCAAGCTGGGAATATTATCAGGGTAGCAATCCCTTCAGCTTCGATGGCAACGGATACTCGATCCGCAATTTCAAAGGCAACTATCATGCTTTGTTCGGCGGGTTTCGATCGACTGACCCTGTCACCGTATCCGATGAGTTCGTCGACTACTTCATTCGCAATCTGAACCTGCAAGGTACAGTCAACCATATAAATAGTACCGGTGGATTGCTCGATGCCGTCGAGCTTGACCACCGCAAGCGGCTGACGATCGCAAACGTGAACCTCGAAATTGAATTTCTCAGGGGTGGTGAAGCAGGCGGCTTCATTGAGACCGCTAATATTCGTGACGGCTCTGTTCTGACAATACGCAACTCCACGGCCAATATTCGGTCTGAATTTGACTCCGCAAACGCTATCTCAAGCGGTGGCTTCATCGGTTCGATATATATGGAACGCTCACTGGTGGAAGTGATTTCCAGCACCGCAAATATGGAAGCCCTTGTGGATTCCAATTCCGGCGGACTGATCGGAGATGCTGTCATTTCCGATGGGGATTTGGTAATCGATGGCTGTATAGCGACCGGCACATTGATTGACATTGGCACAGATGCTGCGTGGGGCGCTATCGGCGGTCTGGTCGGTTATATCTACTCTAATTATGGTGATGGTACCCGAGCACGATACTTCATCCGCGATAGTGCAAGTGCCATTAACGTAGAGTCCAAAAGCCGGTTCATCGGTGGGTTCATCGGCGGCATCAATGCGCCTAGTCCTCTTACCAGTCTGGTGGTCGAGCGTAGTCTCTATTCTGGTGAAATCAGCGGGATCCGGTATGTAGGTGGTTTGCTGGGGCTTGCACGCGTGGGCTCAGTGGATATCACGGACAGCTTGATAGCGGGCCACGCAAAGGGTTCTGGCCGCTTCTACGAACTCGTGCCTAGCGCCATTGGCGGTATCGCTGGGGGAATGCGTTTGGCCGGGCCACGACTTAACCTTACAAATGTGTATTCATTGATGAAGGTCAGCGGAGATGCTGAAACTGGTGGACTGTTTGGTGTGGTGGATAATCAGGATGCTGTCCCAGGTGCCACAATGCGCATTGAAAATAGTTATTGGGCGCGGGATAGCGCAGACCAAGACACGACCATCGGCTCCGAGCCCATTGTCTTCATTCAGGATAATTCAGTCGTACTCGAGCACAGTATTGATATGGCATGTCCAACCTATGCAGGGGACAACGGCTGTGGCGCAGGCCCCAGCCTTTATATTGACTGGAACCTGAGCGTCGACAATCAAGGCAATCCGGTATGGCTTTTTGGCAACGGTGATCAGTTCCCAGGTTTGCAGGTTGGGGGGCAGATATATCGTCCCAATTTTGACGTTACTAAAGCACTTTATTTTGCGACCGGGGAGTGAGGCGCTGCTGATCCTCCCAATTAATGCATACACTTCATCCATGTCATCACAGGAGTCATTCGTGTGTGTAGGGTAGTCATTTGCATCACCATTGGATGATTTGATAACCAGATAGGGAGGTTAGCGGCAAGGCCGGGTACCCCATTGCAAACGGGAGGAGGCTTCGGAAGGCATCTTGCAGCAGGGAGCGCTTGAAGTTCTGTTTCATGTCCTTAACGGCGTCGTCCAGGCCTTCATTGGTTCGCTATACCAACCACAGGGCCCGCTATACCAACCACAGGGCCCGCTATACCAACCACAGGGCCCGCTATACCAACCACAGGGCCCGCTATACCAACCACGAGGTCCGCTATACCGACCACGAGGTCCGCTATACCGACCACAGGGTCCGCTATACCGACCACAGGGTCCGCTATACCGCCGGCGGGCCCTGCGGCCCCAAGACCCAGGCATGCTAAACTTCCCGCAGCGCTCGCTCTGCCTCTGCAAATTGACACGGTGGCCGCTGGGTGTGGGCATTTTCGCGAGCGAAAGAGGTGAAGTAACCAGATGTTGGAAGCAGTGGCCATTGTCCTCAAATACCTGTGGTTTATGGTGATTCCCCTCGGCCTTGTCGGTGTCGCCCTGTTCAAAAGACGCAATGCCGGCGTGTTGGCGGAAAAGGGTGTTTCCGGTAACGAGGCCAACGCCGCCTATCGGGTGATTGCGGCAGCCCTCGTGGTGACCGCAGGTGGCATCGGGCTGGTGCAACTGGCGGGGGGCATCGATAGTCCCTTTTTCCTGTATTCAGGCAATCTGAACAATGTCTACGTAGTAGCGGGAAAACTGGTATTGGGATTGTTCTGGCTCGGGTTGCTGGTGTGGGCCTGGGGCTCCCGGCAGTTTGTGACCTACGCAAGATTGATGCTGCCGCAAAAAGCGAGCGCGCTGTTACCTTTGGCCAGACCCTTTGCCTCGCTGGTGGCTGTCATTGGGCTGAGCTTGTTGGTTTTCTACCAGGGCAACCGCGTGTCCTTTGCCATCCTGAATCTTTCCCCCGAGTCCATTGAATGGGTTGCCGTCATCCATGAGGACAGCCGTTATCACATCGACGCGATTCCACAACAACAGCAGACCGTACACAGTGTTCCGCTGAACGGTTCCGGCGCGTTCAAGATTCAGTACAAACTGAAGGATAAGGACAACACCTGGCAGGCCGCTATTCCATTTTCCATCAGCGAGTTCTCGATGGGCTTTGTGCAGCTGGTGTTTAATCGGGATGGAAAGTTACACGTCACTGATCATCGGTTGCTGCGGTGATGGATCAGGGCGTGTCGCCCATGAAACGTTCCAGAAAGCGCGCCACCGCAGCGGCATCAAAACTGTTGGCGACCTCGCGTAATTTCTTGGTGAATCCCGCAGACTGCGCGTCATGTTCAGCGATTTTTTCCAGCAACCGGTTCATGGCAACAAAGTCACCGGACAGTGCCAGCTGATGCAGGGATTGCAACACCTCGGCGGAAGGAGGTTTTATCTCCGGCAGGGATTCTGGTGCAACATATTGCCGGTTGTCATACAGCCATTGCAGTTGCAGCAATTCACCGATCCTTTGCACCAGTTCCACCTGGTCGATGGGTTTGCTCAGGAAATAATTCACCCCCACGTGC
Source organism: Pseudomonadales bacterium (assembly GCA_020062665.1). Lineage (GTDB taxonomy): Bacteria > Pseudomonadota > Gammaproteobacteria > Pseudomonadales > Ketobacteraceae > Ch67. The sequence goes on from JAGUVW010000050.1 coordinate 5,960, forward strand.
AATGCACGTTGAAGGGTGTCCGGCGTGGCGCTGGCCGATGCCATGATGATGGGGAGTGATTCCCTGGTGGTGCGAATGCGCCGTGCAAGTTCATCACCCCGCATGCCGGGCAGCGAATAGTCCAGAATCACCAGATCCGGTGTCCAGGCGTCGACCAGCGTCAGGGCGCTGTTGCCTTCGCCGGCTTCGCTGACATCAAACCCCAATGAATCCAGAAATTCCAACAGCAGCTCGCGATTCTCGGCGATATCGTCCACCACCAGCACCCGCCGTCGCGGGCCGGCGTATCCTGTGGGCACGGCCACCTCGGGCTGGGTGGATACTTCACCGTCATACAAGGGCACCGTAATCGTAAAGCGAAAGCGGCTGCCAACCCCCAGCGTGCTGCTCGCCTGGATTTTTCCATTCATCAGGCTCACCAGTTGCTGGCTGATGTCCAGCCCCAATCCAGATCCACCGATCCTGCGATCGATATCGCCCACCTGCTCGAATGAATTGAACACGATTTTCAGTTCGTCCTCTGACATGCCGATGCCGGAATCGGTGACTTCAAAATACAGGTCGACATGTCCGGGCGTGGCCGCAACGGCATTCACCATCAGTCCCACGCTGCCGTTATCGGTGAACTTGATGGCGTTGCTCAGCAGATTCAACAACACCTGCCGCAAGCGTTTGTCGTCCACCACTACCGCATCAGGCAATTCGGGATCGGGTGTGTAGAAAAGTGCCAGACCTTTCTGTGTCGCCCGCACACTGACCATGTCGATGATGTCTTTCAGAAAGCGTGGCAGCTGAACCGGGCGCGGCTCCAGAACCACTTTGCCGGCATCGACTTTCGACAGGTCCAGAATGTCGCTGATCAGCGCCAGCAGTTGTTGACCACTCTGCTGGATTGCAATCACCCCCTTGCGCTGCCGCTCCGGCAAATCAAGCGTGCGTTTCAGCATTTGCGCATAGCCGACGATGACATTCAGCGGTGTGCGCAGCTCGTGGCTGACGTTGGTCAGGAAGGTGCCTTTGGCTTTGTTGGCAATCTCTGCCTGTTCCTTGGCGTGCAGCAACGCTTCGTTTGAATTCAGCAGTTGCTGGTTCACTTTTTCTAATTGCGATGGGCTAGGGATTCGCAGGGCCATTGGCACCAGCTTCACCAGCAGGATGGCGGTGACGACAGAGGCAACGGCGGTAATGGCCTTGATGAAGCCGATCAGCCAGTACGAGGGGTTCCAGATGGCCCAGATCTCCATGATATGGGTGGCACCACAGGCGAGGATGAAAATGCCGAATGCCACCAGTATCCAGTCGAAAGGTATGTCCCGCCGCTTGCGGACGAAATACAGCAGGGTGCAGGGGATGGTCATGTAGGCGAGGGCGATAAGACTGTCTGAGATGACGTTGAGCCAGAGCAGTTCAGGTTTCCACAAATAGCAGTGCCCGTGGGGCATAAAGCCATTGGTGCTGAAAAATTCCGCTAAGGATTCCATGCCTGCATCTCCCTTGCCGCAATGAAACGCCTTAAGAATAGGCATCGGGGATGATTAGCGCAATGTCGCCGTCATTCACCGTCTATCCACAGCAAGTAGTTGGGTTGCCTCGAGGGGGCTATCAAAATGCATAACAAATCCAGGCTGCCTCATTTTTTCTTGCGCTGCGGTTTTGCCATCAGTTCTGATCGCCCGATCGATTCCTTGTTGTTTTGCGCTGGTTCCGCCTCGGAAAACCCGGCAGCAGCAATCGCAGCACCCAATTCGCTCTTGGTGACGGATTTTTTCGGATTGCGCAGGCTTTCGATGCCTTCGTTCCAGGCATGCAGCATCTGTTTCGCGACAGTGTGCCAGCGCGTTTCGTTTTTTGCAGCCGCGATAATTTCCTGCCCGACGCTGGTGGCGGATTCACAAAGTTGTTCGACCATATCGGCATAGTCGCGCGGTGCGATTCCAAGGCGGGTATTGAAAAACTTTTCCAGTGTTTTACCCGGTGCCCAGGTTTTTCGACCTTCGATGGGCAGCCCTGGCGGATTACTGGCAAAGCGTGGATAGGCCTGCGTGGTGACGACGTCGTAAACCGGCGTGAAGGCGACATCGTCCAGGGAGCGGTAGTACAGCGCGATATTCTTGGCGTGGCAGTCGGCATTGCGCACCACATAATTGGTCAGCAGATGCCAGCCGAACTGTTCCATTGCCGGGCGCGCATTGGCGCGTGGAAGATAGGCGCGTGCAGCATTCAACACTTTTTCGGTGGTGGTGTTGTATTTTTCGTGCGGCGGCAAGCCGAGCAGGCCGCAGGCATCTTCCACGCCGAAGACGGGATTGCCGTTTTCATCGACATCAAACCGGTCAACGATCAGTACCCGGCCATCATCGGACATGCGTGTTGCAGCGACTTTTGCGACATCAAGGCGCTGTAGCACGCGCATGCTGTAAAACTCGTTGAAGCCAAGATAGGGTGTGTTGTCGTCCGAACCCTTGATGATGTGGCGGCTGGTGCGCAGCGTGGATTTTCCCAGGGGTTGCTTGTCAGTGTTTTGCATTTCTGGCGCGATGAATTTGGGTACCACGCCGGAAATGGCCGCGCGTGCATATTTGCGCACCAGACTCGCAAAGTACTCGGTGGAATTGTCGGCGGTCAGCAGTGTTTCCACAGCAAGCGGTTCCAGTTCGGTTCCTGGCGCAACGCCCTCGGGGGTTACCGTGACGCGACCAATGCCCATACCGCCGAGAACGGCCAGCAGCGACAGGTCGGTGCCATCGAGCAGTGGGCCAAATTCCTCGCGAATCACATTCAGAAGATAGCCTTCGGGCAGGTTCTGGCGAAAGAACGGATGCAGGTCGCGGGGCCAGCGCCAGGGAGTCTCACGCACCGGCATCGTCAGGCTGACGAAGTCGGCTGGGGTGGCGTCGGCATTGTAGTTCAGTACATATTCGTCACGTTCTCGATACAGGGTTGCGACGGGGCGACCCTGCACATGCACATCCAGCTTCATGGCGTATTCTCGCCACGTTGCTCGGCAAGAATGTCGTCCAGCGTGCGGCCATGGCCATGACGTACAAGCTTCAGGTCATATCCTGCGGCCTCCAGCAGCCGGAGCAGGGCGGAGACGCTCATATCAGCCTTGGCGAGGGTTTCCATGCGCGCCAGCGTGGAGCGGGCAACGCCTGCCTGCTGGGCAAGTTCCTGCTGCGACAGGCCAGCCTTGTGGCGAGCTTCCCGCAGCATATCGGCAACATCAGCTAGGGTGGTCATTTGTGGCCTCGGGGCTACAGATATTCGGACTTTGCTCATAAATGTAGCCTTTGGGCTACAGTTTGGCAAAGCTACTTGTGCTCCGTGGGCTACAAAATGTCTGTGAAAGGCGATTTACCCGATCACACGTTGTGCTGCTCAAACTCCTTCAACCCAGCCGCTTCCCACGCGCCTTTGTGACTGATCACCGCCGCACTGGCTTTTTCTGGCTTCAGATAGGTTTCCGCCACGCGCTTCAGGTCTGCCACGGTGGTGGCCAGCACGCGCTCGCGGAAACGTTTCTGGAAGTCGTCGTCGCGGCCAAAGTGGCGGCTCTGGAACGCCTGCTTGGCTTCGCCCGCCGGTGAAGCCGGTTTGTCCAGCGCGCCGATCACGCCGAGGATGGCTTCTTCCAGCGGCTGGTAACCATGGTCGCGGCCCAGCAACCATTCCACGGATGCGTCGAAATCCTGCAAAGTCTCATTCAAACGGGGATCGCGATAGGAATAGAAACGGAACGCTGCGATGTTGGATTCCTGCGATGCGCCGCCACCATAAGCGCCACCCTGTTCGCGGATGGCGCGGTGCAGATAGCCGTTACGCAGGAAGCCGCCCAGCACGGTCAGCGCCGCTGCATCGGCATGATCCGCCGGCACGGTGGGATAGGCCTTGGCGCAGAAATTCACTTGGGTGTTGGTGAGCCACACCTGGCGGATCTGCTCGCGGATTTCGTTCAGCGCCAGCGCCTGGTAGGACGCGTTCGATGCCGGCTGCCAGATAGAATCCAGATAGCGCGCGGTGGCATCGGTGGCGTCCTGTTCCGCCACCACCAGGAACTGGCGCTGGCCGGATTTCAGGATGCGTGCCATCTGTTCCAGTTGTGCGCTGAATTCCGTCAGCTTGCTGTTGCCCGACAAACCATGATCCAGCTGCTTGATGGCGCGAATGCCGGCAAGGCCGCCCACCTGATGGGAAATGCGCGCCGCCGGATTCATGCCGCTGCTCGCCGCCACCATGGCCAGTGCGTGGCCCTGGCCGGTGATGCTCTGTTCCAGCCGTGCCCGCTGTTGCGCCACCAGTTCCTTGATGCGATCGAGTTCATCGAAGCGGGGCTGGTCGATGATCTGGTGCATCAGATCCGCCAGTGCGTTGGCGTTGCGTTTGAGCGCCTTGCCGGAAAAGCCCATCAGGCCCTTCACCGCCTGTTCGTTGTCGATCAGGCCGCGCATCACGCTGAAGCCGTGAATGCCGCCGCTCACCGCGGTCATGCGTTCCTGAATGGTCAGGTAGTCATCGTTGCCCGCACCCAGTTCGCCGACAAAATGGCTGAACAGGGGCAGCAGTTGCAGTTGTTCGTCGGCCAGCGTGGGCAGATCGTAGAACACCTGCTGGTAGACGAGTCCGTTGGTGCCGCGTGCATACAGGCTGTGCTTGCCGGATTTCAGATCCAGGGTGGAGAAGGGCGGCATCGGCGTTTGCGCCGGCACATCTTCCAGGCCCACCTTCGGCAGAATGGTTTCGTCTTCCTCGCGCTGCTGGCGTGCCTGCAGTGCGGCAGCCTGTTCCACCAGTTGCTGTTTCTGCTGTGCGTTCAGCGCGGCTTTTACTTTTGCCAGTTGTTTTTTCAGTTGGGCTTCGCGGCGCAGCTCCAGTTCCGCGTCGGGTTTCATCACGATGCGCACGCGGTGGGGATTGTCCAGCAGCCATTCCTGCACCAGATTCTGGATGTAGCCGGGCTGCTTGATGTCGTCGTGGAGTTTTTTCAACACCGGGTCGAGGTTCAGCAGTTTTACCGGATCGCCGCGATGAATCGCGCTGGACACTGCTGACATCATCAGCTGCAAGCCATAGGGATAATGGTCGCCGCCGATTTCCCGCTGACTCAGTTCCAGCTGGTGCAGCGCTGCTTCCAGTCGCGCTTGTGGCACGCCGTTCTGTGCCACGTCGCGCAGTACTTCCAGCACTTTCTGCTCCAGCTCATCGGCCTTGGCCGGCGAGCTGCCTTCGATGCCGCACATGAAGGTCATTTCGCGGTTGGAATCTTCCAGTCCGCACAGTGGCGACGGCGCGGCGCCCAGGTTGCCGGTTTCCAGCAGCTTGCGCAGGGGCGCGGCGCTGTTGTCCAGCAGCACATCGTTCATCAGATGGGCTTTCAGTTGCGATTCCAGGTCGGTGCTGTGGTCCAGCAGCCAGCCCAGCACGATGTGGGTTTTTTCTTCCACGGCCTGCTCGATGGTTTCCTCTTCTTCCGGCTCGTGGCTGTAGGCGGTTTCGATTTTCAGCGGCGCGCTGTAGCGCTTTTCATCCGGCACTTCGATATGACGATTGAGTTTCTGGAAACGGAACAGTGCCTTGTCGTGGAATTCCTGCTGCAGTTCATTCGCCGGAATATTTCCGTAGGTCATGAACACGGAATTGCTGGGATGGTAGTGGGTGTCGTAGAAGGCTTTCAGCTGTTCGTAGCTCAGATCGGGAATGGCTTCGGGATCGCCGCCGCTGTTGTGATGGTAGGTGACATTGGGGAACAGATAGCGGGTCACCTGATCCCACAGCACGCTGGTGGCGGAACTCATGGCGCCTTTCATTTCGTTGTACACCACGCCCTTGTACACCAGTTCGGAATCCGGATTCTGCGGCTCGGCGAATTCCAGCCGGTGACCTTCCTGGGCGAAATCCAGCGGATCAAGGCGCGAGAAAAACACCGCGTCCAGATACACCGCCAGCAGGTTGTCGAAATCCTTGCGATTCTTGCTGGCAAAGGGGTAGGCGGTCCAGTCGCTGCTGGTCATCGCGTTCATGAAGGTGTTGAGGGAGCGGCGGATCATCATGAAGAACGGATCGCGCACCGGGTATTTTTCGCTGCCGCAGAGGGCGGTGTGTTCGAGGATGTGGGCAACGCCGGTGGAATCCGTGGGCACCGTGCGCAGGGCCACCATGAAGACGTTCTCGTCGTTGTCGGCAGCCAGGTGGTAGTGCATGGCGCCCGTGATCTTGTGGCGGTATTCAGAGACCAGAATATGCAGGGATTCAATGGCTTCGGTGCGCAGCCACTCGAAGCTGGGATGGCAGAGTTTCTGTTGTTCAGGATGGATGAAACTGCTCATGATCGGGTCGGATTCCAGGCTGAAAAATGGGGGTTCTGTATTGAAAGGATAGTATTGCAGCGCTGCATGAAAAGCCAATCTGCTGCAATGACTTGTTTCTATCAGTCCGATACAGCCGGTGCATGATGAACGGGGGGAACCGCAGCCCCGGCGGCAGGGTCGTACGCTGGCAGGGGCGAACGGGAACTATGTTAATATGACGCCGCTTTTTTAGGCTCCCGGTTCGTTGTTCAACACCGCCCGTTTGCGCGGTAAAGATCCCTGAATGTTTTCGTTTTCCAGGTGGAACTCATGATGTGGCGTGGCATTATCCTGATTATGCTGACATTGCTGTTTTCGGGCTGCGGTTCCATGCAGCAGGCCATCAACACCAAGGTGCAGCAGATGCTGGCGAAGTCCTTCGGCGAAAAGCTCACGGCGGGTATCGACTGGGTTGTCGATAGCCTGGCAAAGGAAGGGGGATTTCTGGATGACCCACTGGTGCGCATCATCATGCCGCCGCCGCTGGGGCTGATGGTGGATGTGGCGCAGGATCTGCACGCCGATCCCAAGGCGGCCCTGCTGGAAACCCTGATGAACCGCGCTGCCGAAAACGCCATTCCGGTGGCAGGCCCCATTCTCAAGGATGTGGTGATGAATATGGATACAACCACCCTGACCACGCTGGTGGATGCCCCCAAAAGCGCCGCCACCGAATATCTGAAGGAAAAGGGCGGCGCGGTGATCCAGCAGTCCCTGCTGCCGGCGGTGAGCGAAAACCTGCAGGCCAACGGTGCGATCGAACTCTATGGCGAACTGCTGCAGGTGCACCAGGAAGCCAATGTGGCCGCCACGGCCATCGAATCGGCGGCAGGCGACATGGCGGTGGTGGAGTCGGTGGCGCCGGAGCAGCTGGGCAACTACGTGGCAGAGCAGGCGGTGGGTGGACTCTTCAAAAAAATGGCGGTGAAGGAACTGGCCATCCGCGATGAGCTGTACAGCACCATGGAGGCACCGTTCTGAATGGTTCCCAGCCGGGTGTGGGTCATTTCCGATGTGCATATCGACTATCAGGAAAATTTCAACATCCTGACGGATTTCGCCCGGCGCGGTCATCGGCTGGATGCGTTGATCATTGCCGGTGATGTCACCGACAAGCTCGATCGGCTGCAGCAACTGTTCGAAGTGGTGGTGCCCTGTTTTCACCGCGTGCTGTTCGTACCCGGCAATCATGAATTGTGGATTCGCCGTTCCGATTTCAGCGATTCCCTGCAGAAATTCCAGGCCATTCAGGAACTCTGTCATTACCACGGCGTGCAGACCGAGCCAGTGAAGATCGGCCAGTACCGTCAGGTATGGCTGGTGCCGCTGTATTCCTGGTACGACGATCAACAGCACGGTGAGCACAGTCTGTTCGTGAAGAAGAATGCCGAGGATCGCACCGATCAGATGTGGGGCGATTTCTTTCACACCCGCTGGCCCGACACGCTGGATGTCCCCATCGCCGAGCATTTCGCCCGCTTGAACGAACCGTTCCTGGCGTGGAACTTCGATGCGCCCATCATCAGCTTCAGCCACTTTCTGCCGCGCCAGGAGCTGATCTTCAATCGCCATTATGAGCAGGAAGAACTGGTGAAGATGTTCGATCCCTACCCGGAATTCAATTTCACGCGGGTGGCGGGATCGACGCGGATTCTGCGCCAGATCGAGCGCCTAGGCAGCCAGGTGCATGTGTACGGGCACCAGCATCGCAATCGCCTGCGCCTGCTGGAGGGCGTGACCTATGTGTCCCACTGCCTGGGTTATCCCAAGGAACGGATGCTGGGGTATGTCCACGCAGATGCGATGACACCACGCTGCATCTGGCGCGAAGACACAGGATTCTGCCTGTGAGCGCGCAGGCGGCGCTGTTGCTGCTGGCGGACTCGCAACTGCTGTTCCGGCCGGAGCGGTTGCCCCAGGTGGCGCAGCATTTTGCCGGGCGAACGGTGCAGGCCGCCTATGTGGGTGCTGCCAATGGAGATCAGCGGGAATTCCTCGAACTGGCCTGTGCCGCGCTGGAAACCCAGTTTGCTCGGCCGGTGCCCTGTGCGTTTGTGCGCGCGGCGGAGCAGATTCCCCCGCAGCCAGTGAATCTGCTGTTACTGGCCGGTGGCAGCGTGAGCCTGGGGTGGGAATTTCTGCGGCAGCCTGCGCTGCGTGCGTGGGTGAGCGGCGTGCTGGAAAATCCCGACGCACTGGTGATCGGGGTGTCGGCGGGGGCCATTCATCTGGGGCGGGGGTGTGATCCGGAGTCACCGCACCCGGTCGCCCAGGCGTATCTGGATGCCTTTCCCCATTTCATCGCCGTGCATGAAGAGCAGCAGGGCTGGCCGTCGCGCCAGGTCTGGCTGGTGGGGGGAACGCAGGGTGAGTTTGTCCCGATTGCCCTGGGGGGCGGGCTCTGGGTTCAGGGGGAATACCGGGTCGCGCTGGGGAACCGTACTGCAGGGTCAGCTTGATTCCGCCACCGCTACAACCGGCAAACCATTGCGCATCCGCAGCAGCCACACCAGCAGCATCAGCCAGCCCACCGCCGTGACCAGCCCCATGGCCTCAATCATTGCGGGATTGCCGTCCAGCGCCAGCATCGTCACCGGTACCAGTACCAGGCTGACAGCGGCGAACAGCTTGCCCAGGGTGTCGTAGCGAAACAGGCTTCTGCCCAGGCACAGCATCGCGATGCTGATGGCTAGAAACTTGATTCCCACATATAACCGCAGCAGCACAAAATCCGGCGCCGGCTCGCCCTTGAGCAAAGCGTCGCCCAGTTGCAGCAGTTTGGTGTTTTCCAGCACGTCCGCCAGCGCTGCCACGGCGGCAGTCACCATGCCCGCCAGCGAACTCCAGTGCCGGTGGCGCTGCCACAGCACCGCATTGGGCAGAATCAGAAACGTGCCGTACGCCAGCAGAAACAGCATGTCCAGCCAGTGTCCCCGCTGCATCTGCGCGATCAGTGTCCGGTCGCCGGCGAAGATATCGCGGGCATCGTTCAATGAGGTGGTGAATTCAAGGGCCAGTATCGGCGTGAAAAACCCCGCGGGTAGGGTGTCCAGGGCGAGCGGATAGAAGAAGGTGAGTACAACCGAGATCAGCAGTGTCAGCAGGCCGCAACCGGCGGCAATACGAAGTCCTTTTGTCGAACGATCCATGGTGGAAACCGCAGCAGATGGCGATGTTGGAGCAGAGTGCCCGGTGGCGGTGTCCGCGCGCTGAGTCAGGCGCGGAACCCCTCCACCGGCCAGGTCGAATCAGTAACTTTCCGGCAGCTTCTTCAGAATGCGGAACTGTTTCTTCTCGATTTCGATGTAACCGCCAGTGGCCAGATCCTTCAGAATGCGCGCCACCATTTCGCGGGAGGAGCCGATGCGATTGGCGATATCCTGCTGGGTCAGCTTTTCCTCGATCACGGTTTCGCCGTCTTTTTCTTCCGACAGATCCATCAGGATCTTGCGGATGCGGCCGTACACGTCCTGCAGCGCCAGGGTTTTCACGTTGTCGGTGAGCTGGCGGATGCGGCGGGTCAGGTTGCGCAGCAGGGTCAGGGCGATTTTCGGGTTGTTCACGATCACCTTGGTGAAATCATCCTTGTACAGGATGGTGAAGGTGGATTTGTCGGTGGTCATCACGGACGCCGAGCGGGTTTCATCATCCAGCAGGGACAGTTCGCCGAAGTATTCGCCTTCGCCCATGGAATTGAGGATGAACTCGCGGCCGTTCTCGTCGCTCACATACACCTTCACCTTGCCGCTGGTGCAGATGAACATGGCGTTGGCCTGATCGCCTTCGTTGATGATGACGGTGTTCTTGGGATAGGTGCGGGTAATACACAATTCTTGCAGAGCGGCCAGTTCGGCATCCGGCAGGCCTTTGAAAATGGAAATATGACTGAGGTCGGTCATGCGAACACCTTTAATTAGGCGATTTTTTGTTCAGTTCGATTGGGGGCGGGCGAGCACTGCTTGTTCTGTAACTTTTTGCATTGTAGTGGCTTCGCTTGTGTAAAGAAAGTCTACAGTCCCGCTACTGCGTTGAATGTCCTTGGTTTGTTGCAGATGTTGGTTTGCGGGAGTGACCTTTTGCACAAGCCTGATAAACTCCGGCATCAGAATTGTGCTGAATAAAAGTGAAGCAAATGAAAGTCGTATCGTTCAATGTCAATGGTATCCGCGCGCGCCTGCATCAGATTGAGGCGCTGTTGAAAATGCATCAGCCCGACGTGATCGGCCTGCAGGAAATCAAAGTGGAAGATGATCTGTTTCCGCTGCCGGAATTGCAGGCACTGGGTTTGCACGCGGAGTTTTTCGGCCAGAAAGGCCATTATGGCGTGGCGTTGCTGTCGCGCCAGAAACCGCTGCGGGTGCACAAGGGCATCAATGCGGGCACCGACGAACAGCGGCGTCTGATCCAGGCGGATTATGCGCTGGCGGATGGTTCCGTGATGACGGTGCTGAACGGTTATTTCCCCCAGGGTGAAAGCCGCGACCACCCGGAAAAATTTCCCAACAAGGCACGTTTCTACCGCGAGCTGCAGGGTTTGTTGCAGACATCTTACAAACCCAGCCAGGCGCTGATCGTGATGGGCGACATGAACGTGGCGCCGCTGGATAACGACATCGGCATCGGCGAGGACAACGCCAAACGCTGGCTGAAGACCGGCAAATGCTGCTTTCTGCCGGAAGAGCGGGAATGGCTGCAGACGTTGATGCAGTGGGGCCTGAAAGATACCTACCGGGAACTGCATCCCGAGGTGAACGACCGCTTCAGCTGGTTCGATTACCGCAGCAAGGGGTTTGAACGGGAGCCGCGTCGGGGACTGCGCATCGATCTGGTGCTGGCGACGTCTCCGCTCTCGGCCAAACTGCGCGATGCCGGAATCTGCTACGACATCCGCGCCATGGAGCGGCCATCGGATCACTGTCCCGTGTGGGCGGAATTTGCCGTCTGACGTGCATACTTCATCGGAACTGCAAGGCTTTCTGCTCACGCGACAGTGGCGCGAGCAGGACGACGGCCTGCAATTCTGCTACTGGATTGCCACCGCGCGAGGTCCGCGCCGTATTCTGATCAGCGGTCAGGAGGCGGTGTGTTTTTTTCCTCAGTCCCTGCAGCGTGAACTGGAAAAAGCATTGGCGCCGCTGAGTGGATGGCGCACCCGGCCGCTGGCGTTGCAGTCCTTCGATCACCAGCCGGTGGCAGCGCTGTACTGCCGCAGCATGCGCACGTTGCAGCGCTGTCGTGATGTGTTGGAAGCGGCAGGCATTTCGTTGTGGGAAGCGGATATCCGCCCGGTGGATCGCTACCTGAGCGAGCGTTTCATCAATGGTGAGCTGTGGGTGCAGGGTAGCGAGTTGCAGGCCACGACGTTGCACAATCCACGCTTGCTGAAAGGTGAGCGCTGGGAGCCCGCGCTGAACATGGTGTCGCTGGATATCGAAACCGCGCTGGATGGTTCGCAGCTTTATTCCATCGCCGTGCACAGCGCCGGCGCGCAGCAGGTCTGGATGATTGGCGAGCCGCAGCCGGTGGATGATGTGCCGGTGATCTGGTGTGAATCGGAATCGGCGCTGCTGACACAGTTCCTGCACTGGTTGCAGCGGTACGACCCCGATATCCTGATCGGCTGGAGCGTGGTGAATTTCGATCTGAAATTCCTCCAGCAACGCTGCGACCAATTGCGTATCCCGTTTACCCTTGGCCGCGACAATGAGTTGCCGGAGTGGCGCCAGGCCCGTGACGAAAGCCAGCACCTTTTCATTCTGGTGCCCGGCCGGGTGGTGCTCGACGGCATCGACACACTGAAAGCCGCCACGTGGAATTTTGAATCCTTCTCGCTGGAATCGGTTGCGCAGGAATTGCTGGGGCGCGGCAAGCTGATTCACGACGTCGACCAGCGCGGCGCGGAAATTACCCGGCTGTTCCAGCAGGATAAACCGGCGCTGGCCCGCTACAACCTGGAAGACTGCGTGCTGGTGACGGACATTTTCGCCAAGGCGGATCTGCTGGCGTTTGCGCTGGAACGGTCGCGCCTGACCGGCCTGCCGCTGGACAAGGTGGGTGGCTCGGTGGCGGCGTTCGAGAATCTGTATCTGCCGCGCCTGCACCGCGCCGGCTATGTGGCGCCCAATATCGGTGATGTGGAAAGCGATATCGCCGCGCCGGGCGGCTACGTGATGGAATCGCGGCCCGGTTTGTATGAGCACGTGCTGGTGCTGGATTTCAAGAGCCTGTATCCCAGCATCATCCGCACGTTTCGCATCGATCCGCTGTCGTTGTGGCGCGGATTGCAGGTGGATGATCTGAAGGGCCTGTCGCCGGAAATCTTTCATCGCAAAAAGTCGGACCGAAACAGTGTCGGCGCCGATTGCATTCCCGGTTTCAACGGCGCGGTGTTCAGCAAACGTGATCACCTGCTGCCCGAGATCATCGAGCAGCTCTGGCAGGCCCGTGACGCCGCGAAAAAAGTCCGCAACGCGCCGCTGTCGCAAGCGATCAAAATCATCATGAATTCGTTTTACGGTGTGCTGGGAACGCCGCTGTGCCGGTTCTTCGATCCGCGTCTGTCCAGCTCCATTACGCTGCGCGGCCACGACATCATGCAGCAGACCCGGCAGCTCATCGAGCAGCGTGGCTATACGGTGATTTACGGCGACACGGATTCAGTGTTCGTCTGGCTGCAAGGGCTGAAAAATGCTGACGAGGCGGACGTCATTGGAACTGATCTTGCGCGTTATCTGAATGAGTGGTGGAAGCAAACCCTGCAAGCCGTGTTCGGGCTGGAATCCGCGCTGGAGCTGCAGTACGAAACCCACTACCAGCGCTTCTTCATGCCCACCATGCGTGGCTCCGACGCCGGCAGCAAAAAGCGTTACGCAGGATTGATTCGCCGTGGTGGCGAGGAAAAGCTGGTGTTCAAGGGACTGGAGAACGTGCGCACTGACTGGACGCCGCTCGCACGCCGCGTGCAGTACGACGTGTTCTGGAAAATCTTTCACGACGAAGATGTGGAAGGCTATCTGCAGCAGGTGGTGGCGCAGCTGAAAGCGGGGGAGCTGGATGACGAACTAGTTTACCGCAAACGCATCCGGCGCCGGCTGGCGGACTACCAGAAGAACGTGCCGCCCCATGCCCAGGCTGCCAAGAAGGCGGATCAGTATCTGCGGGACAGTGGGCGGGACGCACGCTATGTGCGGGGTGGCTGGGTCAGTTACTTCATGACGCTGAACGGGCCGGAGCCGGTGGAATGCCGTTCCTCACGGTTCGATTACGATCACTATCTGCAACGCCAGCTGGCGCCAGCGGTGGATGGGATTCTGCAATGTCGCAACCAGTCGCTGGAAGGACTGCTGCAGTCGCAGATGACGCTTTTCTAGTAAGGGAGAACAATCAGCGAGTGCGGGACTCTAAATCTGGACGCTCTGCGACATGGATGTCGCGGAGCAGCCCCCATGGACGGGTTTACGGCGTGTCCAGATTTAGAGTCCCGCACTCGCTGATTGTTCGCGCATTTCACTTCCGCACTCGCATCAACCCTTCCTGACACACCGACGCCACCAGCTTGCCATTCTGGTAGATCTGACCGCGGTTAAACGCGCGGGCGCTCATCGCAGCTGGACTTTCCGTGTCGTAGAGCAGCCATTCATCCGCGCGGAATGGATGGTGAAACCACAGCGTGTGATCCAGACTTGCCGCCTGCACCGTGGGATCGGCAAACGACAGGCCGTGGCGAATCATCCCGGTTCCCAGCAAGCCAAAATCCGATGCATACGTCAGCAGGGCCTGGTGAGTGGCCAGATCGTCTCCCACCGGCCCGTCTGCACGAAACCAGGCCTGCCGGCGCGGCTCACGGGGTTCCGGTTTCAGAAAATCCGAGGGGTTCACCGGGCGGATATCAATGGGTCGTCGCTGGGTGAACACCGCCCGCAACCGCTCCGGGAGCCGATCAGCCATCTTCAGGCGCAGGGAATATTCGGATTCCAGAGATTCCGGCGGCGGCACGTCGGGCGCCTGGGCCGCCTGATGCTCCAGGCCGCGCTCGATCACCTGGAACGACGCCGACAGATTGAAAATCGCCTCGCCATTCTGGATCGCCACCACCCGGCGGGTGGTAAAGCTGCCGCCATCACGGATGCGATCCACTTCGTACACGATCGGGATATTGATATCGCCTGGACGCAGGAAGTAAGCGTGCAGGGAATGGCAATGACGCTTTTCTGATTGCGTGTGATAGGCCGCCATCAGCGCCTGGGCCAGCACCTGGCCGCCGAAAACGCTGCGGCCACCCACGTCCCGGCTTTCGCCGCGAAACAGGTTCACCTCAATGGTTTCCAGGTTCAGCAGTCGAACCAGTTCCTCAACCAGATTGCTCATGGGCACTCCTCATACTGCTGCAAGGGCGTGGAAAACAGAAAAGGCAGCCTGGGCTGCCTTTTGTCTGCTCAGGTCAGGATGAAATTATAACAGCCTCATATAAACCAGCGGGCCGAATGCCACCAGCAGCAGCGAGATGGTCATCACCGTCAGTGGCAGCAGGTAGCGTTCATGGCGCATCCAGAAGTTGCCCCCGGCTGATTCCTGTTTCGCCAGTTCGATTTCCTTCTCGCCCACTACCTGACGGGTGAGCAGGTGGTTCACCGCCACGGGCGGGCTCAGATAACCCAGCTCGAACGCCACCAGCACGATCATCCAGAAGTGCAGCGGGTCGATGCCTTGGGCGTAAGCGGCCTGCGCCACCGTGCCGGACACCAGGATAATGGCACCGAACGGATCCATGATCATACCCAGGAACACCAGCAGGGCCACCAGCGCCGCCATGGCCGACCAGATGTTGGTGAAGATATTGCCTTGATCGGTGGCGGCCTGAATGATGCCGGAATCCTCGATCACACCGCCGGAGGTGAGACCCAGCGCCATCAGCATGGTCAGCGCGCCGATGTGCACCGTGGCGTTGGTAGTGGCCACCCGGATGGAGCCTTCCACGTTGGGCGCCCGCTCGTTGTCGTGATAGTCGTCAGCCTTTTCCATTGGCTCGCCCATCCAGCGCTCATACATCAGGAAGCCCAGCAGAATCACTGGCAACAAATAAGGCGCAGAGTGTTCGTCCAGATGGGCATTCAGGCCGAATGCGTAGAACAGGGCGACCAGCACAAACACCAGCACGTAGGGCAGCAGCGGTTTGAACGCTTCCAGGCTGGGCACCAGCGCTTCTGAAACCGGCGCTACCTTCATTGGGCCGCGCTTGGCGATCAGCGCCACCAGGAAAAACAGGCCGGCGGTCAGCAGGAAGATTTTGGAGCCCCAGCCATACATCATGTCGGTGGTGACTTCCTTGTTCAGTACCGCGATCAGCAGCACCAGCAGGCAGGGCCGCAGCACCACACCCAGGCTGCCGCTCATGGCGGTGGCCGCCAGTGCCAGCTGGCGACGGGCGCCCACGCGACGCAACTCGGTGTAAATCACCGCACCCATCGCGATCAGGATGATACCCGAAGCGCCGGTGTAAGCTGTCGGCACCGCCATTACCACCACTGCCACGAAGGCCAGCAGTTCGGGTGGCAGACGCCAGGGTTTGAAGATGCGGAACACGAATTCACCCACAAAAGTCTGCTTTAACAGCATGCCCACCCAGATGTACAGGCCGACAGCCAGATAGATCGACGACGTGTCCATGATCTTGTCGACGAACAGCACCATGCCTTGGGGATTGTTGTGGGACAGGATGTAGAAATTGGCGGAGCTGAACGCCATGTAACAATACAGCGGCACGGACAGCAATGACTTGAGGAAGGAACCGCCGGGCTGGGCGTCAGCAGGAATCCGGAAAATCTGCACGAGCGTCACCAATGCCAGCATGCTGAACCCGATCAGATAGGCCCAGCGTATGGTCTCGTTGAGAATGACGGTGCCTGACAGCCAGCCATTGTTGAGGTAGTGATATGAAGAGTACGCCAGCGCGGATGTGGCAATGAACTGCGCGGTTGCACCCACCCGGTGATCCATGCGCGTCTGCATGGGGCGCAGTCCGATATGGTGATAGGTCAGCGTGGCGGTCAGTGCGCAGATGAATACCATTAACACCAGCATGTTGCTCTGATTGTCGCGGCTGAACTGCGACAGCCAGGATAGCGCGCGATCGACACTGCGGAACGCCAACACGCTGTCGCTCATCTGCGCCTGAACCCGCACAACGGCTTCATGCTTTTCCAGGCAGATGGCTTTTTCATTCAGCACCGATTGGCGCGTGGCCTCCGGGTCCGGCGCATCGAAAATACCGCCAAAGGGATCATCGGACGAGGCGTTGAGGATTTCATTGACCCGCGCATCCACATCGATATTGGGATCGCAGGTGGGCTTGACCAGATCCAGGCGTAGCAGGTGATAGTCAGACCAGATGTGATTGCCCAAGCGGTTGATCTGGGCGTTGATGTTCTCACCGACTGCAAGCAGGATCACCAGCAGCAGGATCACGAAGATAGGGAATGAAGAAACCCATTCGCGCAGATTGCGATTAAAAATGGATACGTTCATTGGTCACCACAATTTACTTGTTGTAATCCACGTTCTTGTCGTATTTGGAGGCGTGGCAGTCGCGAATTCGCAACTAATCAAATTTGCTTGCAAGCCCCACAAAACCCGGTAGTCCAAATTCAGGTTGTACTTTGCAAAAACACTACAAATCCACCCAAAGAGGCCCGGATTATAAATTTGTAAACACCGCTGTGCTACCGATCACAGATATTTAATTTGCAGCTTTATGTTAACGAAAGTGCGGTAATTGCAGTGTTTGCTCCGAACTGCAGGCATAAAAAAAGCAGGCCGAAGCCTGCTTTTTTCGTGGAGCGGGTTATTCACGATCCTTGGCGGTACATTCAGCCAGCGCGGGTTCTTTCTGGCAGCGCACTTTGCTCAGGAAGCTCAGCATCTTGCCGTCATAGAAGCCGTCGTTGCGCAGCTTGAGGCGCGACTGGCGGAACATTTCCATGTAGCCGACCTTGTCTTTCTCCGGAATTTCAAGCCAGTAGCCGGGTTTGATGCTCTTGGTCGAGGAATTGATGAATTCCATGAAGCGGTCGTACTGGCCCCAGATGAACTCGCGGGATTTCTGGCCGTAACCGGGCGGGAAACGGTCGTGACGGATGATCACCTGCACGGTCAGCTGGATCAGGGCGAAATTGACGATGGCGCCGTTTTCGCCCAGGCCCTTGTACAGTTCCAGTGCGTCGTAGGCAACAGCAGGAGCGCCGATGATGTCAACGCTGCCGTTGTTGAACATGGAACCGAAGTTGGTGATGGAGGCAGTGACCGGCGACGCGCCCACGGACTCCACCATGATGGCCTGGGTTTTGTCGAAATCCAGCACGGCGAATTTCTTGCCAGCGAGTTCGCCCACGGTGTCGATCGAACGATCTTTGGTGAACAGGTATGCGGCGCCTGCGGGGCCAATACCGGCGACCTCGTATTCACCGTTCACCATCAGTGAGGCCAGTTTGGGATCGGCCATGTACTGCAGTACGGTTTTCATGTGATCGTCGGTGGGAATGGCGCCAATGGAATCCAGCGTGCCAGTGAAGGCGTTGAAGGAGCGTCCGCGCAGGCCGGTGATCCCCACGGCATCACAGACGCCAGCCTTGAAGTCTTCCGCCGCGATTTTCTCGTCGGTGTAGGCCTTCATTTCCAGGTCGGCACCCCATTTGGTGGCTTCCAGGCGATAGTCTTCCATCTGGGTGAACACGGGGCCGTTCTTGCCGACGATGTCCCACACGCAGAAGGTCAGCTTGTTCGCTGCTTCTGCGCTGATGGCGAATGTCAAAGTGCTTGCAGTGAGCGACCCAACGAGGGTCTTTAATAGTTTATTCATGTCTCTTTCCAGAAGGCTCGGTCGCGAAAAATCCCAAAGCCGTCGGCTGAAACGCACGGATGTCTTCGTGCGCTTCACCCAGCGGCGTCAGGTGTTACAACAAATCATCTATCAGATTCTGATCCAGCTTTTTAGTTTCTTTTTTGTCGTCCCAGAAGGTGCCGTAAGCGCCAATCGGGGTGCGGGT
This sequence comes from Pseudomonadales bacterium, assembly GCA_020062665.1. Taxonomy (GTDB): domain Bacteria; phylum Pseudomonadota; class Gammaproteobacteria; order Pseudomonadales; family Ketobacteraceae; genus Ch67. The sequence continues at coordinate 24,345 of JAGUVW010000050.1, forward strand.
GCCGGTGTTCTGCATCCACATGCGGTCGGAAATCTGCAGCAGTTGGTCACTGGCCAGCAGATCCACCAGTTTGTATTCCTTGCTGGACGCGGTGGACTTGATGGATGTAGCGTGCTCGCGCAGGATCATGCGCACGCGCTCGTTGTTGCTGGCGTTGTTGGCCACCAGCGCATCGAGAGCGGATGGGAAGCGCACGCCTTCCTGCATGCCGATTCGGCGGGCCTTGTCCATTTCAGCCCAGGGATCCATGCCTTTGGGCGTGATGCCAGGCACGATGGTCCAGAGTGCGGCGCGGATTGCCTTGGGCAGACCCCACCAGCGCTTGTTGCCTTCCGGTGTGTCCAGGCAGGCGGCAGCGCGCTCGGCCTTGGGCGCGATGCTGAAGGGCACGCCCACCTGCATGTTCGACGCCACGTCGCTCAGTGCGGCCTGCAATCCCAGGCCGGAGCCCATCAGCCAGATCAGCTGCTGGAATTCGGACTTGAACATCGGGCACTCGCCGCCGGGTTCACCCATTGCGCGCACCAGTGACTGGTAGCCGGAAAACTGACGGGTGGCGGCAATGGCGTGCCAACGCTTGGACTGGATGCGTTCGTCCTGGGCGGCGGTGATGTTTTTCTCGCGCGAATAGCGGATGAATTGCAGTTCATGCTCGAACGCGCGGTTGGTGGCACAGGAACCGCCCACCATGGCCATCAGCACAGCGAGTTCATCGGGCGGAGTCGTTACGGTGGAGAAGGACAGCAGAAGGGGGGTCAGTGCTTCGCCCGAGGCGCAGGCGATGTAGGTGTCGTCAGTGGTGAGCAGGTAGGGCAGCATCACGTCCTGCCCGATGTTGTTCATGGTATCCCCTGTAACCTTGTAGATTGCGGTGCTACAACCGGTCAGGGCCAATGTAGTCGCAGTCACAACAGTAACAAGGCCGCGCGTAAACGCTCGGCGAAAGCAAAAGTCCATGGAGTACTCCTCGAAGTTCCAAAATTTTATTATTTTGCCGGAGGTTTTTATTCTAAAGCGTCGCATACGGTACAACTAAGGCTCACCCTAGGCAAGGTTCCGGATACAAATCACCAGCAAAATCTCACGCATGAAACAAATGAGGTGATGTTGTGCCTATAAGTAGGAAAAGCATAGGAAAAATGCGGTTACGGGTTGTCGTGATTTGCCCATCGATAACGTGCTGTTGGTGGCTTTCATTTGCCTTGAATGGATGGGATTTCCTGTGATGCAGCGACGCGTAATGATGGGCTGTATTGATGACTGCAAACGTTGTCAGATGCTTTCGCAAACAGGGGCGGCCGAGCGGGTTGTGTCGTGTAGAATACGCGGTTTGCCAATGCCAACAGGCTGAATGTCATGCTCTCCGATGTCGTCAAACAGCAGATCCAGAGCGCTTACAGCGGATTTCTCAATCGCAAGCAGCTCAAGCCACGCTATGGGCAGCGCCTCATGGTGGCCGAGATCGCCAAGGCGCTGGCAGGGATCACGATGGATGCCGAGGGCAAGCGCACCAGCGACAATCATGTCTGCGTGGTGGAAGCGGGCACCGGTACCGGCAAGACGCTCGCCTATCTGATTGCGGTGATGCCGCTGGCAAAAATGCTGGAAAAGAAGGTGGTTTTGGCGACCGCGACGGTGGCGCTGCAGGATCAGATCGTCAACAAGGACATTCCTGATCTGCTGCGCAACAGCGACCTGTCATTCACTTACGCCCTGGCCAAGGGGCGCGGTCGTTATCTGTGCCTGAGCAAGCTGGATCGCCTGATGACGCCGGGACAGGATGTGGGCAGCACCCTGGCCTTGTGGGAGGATCTGCAGACCTACGCGGTGGACAAGCACGAGGCGGAACTTTATCGCGCCATGGACAACGCCATCGAAGCGCGCAAGTGGGATGGCGACCGGGATTCCTGGCCTGATGGTATCGACGACTTCACCTGGCGCCGTGTCACCAACGATCATCGTGGCTGCACCGGGCGCAACTGCGGTTTTTACGAGGATTGCCCGTTTTATTTTGCGCGCAACGATATCTACCGTTCCGACCTGATCGTGGCGAATCACGATCTGGTGCTGGCGGATCTGGCGCTGGGCGGTGGCATGGTGCTGCCGGCGCCGGAGGACACGATCTATATCTTCGACGAAGGCCATCATCTGCCGGACAAGGCGCTGTCGCACTTTTCCTGTTCCACCCAGTTGCGCTCGGCCCAGCACTGGCTGGCGGAACTGGTGAGGATGCTGGAATCCATGGTGGCAACAGCAGGCAGCGACAGCCTGGGTGCCATGGCGTTGCAGCAGGTACAGGCCTTGCAGGGCGATCTGGCGGAAAGCCTGGGTTTGCTGCACCTGGCGTTGGCACCGCTGGCGGATCAGACCGAGCAGGTGGAATCGGACAATGGCCGCCTGGTATATCGCTTCAAGGACGGCGTGGTGCCGCTGGAACTGCGCGATCAGGTGTCACTGCTGGAACCGATGACCCAGACCCTGGTGAAACAGTTGCAACTGGTGGTGGACTGGCTTACCGAAGGCATGGAAGGCAAGCGCTCCGACATCACCAAGCCGGACGCCGAGGCGTGGTCGCCCCTCATGTCCACCCAACTGGCGCGGGCCGAAGCCATGCTCACCGTGTGGCAGCGTTTCCAGCAACTCGATGACGAAGCCAAGGCGCCGGTAGCCCGCTGGCTGACCTTCGTGGAAGGCGGGCAGGGCGGCGATGTGGAGCTGGCGGCCTGTCCGGTGCTGGCGAGTGACGTGCTGGCGCGTTATGTCTGGAATCGGGCGTTTGCCGCGATCGTCACCAGCGCCACTCTGATGGCGCTGGGCAACTTCGACCGCTTCCGCTTTCGCGCCGGGGTGCCGGCCGGCTCCGGTTTCTTTCTGGTACCGAGTCCCTTCGACTACCAGGTGGCAGGCAAGATTCGCGTGCCGCGCCAGGCCTGTGATCCTTCGGACTACAGCCGCCACACCGCTGCCATCCTGGATTATCTGGAACGCAGCTGGGCCACGGTGCCCGGCACGCTGGTGCTGTTCAGCTCCCGGCGCCAGATGGAGGATGTGTTCGAACAGTTACCCGAGGAGCGGCAGGCGGCCGTACTGATGCAGGGCAAGCTGGGCAAGGGCGAGATCGTGCGCCGGCACAAGGCCCAGGTGGATCAGGACGACGCCAGCGTGATTTTCGGCCTGGCCAGTTTTGCCGAGGGGATCGATCTGCCGGGTGACTATTGCAGCCGGGTGGTGATTGCGCGGTTGCCGTTCTCGGTGCCGGAAGACCCGGTAGACGCCACCCTGGCGGAATGGATTCAGAAGAGGGGCGGTAATCCGTTCATGCAGATTGCAGTGCCGGATGCCGCCATCAAACTCAAGCAGGCGGTGGGACGTTTGCTGCGCACCGAAGCGGATCGGGGCGAGGTGGTGATTCTGGATCGCCGCCTGATCGACAAGCGCTACGGCAAACTGCTGCTGGACAGCCTGCCGCCGTTTCCGCTGGTGCGCGACTGACGCCGTTGCGTCAGGGCAGGCGCATGTAGAAGCGGGTGGTGTGCTCCACGTAGGCGCCCAGCTGGTCGGGCTCCAGCTTCTTCACCACTTTGTGAATCACCGCCTGACCGGCCTGCTTGACGCCATCTACGCCCAGATTGAGCATCTTGCGGGTGATCATGCCCATCTCTACATGCCCGGCGGGGCCGAGGAAAAAATGGTCGATGATCAGCATGACCAGCTGCTCGTACTTGTTCGCGATGTCTTCGCGATCGCGGGGATTGAAGGCGGACGCCGCACCTTTTTCAGCCAGAATGCCATCCAGCGCGTTCGCCAGCGGTGACTCGATGGGTGTGGCCAGATACCACTGACCGGCCCCATCCGCTTTCAGCATGCCTTGCCAGAAATTGCCCACCCGCTGCATATCATCGATCCCGGCGCCTTTGTAGATTTTGGCCGACAGCATGGACGACGCCTTGTTGCTGGTGGCGGCACACACGTTGACGATCTTCTGTGCCACGGAGCCGAGCTGGGCGATGGCGATGGTCTGCAGCAGCAGGGCGTCCACCACTTCATCGGACAGCTGCAGGATTACGTCGTAGAACAGCTCGCCGGCACGTTTGTCGCGGGCGGCTATTGCCTCCAGAAAACGGTTGGACTTGCGTTGCATGGGATCACTGAGGGGAAATCCGACGTGGGGGGACAGGGCGTGGGACAAGGCGTGGGTCATGCAGTAAGGCTCGCGGATAGTGTTATAAGAATTGTCAGACAATCGGTCGCACCGGAGGATGGGCGCGATTTATAGCACAGCTTTTTGCGGATGCAAGGAAAATACTTTTCCACAAAAACTGTGGATAACTTTGTGTACAACCTTTTCAAAAACCCATCGGCAGCCCACATTTCCGCAGTTTCGCTTAGATTGTTCAAAAAATCGGCGTAAACTTTAAATTTTAAATAAAAACAATGAGTTGCGATTTAAACAACAAAATAAAATAATTTTGGCGGCTTTTTGACAGGCGGTCAGGGGAGGATGAACCAGGAGTGTGCATAAATAAATTAGGATGTGCACAATTCAGTGCCTGGCAGGGTGGTGCCCGGCAATGGAGATCCTGTGCTGCCAGATCCCCCAAACGGGTGTCTGGCAGACGATCGGCCGTTACTGATAGTGGGTCAGCAGGCTGTTGAGGCGGTCGGAGGGTTCGATGAAACGGAAGCCGCCATCATAGAGGCCGCCGGTGTCGTCCTCCTGGCACCAACGGCATTCGGCATTCATGTCGATGGTGGCCAGATGATCGATCATGGTGACGTCTTCCAGTTCCAGCTGGTATTGGGATTTGGCGGACATGGGCTTGTCGCTGGTGATCAGCATGCCCTTGGGCGAGATGTCGACCACGTGGCCAAACAGGGTGTGGGTTTGGCGGTCGAATACGCGCAGGTAGTAGATGAGGTGGGTGCGTTGCTCCGTGCGTTGGTCGTCCATATGCCGTTTCCTGATTGACTGGGGAATCCTCTTAATTAAAGTAGATGGTGCGTTTCCCCTGGTCAAATATTACCCCGTCAATCTTGTAGCCTTGGCGGCCGGGGTTTAGTCTCAATGTTTAGATATCAATAAATTAGTTTTGGATGTTGGTTTGTTCACTCTGAGACCGTTCAACCTTGTTGCATTGCTGACCCTGGTGTTGGCTGTGGTGACTGCGGTGTGTCCTGCGGGGGCGCAGGATCTTGCGCGCGTGGTGGATGCCGGGTTTCTGCAGGATCGCGGTAATGTGTCGGTCTATCTGGATTACCTGCCCGAAAACCGGACGCGACACAGCATCGACGATCTGCTGGAGGATCAGCGCACTCCTCGCCTTGATTGGCGCCAGAATTCAGCGACGACGCCGGGTTTTGGTTTCGATACCCATACCTTCTGGTTTCGCCTGGTGGTGACGAACAGCGATCAGCATGCTGTGGATCGCTTGCTGGAAATCAAGAACCCGGTGCTGGATGAAGTGTTGTTCTATCAGGTGGATGCCGAAGGGTTTCTGGTGAATGTGGCGCAGACAGGGGACCAGGGCCCGATCAGCGAGCGACCTTTTTTTCACCACAACCTGATCCTGCCGGTGCGCATTCCCGCCGCCCAGACTCACCACCTCTATTTCCGCGTCACCACCAGCGGTGCCCTGGAGTTCCCGGTGGAGATGTGGTCCCCGCGGGCTTTCCAGGAGCGGGACCAGTTCCAGCTGCTGCTGTTTGGTGGGCTGTTTGGCATCCTGGTGGTAATGGGGCTGTACAACTTCTTCGTCTACACGCTGTTTCGCGATCTCAGCCTGCTGTATTACGCGGGCTATGCGCTGGGACTGATGCTGTTTCTGGCGTCGATGCACGGCTTTGCCAACCAGTATCTGTGGCCCGACAGCGAGTGGTGGCGCAAACATTCCCTGCTGATCATCATTCCGGTCACGCTGCTGTGCGCCATCCTGTTTACCGCGTCGTTCCTGCAGCTGCGCAATGCCTATCCGGTGCTGGCGAGACTGGTGCGGTTGGGGGCGTGGTTCTGTGTTCTTCTGGTGTCGCTGGTGTTCTTCGTCGACTATTCGGTGTTGATCCGGGTGCTGGCGGCGCTGGTGTTTCCTGTGTGCATGCTGGCGATCGTGCTGGGGGTGCATCGCTGGCTCAACGGCTATCAGCCGGCCCGCTATTTCATTCTGGCGTGGACGGTGTTCCTGCTGGCCATTTCCTACTACTCGCTGGCCAAGTTCGGCATTTTTGAGCTGTCGTCCGCATCCGAGCACGCGGTGCAGTGGGGCGCGGTAATGGAAATGGTGCTGTTTGCTTTTGCGCTTGCGGATCGCCTGGATAGCCAGCGCCGCTCGTTCATGAAGGCCCAGAGCAAGGCGCTGGAGTTGCAGCGCATGGCGAACGAGCAACTGGAGGCGCGGGTCGAGGAGCGCACCGTGAAACTGCGGGATGCCATGGATGAACTCGCCGGCGCCAATCTGCGGCTGCAGGCGCTGACCATGCAGGATGGCCTGACCGGCATCTACAATCGACGCTATTTCGACGAAAAAATGGAGACGGAGTGGCAGCGGGCGCTACGCAGCAAAGAGTCCCTGGCACTGTTGCTGATCGACATCGATTTCTTCAAGGACTTCAACGACCGATTCGGCCATCTGGCGGGCGATGAATGTCTGAAACGGGTGGCGCACGTGATCGACAACAATATCACCCGCCCATCGGATGCGGCGGCCCGTTATGGTGGCGAGGAGTTTGTGGTGGTGTTGCCGGACACGTCCGCGGAAGGCGCGGTGCATGTGGCGGAAAACATCCGCCGTTCCATGCAGGAGGTTCGCATCAAGGTGGAAGGCGGGTTGGCGCAGGTGTCGGTCAGTATCGGCGTGGCTGCGATGGTGCCCATCGAATCCCTGTCGCCGCAGGATCTGCTGGGGGCCGCTGATCAGGCGTTGTATCAGGCCAAGTCGTCAGGACGCAATCGTACGCAACTGGCCAGCCATGTGGTTCAGTTGTAACCCAGAATAAAGCTCTGTTCGTTGTCTTTTTCAGCCTGCTGGGCGTAGTTCAGCTTGGATTTGTAGAAGTGCTGGATATCGGCATAACCCTTGAAATTGCGGATGGCGTTGATCGCCTTGCGGGGTTTGCTCAGGGGTTGGGGAATGGCGGGTTTTCTGTCCTGCTTCATGGTGTGCTCCGACGCTTTTTCTCATAGTCTCTGTTCGAGGTTTGACTATGGATCAGGACAAAGTTCCAGGCAAATAACCAGTGGTAACAACCCACGACAAATTGTAACTATCGATTTCCTGCCGAATTCACTTGCCGCTGCGTTCTTGCCACAGCTTGAACAGAAAGGCCACGTCTTTGCGCAGATCACGTTCTTCGGTGAGCGTCCAGCTGTAGATGGTGCCGATGGTCAGGTTCATCAGCAGTTCCAGCAGGGTGTTGTTGGGGATGTCAGGAATCATGCCTTCACTTTTCATAGCATCGAAAAAGGCGTCGGCGAAGGGCTGGTTCTCGCTCACTACCGTGTTGTGAATGCGTTGAATTTCCGGCAGAAATTCGCCGGCTTCCCGGATCACGACAGTCGAGAAGTTGCGGTTCTGGTTGAGGTACTCGGCGATCGCCATGCAGGTTTTTTCGAACCGTTGCAGGGGATGGCCGGCGCCTACCAGATTCTTCAGGGCGATGTCGCGGATGCAGCGGAAATTTTCCTGCACCAGATTCAGCAGCAGGTCTTCCTTGCTGTCGAAATGCTTGTAAATCGTGGCCTTGCCGACGCCGGCCTGGGTGGCGATGGTTTTCACCTCGGCGTTGCGAAATCCCTCCCGGGCGAAGACGTCCCGGGCAGCATTGAGAATCCGTTGGCGGCGCTCGAGGTTTTCTTTCATGGCGTTACGGCAGGTTTGCCCAGCACCGCTTCGCGGATGATCAGGCCCAGTTCCACCCGGGCGGCGGGATCCTTGGGAATGGTGCCGACCTTCTCCGCATAGCGCAGGATGGGGGCCAGGCCCTGCTTGTTGGCGATCTGGATGGCCAGGCCGGGGCGGGCGTTCAGTTCCAGCATCATGGGGCCCAGCTCGCGATCGAGCACGATGTCCACGCCCAGGTAGCCCAGGGGCGCCAGGTCGTAGCAGCTGGCGGCCAGGTGCAGGATGCGCGACCAGTAGGGGATTTCCAGATTGGATACCGGGGTGCCGGTGTCCGGATGGATGTCGATGGGACGGGATGACATCACGCCACGGATGGTTTTGCCGGTGGCCAGATCGATGCCCGCGCCCACCGCGCCCTGGTGCAGGTTGGCGCGGCCGTCGGACTGGCGGGTGGGCAGGCGCACCATGGCGAACACCGGCACGCCCCGGAACACGATGATGCGCAGGTCGGGCACGCCCTTGTAGCTGACGTGCTCGAAGCAGGGGTCGAACTTCACCCGGTATTCCACGATGCAGCTGTCGTTGTCGCCGCCGAGGCTGTACATGCCGCTGAGGATGTTGGAAACGTGGTGCTTGATGTCGCTGATGCTGATCAGGGCGTCGTTGGCCTTGCGGAAATAGCCGCCTGGGGTCTTGCCGGCGATCACCATGATGCCGTTGCCGCCGCTGCCGTTGGCGGGCTTGATGACGAAGTCATCGTGCTTTTCCAGGATGCCGGGCAGGTGGGCGATCTGGTGTTCCAGCTCGATGCTGCAATACAGCTTGGGCACCGGAATCCCCCGCTTGATGGCGCGGGCCTTGGTCAGCAGCTTGTTGTCCACCAGCGGGTAATATTTGCGCTGGTTGTAGGGCATGATGAAGTCGGCATTGCGCTGGTTCATGCCCACGATGCCGAGTTCCCGCAGCTTGGTCCAGGGCATCTTCATGGCTTGTCGGCATCCTTCATCAGGCCACGGAAACGCCACAGTTCCATCAGGCGGTAGCCGGTGTAGCGGCCCACCAGCATTGTCAGGCCCAGTACGGCCAGCAGCAGCTCGGGGAACACGAAGAACAGATGTGCCAGCAGGCCGTTGGTCATCACCAGATAGCCGATGATGGCGGCGATCATGCTGCCCAGGCCGAGTTTGAAGGCTTCCTTGGAACCGGTTTCCTCCAGCACGATGGACATGCGCTCGATGGTCATGGCCAGGATCACCACCGGGAACAGAGCCACTGACAGACCCCGTTCCATGTCGAGGCGTACGCTGATGATGCTGAACACGGCGATCAGCATGATGACGATGGTGAGCACTGCCGCCAGTCGCGGCACCAGCAGCAGGTGCAGTTTTTCGAGGAACTGCCGCAACAGCAGGCCCACCGTGACCAGAGTCGTGAACATCACGATACCCCACATGAGCGAGGTTTCGCGGAAGGCCATCGCCACCAGCACCGGCATGAAGGTTCCAAAGGTAGCCAGCCCGATCAGGTTACGCAGTACCACGATCACCAAGGCGCCGAGGGGTACCATCAGGATGATGCGGTAGACGTTCTGGGTCTGTACCGGCAGGGCAAACAGCGAGAATTCCATCACCTTGGCGTTGCTCTGGCGAGCCCACTGTTCCGCCACATCCACCTGGGAGTGGGTCTGGCGCGACATGGAGAAATCCACCGTTGCCGGTTTGCCGCCGTGGATGGTGACCAGCGGATCGTCGCCGGTACGCCACACCAGAATGTTGTCGCGGAAGCCCTGCTGGCCGGTCACCGGGTCAAAGGCTATCCATTCGAAATCGTTGTGCACTTCGATCCAGGGCACCAGCTGGCCGTGTTTGACCAGATCCTGCAGTGGCAAAACATAGACGATGCGGGCGGGAATGCGGGCCGTGGCCAGAATGCCGATCAGTTGGCGCACCCATTCCACCGAGCCATAACCCACCTTGTTGATCAGGGAGATGTTCTGGTCGGGCTTGGGATTGTTGAGGCGGGTCAGCAGCTCGCGGGTGAAGGTTGCAACGTCGGCGGAATGGGCGCGCACGTCGTTGAGCAGGGCGTCGATGGCGGCCTGCATGGTGTCGTCGTGCTCAGGTGCCTGCGGGTAGCCCGGGCGAGGCGTGGTGCGCGGAGCAGGTGCCGAACTGTCGGGCGTGAGCTCCATGCGGTAGTACAGCACCTGCTTGCCCTTGGCCCGGCGCACGGCCCACTCGGCCTTGCGGTTCTCGCCGGCCGGGTTGGTGGCCAGGCCGTAGTTGCTGGAAATGAAATCTTCATTCAGCTTCACGAATCCCGGCGGATCATTGGGTATGTAGAACGACGCCTTGGCTGGCCCACCCCCGGCCTGGAACTGGAGTTTGGCTTCCACCACCCAGACATCGGATTGCTGGGAGGGAATCAGTGGCATGCCCAGTTTGGTGACCTTGTAGTACATGAAGCTGCCGCTGATCAGGAACAGTATCAGGGCAATCATATAGATTTTGGTTCTTTTCACGGTGTGACGCTCTTTCCGGCGGCTGTGGCGGTGGATTGTTTTTCGTCGGGCTTGGGTGAGTCGGTGGACGTGGCGCGGTCATCCTTGCTGGCGGCAGGCGCTGTCTGCTTTTCCCTGGCCTCCTTTTTGGGAGGTGGCGGCTGGGTGCGCAGGTAGGTGTGCGCGGGATCGACGATGGCGGTCTTCTCCAGGAAGCGTCTGCCCAGCAGCACAGGATAGATGAAGCGGCTGCGGTCGGTGAGGGTGAACTCGGCTTCGTATTCGCGACCGTCGAGCATGAACTTGTGCAGGATCACCGGGCGCTCGGCGCTGGCGCGCTTGTGCTGCTTGATCAGCGTGCTGCGGTAGACCGGTGCCTCGATGGTGACGAAGTTCTTGGTCTTGCCTTCCAGCATGCGTTTGCTGGACAGCTTGGTGTTGGGGGAAAACTGGAAGCGCACCCAGTCCTTGCCGTCTTTTTCGAACCATTCGATGTTCTTGGCGTGCAGGGAGGAGGTTTTGGCGCCGGTGTCGAGCTTGGCCTTGGCGGGAATCATGGAGGGTTCCACTGCGACCCATTCGATCCAGCCAAAGATGACGCGCTCATCGATGTCCGATTCCGCTCGCAGGTTGTTGGCGTTGGTAACCACCAGAGTCAAAACTGCCCACCTTAGTATTCTGCTTGACAACATAATGTTCGGGTACGACGTCTTTGGGTTTAATGGATTCCAGTATAGCGATCGCCAACGGTCGGCGTGGCGCCAGATTGTAAAGTGCGATGGCGCTGAGCGCATCAGGATTTAGGTGCCCGCGGTTGGAAATATTCTTCTGAAGGTCAGATTGATTCTTGCCGCGCAGTGTGTTTTTGCCTTGGGAATCTGGTGCAGCCAGTGGTGTTGCAGGGCACCTTTCATGATCAGCAGGTCTCCGTTTTGGAGGGGGAGCTTGAGTTTTTGTTCCTGGTGATCCCGGTGTTTGAGAACGAAGTCACGGGTTTCGCCCAGGGAGAGCGAGGCGATGACGGGATTTTCGCCCAGTTCCGGTTCGTCGTCGGCGTGCCAGCCCACGCTGTCGTTTTCGTCGCGGTAGAGGTTGGCCAGCAGGCTGGTGAAGTGGGTGTCACTGTAGTCTTCGATGCGGTGTTTGATGTTCGCCAGGGCGGGCAGCCAGGGCGTGGGTTGCAGGGTGAGGCCGGAGTAGGTGTAGGTCATGCCTGCGTCGCCGAACCAGGCTTGCAGGCGCGGGATGGGGGTGTCTTTGCCGGCGATGCGGATGCTGTCCTGGCGCCAGGGGATCTGTTGCTGGAGCGTTGCCATGAGCTGGTTGGCTTCGTCCGGCGGGAGGAAGTGCTTCACCCACAGGATGTCGCCATCGGACAGTTCGATCAGTTCGACGCTTTGCAGGGGCAGGTCGCCCAGGGTGAAGAGGTCGGATTGGTTCATGGGTTGGCGCTGGCTCCGCGCGGGATCAGTTGTCAAAACGGTACCGCAGAAACCACCTCGATGCCATGTCCTGTGTCAGGATGCCTGAAAACCAGCCGGTGGGCGTGCAGCAGCAGGCGGGGGCTCATGGCGAGCACGTCGGGCGGCGCGTACAGATTGTCGCCCAGCAGCGGCAGGCCAATCGCCAGACAGTGCACCCGCAGTTGGTGGGAGCGTCCGGTCACCGGTTCCAGACGCAAACGCACCTGGCCATTGCTGCGTTCCATTATCTGATAGCGGGTGAGCGATGGTTTGCCATGCTCGTAGCAGATCATCTGGCGCGGCCGGTTGGGCCAGTCGGTGATCAGGGGGAAGTCGATCTCGCCGCAGTCGGAAGCGCATTCGCCGAAGCCTATGGCGATGTATTCCTTGGCGGTTTCGCGGTCGCGGAACTGGCGGTTGAGTTCCGACTGGGCGGCGCGGGTCTTGGCCAGCACCATCACGCCGCTGGTGGAGCAGTCGAGCCGGTGCACTACGTGGATTTCCGGGTAGCGGGCGGCGGCGCGGCTGGCGATGGAGTCCTGGTTGTCTGGCCCGCGGCCGGGAACCGACAGCAGCTCGGCGGGCTTGTCCACTACCAGGATGTGGTCGTCTTCCAGCAGGATGCTCAGGTCGCTGATGGTAGCTGGATCGTTGTTCATGTGCCGCTGTTCAGGCCACGGCGATCATGATGCGCAGGGCATCCAGGCGCACGGTGGTGTTTTCCTGCAGTACCTTGCGGCCCTGTTCCAGCTTCTGCTGCACGGCGGTCAGTTGCGGGCCGATGTCGCCCTGGTGCTGCATGGCTTTCAGGCGGCGGGACTCGTTTTCCCAATAGGCGTCGAATTGTTGCAGGGCGTTGTTGCGCAGTTGCTGCAGGCGTTCGCTCATGATGGCGTCGCCTTTGCCCAGCATCTGGTTCACCGGTTCCTGGATTTCCTTCAGCATCTGGGCCGCCAGATCGTTCTTGATGCGCTTGAGCTGTTTGTCGAGGGCGGCGGTGTCCACGGCGGCGGACAGGTCGCGGCCCTTGGGATCGATCAGCAGGCGCACCGGGGTGGGCGGCAGCACCTGGCGGATCTGCAGGTCTGCCGGCGCAGGGCATTCCACGATGTACAGTGCCTCGACCAGAACCGTGCCTTCCTTGATCTGCTTGTTACGCAGCAGGCTTAGCACCGAACTGCCTTTGCCGCTGGTGAGCACCATGTCCATGGCGTTGCGCACCATGGGGTGATCCCAGGACAGGAATTCGATGTCTTCGCGACCCAGGGCCACGCTGCGCTGGTAGGTGGCGCTGACGCCGTCTTCCTGCAGGCCGGGGAAGCTGTTGTGTTCCAGCGCCGAGCCGGGGCGCAGCAGGATGATGGTGTCGGACAGGTCTTCTTCTTCCACACCATAGGCGCTGAAGACCTGCTCCATGTATTCCTTCAGGTTTGGGTCGTCGTCGCTGTCCTCGACGGCTTCCATCAGATCCTGCACGCTGCCGTCGCCCTTGGAGTGGATTTCCAGCAGGCGGTTGCGGCCGTGGATGAAGCGCTCGTGCAGCTCGGCGATCTGGGCCTGGGTGGTTTTCACCAGTTGGTCGAGGGCCTTGTCGTCCTGCGTCAGCGTGGCGAGGAAGTCGGCGAAGCGGGATTCGAATACCACGCTGTGGCTGGATTCGGTTTTGGTGAAGGCGCCGAAGCCGTCGTCGTACCATTCCAGCAGACGCTGTTGCCAGGTGTCGCCCAGGTAGGGGGTGTAGATCTCGATGTCCTGCTTCTGGCCGATGCGGTCGAGGCGGCCGATGCGTTGTTCCAATTGATCAATGGACGGTGGCAGATCGAACATGACGAGGTTGCTGCAGAACTGGAAGTTGCGGCCTTCGGAGCCGATCTCGGAGCAGATCAGGGCCTGGGCGCCATCCTCGTGGGAGGCGAACCAGGCGGCGCTGCGGTCGCGCTCGATCAGCGTTAAATCCTCGTGGAAGGCGCTGCACTGGATGCCACCCTTGAAGTGCAGATGCGCCTGCAGCGCGCAGGCGGTGTCCTTGTGGTGACAGATGATCAGGAATTTTTCGCTGCGGCGTTTTTTCAGGGTTTCCAGCAGCCAGTTGACGCGGGGATCCTGCGCCAGCCACTGGCCTTCATTGGCATCGATTTCCGGATACAGCGCGTCTTCCAGGGTGTTGATTTTCACGTCGTCATAGCAGGCCGGATTGGGCAGACGCACGCGGGTGAGTTTGCGTTGCGGGAAGCCGCTGATGCTGGCGCGGGTGTTGCGGAACAGGGCGCGGCCGGTGCCATGCTGATCCAGCAGGCGGGTGGCCAGGGCGCGGGCGGCCAGCGCTTCGCCGTTCTTGTCGCCAGTGTCCGCCTGCAGCAGGGTGATCAGGCGGTGACTGTCGGCGTCGCTGAGCAGGGTTTTCAGTTGTTCCAGGTGATCCGGCGCCACCTTGTCGTGGTCGATCAGGTGTTCGGCGATCAGGGCGATGTCGTTGAATTTGTCCTGCTGCACCTTGAAGGCGTCCAGGTCGGCGTAACGCAGGGGATCGAGCAGGTGCAGCTGGGCGAAGTGGCTTTCCGGGCCTTCCTTTTCCGGCGTGGCGGTGAGCAGCAGCAGGGCCGGCGCTTTCCGCGAGAACTGTTCCACCAGGGCATAGGCCGGGCTCGGGTTGCCCGGTTCCCAGGCCAGGTGATGGGCTTCGTCCACCACCAGCATGTCCCAGGGGGCGTCCAGTGCGGCGGCGGCCCACTGCTTGTGCTGCAGCAGAAACTGGATCGAGCACAGCACCAGCTGTTCGTACAGGAAGGGGTTGTCGGTCTGTTCCTGCTCGCACAGGGCTTCGCATTGATCGCGATCCAGCACCCGCACCGGCAGGTTGAAACGGCGACGCATTTCCACCAGCCATTGGTGCACCAGGGAGTCCGGCACCAGGATAAGCAGGCGGCCGATCTTGCCGCTGATCAGTTGCTGGTGGGCGATCAGGCCCGCCTCGATGGTTTTGCCCAGCCCCACTTCGTCCGCCAGCATCACCCGCGGCGCCGTGCGGGCGGAAACCGTTTGCGCGATGTGAAACTGGTGGGGAATCAGATCCACCCGCGCGCCCATGAAACCGCGGGCGGGGTGCCGATCATAGTTAGCCAGCAGCTCCCAGGTTTTCAGGCGCATGCCGAAGTTGCGGTAATCGTCGAGCTGGCCCAGCAGCAGGCGCTTCAGTGCCTCGGGCATCTGGCTGCTGCCCTGCACCTGGGTTTCGCACAGGGTTTTCTGCTCGCCGTCTTCGCCCACCGCTTCGTAGAAGAACAGGCCGTCCTGTTCGGAGCGGCTGATCACCTTGTAGCGGGTGCCGTCTTGGGTTTCGATGGTGTCGTGGGTGTGGAACTGCAGGCGGGTGAGGGGGGCGTTGGCCTTGGCGTAGTTGCGGAGCTCTTCGGCGGCGGGGAAGAACAGGGTCAGGGTGCGGTCGTTTACCTGGGTGACGATGCCCACACCCAATTCCGTCTCTGCGGTATTGGCCCAGCGTTGACCGACATAAAATGTCTGCTTGCTCATAGAGATAACTCGACCCCGCGATTCTGGAGGCGCGTATTCTAGAAAACCCGGGGGTATTAATCCACCGACACAGACATTAAGGCGGGCTGAGCCTGATTCAGGCCTGGTAGGCGCGCAGGAAGATATCGACTGCGTCCTGCACATGCGCCTCGGCAGCGGCGGCGTCCTGGGGCTGGTCGACACCGCTCAGCAGGCGATAGTGGTGGCCACCCATCACCAGGCTGAAAAAATGTTCCGCTGCCGCCCGTGGCCGGGGGGTGTGCAGGGAACCGCCGGCATGAGCCGACGCCAGCAGCCGCACCATTTCCTCCAGCACCCGTTGCGGGCCGGCTTCGTGAAACAGCCGCGACAGGCTGGGATCGATGTTCGCCTGTGAAATCATCAGCCTTTTCAGCGCAATGGCCTCTGCACTGTTGATCAGGGCATAAAACCCCCTGCCGATTCCCAGGAGAATGGTGCGGATCGGGCTATGCTGACTGAGTTCGAATACCAGAGGGGGCAGCTGTTCCTCGCACTTGGCCTTGATGGCGGCGGCGAACAGCGTTTCTTTGTCGGTGAAATGGCTGTACAGGGTCAGCTTGGACACGCCGGCTTCGGCCGCGATGGCGGACATGCTGCTCTTGCCATAGCCCTGGCGGATGAACAGCCGCTTGGCAGCGTTCAGGATGGCGGCGCGTTTGGCCGGATCCTTGGGGCGCCCTGGCCCCGAGGAGGGATTTTTGATCTTGGACATTTACCTGTTGGAGATACTGGACTGTTGGGTTTAGTATTAATAATATACCGGTGAGTACACTAATGTGAAGCCTTGTTGTGAAAAGGTCGGATATGAAACCCAGTATGACGCTGTTTCGCTTTGCTTCCCTTTGTCTGGCGGGCCTGTTGATGGCCTGCAGCCAGGAATTGCCGCGCCCTGCGGTGGTTCGCCCTGCCATGGTGATCCAGCCCCAGCCGGCGGCGGACGCCCTGACCGTCTATCCCGGCGAAGTCCGCGCCCGCTTCGAGCCCGATCTGGCCTTTCGTATCGGTGGCAAGGTCACCAAGCGGCTGGTGGATTCCGGTTCCCGCGTGGAGAAGGATCAACCCCTGGCGGAACTCGATCCCCAGGACGTGAGGCTGCAACTGGAAGCCGCCCGCGCCCAGGTGGCGGCAGCGGAAGCCAATCTGAATCTGGCGAAGGGTGAGCTGGAACGTTACCGCACCCTGTTGCAGAAACAGATGATCAGCCGCTCCCAATATGACTCGGTGGAAAACCAGTACCGCGCCAGTGAAGCTCGCTTGCAGCAGATTCGCGCCGAATACGATGTGGCCAGCAATCAGGCCGGCTATGCGGTGTTGCGGGCGCCCCAGTCTGGTGTGATTGCCCGGCGCCTGGTGGAAGTGGGGCAGGTGGTGGCCCCCGGCCAGACCGTGTTCACCCTGGCCGTGAACGGCGAGCGCGAAGTGCTGATCGGCGTGCCGGAACAGGTGATCGACCGCTTCAGCATCGGCCAGGACGTGGCGGTGGAATTGTGGACGCAACCGGGCAAGCAATTTCCAGGGCGGATTCGCGAGTTGTCGCCGGCGGCTGATCCCCAATCCCGCACCTTTGCCGCCCGGGTGGCGTTCGATGCCCATCTGGTGTCGGCGGAAGTGGGGCAGAGTGCCCGTGTCTATATTCATACCGCGGGCGAAATTGCCCTGGCGCTGCCGCTGTCGGCAGTGACGGCCGATAACGAACAGCCGTATGTGTGGGTGGTGGATCCGGCCACCTCCAGTGTGGTGCGCACGCCGGTGCGGGTGGGCTATTACGGCCAGCAGCGGGCTACCATCGTCGAAGGCCTCAAGATCCAGGACTGGGTGGTGGCCGGCGGGGTGCATCTGCTGCAGCCGGGCCAGAAAGTACGCCCGGTAGATCGCGACAATCGCCCCGTGACCCTGGCGGCAGGGGAATAAACCGATGTCATTCAACCTGTCCGAATGGGCGCTGAAGAATCGCCAGATTGTGCTGTTCCTGATGCTGGTGCTGGCGGTGGTAGGTTCCCTGTCCTACGCCAAGCTGGGTCAGAGCGAAGATCCGCCGTTTACCTTCAAGGCCATGGTGATCCGCACCGACTGGCCCGGTGCCAGCGCCGAGGAAGTCGCCCGCCAGGTCACCGAGCGCATTGAAAAGAAGGTGATGGAAACCGGCGAATACCAGTACGTGATGTCCTACTCCCGCCCTGGCGAGTCGGTGGTGACCTTCGTGGCGAAGGATTCGCTGAAAAACACCCGCGTTCCCGAGCTGTGGTATCAGCTGCGCAAAAAAGTCGGCGACATTCGCCACACCCTGCCACCGGGCATTCACGGCCCGTTTTTCAATGATGAGTTCGGCACTACCTTCGGCAATATCTACGCGCTGACCGGCAAGGGTTTCGATTACGCGGTGCTGAAGGATTACGCCGATCGCCTGCAACTGCAGCTGCAGCGGGTGCAGGATGTGGGCAAGGTAGAGCTGATCGGCCTGCAGGATGAAAAAGTCTGGATCGAACTGTCCAACGTGAAATCCGCGACGCTGGGCTTGTCGCTGGCGGCGGTGCAGCAGGCGCTGGAGCAGCAGAACGCGGTGTCCTCCGCCGGCTTTTATGAAACCGATTCTGATCGCGTGCAGCTGCGGGTGTCCGGGCGCTTCGAGTCGGCGGAGCAGATCCGGGATTTTCCCATTCGCGTAGGTGATCGCACCTTCCGCCTGGGTGATGTGGCCGAGATCCGCCGTGGCTTCAACGATCCGCCGGCGCCGCGCATGCGGTTCATGGGCGAGGACGCCCTCGGCATCGCAGTGTCGATGCGGGCGGGTGGCGACATCATTGCGCTGGGTGAAGCGCTGCGGCAGGAGTCGGCGCGCCTGCAGGATACGCTGCCGGTAGGGATGGAGCTGCGCAGTGTGTCGGATCAGCCGGCGGCGGTGAAAGCCAGTGTCAGCGAATTCGTGCGGGTGCTGGTGGAAGCGGTGGTGATCGTGCTGCTGGTGAGTTTCGTTTCGCTGGGATTGCGCACCGGGCTGGTGGTGGCGCTGTCGATTCCGCTGGTGCTGGCCATGACCTTTGGTTTCATGCATTACCTGGATATCGGCCTGCACAAGATTTCCCTGGGCGCGCTGGTGCTGGCGCTGGGGTTGCTGGTGGACGACGCCATCATCGCGGTGGAAATGATGGCGGTGAAAATGGAGCAGGGTTTCAGCCGTTTGAAGGCGGCGAGCTATGCCTGGACCTCCACCGCGTTTCCCATGCTCACCGGCACGCTGATCACCGCGGCGGGATTTCTGCCGATTGCTACTGCGCAGTCCGGCACCGGCGAATACACCCGCTCGATTTTTCAGGTGGTGACCATCGCGCTGCTGGTGTCCTGGGTTGCGGCGGTGATGTTTGTACCGTACCTGGGCGAACGTCTGCTGCCCGACATGGCGAAGAAACACGGCGGCCACGCGCACGATCCCTATTCCACACCGTTCTACCAGCGCGTGCGTGCGATGGTGGAGTGGTGCCTGCATCATCGCGCACTGGTGATCGTCGCCACGCTGGCGATCTTCGTCGGTTCGCTGGTGCTGTTCAAGTTTGTGCCCAAGCAGTTCTTCCCGCACTCCGGCCGGCTGGAGCTGGTGGTGGATCTGAAACTGGCAGAAGGCTCGTCGCTGAAAGCCACCGAGGAACAGTACCGTCGCCTGGAAGAAAAGCTGAAAACCCAGCCGGGCATCGAACATTTCGTCGGTTATATCGGTTCCGGTTCGCCGCGATTTTATCTGTCGCTGGATCAGCAGTTGCCGCAGACACGCTTCGCCCAGTTTGTGGTGACCGCCAACAATATTCCTGATCGCGAAGCGGTGCGGGAATGGCTGATTCATACGCTGAATGAAGAATTTCCCACGGTGGTGACCCGTGTGTCGCGACTGGAAAACGGCCCGCCGGTGGGTTACCCGATTCAGCTGCGGGTGTCGGGCGAACATATCGATGTGGTGCGCAGCCTGGCGCGGGAAGTGGCGGACAAGGTGCGGGAAAATCCCTACGTGTCCAGCGTGCATCTGAACTGGGAAGAACCCACCAAAGTGATCTATCTGAATATTGATCAGGATCGCGCCCGTGCGCTGGGCGTTTCCACTGCGTCGCTGTCGCAGTTCCTGCAGAGCGCGCTGTCGGGCACCCGGGTGAATCTGTATCGCGAAGAAAACGAGCTGATCGAGATTCTGCTGCGGGGGCCGGAGCGTGAACGTCAGCGGCTGGAAATGCTGCCGAGTCTGGCGGTGCCCACGGACAGCGGTGGCCGGGTGCCGCTGTCGCAGATTGCGACGCTGGAATACGGATTCGAGGAAGGCGTGGTGTGGCATCGCGACCGGCTGCCCACGGTGATCGTGTACGGCGATATTTATGGTACGCAGCAGCCGGTGGATCTGGTGAACCAGATTCTGCCGACCCTGGAGCCCATCCGCGCCAAGCTGCCCGAAGGCTATCTGCTGGATGCCGGTGGCACGGTGGAAGATTCGGCGCGCGGCCAGAAATCCGTGCTGGCGGGGATTCCGCTGTTTGTGCTGGTGGTGCTGTCGTTGCTGATGCTGCAGCTGAAGAACATCGCCCGCTCGGTGCTGGTATTCATGACGGCGCCGCTGGGCATGATCGGTGTCAGCCTGTTCCTGATGGTGTTCCAGCAGCCGTTTGGTTTTATCGCCATGCTCGGCACCATTGCGCTGAGCGGCATGATCATGCGCAACTCGGTGATTCTGGTGGATCAGATCCAGCAGGATGTGAGCGGTGGTGCCAGTGAATGGCAGGCCATTATCGGTGCGACGGTACGCCGTTTTCGTCCTATCGTGCTGACGGCACTGGCGGCGGTGCTGGCGATGATTCCGCTGTCGCGCAGTATTTTCTTCGGCCCCATGGCGGTGGCGATCATGGGCGGGCTGATTGTGGCGACCGCGTTGACGCTGCTGTTCCTGCCGGCGCTGTACGCGGCCTGTTTCCGGGTGAAGGAAGCGCCATAAACTGCAGGCCGTTGCAAGTGTGTCTGCTTGCAACGGCCGGTGTGGTGCAGGTTCCGTGTCTGGGATTCCGGGTTTGGAATTCCGTATTTGGCAAGCAGTGCTCAGCGCAGACGTGAAAGTGCCTGTTCCGTTTCTTCCACCAGTGATTGCATCAGCGTCTGCGCAGAATGCTGGCGCAGCAGCGCTGCGCCCTGGCCAGCCCACAGCGACATCAGATCGGCGCGCTCTGCCTTGATCGCGGCCTGCTTGAGTTGCCCCATCAGCCAGCTCTGGATTGGATAGGGCGCGATGGGCAGTTGATCCGCTGCGTCGATCAGGCGGTTGTGTAATCCTCTTGCTAGGCGTCCGCTGAACACTTTTGTCAGGCGCGTATCCCGCGCTGCCGGGCTGAACAGCGCGGCGCGATGCAGATCTGTGGTGCCGGATTCATCGCAGGCCAGAAACGCGGTGCCGATCTGTGCCGCGCTGGCCCCCAGCGTCAACACAGCCGCAATGCCGCGTCCATCCACAATGCCACCCGCCGCAATCACCGGAATGCGCACTGCATCCACCACTTGGGGTACCAGTGCCAGCGTACCGTTCAGGCCATGCTCCGGCGCTCGTAGAAACGCCACCCGATGTCCGCCCGCTTCACATCCGCTTGCCACCACCATATCCACGCCGGCCTGTTCCAGTGCCACGGCTTCATCCACCGTGGTGGCAGCGCCCAGGGTTTTGATATTGCGTGCCTTGCAGCGTTCGATCATGTCGGGTGAAGGCACACCGTAGACAAAACTGAACACCGCCGGGCGTGCTTCCAGCACCGCCTCCATCTGGTCATGAAAATCCGGCGAAAAGCGCGCGGGAAATTCCGGCACCGGCTGATCCAGTTCGGCGAAGTAGGGCGTCACCGCGCGGATCAGCGCCTGCTTGTGTTCGGCGCTGATGTGAGGTTTGTCGCTGTTGTCGAACGGCAGCCACAGATTCAGCGCGAAGGGTTTGTCTGTGCGTTGCCGAATGGCGCTGGCGGTGGCGATGATGTCGGCGCCCTCCAGGTGATGCACGCCGAACGAACCCAACCCGCCCGCAGCACTGACCGTTGCCGTCAGTGCCACGCTTGAAAGGCCGCCGCCAAACGGCCCCTGCACGATGGGCAGATGGATGCCCAATGCGTCGGTGAAGCGGTTTCTAATCCACGACTTCATTTGATCAACCCTTCTGCCTTCATGGCTGCCTGTACGGCCGGCCTGGCTTTGATTGTCGCCATCAGTCGCTGCAGGTGTTCAAGATCCGCCAGATCCAGACCCACAGTGCGGCTCCAGTTCGTGACGGTGAACAGGTAGGCGTCTGCCACCGTAAATGCTTCGCCACACAGGAAGTGGCCGTGGGCCAGCTGCCGGTTCAGCCACTCATATCGGCTGCGCAGCACAGCGCGGAACACGGCCTTGGCGTCGTCATTGAACTGGGGATTGAAAAAAGGCGAGTAACCCTTGTGCAGTTCCGACCCGATGTAATTCTGCCAGGACGCCACCTGGTAGCGTTGCGGATCGCCGCAGGCCGGCAACAGCGCTGAGGCACCGGCCTTGTCTGCCAGATACTGGCAGATCACGGCGCCCTCGGTCAGCTGAGTGCCGTCATCCAGCTGCAGCAACGGCACCTGGCCCCGGCTGTTGATTTTGTAATAGTCGCCGCCGTCTTCCGTCTGGTGGGTGGCCAGATTCACTTTCACCTTTTCGAACGGTAGGCCGGTTTCGTGCAGGATGATGTGGGGTGCAAGTGAACAGGTTCCCGGTGAATAGTACAGTTTCATGGCAAGTCTCCTGGTGCGGTGTATGGGTGTGGCGAAGTCATCACGATAGGCCTTTTGGGGTTGCGAATAAATGTGCTAGAAAGCATTTGATTGCTTACACCGGGTAAATAATCCATGCGCCAATTGCCGGAAGTGATGCTGGCCAGCATCGAATTGTTCTGTCTGTGTGCCGAATCGGCCAATTTCAGTCTTGCTGCGCAGCGGGCGGGCCTGAGTCCGCCGGCGGTGAGCCGTGCCATCAGCCGGCTGGAATCCCGCCTCGGCGTGAAGCTGTTTGTGCGCACCACCCGCAAGGTCAGTTTGACCGAAGCAGGTCAGCGCTATTTCGAACAGTGTCGCAAAGCCATCGGGCAGATCGTGGAAGTGGAGCGGGAAATTACCGGCCAGCAGACCTCGCCATCTGGCGTAGTCCGGTTGAGTGTGCCCACACCCTTCGGCCAGATTTTGTTGCTGCCACACCTGGCGGCGTTTCGCGAACGCTATCCCGATATTCAGTTGCATGTGCACATGGGCAATCGCAATGTGGATTTTGTGGCGGATGGTTTTGATCTGGTGATCCGGATGCGGCTGCCACCGGAATCGGAACTGATTGCCCGCCGCCTGCTGGATGCGGAGCTGGTGGTGGTGGCGTCGCCCCGCTATCTGCGCAAGCACGGCACACCGCGCCAGTTGTCGCAGCTGGAGGCACACGAGTGCATCCAGTTTATGCTGCCGCGCACGGGCATGCCGGTGCCCTGGTCGTTCATCGATAACGGTGCGCCGGTGGAACTGCACACGCGCGGCAGTTTCAGCGTGGCAGAAGATCCGTTGGGATGCGTGGCGCTGGCGCGTCATCATGGCGGGCTGCTGCAGACCTGCCGCTTCATGGTGGAAGCAGATCTGCAACAGGGCACATTGAAGGAGGTGCTGAAACCGTTCAGCGGACAGACCCGCCCGGTGTCCCTGCTGTATCCGAAGGATCGGGCGTTGCCGCTGCGGGTAAAACTGCTGATCGATTTTCTGGTGGAACGCTTTGCCGGGCAGCGCTGACGTTATAGCACGCCTTCCCACAATTCGCGTTCCTGCTCCAGCGGATCGTTCTGCAGTTTGATGGTGTCGTCGAAACACATGGTGGGGCGGGTGTCGGTGTTGAAGGCCAGCCACTGGCCCACGCGATCAGTGGCGGGATTGCCGGAGCGGGCAAAGGCAATCCAGCAGCCTTGCACCGCTTCACTCAGCTTGCGCGCGCCTTCGCCGCCGCCGGTGAGGAACTGGCCGACACCGTTATCGGCACAGCCAAACACAAATGGAATGTCGCTGGCGTGACAGGCGCCCAACAATCCCTTGTCCCAATTGAACTGCGCGACAAAGACCTGCTTGCTGTGATGACTCTGCAGCTCTGCCATGCGCAGGGATGGCATGCGGAATACCCGATCGCTTTCGAACGCGCTGAAAATGTCGGGATACTTGGCGCTGGCATTGCGCTCACGCACGATTTTTTCATACAGGTTGGCGGCGCGCTCGCCCATGCCGGGCAGATTTTTTTCGCACAGCTTGATCAGGCCGGGTTTGCCGCTATTGCCCATATTTTCGTTGAGCATGATTTTTTCTGCGCCGGGCATGCGCATGAACAGATTCCATTCGTCGCGGGTGTAGGTCACCAGCATGGGAATGTGCGCGGCTTCGCCCTGTTCCAGCAGCCGCAGAGGCGCCTGGGTCAGCACGCTGCCGTCGAGCACGGGCACCAGCGTCATGCCGGTCTGCGGCACCACCTGGGCGTAGCGGCCCCGGTTGAAGCTCATGCGCGTACATTCACGCTGGGCCTTGACGATCTGCGCGGGTGTCAGTTGCCAGAGTTTGTCCGGTCTGGCCGGATTGATGTCGGTGACTTCCAGAAAACGGTGGGCGATGGCATTGGCTTCATCGCGGGTAAGCACTTGGTCGGCAGAGCCGCTCTGCAGGATGACGCGGTGAAACAGGCCATTTGCGGCAGGACAGGCCAGTAGACTGGAGATGGACATGGCGCCGGCAGATTCGCCGAATAACGTGATGTCTGCAGGGTCGCCGCCGAACAGTGCGATATTCTGCTGCACCCATTTCAGCGCTTCGATCTGATCCAGCAGGCCGTTGTTGGCGCTGACCTGATAGTGCTCGGGAATCAGTTCGTTCAGATAGAGAAAACCCAGCGCGCCGAGGCGATAATTCAGCGTCACCACCACCACGTCGCCACGCACTGCCAGGCTGCGGCCGCGATAAATCAGCTGGGCGCCGGAACCGGTCTGGTAGCCGCCGCCGTGAATCCACACCATCACCGGGCGCTTTTTGTTGTCGCAGGCCGGTGTCCACAGATTCAGGTACAGGCAGTCCTCGCTCATCTGGCTGATGCCGAACATGGACACTTCTTCCTGCGGCGCCGCGTCGGAAAACCGCTCCGCGCGTACGGGATCGTCGTTGGGCAGCAGAGGCTGCGTCGCCTTGAAGCGGTTGACGCCGATGGGCTGTTCCGCATAGGGAATGCCGCGAAACTCGACATGATCTTCCCGTTGAATGCCAATGATCTCGCCGCAGGGCGTGGTGACTGTCACGGTCATGGAGTGTCCTTAGTGGGGGCGGGTTAAAGTTGAAGAGTGCCACGGGGGCCGGCCACCGACAATATCTACCCGGAAAATGACAGTTCCAGCCTTTCTCAATCGCCGCCCGCTCATCCACAATTCCTGCATTCCTACAGACAGCAGTCGAGACATCCCCGCCATGAGCCAGCTTGATCTCAGTCCCCTGTTTCAGCCCTTTCAATACAAAAACTTGCAGTTGAAGAACCGCTTTGTCATGGCGCCCATGACGCGGAATTTCTCGCCGAATTACATTCCCACCGACGATGTGGCGGCGTATTACCGGCGCCGGGCCGAGAATGACGTGGCACTTATTCTCACCGAGGGCACCACGGTTCCCCACGAGGCGTCCAATGGTTATGAAGGCGTGCCGGCCTTCCACGGTGACGCACTGAAAGGCTGGAAAAAAGTGGTGGATGCGGTGCACGGCGCCGGCGGCAAGATCATGCCCCAGCTCTGGCACGTGGGCACGGTGCGCAAGGCGGGTGTCGGGCCGATTAAGGACGTGCCGGGCATGGGGCCATCGGGCATCACCTCTGCCGGCAAGCGCAAGGCGCACGAGATGACGCTGGACGATATCGAATCCTGCATCGCGGCGTTCGCCCAGGCCGCCGCCAACGCGGAAGAAATCGGCATGGACGGCGTGGAAATCCACGGCGCGCACGGCTATCTGATCGACCAGTTTTTCTGGGATGTGACCAACGAGCGCACCGATCGTTACGGCGGCTCGCTGGAAAAGCGTTCCCAGTTCGCCATCGACATCGTCAAGGCGGTGCGGGCGAAAGTGAGCGCGGATTTTCCGGTGGTGTTCCGTTTCTCGCAATGGAAGCAGCAGGATTACAGCGCGCGTCTGGTGCAGAACCCGGACGAGTTGGCCCGCTTCCTGAAACCACTGGCCGACGCGGGCGTCGATATTTTCCATGCCAGCAACCGGCGCTTCTGGGAACCGGAATTTGCCGGCTCCAACCTGAATCTGGCGGGCTGGACCAAGGAAATCACCGGCGCGCCCACCATCACCGTGGGCAGTGTGGGCCTGGACGTGGATTTCATTGAATCCAACTTCAACATGCAGCATTCCGGCAAGGCGGGCTCGGCCGGGCTGGAAGAACTGGCGCAGCGTTTCAGTCGTGGCGAGTTCGATCTGGTGGCGGTGGGACGCGCGCTGCTGCAGGATCCGGAATGGGTGCGCAAGATTCGCGACGGTCGTTTCAGCGAATTGTCGGCATACGACAGGGCATCCATCGCCCGTCTGTACTAAATTACAGGGAATACCATCACGGAAAATTCCCTGCATGTCGAATGACGCCTCCGCGCCGGCGGCCAGTGCACTTACACCCGCACTGCGCCGCCGCGCGCAATTGTTGATTTTTCTCGCCATCATGGCCACCGGTCTGGGTCAGACGGTGGTCTTTGCCGTGCTCGGCCCGCTGGGGCGTGAAGTTGCGCTGAACGAGCTGCAGATCGGCACCATCATCACCTGTTCTTCCATCGTGTTTTCGCTGTTCAGCCCGCTGTGGGGGCGGCGCAGTGATCGGGTGGGGCGTACCAGCACCATGGTCACCGGCCTGCTGGGCTACACCGCCGGCACCGTGTTGTTCGCCACCACGTTCTGGATCGGGCTGCAGAACTGGCTCACTGGCGTGTGGCTATTCGCGGCGCTGATCGTGGCGCGCTGCCTGCAGTCGCTGATCATGTCTGCTACTTCGCCGTCCGCCACCGCCTACATGGCCGACATCACCGACATCAGCCAACGCACCCGCGGCATGGGCATCATCTCGTCGGCGCACAGCATCGGGACGATCCTCGGCCCGGCCTGTGCCGCACTGGCGGTGCTGGGCTTGCTGGCGCCGCTGTATTTCGCCGCGCTCACCACGTTGGTGGCGGCTTTCTGTGTATGGAAATGGCTGCCGCGCCTGCCGGTGCAGGCCAGTGTGGCGGCGGGACATCGCGCGCGGCTGCGTCTGTACGACCGGCGTATTTTTCCCTTCATGCTGGTGGGGGTGAGCCTGTTCACCGCGTTCTCGATGGTGCAGCAGACCCTGGGCTATTACGTGCAGGACGTGCTGCAGCTGCCGGCAAACGCCACGGTGCAGAAAGTAGGATTCGCGATGATGGCGTCGGCGCTGGCGGCACTGTTCGCGCAGATTGTGGTGGTGCAGAAGATGAAGCTGCATTCCGTCACGCTACTGCGTCTGGGATTGCCGATGGTGATGGCAGGATTTTTCCTGCTGACCCAGGTGAACAGCCTGACCACGCTGGTGCTGGATTTTGCGCTGGTGGGCATGGGGATGGGGTTGTGCGGCCCTGGCTTCAGCGCGCTGGCGTCGCTGGCGGTGGATGCGGGCGAGCAGGGCGCAGTGGCGGGCCTGATCAGCGCCTGCCCCGCGCTGGGTTTTATCGTGGGCCCGGTACTGGGCGGCGCGCTGTATCAGTGGCAGATGACAGCGCCGGCCCTGCTGGCATCCGCGTTGTTCATTCCGCTGGTGGCGTTTACCTGGATCAAGGTGCGGCGCTGAGCGTTGCAGCGCTGGCGCGGGTCACTTTCACCGGAATCGCGATGAAAAAGCTGGCGCCGTTGCCTGGTTCGCTCTCGGCCCAGATACGGCCGCCGTGCAGGGTCATGATCTTGCGTGCCAGCGCCAGCCCCACGCCAAAACCAGGAAAGGTTTCCTGCGTGTGCAGGCGCTGGAACAGCTGGAACATGTTGTCGCGGTACTCCGGATTGAATCCCACGCCGTTGTCGTGCACTTCCAGCATCCACTCTGCCGACGTACTGTGATCGATCAGCCGGATGACCGGTTTTTCCACCTGGGCAGAAAACTTAATGGCATTGTCGAGCAGATGATGCAGCACCACCCGCAGCAGAGTGCGATCCGCCACTACATTGTCGATGGGGGGAATGTCCAGTTGAATGCGCTGGTGCACCGGTTCCGGCACCAGATCCACGATGTAGGTGAGCAGGTCGTTGACGTTCACTGTTCCCAGCGTCAGTGAGTCCCGCGTCAGCTGCGAATAGGCGTGCAGGCTGGCGATCATTTCCTTCATCCGCTTGAGCGCGTTCTGGCTGCGCCGGATCATGTCGCGGATGTCATCGCTGGCGCTCTCTGGCAATTCGTCGGCGATGGCCTCCAGAAAACCGGTGACCTGGCGCACGGGTGCTTTCAGATCGTGGGACACCGCATAATTGAAGGCTTCCAGATCCCGGATCGCATTGCGCAGCTCTGCCGTGCGCTGTTCCACCTGCTGTTCCAGCGAATCATTCAGTTCCCGCAGACGGGCTTCGGCCTGTTTCAGCGCCGTGATGTCCAGCATCACGCCTTCCAGTTCTTCCGCCTGCCCGGTGCCTGATGTCACCACGCGCCCGTGTTCCAGCATCCACAACACCGTGCCGGACTTGTGGACGATGCGGTATTCCAGCACGTAGGGTTTGCCACGCTCCAGCGCGTTCTGCACCAGCAGTTCTGCTCCGCGACGATCATCCGGGTGAATCACGCTGGCAAAGCTGCGGGCCTTGTTGCCGATGAAATCCTCGGCGGGATAACCGGTAAAGCGTTCGACAATGGCGCTTAAAAACAGCATCGACCAGTCCGCGTCATTCCTGCAGCGATAAACGACGCCGGGAATGTTATCCACCAGCGCGCGGTAGTGCTGTTCACTGCGCACCAGCTGTTCCTGCATGTCGGCAAGATGATTGAACTGGCGGCGGGCGCGATGATGGCTCCAGGCCAGAATCAGGGTGGCGATGATCAGTTCCGCGATCAGCGCGATCAGTGCGATGTTGCGCAGATTGGCAAACGACTGCTGGATTCCGCTGGCGATGGGGGCCAGAGGAACGGCGTTGAGCAGCGTCAGTGCCTGGGTTTCGATGTGCGCCACGAACACGGTGTGCCCTTGAATGGAATGGCGGGCAAATGTCGCGTCGTCTGTGGCATCGCGGGAATCATCCAGCGCCCGCGCCAGCACGCCGTCCTGCAGTTGCGCGAGCGTCAGGGTGCCCTGGCTTTGCTTGATGCGATCAGCGTAGCGATCCGATGCCACGATGCGCCCATCCGCCGTGACCAGTGCGAAATAGCTGCCTTTGCTTTCGCGCAGCAGCTCGGTGCGTGCCAGCAGATTGTCCAGCGGCAGATCGTGGCCGGCGCTCGCCACCCATTCCTGGCCGCGATATACCGGCGCAATGGCGGATGTCATCCAGATCTGTGGCACAGGATCGAAGCTCAGGCGGGTCCAGCGCACTTCACGTTGTGGATTGTCGGTGGGATTGGCCAGCTGCACCCACTCGCTGTTCCGGTAGTCGACCGTATTCGCAGCATCGAACACGAACAGCGGTTCGTCCGGCCAGAAAATGACGATGCCGCCAGCGGTACTCAGCGTCCAGGTATTTACAAAGGCGTTGCTGCGGGCAGCCTGGCCGTACAGATCCGTGAGTGGTTTGGCGTGCAGGTAGAAACGCTTCATCGCCGGCGAGGGCGTCGCGTAATCGGGAATCCAGACCCCGGCTTCCTCGCGCCCGTCAAAGATGTCCCGCCGGCTGCGGATGGAACCATCGGGCAGGGCTTCAAACCAGGCAGCGAAGCGTTGCTCCGGATTTGGTTCTGGCGTATCGCCGTCCAGGGACTGCCCGAGGACGCGGGCGTAGCGCTGGATGGAAGCCTCGGTGTCGCGCAGGGCCTTGTCCATGTTTTCGGCCACGATGCGGGCGATGATTTCGTGCTGGCCGATGACCTGTTCCACCCGGTCGTCGATCAGCTTGTTCTGCTCTTTAAGGCCCACCAGAAAGAGGACAGTCAGCACCAGTGCCACGCTGACTGCGGGCACAAAAATGGGAATGGGAGTTCGAAACCGGTGAGAGGCAGGCATGATGGCTCGTGTCAGGGCGCTAAGTCCCAGTATAGCCTCGAAGGCTTGCTGTCAAACGCCGTTCCCTTTCCCCCATCAGTTGAGGCATAATGCGCGCCTGGCGATTAATTCACCTATTTTTATTAGATAAAAACAACCTGTCAGCGTCAGTCATCAGCGCGTTTACCGCGCGTTGACTACGCTGTATGAGGGCGGCGTTCCGGTGCAACGGTGCGCCGGTCACCGAACCTGAAATGTGCATGATGTGTCTGACGCTCACACGCGACCTGATTCACGACGACGGTGCGCTGTGTAAGGGGCGCAGGAAGCGCTGGAAGTGCTGCAGGACTTGAGGGAAATCTTCGGCCGTGACTACGATTTTTGGCCGGAAGTTTTATAAATCCTGGAGTATTTGCTATAAATTCATGAATATTCAGTATTTTGCAGTACTGCAGTGATTGAATCTTGAATCAACGCTTTCTGGAATGGTGTGATGAAACTGCGAACCTTGGTTTTTGCCGGCATCGCCGGTCTGCTCAGCTCCCCCCTGCTGGCTTCGTTTCAGTACGAAGGCGAGCGCAACGCATTCAACCGCTTCCATGGACAGGGTAAGTTCACCTCCACCCAGGGCGTGGTGTATGAGGGCAGCTGGGTGGATGGTCGCCGCGAAGGTCAGGGCGTCGAAATCAAGCCCGATGGCGAGCGCTACCAGGGCAATTGGGCCAACAACCGTGAAAACGGCAAGGGCAAGAAAACCTGGCCCAGCGGCGATTCCTACGACGGCGAATGGCTGGCGGGCAAGATGCAGGGCACCGGCACCTTTGTGAAGGCCAACGGCGAGCGTTACACCGGCAGCTTTTCCAATGATGAACGCAGTGGCAAAGGCGTGCTGACCCTGCCCAGCGGCGAGGTATATGAAGGTACCTTCAAAGCCGGCAAGCGCAATGGCGAATTCAAGGTCAAACTGAAAGATGGCAGCGTGGTGACCGGTGTGTGGTCCGACGACCGGGCGCCGGCCTCTGCAGTGGTGGATCTGGCAGATGGCACCAGGTACACCGGCCCGGTGCGCAATGGTGTGCAACCCAACGGCAAGGGCAACTGCGTGAAAGCGGGCAAGGCCAACCCCTGTGAATTCAAGGACGGCAAGCTGGTGGAAGTAGCCGTGGTGGTTCCGCCACCGCCGCCACCAAAGCCTGAGCCCAAGCCGGTGCCGGCCGCCAAGCCTGCAGCCGCTGCCGCAGTGGTTGCTGTTGCAGCAGCGCCAGTCGAGGTTAAGCCCGTCGAGCCGCCCAAACCCAAGGATCCCCGTACCCTGCGCGGCGTGCGTCCCAACGGTACCCAGTTTTTCTTCAAACACAATTTCGGTGGCAGCGGTGTCAGCGACAACCTGTCCAGCCTGAAAGTGGAAAAGGATCTCAATGAGTTCGGCGCCATGCGCATCACGGCGTCTGGCGGCGAGTTCACTGTCACCATCATGGTGGACGAGTATGTGGGTGCAGGCACCTACGAGCTGAAATACTTCAAGGCCAGCATCGAGAAGAGCGGCCAGCAGTCCTACCGCACCTCGGCCACCGAGCCCGGCAAGCTGGTCGTGCTGGAAGATGATGGCAAGAAGCTGGTTGGCCTGTTCTCGTTCACCGGCTATCCCAACGGCAACGTGGGAACGGACAAGCGCAGCGTGCAGGAAGGCGAGTTCGCCATTTCCTACTGAAAAGCGTTGTATCGGTTAAAACAGGAAACCCGCCGTGTGCGGGTTTTTTGTTATCTGGGTGTTGTGAGGGTAACGACGGGCTCAGGTAATCGCCCAGCGTCGCAGCAGGTTGTGGTAAACGCCGGTGAGTTGCACCAGATGGGGATTGTCGGCGGCCAGGTGCGGCGTCAGCCCCTGGATGGTCTGATCCAGGTCGTAGAGTAGCGCCCGTTCGCCTTCGTCGCGCACCATGCTTTCGATCCAGAAGAATGATGCAATGCGGGCGCCGCGGGTAACGGGTGTCACCCGGTGCAGGCTGCTCGACGGATAGAGCACCATGTCGCCGGCCGCAAGCTTTACTGCCTGGGCGCCAAACGGCCCTTCAATTTCCAGTTCACCGCCGTCGTATTCGCCCGGTTCACTGAGGAACAGCGTTGCCGACAGATCGCTGCGCAGGGTGACGTTTGTGCCCGGCACCTGCATCAGTGCACTGTCGATGTGGGCGCCATAAGTGCCGCCGTCTTCGTAACGGTTGAATTTGGGTGGATAGATTCTGGCGGGCAGGGCTGCGGCGATGAACTGCGGATGATTGCCGAGCTTGCGCAGAATCTGGTTGCCCAGCTCGACGGCGAGCGCACTGCCATCCTCGAGCTGCAGATTGCGTTTGACGGCGCGGGCCAGCGTGCCGGCGGTTTTCAGTCCGTCCTGCCAGTCGGCTTTGTCCAGACGGGTGCGGAACTGGTGCACTTCGTCCGCACTCAGCAGTTGTTCGATCACGATCAGCATTTCACGTTTCCCCGTGTTCCCGATTCAGTCGGCGCGCAGCAATGTGGTGGTGCGAATGTCGTGCAGTGTGGCACAGCCCGCCAGCGCCATGGTGGCTTCCAGTTCTTCGTGCAGTGTGCGCAGCAGATGTGCCACGCCCAGGGCGCCGGCCACGCTCAGGGCGTAAAGCTGCAGACGTCCGATCAGCACTGCGTCGGCACCCAGGGCAATCGCCTTGAAGATGTCGGCTCCGCTGCGAATGCCACCGTCGAACAGCAGCGGATAGTCTGCGCCCACTGCGGCACGTACTTGCGGCAGCATCGTCAGCGACGAAAGTGCGCCATCCAGCGTGCGGCCGCCGTGATTGGAGACAACCAATCCGCTGATGCCGAGTGATTGCAGTGAACGTGCATCGTCGGGATGCAGCACACCTTTGAGCCAGACCGGCAGCCGGGTCTGGGCCAGCAGCCATTCCAGATCGGCGTGCAGCGGTGCGTGACGCATGACACCCTGGAAAATACGGCTTTCACCCGCCTGCGCGGGCGGTTCTGCCGGCTGCGGGTAATGCCTGAGATTGGCGGCAATACAGTCGGCGGGCATTTTGAACCCAGCCCGCAGTGCGTGCCGGCTCGGCAACTGGATCGATGCATCCAGCGTGATCACGATGGCGCCGTAGCCGGCTGCTTCGGCGCGTCGAACAAGATCAAGCGTGACATCCCGTTGCGGTTGCAGATAAAGCTGGAACCAGCGCAGGGGGCCGGCCTGTTCCGCAATTTCTTCCAGCGTGTGCGAGGACAGCGTGCTGGCGATCATGGGGCTTTGCAGCACAGCGGCGCCGCGCGCGGTTTCCAGTTCACCGCGGGGGTGAGCCAGGGCCTGATACGCCACCGGCGCCAGCAGGATCGGATGCGGCAGCGGCAGTCCGGCAAGGGTCAGCGCGGTACTGCCTTGGCGCACGTCGCGCAGCAGGCGCGGACAGATCGACCAGCGTGCAAATGCAGAACGATTGGCGCGGGACGTGATGTCATCGCCACTGCCGCCCGCGATGTAAGCGTAATGGGCGGGATCCATGAATGATTGCGCGAGCGATTCATAGTCCTGCGCACACTGTATGTCTGCAGGAATCCGATCCAGTGCGGCCATGGGCGATCCCCTCCAGTGAATCCGCAAGCAAGGTGTCGTCAATAAAAACGCCGGGCAGGTGCCCGGCGGAATCTGGGATTGCTTCCGGGCAGTATTGCAACCCGGAAGCGCTACTTCAAGCCGACCCGATCAGAGCTCGTAGTTCACCGTCAGCACGTAGTTGCGCGCATCGCCCTTGTAGAGCATGCGGCCAGACTGATAGCCAGCGGTGTAATACTCCTCGTCGTCGACGTTGCCGATGTTCAGGTTGAAATCCAGCTGTTTGTTCAGACGGTAGTTGGCGAACAGATCGACCACGGTGTAGCTGGGAATGGGCTGGGTGTACTGGCCTTGCGCGTTCATCGCCGGTGCGGTGTCCGGCTGGCCGGCATACTTCTCGCTTTCGTACTTGGCGGCGGCACCGACAGAAACAGCATCGGTGATCGCGTACTTCAGCTGGGCGAAGGCGGATTCCTCGGCGAAGTTGCTCAGGGTCTCGCCCTCGATGGAATATCGATCGTCTCCAGTGCCGCGAAGCACCGCAGCTTTGGTCACTTCCGCATCCATCACGGCAATACCCGCCTGCGCGGTCAGCTTCTCGGTGACCTGGCCGACCAGGCCCAGCTCGATACCCTGCACGCGGTTTTCGCCGGTGTTGAAGGAGCCTTCTGCCGTGTAGCCTGCTACACCTTCCATGATGTCGCTTTTGTCGATCTGGAACAGCGCAGCGGTCAGCAACAGACGCTCATCCATCAGGTTCCACTTGGTACCCAGTTCATACAGCTCCGATTTTTCCGGATCTGCTCCAGCGATCTTGCCGTTGAATATCACGGCCCCACCGTAGTTGGAGTTGGTGCCCACATCCGATTCGCCGCCATTGATGTCGCTGGCGCTGGAATAGCTCAGGTACACCATACCGTAGGGGGTGATCTTGTAGGAAACACCCAACTGGCCGTCGATCAGGGTTTCGGAGTAATCATAATCCCCCGTCGCCTCCTGCGTGTTGGCGTTCTGGGTCTTCAACGCGTAGTCGAGTCGGTCATGACGCAGGCCGGCGGACAGCGTCCAGCGATCCGTCAGGTCAATGGTGTCCATCAGATAGACGGAGGTGGTTTTCACCGCCCAGTCCTGATCCCAGTTGCCCTTGTTGATATGGCGGTTCATCAGGGTGGTGAAGTCTTTGTCGATGTAATTGCCGCTGGCGTCGATCAAACACCAGTTGTTCAGTGTGGTGCTGGTGTCGCCAGTGATACAGTTCTGGCCGGAGTTCTGCACGCGGTAGACACCGTTCAGCACCTGCTGATCGCTGTACTCGGCGCCAACGACGAAGGCGTGCAGCATGCCGGCCAGCTCTACGTCGATCAGCAGATTGGTCTGGTTGGCGAAGTATTCCACTTCCTGCCAACCCTGGTGTGTGCTCAGGGTGATGGTGCTGTACTGGCCATCAGGATTATTGGCGCCAGTGGAGGGAATGATCCCCGCGCTGGTAACCACATAGCCGTTGTCGGTTTCGCCGTAGCGGGTCAGGTTCACCAGACGCATGTTGTCAGTGAAGGCATAGCCGATGCGGGCAGTGAAGACGTCCACAGCGGATTCCAGAAAGTCCTCTTTCTGGGCGTACACCGGCGGGTTCTTGTAGGGCTTGCGATTGGTCGTTGGTCCCTCAAGGAAACCACCCATGTCGTAGTTGTCCTCGGCGCGCAGGTTGTAGTAGTCCAGCGTGATGTCGAGAGCATCGGTCGGTGTGATCAGGGTGGAGAGAGCAGCGCCCTGACGATCGCGATCCGTCGGTGCGCGATCCGGCACTTCTTCATAGGCGTACAGCACGTTGGCGCGCAGGGCCACGGTGTCCGAGAAGCGCTGGTTGGCGTCGGCAGTGATGCGGGTGTGTTTGTCGGAGCCAAAGCCGGTGGACAGGCGAGCGAAGTCGAAGTCCTGAGTGGCCTGCTTGGTGACGGAGTTGACGGCGCCACCGGCGGTGCCACGGCCAGCGAAGCTGGAGCTGGGGCCTTTGGAAATTTCCACCTGCTCGACGGCGAAACTTTCACGGATGGTCATGCCGGGGTCGCGCAGACCGTCGACGAATACGTCGGAACGTGCCTCCTGGCCACGGATAACGTAGCGGTCGCCAAATGCGTTGCCGTTCTCGCCGGTGCCCAGGGTGATACCCGGCTGTGAATCGAGGATCTCGCGCAGGTCGGTGTAGCCGGAATCCTTGATGGCGTCAGCGGTCAGCACCTGAATGGTGGCGGGTGTTTCGGCCAGCGGTTTGGTGCGGCGGTTGTCGCCGGAATACTTGGCCTTGTAAGGCACGCCCGGTTCGGCGTTGGGGTTGGGATCAATGGCAGTGTCCTCGACCTTGAGGGTTTTCAGCTCCACTTCCTGTTCGGTTTCTGCAGCGGCAACCGTCATCGGCAGCAGCATGGCGGTGGAAATGGACAGTGCGACACTGGTTTTACGCATGTTCGGTGCAGTGACGTGACGCAGGCTGCGTGGCCGCTTGATGCAGTGATTGGCGTGCTTGGGGTCGAGGCTGTTCATGATTGGTTCCTTACATATCCCATTGGTTAAAGTTGAATAAATGGTGCAGGCGTAAAATAAGACTAATCTAAATGCAAATGATAATAAATAGCATTTATGTGTTGATCTGTGTCATGGCGGATGGATATTCCCTATTTTCGCCGGAGTGAAAAATCGATAGGCAAGCTGATGCTGAGCAGATCGGTACCCAGTTCTTCTGGAATCGGGGGAAGGGGTTGTGCCCGTTTCAGCATGGCGAGTGCTTCATCGTCCAGCAGCCGGTTGCCGGAGCTGTTCTTGACGGAAGACTCCCGAATGCGACCCGCCTGGTCAAAGCTGAAATGCACGGTGACGATGCCCGTGATCTTGCGCCGACGTGCCTCCACCGGATAGCGCTGATGGCGGGCCAGATGGGCGGCCAGTTCGCCGAAATAACTCTTCTTGCGTGCGGTGGTGGCTCCACCGGCGATGCCGCCGCCGGACTGCGGTTGCGGTGGGGGTGTTGGAGCTGATGCTGCTGCGGGCGGTGCCACCTGTGCGACGGTGGAGAGTGCTTCGGTTGGCGTTGGTGCCTCGGGCAATGGCTCGGCCACCTGCGCCAGCTTGGGTTGCGGTTGTGGTGGAACGGGTTTGGGCGGGACTGGCGTCGGCTTGGGCTCCGGTTTTACCTCGGGCGTTTGCTCCGCCTGGGGAACGGGTTCTGCTTGAGGGCTGGGTTCCTTCTCATTGGCGGCGCCATCATCGCCCAGCATGATCTCGATGCCGGTGTCGCCTTCTGTTTCGGCACCCTCGTCTTCCGCTGGCAGCATCCAGCTGATTCCCAGCGAGGCATGCAACATCGCGGCAACCAGCAGTGCCAGACACCATTGGCGTGGACCCGGTTTCACGGCGTTGCCCCCCGTGAACTGATCAGCATGACTTTGTGCAGCCCCAGGGCGCGCAGCTGTTTGAGCAGTGGAGTCAGTGTGGCAGCGTCGAGCTCGTGATCCAGGCACAGTTGCAGCGACAGTTCGGGATCGTCGGCCAGCAGCGTCTGCAATGATTGCGCAAGTTCTTCCGGTGTCACTGGTGTCTGATCCAGGTTCAGTTCGCCGACGCGATTCACCGCCAGCACGTGGTAATCCGGTTGCGCCGGATTGACCTGGCTGGATCGGGGCAACTCGACATCACCCGGCAGCCGCTGGCGCGTGACGTGCCCAGCCACCATAAAGAAGATCAGCATCAGGAAGACGATATTGATCAGCGGGATCAGGCGGTCGTCGGGGTTGCTCGCGCGATGAGGGGATGCAATCTGCACGCGCATGTCAGGATTTCTCGCTCTCGAGTGCATCGGCCAGGGTCAGGCGGGTGGCACCGGCGCTGCGCAGACAATCGAGGGCAGCCATGATCTGTTGTACGCTGGCCGAGCCCTGCGGTCGAACGATGACGGGGCGCGAGGCATCCAGCCAACCGGCAACCTGGCCTGCGCAGTGCCCATCAAGCGGGATGCTGGCATCTCCCTGCAGCAGTTCGCCCGCCTCACTGACCACCAGAATCAATGGCTCTATATCCGTTTGCACCGGGCTGTTCTGGGCCAGGGGAATGTCCAGGCTCTGCCAGCGCACAAACTGCGAACTGAGCATGAAAAACAGCAGCAGAATGAACACCACAT
This sequence comes from Pseudomonadales bacterium, assembly GCA_020062665.1. Classification (GTDB taxonomy): domain Bacteria; phylum Pseudomonadota; class Gammaproteobacteria; order Pseudomonadales; family Ketobacteraceae; genus Ch67. The sequence goes on from JAGUVW010000050.1 coordinate 61,625, forward strand.
CGATGAGTGCTGTCAGGCTGATGGGTGAACGCCGGCGCGTAATCTCAAGCGGGAGTTGCATGGGGCTTCACCACTGCAACCGCCGGGCGGCTGGCCGGTACCACGCTGTCCTGCGGGCGTTCGGCATCCAGGGTGAACAGGCGCGCGATGCTGTCCTGCATGCGTGCAGCCGTATGCTCGGTGAGCCGTTCCAGCCAGCTGTGCAGCAGTACGGCCGGCATGGCAACGGCGAGGCCTACAGCCGTGGTGAGCAGTGCCACCCAGATACCGCCAGACAGCACCGCCGGATCCACCTGGCTGCCCGCCTGCTGCATGGCCTGGAAAGCTTCGATCATGCCGATGACCGTTCCGAACAGGCCCAGCAGGGGCGACAGGTTGGCGATAACCTCGAGTGGGCGCAGATAGGCGCGCAACTGATTCAGCTGATCCTGGGCGAAGCGGGTGAGTTCGTCCTGAAGTTGTTGAGCGTCCAGTTTGCGACGCTGCAGGTGGCGCAGGGCATGACGCAGCAGCTCTGCGCACGGGTCGCGTACATCCTGCAGGCAGGTGAGGGCGTCAGTGGCACCCCCTTGGCTGTAGTTGGCCAGCGCTGCCTCGGTGCGCCGACTGGAGCGCTGTTGGAACAGGCCCATGCGGCCGAATTGCCACAGTTTGAGGAAGGCAATGGCGACGACAACATGAGAGAGCAGCACGAGAATCCATACCACCGGCCCGCCGAGCGACAGGAATCCGGTGACGTGATACAGCCAATCGTTCATAGGGGATCTGCGGATAAGTAATAATTGTTCTTATTATCGTTTTTGTTTTGAGAAGCGTCAATCCGTATTGGTGGAGAAATCAGCAGCTTTGATGGTCACAGTTGATTGGGGTCAGTTTCAGGCGGTGGTCACAGCGGGAAATGCAGCTGGATATTGCCCCCGCCGAAACCCAGCTCATGCAGGTAAAGGGTGGGGTTGAGGGTCAGGCTGCCTTGCTGCTTCGACCCAAGCCCAAGCACAAACGCGGGTACCAGTTTGCCGATGAAGCCGTTTTGCTCCTCGTTTTCGCTGGCATTCAGCGGATAGGTTTCCTGTACTTCCACGTAGCCGCCGATCAGGCTGGGCACAAACTGCCATTGGGGCCCCAGGTGCCACTGGCGGCCAGCATAGAGGTAGGTTTCCTTGTGCGCTTGTTCCAGCCAGTGTTCCGCATCGTAGGGGCGACGGTCGTTTTCGTCGAATTGCAGGTGGCGCAGGCCAAACCAGAGCCAGGTGTTCTCGCCGGTGGGCCGTCGGGCTTCGAGGGTGAGCTGGGCAAAGTCCCGCGTCAGATCCTGCTCGACCACTGAGCCTTCGGTGAATCCCTGCCGTGTCCGGGTTCCCGTCAGTCCTTCCAGCTCCACGCCATAGTGCCAGCGGAGGTGCGACCAGCCGAGTCCCACTCCGGCTGACAGTTGCTCGTCTTCCACGTCCGCCGCCAGTTCTGTGCTGAGGAAGCGGGTGGGCTGGTTGTAGTTGATGAAACCGTAGAGCTGGATGTCTGATGCCACCGCAATATCTCCCTCCGCATACCAGGTGAGCGGGGCATCCAGGTATTCATCGGCTTCATCGGTCTTGCGGTTGTAGAGGGCGTCCGGTGCGGCAAGGATCAGACGCAGGCGGTAGGCAGAGGCATCCTGGATTTGCCATTCCAGCTGCATGTCGGAATCCCGCTTGTTGCCGGTGACATCGCCCCAGAACAGGAGTTTCCAGCTGTCTGACTGGTAGCCTGCACCCAGAAATTGTTGATCGTAGTGACCATCGAAATCCTCGTTGCGCAAAAAGCGGTAACCCAGGTAGGCGCTGGAATCTGTGGGCAGGGACAGCTGCACCTGCTCGCGCACATACAGCTCATTGGAGCGGGTGCTGCCGCCGGTGCCGAACACGCCGTCGCGGGGAGGGCGCTGCGCCGGTTGCAGCAGCGGCATGGGCTGGTAACTGATGCGGTGAAGGAAGGATTCTTCGTCGTATTCGAAGTCGCGGCCCTCGATGCGTTCCCGGCGGAAGGGTTCGGGGCCGTACCAGCTGGCGGTGACAGTCTCTGCCATCAGCAGCCCCGTGATCAGGCTGATGCCCAGGCGATGTTGCGCGCGGACAGAAAAAAAACAGTGTCGTCGTGGCATCCGGGGCCTTCCGCGTCCTGAGGAGGGTTCCCGTGCATCTTACTGCATCGACTGGAGGAAGGGACAAAGAAAAAGGGCCTCGCGAAGAGGCCCTTGCGGATCACGCAATCAGAACTGGTAGCGGAAGCCAACGTCGAAGCTGCGTTCGGTACCTACATAGATACCCTGACGCAGGCTGGCGATGTAGTGCTTGTCTGCCAGGTTCTTCACGGTGCCATACACTTCCAGCTCCTTGGTCACGTTGTACAGCGCGTTCAGGTTGTAGATGGTGTAGGCCTCGATTTCGCCTACCCACATCTGGTTGCCGTAGAACTCGGTGATGGGGGTGGTGTTGGCGGGATCGGTGTACTGGTCGCCGGTGTAGTGGGCGCTCAGCGAGGTGCGCAGTTCGTTCCAGGTATGGCTCAGGGTGGCGTTGGCGACCCACTTGGGTGTGTAGGGAACCCGGTTGCCTTTTTCAGCGGTCTGGACGTTGCTGGCGTCGAAGCGGTCATCCTCGAAGCGGGCAACGGGTACCCAGGTCGCATTGGTGTCCAGGCGGAAACCAGCGCCCAGTTCGCCGCCGGCGCCGAACTCAATGCCCTGATGCAGGGTTTTTCCGCCATTGGTGTTCTGGAAGTCCGGGTTACTGTTGGCAGGGATGATCTGGTTGTCGAAATCCATATGGAATGCGGCCAGTTCATAGCTGAAGTTATGATCGCCACCGCGTATGCCGATTTCCACGTTGGTGGAGCGTTCTGCTTCCAGATTCTGATCGTCGAGGGTGCTGCCTGGGCCGGTCAGTGCTTCATTGTTCAGAGCGGGGGAAAACGCCTCGTACACGCCGCCGAACAGTTGCATCTGTGGCACGATCTGGAACGTGGCGCCCACGCCGGGCAGCACTTCTGTGTTGGCGGTGTCGGCTTCGTTGCCGGTGGCAGCGCGCAGGTTTTCGCGTTTTTGCTCGTATTTTTCCATGCGCACACCAGGGGTGACTGCCAGGCTTTCGGTCAATTCAAAGCGGTTCTGCAGGTACAGGGCAAGGCTTTCCGCTGAATCGATGCGATCCTGGCTGATGGTGCCGGAACGGGGTGTGGCGCGGGTGGCACTGATGGTTTGGTCGTGCATTTCTTCGGTCATGTAACGCAGGCCGATTTCAGCCTCGTTCTGGATGCCAAACAGACCGTGATTGATCTGCAGGCGAGTGTCTGCGCCGATACGTTCGAAGGCGCGGTTGTTGCCTTGCACGGTATCGGTGTAAACCCAGGTGCCTGCCGCTTGAGAGGCGGCGGAATTCACGCCGTAGCGCCAGTAATCCCGGTAGGTTTCGCTCCAGAACAGCAGGGTATTCAGGCGCAGGTTGTCGCTCAGTTCCCACTCATGGTTGAGGTCGAATCCCTGGCGGCCGGTGAGAAAATAGTCATCGGGAGCGGGGTTGTGGTCGTCGCCGCGCTCGAACTCATTGAGATGCTGGCCGCGGTAGGAAATGTTGGCGTCGTTTTCGTAGTGGGAGAATTTCACCCCAACCCACTGGTTGTCAGCGATGGCCAGGCCGGACTTGACGATGATGTCCGACATCTCATAGCCCTTGTCCATGAAGCCGTCGCTGGTGGTTTGGGTGATCACCGCGCCAAACACCGCGTCGTTGTTGCGGGAGGTGCCGCCCAGTTCCGCCGACACTTCCTTGGTATTGAAGGAGCCGCCGCGCACGGCCACTGCCACGCCTTCTTCCGGCGTTTTGCTGATGTAGTTGATCACCCCGCCGATGGTGCTGGGGCCATAGCGCAGGGAGGCGGCGCCCTTGAGCACTTCGATGCTGTCGATGTGCTGGATGCGGGGGTTGTAATAGCGGGCGTTGCCCACGAACAAGCCGGGGGCCACCGGCACGCCGTCTTCCAGAATCAGGGTCTTGTAGTCGGCCGCGCTGAGTCCACGCATGCCGATGTTGGCGACGATGGCGGACTCTTCTTCCGGCTTGATCACGATGCCGGGCACGTTGCGCAGGGCTTCTTCGGTGGATTTGGGCTGGCTGAGTTTTATTTCCTCAGCGGTGACGATGTCGACGGAGCCGGGCTGCTTGGCGACATCGCCTTCTTCCTGGCCGACCACGTCAATGGCGGGCAGTTTGACCAGGATTTCAGATTGTTCGCCGGTTGCTTCTTCGGCAGCCGTGGCTGACAGGGGTGGCAGAAAAAGTGCGAGTGCAATGCCTGCGCACAGCGGGCGCAGCGGAAAGCGGCTGTTCATTGGCGTTCCCCAGGGTCAGTTCACATGAATGTGTAATAAAAATGGAAACGCATCTTAGTAAATAATGATAACGCTTATCAAGCGTAAAGGAGTGGTATTAACATTGGGGAGTGGGTGGCTGGTGGGTCACGCCACCAGCAGCTGCCGGGTTTCTTCCAGTTGCGACTTGGCTTCTTCCATGATCTGCACCAGCTGTTTCGCGGTCATCTCGGTGGGGAACAGGCGGCGGAAGGCGGGCACCTTGTCCAGCTGGCTGGCTTTTTCTTCGTTGCTCATCAGTTGGTGCAGGTGGGCGACGATCACCAGATCGGCAAAATCCACTTCGCCGTCGTGCTGGTAGCGCCAGTTTTCCGAGTGCTGGGCGGCCACCACCATTTCTTCGTTGAAGCTCCAGCGTTTCAGTATCACTGGCCCCAGCTCGATTTTCAGATCCTTGATGGTTTTCTCCAGCAGTTGTGGATCGTTCACCAGATTGGGATATTCCTCGGCGTACATGAGGATGGGCACCACGCCGATGTCGTGGAGCAGTCCTGCCAGCAGGCCCTGATCAGGATCGAGGCCCCGTGTATGGCGCGCCAGCACGAAGCAGATCGACGCGATCTCGATGCTGTGCTGCCAGAGGGCGTCCATGCGCTTCTTCAGCACGTTGGATTTCACCTTGAACAGTTCCTTCACGGTGAAGCTGGTGACCAGTTGCTTGGTGGTCTGCATGCCCAGGCGCACGATGGCCTGCGAGCTGGTTTCGAATTCCTTGGTGCCGCGGAACAGCGGACTGTTGGCGGCCTTGATCAGCTTGGCGGCGATGGCGGGATCGGTGTTCACCGCCTGGGAAATTTTCTTCGCGCTGTTGGTGCCTTCGTCGATCAGGCGGCGGATGCGCACCGCCACTTCCGGCAGCGAGGGCAGCACCAGTTTGTTGTTGCGCAGGTCGGCGTAGATGTCCAGCAGCAGCTGTTTGTTTTCCGGCTGGTCTTCCCGCAGGGCCTTGCGCACTTCGTAGCTGTCGGTGGGGGCCTGGCGCAGCAGTTCCTTCAGTGCTTCGCGCCCGATTTTCAGCACGGCGGCGGGGGAGTGGGCCACCACGTTCACCGGGCGGGGCTGCTCGCGCACCAGGGCGTGCATGGCCTCGGGGCTGTGGGCGGGCACGGTGTGCACCGGATGGCCGGCAGGGGGAATCAGATCCACCTCGCCTGCCAGCAGAAAGAATTCCCAGCCGTCGCTGTCGCCGGCCTTGATCAGCTGATCACCTGGTTTGAGTTTTTTGACCTCGCCGGCGTTCAGCAGCAGGATCAGTTGCTCGTCAGTGAGGTGGCGGAGAAATTCGAATTTCTTGAGTTCGGCGATGTCCATGGCGCTTCCAGACCGGCTCGGTTTGCAAGGGTTTCCCTTAAGTATAGGAAGGGGTTGGGAAAAAGCAGGAATGTGCGGATCAGATTGTGAAACAGATCCGGCTGGCCGTTCGCGCGGGGCGGTGAAGGGTGCCTGCCAGACCTGCCTGTACAAGTTGGCGGAATAAGACAGGAATTGCCGGTTTAGCCGCTTGTTGGGTGGTGGCTGGACTCGCTTAAATCCCCAGCCGGGTCATAACAACGCAGGGGAATGCCAGCCATGATAGCGCCAGCCATGATAACAATGCCCATCTACAGCAATCTTGCCGACATGCTGACGCAACGGGCGCAGGGCGGGGGACGCGCCATCTACGCCACCTTCATCAGCGACAATGGCCGGGTCGAGGAGCAGATGACCTTTCAGGAGCTGGATCGGGATGCCCGCCGTTTGGGCGCGGCGCTGCAGGAGCAGGGGCTGGCGGGCCGCAATCTGCTGTTGCTGTTTCTGCCAGGCTTGAATTACATCCGGGCTTTTTTTGGCTGTCTGTACGCCGGTGCGGTGCCGGTGCCGGCCTATCCGCCAGTGGGTGCCAAGGATCGTGGCCGCCTGCAGAAGATCGCGCTGGATTGCGGAGCGGGGGCGTTTCTGGCCAACAAGACCATGGAGCCGCTGGTTGCCAGCTGGAATACCACGCTGGAGGACAACCGGGCGGTGCCCTGTCTGGCGCTGGAGGGGTTGCTTTCCGCTGGCAATGGGGAGGACTTCGTTCCCCATCAGGCGGCCCCGGACGATCTCGCCTTTCTGCAGTACACCTCCGGTTCCACCGGTCACCCCAAGGGCGTGATGGTCAGTCATGGCAACCTGCTGGCCAATTTCGCGCAGATCCTGCAGGGCTGTCTGCAGGACAATCCTTTGGTGGATCGGCTGGAGGATCTGCGTTCGGTGATCTGGCTGCCGCCGTTCCACGACATGGGGCTGATCGGCGGCGTGCTGGCGCCCATTTTTGCCGGCGCCCAGGTGACCCTGATGGCGCCACTGACGTTTCTGAAACGGCCGGCGCTGTGGCTGCAGACCATCGCCCAGCAGCGCGCTCACATCAGCGGCGCACCGAATTTTGCCTACGACTACTGTGTGCGGAAGATCACCGATGCCCAGCTGGAGCGGCTGGATCTGTCACGCTGGAAAGTGGCGTTCAATGGTGCTGAGCCGGTGCAGGCGGACACGCTGCAGCGTTTTGCCGCGCGCTTTCAGCGCTGTGGTTTCGATCCCGGCGCATTCTTCGCCTGCTATGGATTGGCGGAGGCGACGCTGTTTGTGAGCGGGTCGTCGGCGCGGCAGGGCGCGGGCATGCTGTGGGCCGACCAGGATCAGCTGCAGCGCGGACGTTTTGCGCCGGCAGAACCGATGGCGCCGAATTCGGGGCTGGGCCTGGTGAGTTGCGGCCGGGTGGCGCACGGCACGGACGTGAAGATCGTGCAGCCGGAAACACGCCTGCCCTGTGCCGACAACGAGGTAGGCGAAATCTGGGTGCGCGGACCATCCGTGGCGCAGGGTTACTGGGCCAAGCTGCATCTGTCTGTCAGTACGTTTCAGGCGCGGCTGGCGGATGAACCCCGGGGCGCCACCTGGCTGCGCACCGGCGATCTGGGTTTCTGCCGCGACGGCGAATTGTTTGTGACGGGCCGCATCAAAGAGATGATCATCCTCGCCGGGCGCAACCTGTGTCCCCAGGACATCGAATTGGCGCTGCAGGATTCCAGCCCGGCGTTTCGCGGCCGTGGCGGTGCCGCCTTTTCCGTCAGCGAGGATGGGCGCGAGCAGCTGGTGATTTTGCAAGAGGTGAATCGCAACTTCAGCAAGCGCAACGATCTGCGCCTGATTGCAGCCTATGGCGCGCGGGTGGTGGCGTCCCGTCATGGCGTCATGCCCACGGCAGTTGTGCTGCTGCCGGCCAACACGATTCCGCGCACGTCCAGCGGCAAGCTGCAACGGCTCGAAGCCCGCCGGCTCTATCGCGAAGGCAGCATCGCGCCGCTGCATGTGTGGCAGTCCGGTATCGTTCGCACGCTGTCTGCGCTCCAGTCCTTCTGCGAACCCGCCGCCGATACGTTGCACCAGGACTGGCGCGCCGAGCTTGGCAATGATGTCCAGCTCTGGGTGGCGGAACGTCTGGACGTGGAAATGCATCACGTCGACCTGAATGTCACCTTCTTCGATCTGGGTGTGGATTCCGTGGAGGCCATGGAACTGGTGGAACGCCTGCAGGACAGGATCGGGCGCGCCATTCCCCCCATCGAGCTGCTGCGCTATCCGACGGTGTCGTCGCTGCTGGATCATCTGGCGGAAGAACGGATGCGGCAGACGCTGCACCGGCTCGAACTGGAGGAAGCGGTTGAAGTGCTGGCGCAATAGTGACGGGATGTGAAACCGGCGGCAGGTTGCAGCCAGTTTCACCAGGTTTGCAGCGCAGCCGACTGAACGCTGTCAGCCGATATGGCGATTGAGAATATCGAAGCCGCGCAGTTCTGCCTTCAGCACCGACATGAAGGTGTAGGCCCCCATGATCTTGCGCACCAGAAACATCAGTTCCCGCGGCGGAACGGTGAAGTGGGACACGGCACCGGCCGCGGACATGCCCGCCTGCGCGCTGAGGCGGCCCGGCAGATTGCTGTCGGCCCAGCGGTATTCACCACTGGCGGTGAGCAATTCCGGCGGCGGCGGAAAACGCGCCGGATCGGCAAACGGCTCGATCGCCATGAAGCACAGTTTCGATAGCGTGCGCTTGACGCTGACCGGCGTTTCCGGTGCGACCATTTTCAGCTGCTCCAGCGCGCGGAACAGCAGGTCTTCGTCGTGCAGGAACGCGCCCTTCACCAGATTGCGTCCTGGCCCGATGGTTTTTTCGGAGAACTCCCGCACGGCGCCGAAATCCAGCAGGACGATGCGATCCGGCACGTCGGCGCCGTTGCCCAGGCGCACAAAATAATTGCCGAAGTTGGGATCGGTCTGCATCTCGCCCCACTTGAACACTTCCATCCAGCACAGATCCAGTGCGGCGGTGCAAATGGCGTTGCGACGGTCCTGGGAAAGAGCCTTGGTCTGCGCCGAATCGATGCTCACCCCTGGCTCGTATGACGTGGCGATGATGCGGCGGGTGCAGTATTCCGGATGTACTTTCGGCACGATGAAGCGGGGATCACCCTTCAGTCGCTCGCGGAACAGCGTAGTCTTGGTGGCTTCGTTCACGTAATCCACTTCGCGGTACATCATCTCGCGGATTTCCTGGAACCACTGCTGGAATTCCTCGGTGATGGGCACCACCTTCAGCATGCGCAGCAGGGATTCCACCGCGCCCAGATCGCTGTCCACCGCTTCGGCCACGCCGGGGTACTGGATTTTCAGGCAGATCTGCTCGCCGGTGGCGCGAATGGTGGCGCGGTGCACCTGGCCGATGGAGGCACAGCCCAGGGGGGATTCGTCGATTTCCAGTTCCGCCAGGCGGTCGTTGCCCAGTTCGTCCTGCAATTCCTCGTAGATGGTGGTCCATTCCAGCGCGGCGGTGTCGTCTTCCAGGGTGTGCAGCGCTGCGGTGACTTCCTGCGGCAGAAAGTGCTCGCCATACAGCGCCATCATCTGGCCGATCTTGACGATGCTGCCCTTGAGCTTGCCGATTTCTTCCGCCAGATAGTGGGCCTGCTTCGACAGGATCTGGCTCTGGCGTTCGGCCCGGTCTTCCTTGCGGGTGAACAGGTTGCCGGCGGACTGGGCGGCGAGCAGGGTGCCCGCGACGAAGCCGGCTTTGGCCATGCTGAAGCGCCGCTCGAAAGCGCCGGTTTTGACGCGCTTGAGCGTGGTTTTAGGTTTGTCTGACATCGTTCACCCGAAACACCGATTGGATGGCGGGCGATAGTAGCGTAATTCCAGGCGCTTGGCATGGGCCGGAAGGCTTAGGCAGCGGCGTTTGCGGCGCAACTTCTTGCCAGTACTGGCATGATTTGCCACTCTTGGCGAACCGGTTTTGTGGTAAGGAAATGTGTTGTGAATGATTCCGACGATGACAAGGTGGTGGATCTGAAAGCCGCCCGCGACCGGCTGGAGCCCATCCGCAAGGAAAAGGCTGCCAAGGATCTGCGCAAGCAGTTTCAGAAGGCCATGGGCTGGAACAGCGCCCCCAAGCCGAAAAAGCCCGGTGGCAGCAAGGGCCCCGCAGGGGGTGGCAAGGGCGGCAAAGGCAAGAAGAAGTGATTCAGCCCTTGGCGTCGTGACGGTGGCGGAATTTCAGGTACAGCACACAGGCCGCCAGTGCAAAGGTGCAGGCGTTGGCCGCGATGATCGGCAGCGACCCCAGCAGCAGGCCGTAGCAGAACCAGGCCAGCACTCCCAACGTGAAGATGCCGTACATCCCCAGCGAGATGCCGCTGACGTCCCGCGTGCGCAAGGTGTGAATCACCTGCGGCACGAACGCGAATGTGGTGCAGAAGGCGGCGAAAAATCCCAGTGATTCTGTCAGTTCCGTCATGAAGATCCTGTTTTGCTCAAACAACAAAGCGGGTCTGGGTGCCGGCAATGAACTGGCGGATGTTGTCGGCCGTCATCTCCACCAGACGCTGGCGGGCCTCGCGACTGGCCCAGGCGCAATGGGGGGTGATGATCAGGTTGGGCAGATCCAGATCCAGCAGCACATTGCCGTTTACCGGCGGTTCCTCGGTTAACACGTCGATGCCGGCGCCGGCCAGGCGGCCATCGCGCAGGGCATTGGCCAGCGCCGCTTCGTCCACCAGTCCGCCACGGGCGGTGTTGATCAGCAGGGCGTGAGGTTGCAGCAATGCCAGTTCCCGCGCGCCGATCAGGTTGCGGGTGCTGGGACTGAGCAGGCAATGCAGGCTCAACACATCCACCTTGGGCAGCAGCTCGTGCAGGGAAAGGCGATCCGGTTCTGCGCCGGTTGTGCCCGGTCGCTGCGCCACCAGCACCTTCATGCCGAAGGCCCGTCCCATCTGCGCCACACCCTGCCCCAGATCGCCATAGCCCACGATGCCAAGGGTTTTGCCTTCCAGTTCCATGATGCGGTGATCCATCAGGCAGAAATTGCAGGCGCAGTTCCAGTGGCCGGCTTTCACGTCGCGCTGGTAGGCCTGCAGGTTGCCCGCCAGCGCCAGCATCAGCATGAAGGTATGCTGCACCAGCGACGCGCGTCCGTAGCGGATCACATTGCACACCCGGATGCCGCGCTGCTGCGCCGCCACCAGATCGATGTTGTTGGTGCCGGTGGCGGTGACCGCAATCATTTTCAGCTGCGGACAGGCCGCCATGATTTCGGCGCTGATCAGGGTCTTGTTGAGGATGGCAATGCCGGCGCCCTGCAGACGCGGGATGATCTGCTCCGGCGCGGTGAAATCATGCAGGATGAGTTGCGTCCCACAGGATTGCAGCGACGCAAGCGACACATCACCGCCGAGGCTGGCGGCATCCAGAATCACGGCCTGCATGAATTACTCCCGGATGCGCCAGATGTCGTCGTTGCGCTCCACCACTTGGTCCTGCTCCAGCTTCAGCAGATGCGCCAGCAGCGACATCTGCGCCACGCCGTGCAGAAACGCCGGCACTTCGTCGTACACCGAGGGCGTCAGCGTGGCCAGGGTGCAGGGGCCGAGCTGCTGCATCTTTTCCAGCGTCTTGCGTTCGCGCAGCGTGCGATGCCAGATCAGCGCCTCGATGATCTGCAGCGGATTGTCGATGCGATTGCCGTGGGCCGGCGCCAGATAACGCAGTGGCAATTCCTTCAGCTGATGCAGTGAATTCATGTACGCCAGCATGTCGCCATCCGGCGGCGCGATCACCACGGTGGAACCTTCCATGATGTGGTCGCCGGTGAACAGGGTCTGTTCTTCTTCCAGATAGAAGCACAGGTGATTGGAGGCGTGCCCAGGGGTGTGCACAGCGCGCAGGGTGAACTCGTCGTTGCGGATGAAATCGCCGTGCTGCCAGTGGTGATCGGGTTTGAACGAGGCATCCTGGCTCTTGGGGTGGCGGGCAATCTGGCCGATGACCGGGGCATCGGTGGCTTCCCGCAGCCGGTTGGCAGCGGGGGAGTGGTCGATGTGGGTGTGGGTGCACAGAATCCAGCGGATCGGCGCGCGCATGTCGGCGGCGGCCTGCAGGATGGCGTCGATGTGTTCATGGATGGCCGGGCCGGGATCGATCACGGCGAGTTCGGCATTGCCCACCAGATAGGTGTTGGTGCCGGGGCCGGTCATCATGCCGGGATTGGGGGCGGTGATGCGGCGGACCCGCTGGCTGAGCACCACGGTTTCGCCGGGCTTGAAACTGGACATGGTACCCCTCTTGCTCCATGGAAACGCCTAGTTTAACTCCATTTGGGAATATAGTGGACGCAATGGTTGTTGCCGCGGGGTCATGCCCGCATAATACCGCCCCGTTTTTGGCAGGTATGACTGGGGAGTTGAGTGATGCTGCGCACACGTTGGTTACTGGCGGGCCTGACGGCCACGCTGTTCATGTTACTGGGCACGCCGGCGATGGCCGCTGTCGGTGAAATCAATCTTACGGATTCTGCGGTGGGTGGTATCGCGCTGTCGCTGTTCGTGCTGGCTTATGTATTTGTAATCGCGGAAGAAAAAATCCACATGCGCAAGTCCAAGCCGGTGCTGGTGGCGGCGGGACTGATCTGGGGCCTGATCGGCTGGGTGTATGTGACAGAAGGAATGGCGACTTCTTCGGAGAACGCATTCCGCCACACGCTGCTGGAATTCAGCGAGCTGATGCTGTTCCTGCTGGTAGCGATGACCTACATCAACGCGATGGAAGAGCGGCGTGTATTCGATGCGCTGCGTTCCTGGCTGATTCGCAAGGGTTTCAGCTACCGCTCCCTGTTCTGGATCACCGGCTGGCTGGCCTTTGTGATTTCGCCGGTGGCAGACAACCTCACGACCGCATTGCTGATGTGTGCAGTGGTCATGAAAGTCGCCGAGGGCGACAAGCGCTTCATCAATCTGTGCGCCATCAATATTGTGATTGCCGCCAATGCCGGTGGCGCGTTCAGTCCGTTTGGCGATATCACCACGCTGATGGTGTGGCAGGCGGGCGTGGTGAAGTTCCAGGAGTTCTTTGCCCTGTTCATTCCGGCGGTGGTGAATTTTGTGATTCCTGCCTTCTTCATGAACCTGTTTGTCGAAAACCGCACACCGGTGCATGCCGATGACGCGGAAAACGTCGAAATGAAGCGCGGTGCCCGTCGCATCGTTGCGCTGTTCCTGCTCACCATTGCCACCGCCGTGGCCTGCCATTCGTTCCTGCACCTGCCGCCGGTCATGGGCATGATGACCGGCCTGGGCTATCTGCAGTTCTTCGGTTATTTCCTGCGGATGACGTTGCCGCGCTCGCTGGAGCGCAAGCGCGCCCTGGCCCTGCAGCGGGGTGACGAGGCAGCGTTGCAGCGTCTGGGCAGCGTGGTGCCGTTCGATGTCTTCAACCGGATTGCCCGTTCCGAGTGGGATACCCTGCTGTTTTTCTACGGCGTGGTGATGTGCGTGGGTGGCCTGGGTTTCATGGGCTATCTGGCGATGGTGTCCGAGGTGATGTACACCCAGTGGAATCCCACCTACGCCAACATGCTGGTGGGTGTGCTGTCGGCGGTGGTAGATAACATCCCGGTGATGTTCGCGGTGCTGAGCATGTCGCCCGAGATGTCCCACGGTGACTGGCTGCTGGTGACGCTCACCGCCGGTGTCGGTGGCAGCATGCTGTCGATCGGTTCGGCGGCCGGCGTGGCGCTGATGGGGCAGGCTCGGGGTTACTACACCTTCTTTGGCCACCTCAAGTGGACGCCGGTGATTGCACTGGGCTATATCGCCAGCATCTACGTTCACATCTGGCTGAACGCGGATTCCTTCCAGGTCTTCTGAATCAGTGGCGGGTGGGTGCGCTCACCCGCATTTGGCGTCGATGGGGTTGCCCAGGCGATGCAGGATGGTGGCCACATCCTCATAGACGGCAAGCTGCTGCAGGGTGGCGATGGTGGGTAGCACCATCAGCCATCCTTCGTGCCGTACGCAGTGCAGTGCCTGTGCCGGCGTGATCCAGCGGGTGTCCACCACTTCGTGGGTATCCTGTTCGGGTGTCTGATTTGCTGGTGCGCGGGCCAGAAAGAAGCGGGTATCGTAGCGGCGGGGCAGTCCTTCCGGGGTGATCCAGCGGCTCAGATAGCGCACGCTGTCGGTCTGCAGCGTCAGATCCTCCTGCTCACAAAAGCCCAGAAAGGCACCGGCATCTTCCTGCAGCAGACGCTGCGCCGCCGTGGCCACGGTTTGTGACACCGGTTCACCGCGCCGGCATGCCAGCAGCAGGCCGGCTTCTTCCACCGTCTCCCGCAGTGCAGCAATCCAGTAGGCCAGTGCGCCTTCGTCCAGTCCCAGCAGACGGTTGGCTCTTTCTGCACGGATGTCCACCCGTGTCTGCCATTGCGACGCGCTGTCGGCCGTGTCCACCTTGCCGCCGGGAAACACCCAGGCGCCTCCCACAAAGGCAGCGCCCGGATTGCGTTGCTGCAGCAACACCTGAGGGCCTTCGGCGCTGTCGCGCAGCAGAATCAGAGTGGCGGCGGGGGCAACGATAACTGCTTGATCTAGCACAACAGACTCTCTTTTTCCGTGGGGTTTCCTGGCATTGCCTACACTGTAGCAGATCAGCGGACCCGCTCCGCACGATCCGCAGCCAGTTCAGGCCTGCCCGATTCAGGGTTCGTCATGGGTTGCGCGCGGCAGGCTCACGCATCTTAAAAGTAGCAGCTTCAGACGTTTTGGTTATTAATCCCCCATATTTTTGCCGGATTATTGTTCTGTTGTTACGCTTCAAGCAATCAAGTCGTTGTTCTGAGGAACTATGTCCGTCTGGTCGAAGTTGATTCAAGGCCACCTCACCGTGCTGGAGGAATCCTGCAGTGCGGAGGTGATCGATTTCATGTTGCTGGAAAGCGGCCTGGCGCGCGACCGGGAAGGCGTGATTGTGGCGGACTCCTTCGCCGATCTGAACCGCTACCTGGATACCCTGGAAAACTACCTGGGCCTGCTCTATCGCGAGCGGGCGGAAAAGATTTTCAGCGACGTGATCGAAAAAGGCTGGCACAGCACGGACACGCAGCCGGAATTCGACGCCAAGTTCCGCGCCGAGCTGGAACAGAAGGCGAAACTGGCAAAGAAGCTGGAATCCCTCAACAAGGATCTGCTGCACGCGAAGGAAACCGCCGAGATGGCATCGCGGGCCAAGTCCGTGTTCCTGGCCAACATGAGCCACGAAATCCGCACCCCCATGAACGGCGTGATTGCCTGCGTGCAACTGATGCAGGACACCAAGCTGAACAAGGAGCAGAAGGAACTGGTGAGCCTGATTTCCCGTTCCTCCAACGCGCTGCTCAACATCATCAATGACATTCTGGATCTGTCCAAGATCGAAGCGGGCCACCTGCAATTGACGCGGGAACCTTTCAACATACAGCAGCTGATCAACGACGCCTGCGAACTGAACCGCGCCATCGCCGACGACAAGCATGTAAAGCTCAAGGTGAAAGTGGAGCCCGGCACACCCCGCTACGTGACGGGCGATCCCATTCGCGTGCGTCAGGTGGTGATGAATCTGGTGTCCAACGCCATCAAATTCACCCGCGAAGGCTCGGTCAACGTGGAAGTGGGTTTCGATCGCATCGACGACTCCCGTTACAACATCATTCTGGAAATCAGTGACACCGGTATCGGCATTCCCAGGGATCGCATCGACAAGATTTTTGAATCCTTCGAGCAGGGCGACACCAGCATCAGCCGCAACTACGGCGGCACTGGTCTCGGCCTCACCATCTGCAAGAACCTGGTGGATCTGATGGATGGCTACCTGGAAGTGGAAAGCGATGCGGGCAAGGGCGCGTCGTTCATCATCACGCTGCCGTTCCGGCTGGCAGAGGCGCCGGCGGAAGAGCGCGAAACCGGTTCTGCGGTGGTGAAAAATTACGGCAAGAAAGTGCTGGTGGCGGAAGACAACGTGGTCAACCAGCGGGTGGCGCAGAAGATGCTGAACAAGGTGGGCATCGACGCGGATATCGTGTTCGATGGGGAAGCCGCCATCGAAGCCGCCAACAATCGCCCGTACGACCTGATCATGATGGACATCGAAATGCCGGTGGTGGATGGCAT
Organism: Pseudomonadales bacterium; assembly: GCA_020062665.1. GTDB lineage: Bacteria > Pseudomonadota > Gammaproteobacteria > Pseudomonadales > Ketobacteraceae > Ch67. The sequence goes on from JAGUVW010000050.1 coordinate 77,522, forward strand.
CGAAGCCACACGCGTGATTCAGGCGGGCAACGGCCCCAACAAGAAGACGCCAATCCTGGCCCTTACCGCCAGTGTGCTGGAGGACGATCGCAAACGGGTGTTGGAAGCGGGTATGCAGGGTTTCATCGGCAAACCGGTGCGGCTGAATCAACTCACCCAGGAGCTGGATCGGCTGTTTAACTGACACATGCTCGGATTTTGACCTGGTTGGCGAAATCCCTGCTCACATCTGCATAAAAACGAACAATTCAGCGCCAAAAAGTTGCGTTTGGCCCGCCGCCATATACCTTTATTAGTAATCAGTCTCAGGTAGCGCACCATGGCCTTCTCATTACCGCGACACGAGCCTCTCATGCCGGTAGCCGACGCAGAGCTGGAAAAGGTTCAGCTCTTCAAGGGTGTACAGCTCGACCGCATCCGGCCGCTGCTGAACACCTGCCATACCGCCCGGCTCGCGCCGGGGGACGTGCTGTTGCGCCCGGAATTCAGCAACACCAACATGTACGTGCTGCTGAAAGGCGTGGTCACCATTCACCTGGAAAACCTCGACAATCCGCCGCTGCTCACGCTGGCAGCCGGTGAGTGCGTGGGCGAAATGTCAGTGTTCGACGGCCGTAATCCTTCCGCCTACGTGAAAGCGGCCGAACCGGTGGAAGTGCTGGTGATCGAAAGCGCTACTCTGTGGCAGCTGATCGACGAATCCCACAGCCTGTCCCGCAATCTGCTGCATCTGCTGGCCAATCGTTTGCGCTCCGGCAATGCCATCGTTACCGACAGCCAGTCACGCCAGCGCGAAACCGAGCAGGCGGCCAATTGCGATGCGCTCACCGGCCTCAACAACCGGCGCTGGCTGGAAGAGATGATGCTGCGGTTCAAGGGCAAGGCGCTGGAGGATCTGCAGCCGGTGTCGGTGCTGATGCTGGACGTGGATCATTTTAAACGTTTCAACGATACCTTTGGCCACAAGGCGGGGGATCTGGTGTTGCAGATGGTGGCGAAAACCATGCGGCGCCGGTTGCGGCCATCGGACATGGTGGCCCGTTTCGGCGGCGAGGAATTCATGATCCTTCTGCCGCATACCCCGCCGGCGGAATCCCATGTGGTGGCGGAGCGCCTGCGCGTGGGCATTCAGGGCACGCAGATCAGCGCCGAGCAGGGCATGGAACTGCCACCAGTGACCGTGTCCATCGGCATCGCACCCTGGCGTCAGGGCGACACACTGGAAAGCATGGTGGAAGCAGCGGACAAGGCGCTGTACAAGGCGAAGGGGAACGGGCGGAACCGGGTAGAAGTGCGGGATTGAGTTGCGGCGGAAACGTGTGGGTGGTAAAGCGATCCTGAACACGCCGTGAACCCATCCATGGGGGCTGCACAGCGGCATCCCTGCCGCTGAGCGTTCAGTGTCGCTTTACCACCCACACGTTTCCGCTTCTTTTCTGCAGTTTGTGAGACGTTCAACGCCGCCGCGGCTTCAGAATCAGTTTCATCACCCGCAGCAGCCAGTTTCTGGGCATGATGCGCGGCAGCAGACTGTAAGCCAGATTCAGCCAGCCATGCACCACCACGCCCTTGCGCTTGTGCATCGCTGCCACTGACGCGCGTGCCACCTGCGCCGATCCCAGCACCGGCATCAGGCGCAGAAAACCAACGTCCGCCGTACCGGAAATCTGGTGAAACTCCGACGCCGTCGGGCCGGGGCAGCTTACCGTCACGCTCACGCCGGTGCCTTTCAGTTCTGCCCGCAACGCTTCGCTGAATTCGATGATGTACGCCTTGGTGGCGCCGTACACCGCCATGTAGGGCCAGGGCGTAAAACCTGACAGCGATGCGATATTCAGAATCTTGCCCAGTCCGCGCCGCACCATGTCCACCGCGAATTTCTTCGTCATGTAGGTGGTGGCCAGCACGTTCACCTGGATCTGCTGGATTTCGGTATTTTTGTCGTCGGCGGTGAGCGGCCCCCAGGAACCCAGGCCTGCGTTGTTCACCAGAATGTCAACGGGAATGCCCTGTTCTTTGAGGGTATCGAAAATGCGGTCGATCTCGCTGATGCGGGTGAGGTCGGCGGCCATCACGGTCACCTGGATGTTGAAATCCTTTTCCAGATATTGGGCCAGTTGTTTCAGGCGTTCTTCCCGCCGTGCCACCAGCACCAGGTCGTGTCCTTCTTCCGCCAGCACCTTGCTGATCTCGTAGCCGATGCCGCTGGAAGCGCCTGTCACCAATGCCGTGGTCAGAGCCATCACTGCCGTCCTGTCGTCGATAAAACGTCTATGGTAATGGCTTTTATGCCAATAGCAATCACTGCACGGTGGCGGCGTTGGAATGCCCGATGATTCAGCGTACCCTATGGCTTCATCGCAATGGCGAGATTTCAACGAGCATGCCTACGTCCAACAGCCCCCGTTCCGGCATCGCCATGCCGCTCATTCGCACCGTGCTGGGTTCCGTCATGCGCCAGGGTGTGGATGCCGATCAGTTTCTGCGTGAACTGCAGTTGCAGGATGCGCCGCTGCATGACATGACGCGCCGCATTGATCTGTCCGTTTACGATCAGGTGCAGGAGCACGCGCTGAAGGTGTTGCGTGATCCGGCGTTGGGCTTGCACATGGGCGAGCAGACTTCGCCCGGCACGCTGGGATTGCTGGGACATCTGCTGATGAGCGCGCCCACCATGGGCGATGCGATCACCCAGTGGATGCACTATCACCGGCTGGTGAATGATGCTGAACCGTCCCGCCTGCAGGTCGAGGGCGAGCAGGGCCGATTCATTTACCAGTTCCCCCGTTCCACCGCCAACTGCAATCGGATTCGCGCCGAGTTCGGCCTGGTGCAACTGCTGAAACTGGCGGATCTGATGCTGGGTATTGACCTGCCGGTGCAGCAGGTGCAGTTCGAGCACGCAGAACCGGATTATGTCAGCGAATACCACCGCATTTTCAAGGCGCCGGTGCGTTTCAACTGCGCGCACACGGCGATTCTGTTTCCCGCTGTGTTGTTGCGCAAGGCGTTGCCTTCCGCCAATCCCGGTGTGTATCAACTGCTGAAGGACGAAGCGGATCGCCAACTGGTGAATCTGGATGACAGCGCCAGTCTGGCCGACAAGGTGGAACAGTTTCTTTACGCCGCGTTGCAGCAGGGCAAGCCCACCATCGTGCAGGCCGCGGAACATTTCGGCATGAACGAGCGCACGTTCCGCCGCAAGCTGGAAGGCCATGACACCAGTTTTTCCGAACTGCTGGGGCAGGTACAGCTGAACGAAGCCAAACGCCTGCTTGCCATTCCCACGATTGCAATCGATGACATCGCCGAACGTCTGAGCTTTTCCGAAGCCAGTGCCTTTCACCGCGCTTTCAAGCGCTGGACAGGTCTGACGCCCAGTGAATTCCGTGATCAGGCCGGGCGCGGATAATTCGCCAGCATTCCCCGCATCGACAGATACAGCACAGCGGCGTTGAGCAGATGCCAAAGGAAGTGCGTGCCGATTGAAAATTGCGGGCACACCGCGTTGTCGATGGAGCGGAACAGCAGTGACAGCACGAACAGCAAGGTCGCCAGCAGCAGCGCATAGGGTTCGAGTTTTTTCTGCTGGTAATGCCAGGCACCCAGCCCGCCCACAAACACCAGTGCCGGCGCATAACCCAGGGAGCCGTTCAGCACGTGCGGGAACTGTCCTGTCAGCCACCCACCCACCAAAAACAGCAGCATCAGCACCGCTGCAATTTCCACGCGTGCCTGCACGATCCGGCGCAAGTACAGCCACAGAAACGCGGCCTGAAATAATCCGATGGGAATCACATCCATCAGCTGTGTCGCGCGGGTGGCCACGGTGTGAAACAGACCGCTGCCAATGCCGATGGCCGCCATCAAACTGATCAGCAGGATCGGCCCGCCGCTCAACCGGTTTTGCTGACGCGCCAGCCGCCAGGTACACCAGGCCGCCAGCAGAAACGCCAGATTAGTGATGGCGTTGAGCGGCTCTGCCCACAGCCCCGGTGCCAGGCGTTCGCAGTAGTCGTCGATATAGGTGTTCACGGGATGATCCTGTGGTGAAGCCGGGGGCGCATCAGGGTTCCCCTTGCGCCACGCCGGTATCTACCCCGAAATCCCCATGCCGCCCTGCACCAGAATGAAAACGCTGGGCACCGGCCTGGGTTTCGCCGCTGCGCACCACCGCCATCCCGCGGGCAAATTCGTTGGCGAGCGCCGCATCCAGGGACAGATCCCACTGCTCATAGGCGCTCAGGCGATCGTTGCGCATGCACAGGGCGGGGAAGCGGCTGATCTCCAGCGCCAGCTGTTCTGCCTGCGCGCGGGCCTGTCCCGGCGGACACACCCGGTTCACCAGGCCCATCTGCAACGCCTCGGCCGCGTTCACGGCGCGCCCGGTCAGAATCAGATCCAGTGCCCGGCTCAGGCCAATCAGGCGGGGCAGGCGCACGGTGCCACCGTCGATCAGCGGCACGCCAAAGCGGCGGCAGAACACGCCCAGCACTGCATCCTCCGCCGCCACCCGCAGGTCGCA
>JAGUVW010000049.1 GCA_020062665.1 Pseudomonadales bacterium
CCGGAAACAAGGTGGCGAGTGTCTGAGCGCGCAGCGCGAGTTGCGCCACCGCCGGTCTGGCTGAGAAGCACAGGGTAGCCGAAGGCCAAGTGTCATGTCGGGAACAGACACTGCTTCGCACCCAGGTTACCCGTAAGTATGAATCGTGCACTCCTAAACAAGCGAGCCACCACCATGCAAACCGTCAACAGCATCAAAGAACTGCGCGCCATCATTCACGCCCAACGTCTGGCCGGCAAGCGTATCGGCTTCGTGCCCACCATGGGCAACCTGCATGAAGGCCACATCACCCTGGTGCGCGAAGGCCAGAAACATGCGGACTTCATGGTGTCCAGCGTATTCGTGAATCCCACCCAGTTTGTCGCCGGCGAGGACTTCGACAAATACCCACGCACGCTGAAAGAAGACCAGGAAAAACTCGCTGCCGTCGGCTGCAACCTGCTGTTCGCTCCACCGGTGGATGAAATGTACCCCGGCGATCAGGCCAGCTGGGCCAGCGTGCACGTTACCAAGATCACCGAGCGTCACTGTGGCGCGGCGCGCCCAGGTCATTTCGATGGTGTTGCCACCGTGGTGACAAAACTGTTCAACATCGTGAAGCCCGACGTGGCGCTGTTCGGCAAAAAGGATTTCCAGCAGTTGGCAGTGATACGGCGCATGAGCACCGCGCTGTGCTTCGGCATCGACATCATCGGCATCGACACCGTGCGTGAAGCCAACGGCCTCGCCATGAGTTCCCGCAACGGTTATCTGACAGCGGATGAAAAAAACCGCGGGGCCGAAATGTACCGCAGCTTGTGCGCGGCGCGGGATGCGATCAAGGGGGGCAACACGAATTTCGCCCAGTTGAGTTCGGAGGCGAACGACAAGTTGGAGGCAGCGGGATTTATTCCGGAATATTTTTCGGTGTGTCGCGCCGACACGCTGGAGCCGGCGCAACCAGGGGATCGCAATCTGGTGATTCTGGCCGCCGCGCGCATGGGCAAGGCGCGGCTGATCGACAACATCGACTTTACGCTCTAACGCATCTTCTCCAGCAACGGCAGCAGAAACTCCTGCGCCAGCCGTTCCAGTGACGCATCATCATCCGCCCGCAAGCGCTTGCTGGGTGTGATGATGATGGAGATGAACAATCGCCCCAGCACTTCCAGTGCGTAATCCACATCAAAGCCCAGCAACTGCCCTTCCTTCTGCCGCGCACGCACGTACTCCGCTGTCAGGAAATGGCCGATCTCCAGCAGCGGACTCGCCTTGAGTGTCAGGTACGGCAGAATGTCTTCCGGCTCGCTTTCCAGCAGCCGTCGGGTAAGCGGATGACGGGCCACGGTCTGCACGCCCATCACAAAGGATCGCACCAACACCTGCTCCGGCGGCGACAGGCCAATCACCTGTTCGCCCACGGCCATCACCATGCGATGGGATTCGCGCCGCAGCACGGCGTTGACAATGGTTTCCTTGTCGCCGAAGCGGCGATACACCGTGGGGCGGCCGACGCCGGCCTTTCTGGCAATGTCTTCAATGGTGGTGCGACGCAGGCCAAAGGTGACAAACAATTCGTAAGCGGCGTCGAGAATGCGGCGCTGCATGTCATCCTGATCGACGCTGTTGCCAGCGGTCAGTTCATGCAGCCAGGTCGATTCGTCCATGCTGTTCCGGTTGTTTCGATTGAAGGTAGTTCAGCGCGAGCAGATCCGGGCCACCATGGAGCAGGCGCAGGCCCCATTCAGTGGTGCGCTGCAGCCTGCCCCAGGGGTCAGTTTTGAATACGGAGTGCTGTTCTACTCCGACGCCAACGACGGGATGGGCCACCTGAAGAATCCGGGTGGTGCCCGCCATCAGCAGTTGCAGGTTGTCACCTGCATGCTTCCAGGCCAGGGATTGCGGCTCGAGGGCCTCTGGCACAATCGCCGTCGCGGCGGTGGTTTCGCCTGGTTGAAGCATCGTTGGTTCCCTCAGTAGTCCCAGCCCAAACCCAGCCGAGACAGTGATACCTATAATGTCTCAGCGTAACAGGGCTTGTCAACTACTCTGCTGCAAGGTCAACCAGCGCGGGAACAGGCCGGCAGGGTGCCGGATCTGGCATGAGTCCACCACAACCCGCGACATGTCTGTGAAGGGGATCAATTGGCAAAAAGCGTCGTTGGCTGATTCAGCTCAGTCGGTAAACCGCACACCCACGCCGGTGGCCTTGATGTGACCCCAGCTGATGATGTCGAAGCCGTCCTGGTAATGGATGCGAATGACCGCCGCAGCCCCCATGTCACGCGCCTTTTGAATCAGGGCAACATCGGCCTGCTGCTGGGTAGGCGCACTGACAAACGGGCTGCCCTTGCGCACGGTGACTTCGATAGGCCCCAACTCTTCATAGGCGCGATTGGATGGTGCTTCCTGCAGCAACAGCACAGGCCCGGCGGGCCTCTGCGCGGCGCCTGCCGCAGGGATATTGGAAGTGACGCGGTAGGTGGAGCAACCAGCCAGACAAGCAACGGCCAGCAGCAATACAGCCTGGATTTTCATTGTTATTGTCCCTCAATGTCCGAGCCTTTTTATAACGCCAGCCACGGTCGGGCGGCAAGGGCTGAAAGCACGAACGCATGACGCGGTCTTACCAGCGCAGGCAGTTCTTGGCCTCCTCGACGGGTCGACCGGATTGAACCACCAGATCGTCGGCAACACAGCGCATCAGATAGCCTTCCTTCATGCTTTCCGGCATGTTGTCGAACATGGAATTTTCCTGCAGTTTCTGTGTGCAGGTGGTTTTTGCCTGGGTGAACATGGCGTCGCAGCGGGGCGCGTCCACGCCCAGGCACTGCCGGAACATGATCCGGCTGCAATGGGGATTTTCAATCGGATGCGAGCTGCAACCCACCAAACCGGCCAGCGCCAACACGAATCCAAACAAACGGCAGTCATTCATGGCATTCCTTCAATTGGGCAATCTTGATCGGGTAGCGTCATCCTGAGGGCTCAGAGCAGCGGATCGACTCGGAGCACCCGGGCCAGCCAGGCCTGGAACTGGCGCCAGCGGGACGCAACAGGCTCCCGCGACGACAGGCCCTGCTCATCGCGCCAGTGCAGCTCCCCATCTATCCATTCCACTTTCCAGGCATTGTGAACATCCACTTGCTGTTCGAATCCACTGTTGAATTCGCCGGTCATCTCGACGCTGTGTACCAGCACACCCATTTCGGCATTGAGCGCAGTGGAACGCGGATCGAGGTTGTAGCTGCCCACAAACAGACGCTCACCATCCACGGTCAGTGCTTTCGCATGCAGGCTGGCGCCGCTGGAACCCAGCATCGAGGGTTTCGTCGCCGCACCAGCACTCGGCTTCAACTCCCAGATCTGCACACCGCCCTGCACCAGCGTCTTGCGATAACGGGAATAGCCGCCATGCACCGCTGCCACGTCGTTGGCTGCCAGGGAGTTGGTGAGCAGGCGCACCCGAACACCCTTCTGCACCAGCCCCACCAGCAGCTCGGTGCCTTCCTTGCCGGGTACGAAATAGGGTGACACGATCACCACGTCATGACGGGCATTCTGCAACACCGGCAACAACAGGCTGAGCACGGCGGATTTCTCCAGAATGCCTTCCAGCTCGATCTTGTTGGGGGCATCCGCCACGAGCTGGTAGTCGTCCAGCCAGTAAATCCGCTCCTCACCGCGAGCCAACCGCTGGACGGCATCATCACTGCGCAATGCATCTGCATAGGCGCCCTGACGGTTCTGTTCGGCCACGTCTGCCAGACGGGTGCGCACGTCTTCCAGTGTCACCTTCACCTTGTCGCTGCCGTTGAGCAATTCGATGGGATACACCTCGCTGGAATTCCAGTAACGGTCGAACTGTGACGACGCGTCGCGCACCACCGGGCCCAGCATCATGAGTTCGAAATCGGCAAAGTTGGTATCTTCGCTCGCGGTGAAATACTCATCCCCCACGTTACGGCCGCCAGCGATGGCCACGCGATTGTCCGCCACCCAGTTCTTGATGTGCATGCGGTGATTCAGGCGGTGAAACGAGCGAAAGAAATCCACCACCGCCGTCAGCTTGCCGCGCCGCGATGCCAGCGGATTGAACAGGCGGATTTCGATATTGGGATGGCGGTCGAGGGCCACCAGGGGATCATGCTTGGCGCGGCTGTCGATGTCGTCCAGCAGCATGCGTACCCGCACACCGCGATCGGCTGCCGCCAGCACCTCGTGCGCCAGAAACAGGCCGGTGCCGTCGTTGTGCCAGATGTAGGTCTGCACATCCAGGCTGCGCTCTGCAACGCGCGTCACCTGAACGCGGGCGGCAAATGCCTTGCGGCCTTCGTCCAGCATGACAAAGCCTGAACGCTCGGGATGACTGACTTCCATGGGCGCGATTTCACGATCAAGCGTGGTGGAGGTGCCCGTCGGCAACGCAAACTGTTCCGACAGCAGCGGCCGTTCTGGCAGACTCGAGCAAGCGGACAGCAGTACAAACAGTATCAATAACCAACCGGCGCGCAGCCCGCACTCGAAAACAATTCTCATAGTCCGCTTCCAGCCCCTGTGGTTCCTGCAATGGCCGCTTACTCTAGCATAGCTTGCACACCGTATTTACAGGCGGGCGATTTCGCAGGCGATGTTGTCGCGGGCTTTGGATTCCAGGTGCTGGCGGAAATAGTCGGTGTGATACAGGTTGGGCTCATCCAGGAAGGATTCCAGCACGGCTTTGCGTCCGGCTGCAAACGCGGCGTCGGGCACGTGGGCATATTCCTTTCGCACTTGCTGCGCGTAGGCTTCGTAGCGTTCCGGTTCGGCGCCCAGAATCGCCAGGTCGATGTCCACCATCCAGCATTGATCCGGCGTCACCGGACGCGAAGGATGGCGGGTCACCATGATCAGCGCCCGCGTTGCATCACGCACCGGTTTGGGTTCGCGCAAAACCGACAGGGTGGACACCGCATATTCCGCACTGATGTATTCGTTGTCGTTACGGCGGGGATTGTAGACAAAATCGTGGAACCACAACGCCAGCTCCAGCGTGCGCGGATCTGCGATCTGATCACGCAGCTGATCCAGCCAGCGCAGGCAGGCGGCGATATGACGCAACGTGTGGTAATGCCGATGGGCCTCGCTGTAGCGGGATTCGATGCACTGCCATTCCTTGGCGAGGACAGACGATTCACGCTGGGGAAACAGACGCTGCCAGCGGTGTGAAAGTTCGGCGGACTGCATGTACTACCTCGATCAGAACAGGGCGAAAAAATCTCACAGTGCCTTTGCAACTTATCAATTATGGCCAACGTTTTTGAAAGATGACCACATCGAACCGAAGCCTGTATAAAAGATGCATTATCTATCGCAAAACGATCTAGCAAAACGAGTACAGTAGTCCAATTGGTATATTGACCCGCAGTCGTCTCACCCCTAACGTCGTCAATCAGCTGTAACTATAACAACAAGAAGGCAAGGACGAGGTGACACAGTGAGCAACGCTGTTCCTGCTGCGCGATCACGCGCATTTTTTTCCATTCTGATGCTGCTGAGCTGCCTGCTGGTTGCCTGCGGTGGGGACTCCGGTGGTGATTCCGATGAAGGCACTCCATCCCGCAGCGTCGCTGACAACACCTCGCCCGGCACGCCGGGGGATTCTTCCGGCAGCGACACACCAGACGGTGACAACAGCGGCGACGGGGACACCGGGACTCCCCGCACCAGCGCTCATTACAGCCGCGACGAGATCTATCCAAAAATCGCCAGCCAGCCCCTGCAGTTCATCACCAGCCGTGGCGGCAAGCCCCTGGGCGTTTACGTCACCCTGCCGGCGCACGAAGACGGCACGCCTGCCAGCGGCCCCTTCCCGGTCATCCTGGTGCACAGCGCTTACAACCTCAGCATCAGCGGCGCCAGCGCCTCCAGTGTTCTTACCGGGGCACCCGATCCGTTCCTGGTGAAACGGGGTTATGCCATCGTGGCGGCGGACGCACTGGGCACCGGTGTTTCCGGCGGCGGCTGGGAAATGCTCGGCACCAATGAACAGGAAGCCTACGCGGATGTGGCGGACTGGATCGAGGAGCAACCCTGGTTCAACGGCAAGCTGGGACTGGCAGGTGCGTCGTACATGGCGATTTCCGGCCTGTTCACCGCCCAGCAGCGGCCCGACGCCGTGGATGCGATTTTTGCAGTGGTTCCGATGGGCGACGCAATGCGTGGCACCGTGGGTACCGGCGGCATGCTCAACGCGCTGTTCATGAGTACCTGGATGGTGCTGACGCAGGTGCTCACCACCCAGAACATTCCGGCCGTGCTGCGCTATCCCCAGCATTATTCCACCATCGCCGCCTCCACCCGCGAACACATCGAGCAGATCGACGCCTACTACCTGCCGCTGATCGACGATGCCCTGCACGGCGCACCCTATGTCACCTACGACAGCGATTTCTGGCGCGCCCGTTCGCCGCTCGACCGCATCGACCAGATCAAGGCACCCACGCTGGTGCTGGGTGGGCTGAATGACATTTTCCAGCGCGATCCCGGCTTGCTGTATGAAGGCATCAAGCGCAACACCGACGCCCGCCTGGTTATCTATGATGGCGATCACCTCACCAGCAACTTCTTCGCCTTCAGTGGCGGCAACAAGATTCCGCCGATGATGCCGCTGCTGCTGCAGTGGTTCGATCACTATCTGCTGGGGCTGGATTCCGGCGTGGAAAACATTCCGCCGGTTACTCAATACGTGAAGAATTACAGCCCGCTGCTGGGCTTCGGTTACGCCACCACCACCGACTGGCCGCACCCGGAAGCGGTGCCCGAGCGCTGGTATCTGCACGGTGACCTGAGCCTGAGCCAGACCGCGCCGGAAGCGATCGAGCCCAGCCGTGATATGACGCTGCCGCCGTTTGCAGGGCTGGAGCCCGGCAAGAATTCCCAGGGCAACCTGCTGGTGTTCAACGTCACGATGAATGACGGCACCGATTGCTCGCCCAGTTACCGGCAGTGGACCCTGGGTGCGGGCGGCCTGCTCAAGCCCGGCTGCGATGACGATCTGCGCACACTGGAAAAGGATGCACTGAATTACGAGTCGGAACCGTTCAGCGAGGACTACTACATCAACGGCCCGATCGTTGCTGATATCTGGCTGGAAACCAGTGCGCAGGAAGCGGTGCTGTCGGTGCGGGTGGATGAAGTGTCCGGCCGCACGGGCAAGGTCACCCAGATCACCAACGGTTTGTTGTTGGCGTCGGCGCGGGCGGTGGACGAACAGCGCTCCCGCTACCTGCACGGCGAGATGATCCAGCCTTATCACTATTTCACCCAGGACGCAGTGCAACCCGTGGAGCCCAGCGTGCCATTCAAAATGAGCGTGGAGATCTTCCCCACCAGCGTGCTGATCCGCAAGGGCAACCGTCTGCGCATTTCGCTGAGCCCCAGCAACCAGGCTCAGGGCGTGTTGAACAATCCGCGCCGCGAACTGGCGAAGGATGGTATCACCACCATTCATCACAGCCCGGAATATCCGTCCAGCATATTGCTGCCGGTGGTGCCGGTCAGCGCCCTCAACTGATACGCAAAGCCGAACATGAAGCGGGGCGCTCCCAGACGCCCCGTTTCAGAAACTCACGGCAAACCCCACGGCTGTTCCCTCCACATCCTCGCCAAACCGATAGCGGAACACCAGCCGCGTGCGGGAGATGATGATGTCGTACTTGCTGGAATCGAATTCAATACCCACGCCCAGTGACGTCAGATCATCAAAGCCGATCGCTTCTTTCTGGTCGCCCCAAAAGGTGGAATGGGCAAACTCAAGCACATAACGCAGCGGACGCTCCATCAGCGCCCAGCCGGTGGGGGCACGCCAGCGGGCCCAGATGTTGGTGGAAATCGCGTTGCTGCTGCCATCGACGAAATCGGACGTGGAGTCGTAGTTTTCCAGCCGTACGTAACTGTAACGCCACTCCACGTCGATTTCGCGCTCCGGCAGGTAATCCTCGTAATCCAGCATCACCGATCCGCCGTAACCCAGCGCGTCCATACTGCCACCGTCGATGAAATCCTTTTCCGCCTGGCTTTTGAATTCCAGCAGACGACTGAAGGCGGACAGATCGCTTTCGAGGTGCCCATAGGCGAAGTTGGCGATGGGCCGGAACTTGAGTTTGTCGATGACCGGAAAATCCCAGCCGACACCCCCGGTGAGCATCACACTGGTCCACTTGAGCGGAACTTCGCGGGTATCCGTGCCATCGCTGACGACAAACGAGGGATCGTAGCGACTGTAGGCGGCCCCACCTTCCAGATACAGCGGTGTGTTCTGGCTGATGGTGAAGCCACCGGCCAGCTGGCTCATCGTCATCTGGGGATTGCCGGTGTCCGTGCTGGAAATGGATAGCGTGCTGGTGGTGAGATCCGGCACCACGGTATAGCCCATGACCGCCAGCACCGCATCCGTGCGCTTTTGCAGCGCGGTATCGATAAGTTCGTATTCTGCATGCGCCGCCGCCGACACCAACAACCCCAGCGCCAGAGCCCCCCTCAAACGCATCATTCACTGCTCTCCTGAATTTGAATTGATCGTGCTCGAATCTGATGCTTGTCAGATGTGGCACTTAATGCAGTATGGCATTATGCCTGAACGCCCCAATTGACGCAGTGCACCTCTGCACCGGAATTCCGTTGATGCCCATCCGCCCGCTGACATTCTCGCTGACGCACCTGTTGCTGCGCACGCTGCTGCGCTCGCTGCTGATGCTGACGATGGCAGCGCCCGCCGCCGCCGCAATCCAGATTCCGCCCGATGCCCGCGTAGGCCTGGTACTCAGTGGCGGCGGCGCGCGCGGGCTGGCCCATGTGGGCGTGATCCGCGTGCTGGAGGCCCAGGGTATTCGCCCGGTGGTGGTGACCGGCACCAGCATGGGTTCCATCATCGGTGCGCTGTACGCATCCGGCCGCAGCGCCGACGACATCGACCGCATCGCCCGCAACATGGATTGGCGCCAGGCACTGAGCGATGCATCGCCGCGCCGTCATCAGCCGTATCAGTTCCGCCAGCTGGAAGCGGGCATGACCACGGATCTGCGCCTGTCGGTCAGTCATGATGGCATCCGGTTTCCCCGTGGCGCGATCGAAGGCCAGCATCTGGCGCTGGTATTGGGGGGGCTGTTCGAGAAGAACGGGCACCCCCTGCAGTTCGAACAGCTGCCCATGCGCTTTGCCGCGGTTGCCGCCGATCTGGAAACCGGGCAACCGGTTGTGATGCAAAGCGGTGATGTGGCATCGGCGGTGCGGGCCAGCATGTCGATTCCCGGCGCGCTGGCCCCGGTGGAGCGGGACGGCCGTCTGCTGGTGGATGGCGGCATCGCCAATAACATGCCGGTGCTACTCGCGCGGCAGATGGGCGCGGATTTCATCATCGCCGTGGATGTGTCTTCGCCCCTGGCAACCCGGGAACAGATGGATTCGCTGTTTGCGGTGGCGGGCCAGATGACGACCTTCCTGGTACGCCTCAATACCGTCGAACAGGCCCGGCATCTGCAGCCTCGCGACTGGCTGATCGTGCCGAAACTCGACGCCATTGGCTCCGCCGATTTCAATCTGGCTGCACCGGCGATCCAGGCGGGCATCGATGCTGCGCTGGCCGGGCTCGACAACCCGCGCCCACTGCCCGCCCTCGACAGTGCAGAATCATCCCGGTGGGACACTCAGCATGAACCGGTGATTGATTTCATCCGGGTGAAGAACAACAGTCCGGTGAGTGACGATGTCGTGCGCGCGCTGATCAGTCAGCAGGAAGGTCAGCCACTGGATCGCACACAGCTGCAGGACGACCTGTCACGCCTCTACGGACTGGATTACTTCAGCCTGGTGCGTTACCGGATCGTGCGGGAAAACGGCAAGCGCGGCCTGGAAGTGGATTGTGTGGCGCGGGAAACCGGCAACAACTGGCTCAAGCTGGGGCTGGAACTGGCAGACGACTTTCGCGGCAACAGCGATTTCAATTTGGCGGCCAGCCTGCGTGCCGCCGGGCTCAATCGGTACGGCGGCACCGCCTTCACCCGCTTGCAACTCGGTAGCCGCATGGAATTCGAAACCCGTTACCTGCAGCCACTGGATCCGGCCCTGCGCTATTTTGCCGAGCCCGCCATCGGCTACAAGGCCGCCGGCGTGGACATCTATCTGGACGATGTGCAGGAGGAACCCTTGAGCCGCTACAACAAGGCCGATTCCTGGGCGTCATTTGCGCTGGGGCGGCTGCTCTGGGAAGAAGTGGCGGAACTGCGCGTGGGCGTGGTGCGGGCCACCGGTGAACTGGATTTTCGCAGCGGCATCGATGTGGCCGGGTATACCAATGACGACCTGCGCTATGACGATGGTTACTATTTTGTGCGGCTGGGCTGGGACTCGCTCGACGATCTGGGATTCCCCGCGCAGGGCGTGCGCGCCAGCATCACCCAGGAGTTCCATGAAAGCGCGCTGGATGCAGATGCGGACTTCGGCCGTTCGTTGGCGGATTTTTCCCTGGCACTCAGTCATGGCCGCAACACCCTGCTGCTGGAATCCGATGCTTCCATCAGTGACAGCGACGAATCCGGTTTCGTGGACATTCCTTTCATTGGCGGCTTTCTGGAACTGTCCGGCCTGCCGCCCCGCTCGCGCTTTGGCCGCCATCGCGTGCTGACCCGTGCAGTATTCTACCGCCAACTGGCAGAGGACGGCCCACTGCCCATCGGCTTGCCGGTGTACCTGGGCGCATCGCTGGAACGAGGCAATGTCTGGCTGGAGCGGGACAACATCAGCTGGGAGAATTCCATCGGTGCCGGCAGTATTTTCCTCGGCGCGCGCACGCCACTGGGGCCCGCCTATCTGAGCCTGGGCGCCACCGATGAAGGTGATCGCAGTTTTTCGATCTTCCTGGGTCAGCGCTTCCGCTGAACAGAGGCAGCGGCAATAGCCACCATTGGCCGCTGCTATCCTGTACACTGCTGAGCGATAGTTTTTTTCAGGCAGGAACCACTGTACATGACCATCGACTCCACCAGCCAGATGATTTTTGGCGGCGCCATTCTCGCGCTGCTGTGCGTACTCGCAAGCGTATTGTCGCGGCGACTGGGTGCGCCATTGCTGCTGGTGTTTCTGGTGCTGGGTATGCTGGCCGGCGAAAACGGCCTCGGCGGCATCAAGTTCAGCGACTTTGGCCTGGCGTTTCTGTTCGGCAACCTGGCCCTGGCGATCATCATCTTTGACGGCGGCCTGGGCGCCCGCAAGGCTACCTTCCGCGTCGCCCTCAATCCGGCCATGGTGCTGGCCACCCTGGGCGTGCTCATCACCGCCGGCATCGTCGGCGTGGCGGTGCGCTGGATTCTGGGCTTGCCCTGGCTGGAATCATTCCTGATCGGCGCCATCGTCGGTTCCACCGATGCGGCCGCGGTGTTCGGCCTGTTGCGCATGGCAGGATTCGAGCTGAAGGAACGTACCGGCGCCACGCTGGAAATCGAATCCGGCACCAACGATCCCATGGCGATCTTTCTCACCATCACCCTGGTGCAGCTGCTTGCCGCCAACAACGACAGCCCGGGCCTGTCGGTGCTGACGGAATTCGTGCGTCAGATGGGGCTGGGGCTGGCGATCGGTTTTGCCGGTGGCTACCTGATCACGCGCATTCTGCGGCGCATTCACCTGCCGGCATCGCTGTATCCGCTGTTCGCGCTGGCGGGCGCCATGAGCGTGTTCGGCGTCACCAACCTGTGGGGCGGCAGTGGGTTCCTGGCGATTTACATCGTCGGTGTGGTGGTGGGCAACACGTCGCTGCCCTACGGCAACGACATTCATCGCTTTCACGACGGCCTGGCCTGGCTCAGCCAGATCGGCATGTTCCTGATGCTGGGACTGCTGGTCACGCCGGCCAATCTGTTGCCGATCATCGTGCCAGCCATCGCCATCGCCCTGATCCTGAACTTTGTCGCGCGGCCCATGGCCGTGGTGGTGTCGCTGCTGCCGTTCCATTTTCCCTGGCGCGAACAGCTGTTCATCAGCTGGTGCGGACTGCGCGGCGCGGTGCCGATCATTCTGGCGCTGTTCCCTACGCTGGCGGGGCTGGAGCATTCCTCGACGTACTTCGAGCTGGTGTTCTTCGTGGTGCTGATCTCGCTGGTGCTGCAGGGCTGGACCATCGCCCCCATCGCCAAATGGCTGGATGTGGAACTGCCGCCGTCGCTGCGCGATCCGGAGCACCTGACCATCAAGATTCCCGACGACCAGGAAAAGGAACTGCTGATCTACAAGGCCGTGGCCGGCAGCTCAGTCGTCAACATGCATTCCCGACACCTGCCGCTGGGTGAAGGCGCGCAGCTGGTGGGCATCGTGCGACACGGTGTGATGATCGACAACCCGGCCCAGGCCACCGTGCAACCAGAGGATCACGTGCTGATGCTGGCCATCGGCGGCACCACGCTGGCGGTGGGCAGGTTGTTCTCGCCCTCGGCGCCGGAAACGCGGCTGGAAGAAAATGTGTTCTTCGGCAATTTCGTCATTCGCCCCGACGCCGGGCTGCAAGATCTGGCGCAGGTCTATGGTTTCGAGCTGCCCAAACACCTGCACAATCTGACGGTGGAGCAGCACATCATGCGGGAATTCCACGGCAAGCCGGTGGTGGGTGACCATGTGGAATTCGGTTCGATCCAGTTCATCGTGAAGGATCTGGACGGCAACCGCATCACGGCCATCGGTCTGAAGATGTAGATTGGCCTGACGATGTAAACCGGCGCGTCAGACGTTCCAGGGCGGCGGCGGTGACAGCAGACGCTCGCCGTCGTAGCCTGTCACCGTGCCGAACAGCGGGTCGCCCTCATTCCACTGGCGCACGAATTCACTCATCTCCGCCTTGCCGCGCCCCACGAAATTCCACCACATCAGCACATCCTCGCCGAAGGGTTCACCACCGATCAGCAGCAGCCGGCTGCCGGCGCTGATCTGAATCTCACAGGCAGCATGACCGGGCGCCAGATAGAGCAGATCCTGGGTA
Organism: Pseudomonadales bacterium; assembly: GCA_020062665.1. GTDB lineage: Bacteria > Pseudomonadota > Gammaproteobacteria > Pseudomonadales > Ketobacteraceae > Ch67. The sequence continues at coordinate 12,986 of JAGUVW010000049.1, forward strand.
GCGAGGGCTTCTCCTTCCACCGTGATGGCACCCTGCAACAGCATCAGACCATGCTCGAACGCTGGATTCAGTGGCAACGCCATGCGCACATCCCGGCGCGCGCCAATATCCGCCGCCATCAACGGCGAGTGAATGGTGGTAGGCGCGGTCTGCCCGAATGCCGTGCCCGCGATCACCACCACCTCCAGTTCGCCCAGCGTGGTGGAGGGCAACACGGGATGATGCTCGAACGCTGGCGCGATGAAACGCTTCGCCTCCGGCAACGCGATCCACAATTGCGCGGCATGAAAACGGGGCGAACGTTGCGCGGGGGATTCTTCGCTGTGACTGATGCCACGCCCCGCTGTCATCAGATTCACCTGGCCGGGCCGGATCAGTTGCACCGTGCCCAGGGAATCCCGATGCAGCATCTCGCCATCGATCATCCAGGTGAAGGTCTGCAAGCCGGTGTGCGGATGAGGCCCCACCCGCACACCCTTGCCCTGGCTGACATCCGCCGGGCCGATATGATCCAGGAACGTCCAGGCGCCGATCATGCGCAGCTGTTTGGTCGGCAACAGCCGGCTGATCTCCAGGCCTTCGCCCAGCAGCTTGCGCGTGCCACTGATGTGACGCACCACGGGCTTCTGCAGCCGCACCGGGCAACTGCCTGCATCAAACGCTTCTTCGTGATCGGGGTGACTCATGGGACGCTCCTTCGCCGACAGGCTGGCAATTTATTTGGGCTTCACAACAACGGTTCCCGCAATCTTGTCATGGAATCCCTGCTTGCGCGAATCGATGCCCACCCAGATAAAGCCGATGAACAGCGTCAGCACCGACACGAAATAGCCGATGTAACGCAGGATCAGCCGCGGCGTGGACACTGGCTCGAAGGTCTTCGCATCCAGAATTTTGGCCTTGAAAATCATCTTGCCGGGTGTGGATGCATACTTCGCCCACAGCGCTACCACCAGCACGAACGGCAACACGAACTGCAACAGCAATGACGCGGGGGAAAAATCGCTCTCGCTCACGCTGATGACGCCGGCAAATACCAGCACCGCCGCCAGCACAAAAATCACGATTCCCAGCCAGATGTTATCGACAATGGATGCCACCAGCCGCATCCAGAAACCGACATACTCGTATTCCTGATTATCCGGCGTGACGTTCGAACCCGGTGCGTTATAAACGTTGGTCATCTGTTTCTCCTTCTTGTTATCGGACGGATCAAATCATCAGTGTAGTGGGAACCGGTGCAAATGGTAGCGGGATCAGGGTCAGTGATTCTCACGCCCCCGTCTGCAACCACACCACCAGACCCTGCGCATTCAAACGCATGTCCATGGCGATGATCTGCTGCAGCTGCCCGTCTGTCTGCCGGCAACCATGCACTCTGGCGCGTGCCAGCGTATAGGTGGTCAGCCGCTGAATGATGGCCTGCTCCAAATCAGCATCGCTTGCATGCTGGCGGGCGTCTTGCGCGATCGCGACATAAGCATCGATCTGCGTGATCAGCTGCTGCCCCAGTGGCTGAGGATTGCCGACCTTGCCATAGTGCGTGAGATAGAAACAGTCCGGCTTCAGCGCCAGCAAACGCTGGATGGAATGCTTCAGCGCCTCCGGCTCGAACTGCACCGGCGTGGTGGTGGGCAACATGAACGGCCCTTTGTCGCTCGTCAGAACCGGATACGCCAAGCCGAACGTGTCGCCACTGAAAATGCCGTTGGACTGCAGATCGTGCACACAAAAATGATGACGGGCATGTCCCGGCGTGTCGTAAAACACCAGCGTGCGCCGCCCCAGCTTCATCTGCTCTGCATCCTGCATCTCGCGCACCCGCGTTGCCGCCACCGGGATGATGTCGCCGTAAATTTCACGAAAATGCTGCTCGCCGTAAACCGCCACTGCCCCGGCCCGTAGCTTGTCGGGTTCGATCATGTGCCGCGCACCGCGGGGATGAATCAGCAGCGTGGCATTGGGCAACTGCTGCATCAAACCGCCGACACCGCCGGCGTGATCCAGATGCACATGAGTGGGAATCACATAACGCAGCTGGAGTGGATCGATGTTGCGGCTCGCCAACAGCGCCATGATGATCGGCACCGTGTGCTGGGTGCCGGTTTCGATCAGCGCATACTCGCTGTCGCTTTCCAGCAGATAGCACGCCGCCAGCTCCGGCTGGATCATGCCAGTGTCGATGCGGGTGATGCCGTGGCCGAGATCTTCGTACAAGCTGCTCATGGGCGGCTACGCCTTTTTCACAAATTCCGACTTGAGCTTCATGGCACCGATGCCGTCGATCTTGCAATCGATATTGTGGTCACCTTCCACCAGACGGATGTTCCTCACCTTGGTGCCCACCTTCACCACCAGCGACGATCCCTTGACTTTGAGATCCTTGATCACCGTCACCGTGTCGCCGTCGCTCAGGCGATTGCCGTTGGCGTCCTTGACGATCAATTCATCCTGCGTCGACTGATCCACTGCATCGCGGCTCCACTCGTGGCCGCACTCCGGGCAGATCAGCATATCGCCGTCTTCGTAGGTAAACTGGGACGCGCACTTCGGGCATGGGGGCAGATCACTCATTTTCCTGACTCATACTGAAAGACATTACGCATTATACGGTGTTATTGCGCCTCTCGCGCAGATAACTGCGGAATCGCGCGCATAAAAAAGGCCACCTCGCGGCAGCCTTTTCGTTTCAGATGCCGGCAACCCTCACCCGCACTTGGAATCGCCACAATTCAGACAGGTCATGCAACCATCCATGTACACAACAGCCTTGGTACTGCACTTGCCGCACAGGGCCGCACCGGGTGGAAAGGCGCTGTTTTCTTCGCTGTGCGACGCTTCAGACTTTTTTGCCGCGATTTCCTGTTTTTTCTTTTCGATGAAGGCTTTCTGGTGCGGGTCCATCTCGCCCTTGATCATGCCGATCATCTTCATGTGGGTTTCGATCGCTTCACCGATCTCGGCCACCAGCGACGGCATGAACTTGCCGCCCTTCTTGAAGTAACCGCCTTTCGGATCGAACACCGCTTTCATCTCTTCCACCAGGAAAGTGGCGTCACCGCCCTTGCGGAACACAGCCGAGATAACCCGCGTCAACGCCAGCACCCACTGGAAGTTTTCCATGTTCTTCGAGTTGATGAAAATCTCGAACGGGCGCCGCTGTTCGTGTTCGGTGCCTTCGTTCAGGATGATGTCGTTGATGGTGATGTACAACGCATGATCCGACAGCGGCGTTTTGATCTTGTAGGTGGAACCCAGCAGCATTTCCGGGCGCTCGACGCTTTCGTGCATCTGCACCACGTTGCTTTTCGGTTCTTCCACCACCGGTACCGGAGCGGCTTTGGACTCCGGTTTCACCACTTCGTAACCAACGATTTTGGATTTGATTTCTTTCGCCATGGGCTTTTTACCTGAATCTTTGTCGTCCATTAGAGTTTACCGTAGTAGCCTTCTTTCAAGGCGTCGTACAGGTTAGCGGCGGAGTGCACTTCGCCATCATACAGGATTTCTTCGTTGCCCTTGGCTTCCACAACGGTGCCGTCGGCCAGGGTGAAACGGTAGGTGGTGTTTTCGATGTCCTTCTCTTTCACCAGCACGCCCTGGAACGCTTCCGGGTTGAAGCGGAAGGTGGTGCAACCTTTCAGCCCCTTGCGGAAGGCGTACAGATAGATGTCCTTGAACTTCTCGTATTCGAAGTCGGTGGGCACGTTGATGGTTTTGGAGATGGAGGAATCCACCCACTTCTGCGCAGCGGCCTGGATATCCACGTGCTGTTCCGGGCTGACTTCGTCGCTGGCGGTGAAGTAGTCCGGCAGCTTCTTGTCCGGGTCGGTGCTGTAGGGCATGGCGTCGCTGTTGACCAGTTCGCGGTAGGCCAGCAGTTCGTACGAGAACACGTCCACTTTCTCTTTCGACTTGCGGCCTTCGCGGATGATGTTGCGCGAGTAATGATGCGCGAAGCTGGGCTCGATACCGTTGCTGGCATTGTTCGCAATCGACAGCGAAATGGTGCCAGTGGGTGCAATGGATGAGTGGTGGGTGAAACGGGAACCCACGTCAGCGATCTGCTTGATCAGCTCGGCATCCGCCTGGGCAATGCGGTTCATGTAGCGGCTGTATTTCGCCAGCAGCACTTTGCCTTTCACCTTGTCACCGACTTTGAAGCCATCCTTTTTCATTTCAGGACGCTTGCGCAGCATGGCGCCATCGACAGTGAACTCTTCTTCCATGATGGGGGCCGGGCCTTTTTCCTTCGCCAGCTCCAGGCCGGTTTTCCAGCCGGTCAGGGCCAGTTGCTTGGACACTTCGTCGGTGAATTCCACGGAATCCGGCGAGCCGTATTTCATGCCCAGCATGGTGAGGGTGGAGCCCAATCCCAGAAAGCCCATGCCATGACGGCGCTTGTGGCGGATCTCGTGGGCCTGCTTTTCCAACGGCAGACCGTTCACTTCCACCACGTTGTCCAGCAGACGGGTGAACACCGACACCACTTCCTTGTACTGATCCCAGTCGAAGTAGGCTTTTTCGGTGAACGGATTGCGCACGAAGCGGGTCAGGTTCACCGAGCCCAGCAGACAGCTGCCGTAGGGCGGCAGGGGCTGTTCGCCGCAGGGATTGGTGGCACGGATGCTTTCGCAGAACCAGTTGTTGTTCATCTCGTTGACCTTGTCGATCAGGATGAAACCCGGCTCGGCGAAGTCGTAGGTGGAGGACATGATGGCGTGCCAGATCTTGCGCGCCTTTTCCTTCTTGTACACCTTGCAGGCGAACAGGCCCTTGTCGTTGACGATGTAGCCGTCGTTGGTGGGCCACTCACGCCAGATCACCTGGTCGGTGTTTTTCATGTCCAGCTTGGTGGCGTCGGGGCTGTTGGCCTTGATGGGGAATACCAGCGGCCACAGTTCGTCTTTCACCACCGCGTTGATGAATTCCTCGCTGATCAGCAGGGACAGGTTGAACTGGCGCAGACGGCCGTCTTCCCGCTTGGCCTTGATGAATTCCAGCACGTCGGGGTGCGACACATCGAACGTACCCATCTGCGCGCCACGGCGGCCACCGGCCGAGGACACGGTGAAGCAGGTGCGGTCGAAGATGTCCATGAACGACAGCGGGCCAGAGGTTTTGGCGCCGGCGCCGGACACATAGGCGCCACGGGGACGCAGGGTCGAGAACTCATAACCGATACCGCAGCCGGCCTTGAGCGTGAGGCCCGCTTCGTAGTTCTTCTCGAGGATGCCGGACATGGTGTCGCTGATGGTGCCGGACACGGTGCAGTTGATGGTGGAGGTGTCGGCCTTGTAGGCCTGGGCGCCGGCGTTGGAGAGGATGCGGCCCGCCGGGATGGCGCCGTGACGCAGGGCCCAGAGGAACTTGTCGTACCACTTGGCGCGCAGTTCGTCGGTGGTTTCGACGTCAGCCAGGGCACGGGCCACCCGCTGGAAGGAGTGATCGATGGAGAGGTCGATGGCCTCACCTTCGCTGTTCTGCAGGCAGTACTTGGTGCGCCAGATGTCCAAAGACGCTTCCTGCAGGGGAATTTCCCTTTCTTCTTGCTTCGCTACTGGTTTGTAATTGACAGCGCTCATTGCCACCTTCTTTGAATTTCCAGGTTGAAATTGTTATCGCTGGGCTCCCAAAGCCCGGCTCCCTTGTTCTATGAGAATGCTCTGTGAGAATGTTCCCTAGTCACTGCGTGTGCGCTAAAACCGAAAATACCTGAACGCCGGGGCGCTCAAGTAAGTAAAAGGCTTGTCTGTGTGGACGGTGTTGCAGGTATGCGATGGCCGGTGTTCTGGCTTGGACAGCAGGCTGTGTTGTGCATGGCTCCACCCCTGGGGACGACAGATTTTTATGTTTATGAGCCACGCGCAATGCCTTGCGTGGTGCGGGTTCGGCGGGTTTGTCACTGCATTTTCCGGCCCGTATCCTGCCGTGACCGAAAACTGACGAAACACGCTATATCCGCTCTTCTCATGTCGCCAACCACAATATCTTGTGGTTTCGAAAATGATTCTAGCCAGCTTTCAAAGTTTCACAACCCGTTTTTTTAAGATTTTTTACCGATTGTAAATCAACTGTTTGTTTACCTGATCGGGGAGTCAGGGATGGCGCGGGATGGGGTGTGAGTGGTTCCTTATACGATCAAAACTCCGCCAGCAGCGTCGCGGAGGGCGCGGCTTCCGACCAAGGTCGGATTGCGCTTTGCGCAGCAGGGGGTTAACGTGGGACTCTTTCCAACTTTCTACTCATGGCAACAAAAAGAGTCGAAATAACAATCAGTTGACGCGCGCAGCAGGAGAACGCCTCATGTACGAGATCAAGAACCATCCGGTGAATCCGGATTACGCGAAGAACGCGAACATCACGCTGGACCAGTACCAGCGCTGGTACAAGGAATCCCTGGCGCAACCCGAACAGTTCTGGAGCGCCCGCGCAACGGAGTTCCTCACCTGGGCCAAGCCGTTCACCCAGGTCACCCGGTCGGATTTCAGGAAAGGCGAGGCTCAGTGGTTCAAGGGCGGCAAGCTCAACGTGAGCGTGAACTGCATCGACCGCCACCTGGAAAAACGCGGCGATCAGGTGGCCATTATCTGGGAAGGCGATGACCCAGCCCAGGACACCAAGATCACCTACCGCCAGCTGCACGAAAACGTCTGCCGCATGGCCAACGTGCTCAAGCAGCGCGGCGTGCAGAAAGGCGACCGCGTCTGCATCTACATGCCGATGATTCCCGAAGCGGCCTATGCCATGCTGGCCTGCGCCCGCATTGGCGCGGTGCATTCCGTGGTGTTTGGCGGCTTTTCCCCCGAGTCATTGAAAGACCGCATTCTGGATTCCGACTGCAAGGTGGTGATCACTGCCGATGAAGGCGTGCGTGGCGGCAAGAAGATCCCGCTGAAAGCCAACACGGATGCGGCGCTGGCCCACTGCCCGAACGTGAACACCTGTCTGGTGATCCGCCACACCGGTGGCCATGTGAACTGGAATGAAAAGCACGATGTCTGGTATCACGCGGTGGCGGAAAAAGTCAGCACAGATTGCCCGGCAGAGGAAATGGACGCGGAAGATCCGCTGTTCATCCTGTACACCTCCGGTTCCACCGGCAAACCCAAGGGCGTGCTGCACACCACCGGCGGCTATCTGCTGGGCGCAGCGCTGAGTCACAAGTACGTGCTGGACTATCGCGACGGCGATATTTACTGGTGCACGGCGGACGTGGGCTGGGTGACAGGCCATTCCTATATCGTCTACGGCCCGCTGGCGAACGGCGCCACCACCTTGATGTTCGAAGGCATTCCCACCTACCCGGATGCTTCCCGCTGCTGGCAGGTGATCGACAAGCACCAGGTCAACATCTTCTACACCGCGCCCACGGCGATTCGCGCCTTGATGAGCCTGGGGGAAGGCCCCGTGAAGAAAACCAGCCGCGCGTCGCTGCGCCTGCTGGGCACCGTGGGCGAGCCGATCAACCCGGAAGCCTGGGAGTGGTATTACAACGTGGTGGGCGAGGCCCGCTGCCCGGTTGTGGACACCTGGTGGCAGACGGAAACCGGCTCCATCATGATCGCGCCGCTGCCCGGTGCCTTCACCCTGAAACCCGGTTCCGCCACGCTGCCGTTTTTTGGCGTGGAACCCGCGCTGGTGGACAGCGAGGGCAAGGAACTGCACGGTGCCGCCGAGGGCAATCTGGTGATCAAGCGCAGCTGGCCCAGCCAGATCCGCAGCGTGTATGGCGATCACCAGCGCTGCGTGGACACCTACTTTTCCACCTATCCCGGCATGTATTTCACCGGTGACGGCGCCCGCCGCGATGCCGACGGCTATTACTGGATCACCGGCCGGGTGGATGACGTGCTGAATGTGTCCGGCCACCGCATGGGTACCGCCGAGATTGAAAGCGCGCTGGTGCTGCATCCCGCCGTGGCCGAAGCGGCGGTGGTGGGCTATCCCCACGACATCAAGGGTCAGGGCGTGTATGCCTACGTGACCCTGATGAAGGGCGTTGAACCCACCGAGGATCTGCGCAAGGAATTGCTGGCCACAGTGACGAAGGAAATCGGTGCCATCGCCAAGCCGGATCTGATCCAGTGGGCGCCCGGCCTGCCGAAAACCCGCTCCGGCAAGATCATGCGTCGCATCCTGCGCAAGATCGCCGCCAATGAGCTGGAAAACCTGGGTGACACCTCGACCCTGGCCGATCCGGGCGTGGTGAATGATCTGATCGACCACCGCGCCAACCGCTGACACCCCGACCCCGGAGCCTGGCTCCGGGGTCTTCCCCGCCTTCCGCACCCGGCTGGTCTATAGTTAGTTCATCATTCCAACGTTTGGCCCTGCTGTGTTGTCGACGATTGCCTCCCTACCGGCTCGCCTTGCGCGGCTCGTTCTGTGCGCCGTGCTGCTGTGGCCCGCCCTGCTGCCGGCCGCGACGGTGCAGGCCACCAGTGTCGGCCAGCCAGTGGGAAACCACGCGCGCTATCTGCGGGATGCCGGCGGCCAGCTGACGTGGCAACAGATACTGGCACAGCCGTCCGACGCCTGGCAAACCGTGCGCCAGCAAACCCCCTCGTTCGGATTCGATGCCGCGGCCTACTGGCTCAGCCTGGACATCCACAATCCCCTGCCCGCGGCGGCGGATCTGCTGCTGGAAATCGATTACCCGATCCTGGACGACGTGCAGGCCTATCTGCTGCGCGGTTCGGATCTGCAGGCGCACTTCACCCTGGGCGATACGCTGCCCTTTGCACACCGGCCCGTGCGCCACCACAATTTTGTGATTCCGGTGAAGCTGGCTGCCGGCGAAACCCAGACCCTGCTGCTGCGGGTGGCCACGGAAACATCGGTGCAGATCCCCATGATTCTGTGGCCACGGGAAATGTTCTTTGAACAGCAGTCCACCTACCTGCTGGGACAGGGCCTGTATTTCGGCGTGATTCTGGTGATGGCGATCTACAACCTGTTCATCTTCATCACCGTGCGTCACAGCTCCTACATTTACTACGCGCTGAGTGTGGTGGGTATTGCGGGTTTTCTTGGCTCGATGCACGGCCTGGGCTTCCAGTATGTGTGGCCCGCGTTGCCGACGGTGAATGAATGGATCACGCCGGCGTCGCTGGCACTGTTCGTCGGCGGTGCCGCGGCCTTCACCAATTCGCTGCTGCAACTGCGCAAGAACAGCCCGCGTTTCTATTTCATCCTGCTGGCGTTTGCACTGGTCAACACGGCCCTGATGGCGCTGTGCGGGGTCATCCCCTACCGGGTTGCGATTCAGGCCGGTGTGGTGCTCGGCGTGCTGGCGTCGCTGACCGCCCTGCTCGCCGGCATCTGGATGCTGCACAAGGGCGTGCGCACCGCCCGTTACTACGTGATGGCCTACAGCTTTTTATGGTTTGGCGGCATTCTGCTGTCACTGAACAAATTCGGCGTGGTGCCGCGCAATTTCTTCACCGAGTACGCCCTGCAGTTCTGTTCGGTGATCGAAATCGTCCTGCTGTCATTTGCGCTGGCCGATCGCATCAACGAGGAAAAGCGCGCCAAATACCACGCCCAGCAATTGGCGCTGGAACACGAGAAAAACTCCCGCCTCGAACGCGAACGCTATCTGCAGCTGGAGCATTCCGCCCAGCTGGAAGAACTGGCCGCACGCCAGAAAATCATCGAAACCGAAGCGGAAAGCCGTGCCAAGAGCGAATTTCTGGCCACCATGAGTCACGAGATCCGCACCCCCATGAACGGCATGCTGGGCATGGCGGAGTTGCTGCAGGACACGCCGCTCAATCCCATCCAGCGCCAGTATCTGAGCGTGATCAGCAGTTCCGGCAAGGCGCTGCTGTCCATCATCAACGACATTCTGGATTATTCAAAAATCGCCGCCGGCAAGATGACACTGGACGACACCGAC
>JAGUVW010000015.1 GCA_020062665.1 Pseudomonadales bacterium
ATCCGCTTCCGGCGCTGCGCCAGCCTGGGCACGCTGACGCACCGACTGCAGTGTTTCCTGCGCCAGCAGTTCGCCGTCACGGGCCAGCGTCAAGCGTTCCTGTGCCGCTGCCACGTCCACAAAGCGCCGCGTCACTTCACCCAGCAGATCCAGCGCCAGCACCTGGCGCTCGCCGTCCACCTGGTGCTGCCGCGCTTCCGCCACGGCCTGTCGGGCCTCGTGCTTGCCACCCAGTTCCAGCACCGACGACAACGCCAGAGTCAATTCGGCGCTGTCGAAACCGCTGTAGGGGCCACTGCCCGCAACATTTTCCAGCTCCGCCACCACCGACAGCGGCGGCCGCTGGGTTTGCGTCATGGCATCACCCTGCAGCGCGCGTTCACGCAGCGGGAATACTTTCAACGCGGGATTTTTTTGCAGCGTCAGGTTCACCGCCTGCGCGAGTGTCAACGAGGTGGTGGGCGTTTCCGCCCAAACCCTGGGCGCAAGCAACAACAAATACAATGCAAAGCACTGCAACATGAAACGGATCATGAAGTTTTCCTGTCATGAAATAAGCGTGTCAAACCACCGGATTCATCCCGGCAGTAACGAATGGGCTCAGTGAAATGACGACAGGATCAGAGGATCGGAGGGCGGAAATCCGGCGCGGAAATCCAGGAGGAAAAAAGCTGACTATCGGCAGGGAACCGCGACAGCCCCGCCTCGCCACCCGCAAAACCCTGCGGGGGTTGCGTCAGAAAAGGCGTGAACGTGGCGTGGGAATGACAGCAAGGATGATGGTGGTTGGCGTGATCGATGTCCGCGTCGGAACCATGATTCTCATGTCCGTGCTCATGCTCATGATGATGAACGCGCTGGGAATCCGTTGCCGGCGCCAGCGCATGATGCACATCGGCAGATGCGATCAGGGCTTGCACCGCAATCACCAGCATCAGCAGAAGCGACAGCATCTTCTTCACGGACATGGACATTCGGGCCACCGGCCTAACGATGTGTTCGGGTTGAAAAGGTTAATCAAAAGATCTTCCGGATACAACTTCCTGCCCATCCCATCAGTGCTCATGCCGATGATGAATGTCGGGGAAATGGGCGTGGCGATGCTCCAGTTCCTCATGGACATGCTCGTGGGTGTGAGGTTCCTCACCGTCCCAGGAAAAATCATGCACGTGCTGGTGATGGATATCGTGACGGTGGGAATGGGTATGCCGCACAGCCTGGTGAACGTGCAGATGGGAATGCCGCTCCGTCACATGCAGCCACAACCCACCGGCCATCAGCGCGAAAGCCAAAAGGAATGCCGCGCCGGGCGTCTCGTTCAGCAGCAGGAGTGACAGAATGGCACCGATGAAGGGTGCAGCAGAAAAGTAGGCGCCGGTACGCGCCGTTCCCAGATGACGCAATGCCAGCACGAACAGCACCAGACTCAGGCCATAGCCCATCAGGCCAATGCCCGCCGCCGCCATTACAGCGCCAGAGCCCGGCCACTGGATTCCCAAGGTCACCGCCAGCACCGTATTCACCATGCCGGCTGCCAGCCCCTTGATCGCGGCAATCTGCAACGCATCCTGGGCCGACACCTTGCGCGTCAGGTTGTTGTCCACCGCCCAACCCGCGCAGGCGGCGACGATGGCCACCAATCCCCACCACGAGCCTGCTTCCGGCGGCCGCTCCCACGACAGAATCACACTGGCAACCACGATCAGCGCCATGCCCAGAAAGATGCGCCGGTCGAAAGACTCCCGGAACACGAACCAGGCCAGGATCGCCGTCAGCACGCCCTCCAGATTCAGCAGCAGGGATGCGGTGGAGGCCGGCGTCAGCACCAGCCCTGTCATCAACAGCACAGGGGCGATGACGCCGCCTGACAGCACAGCCCCGGCGAACCAGGGCAAATCCTGACGCCGCAAATAACTGCGGACCGGCGCAGAGCCTGACACCATCGCCACTGCACCACGCACGCCCAGTATGATCAGCAGCCCAATTCCGCTGCCCAGATACAGCAGCCCCGCCAGCAACAGCGGCGGCATGCCACCCACCAGCAATTTCGCCAGCGGCGTGCTGATGCCGAACAACACGGCCGCCGCCAGGGCGTAGGAAATGCCGCTCATGCGCAATGGATCAGCATCCTTCATCGACTGAAAACCTCCTGCGACGATCGGAGGAATGATTGCACCACTTTCATCCCGCCTGCTCTGCCCGCCGCAAAATTTCCGCCAGATCAGCCGGGATCGGCATGGGCTGGAACGCACTGATATTGGCGCCACCGGTATTGCCGATGGGTAGCCGGCCGGTGAGATGACCCAGTGGCGTCAGCAGCAGGCGCGCGACCTGCCCCGCCAACTCCCGCCCATCGCGCCGGGCCCAGCCCACCCGCAACATCCAGACGTGCGCGCGCAGGTGGGCAACAAGATTCCGCTGCCCCAGCACGTGCGCCCGTTCCAGATGGGCGAACGCCGTACCCAGCGCGCCAACCGCCAGTTGCTGGCGAGCCAACGCCATTTCCTGCTCGAATGCCGTGCGCAAAACCTGATTCATGCAGATGATCCCTCCGTCGAATTCCGCCCAGTAAACCTCTGGAGTCGGCTCCAGAGTCAAGTATGGAATATTAGCGCCGTGATGCTCCAACCCATGGATTCCAGTATGCTTGGCGCCCCCTTTGTTGCCGGGTGAGGCAAACCCCCTGCATGAAACGCACGTCATCCCGTCACACGCTGCTCACCGAACTCAAAACCCTCGTCCGCCTCGCCCTGCCTATGCTGGTGGCCCAGTTCGCCCAGACCGCCAACGGCTTTGTGGACACGGTGATGGCGGGCCGGATCGGAACCGGGGATCTGGCGGCAGTGGCGGTGGGATCGTCGATCTGGGTGCCGGTGTTCCTGTTTATCGTCGGGGTGATGCAGGGTGTAACGCCCTTTGTGGCCCAACACCACGGCGCCGGTCGCTCGCAAGCCGTGGGGGCGGATGTACGCCAGGGCCTGTGGCTCGCCCTGCCTTTGGGTCTGTTCGGCTTTGTGCTGCTGCGTTCGGTGGAACCGGTGCTGGTGGCAATGGACGTGCAAGCGGATCTGCAACCCAAGGTGGTGGCGTACCTGGAAGCGCTGTCCTGGGGAATTCCTGCCATCACGATGTTCCTGGCCCTGCGCTGCCTCACGGACGGCATGTCCCACACCCGACCGGTGATGATGGTGAGCCTGCTGGGCCTGGGCCTGAATGTTCCCGCCAACTACGTGTTCATGTACGGCGAACTGGGATTGCCTGCCCTGGGCGGCGTGGGCTGCGGCTGGGCCACCGCGCTGGTGATGTGGATGATGCTGCTGGTGATGGGCGGCTTCTGCCTGATCGCGCCCTACTGCACCGCCACCGGTTGGCACGGCAGGGCCGAAAAGCCCCACCCCGCCACCCTGTGGCGCCTGCTGAAACTGGGCCTGCCCATCGGCGGCGCCATCTTCATCGAGGTCAGCCTGTTCAGCGTGATCGCCCTGTTCATCGCCTCCATCGGCACCGACGTGGTGGCGGGGCATCAGATCGCCCTCAACGTGGCATCCATGATGTTCATGATTCCCCTGAGCCTGTCCCTGGCGCTTACGGTGCGGGTGGGCTTCAATTTGGGCCAGCACAACCTGGCGGGCATCCACGCAACGGTCAAGAGCGGCCTGGCCCTGATCATGGCCCTGGCGCTGCTCAACAGTGCCCTGATGGTGTTGCTGCGGGAATCCATCGCCGGCATCTACACCGATGACACCGGCATCATCGCCCTGGCCGGCACCCTGCTGCTGTTTGCGGCGGTATTCCAGCTGTCCGACGGCTTGCAGGTAGGTGCCAACGGCATTCTGCGGGGCCTGCAGGACACCGCCATCCCCATGCTGCTGACCATAGTGGCCTACTGGGTGGTGGGGCTGCCGGTGGGCTACGTGCTCGGTCTTACCGACTGGCTGGTGGCTCCCATGGGCGCCAAAGGCTTCTGGATCGGCCTGGTAGCCGGGCTCACCGTAGCCGCCATCCTGTTGAATATCCGGGTGAAACGGCATTTGCACGGTCTGCGACAACACCTGGCCTGAAAATTCCACTTTGCGCTCAACTTTCCCCCTTCGCGGCCGTCTAATGAAACAAGGGTGCGCGGAATTCATGGATGCGTGGGTATTTATACCCAATTGACATTTTTGAACCTCATGTACTTAGATTAATCTTAAGTCAGTAAGTCCAAACGACCGCTGCTGCACATCACCATGTTGCAGGTCTGTCCGGCGCTGGTCCGCGAGGGTAGTCGCATGAAACAGCAGACAACCACTGATCACAGCAATGTGATCGACCTCTTCACTGGACGCCCCATCGACGAGGTGACCGACCGCATCATCAGGATCGCACCCGAGCTCGATGGACTGGAAATGCTCTACTCCAACGACACCTCAGCCGACCGCCTTTACTCCCTCAAGGTCGTGTGCTGGGCGCTGCGGGAATCCGGCGAGGTAGTGGGCCTGGTTCCCTGGCTCAACCAGATCGTCCCCTGCACCGAAATCAACGACCCCTTGAACGGTCACTGGGAAGGCTATCGCGACCCCGGCACCAGCCAGATTTTTTACACCCCACCCCGCCACAAGGTGATGGAACTGGAACTGGCGGACGAGTACTACCACGTGGATCACCTGAAAGATCAGGACATCGTGCAGGAAATCCCCGACGCCATCGGCACCCACGCGGTGCTCACCGACAATGGCTTCCGTTCCTTTGTGCTGATCGAAGTGCTGAGCTGGCGCCTGCTGGCCGACGGCACCGTGCACGCCATGCTGGTGGACGAAGACAAAGTGAAGTCGACACCCGTGCTGCCGGGCGACGCCTGCCTGTACTCCGCGCAGGACAAAAAGGAATTCAAGTATTTCTTCCAGCACCGCATCGCCAACAAGATCAAGGAACAGGATCCGGAGGCACTGGCGGCAATTTCGATGCTGATCGAGAACTGAAAAAAAAGCCCGGCGGACAGCCTGTTGTAGCGGCAGAAAAACCCGCTAGACTTCAGGGACATTAGGGCAATCCGCTGAATCCACGCACCACCTTGTTGTACGGACGCTGCTCCAGTGCTTCGTGCAGCCCTTCCACTGGCTGCCTGTCTGATCATTCCCGTTCACGGAGGATCGGGGTTCATGGCAACGTCTGGCATATTGCTTCCTCGCGTCCTTGTACGCCATGCACTGGGCGGCCTGCTTTTATCCCTGGCTATCAACGTCCATGGCGCACCCGACCTCCCGCCGCAGAGCATGCTGGATCTGTCGCTGGAACAGCTGATGGAGATCGAGATCGATACCGCCAGCAAGCGCCCCAGCAGTTGGCGTGAACAGCCGGGCGTGATTACCGTGTTCAGCGCAGACGACATGGTGGCCATGGGCGCCAAAACCCTGCTGGATGTGGTGCAGCGCATTCCGGGCACCAGCCTGGGCATCGACGGCCGCAACTCCATCGGCCTGATGATGCGCGGCAACTGGACGCTGGAAGGCAAGATTCTGGTGCTGCTCAACGACATGCCGCTGAATGAACTGCTCTACGGCAGCTGGTCGCCATTGCCGTATATTCCCGTGGGCCAGCTCGACCGGGTGGAAGTGCTGCGCGGGCCGGGCAGCACGCAATACGGCGGCAGCGCGCAACTGGCGGTGATCCGCATCTTTACCCGTCAGCCCGGCGGCGCAAACGACGGCCAGATCGACTACACCGCCATTGGCCAGTCGGGCGAATTCACCCAGATGGTGGGCCTGAGCCAGCGCTTTGCCAGCGGCCAGTGGCAGGGCGCGCTGAATCTCAGTGGCAACCGGGGCGTGTGGGGCAATGAAACCTGGATCGACAACACCGGCTCTGCCATCAGCACGGCGGAAGCCGACACCAACGGCAGCACCCTCGCCCTCAGTGTTAACCGGGCCAACCGCGATCACCTGCAGCTGTACCACGAGCAGTTCGATATCGATGCGATCCAGGGCTTTGGCACCGCAGAGCCGCAAGGAGTGGTGCTGGTTAACCGCACCCGGCTGCGCTATGCCCACGACCTGCAAGCAACCCCTACCCTCCTGCTGAGTCCCTCCCTTTCCTACAGCCACGACAATCTGCGGGTGCAGGCCCCCGAGGAGCCCACCGTGTTCGATGTCACCTCCCAGAGCATGGGCGCCGGGCTGGATCTGCAGTGGGAGTACGATCCGCACAACCAGCTCAGCGCCGGGTTTGAATACAGCGTTGAAGGAGCCAAAGCCAACACCACCAGCGGGCCGTTCTTTCCCGCACCCACCGCACGGTACTTTGGTGATTCCGACGAGGTGGATTACGAGCGCAGCTCGGTGTACGGCCACTGGAACCTCGCGCTGGGCGACTATGTGCTGACCCTCGGTGCGCGGGCCAGCCACCACCAGGATGCAGGCAATGCGGTGACGCCGCGGGCGGGACTGACCCGGGCCAGTGCCAACTGGCATTTCAAGTGGCTGTATGGCGAAGCATTTCGCGAACCCAACATCGAAACCATCCACTACGGCACCCGCACCGAATCCATCAACCCCGAACGCACGGTGGTGAACGAAATCGAACTGGGCCACCGCCTGCTGGCCAACGGCTATCTGACGCTGTCGGTGTTTGACCAGCGCATTCGCGACGCGATCATTTTCAGCCAGGACCAGATCGACGAATTCACCTACTACAACCACCCCACCATGCATACCTACGGCACCGAGTTGCAGTACCTGTATCGCACCAGCGGGTTTTCGCTGCAGGCGAATTACAGCTGGACCCGCTCGAACGACGATGATCTGACGGTGTATGACGTGCCACAGCACGCTGGCCAGTACATCGGGGCGCCTGCACAGGTTGGCAATCTCTGGCTTACGGTGGCAACACCGGTGCCGCATCTGTCGTCCATGCTGGGCCTGCGTTACGTGGGCAGCCGCCATGCGCTGGATTTTGATCCGGCACTGGCGCAATCCCAGCCTGATTTTCCCCTGGGCATGCAACGGCTGGATGCGGAGTTCACGGTCAATGCGGCGCTGCGCTACGTGATCAGGAACGCAATCCTTACCCTGGGCGTGGACAACCTGTTTGATGAAGAACAACAGATGCCGCAACCCTACTCTGGCTTCAGTACGCCGTTTCCGTACGGCAGCCGCGGAATCTGGTTGCGGGGGGAATGGGAGTGGGATTAGAAAATCAGGGCGAAACCAGCGACGTGCCCGTCTGATTAACGTAGCTCAAACGAACACGCGCAGCCGATGGCGACTGGGACATGATACGTACCTCGTCGATACGCATGTCGGAGTTGCCGCCGGAATTGCCTATGATCAGCGCCTGCAGGTTTTCCATATTGCGCACGCTGTTGTCGGTGAACGTCTCGGAACCATTCAGATACAAGCGCGTACCATAGGATTGGTTGTGATCGAGCACCATATGGTTGGAACAATCGGAACTGAGCCAGCCGGGCGAATTGAGCTGATCGGTGCCACCTGTGTCGCCGATCTGGGCCCCCGGACTGCCGACGAATCCACCGGCCCAAATCGGGAAAGCACCGCCCGTCATAATGCGCCAGAATCGCGATGTGCCTTCGCCCCGGCTGACGCCGGTCATATAGTCCTTGATGAATAGCGGATCGGTCGTGCAGTTGCTGGTGCCATCCAGCCACAATTCCACTGAAAAATTCTTGCCGCTGACATTGAACGACGCATCGTAGGGAACGGTGAAACGCTCCGTGGCCGAATCAAACCGCACGCCGCGACCGAT
The DNA here is from genome assembly GCA_020062665.1 of Pseudomonadales bacterium. Lineage (GTDB taxonomy): Bacteria > Pseudomonadota > Gammaproteobacteria > Pseudomonadales > Ketobacteraceae > Ch67. Next base: position 7,741 of record JAGUVW010000015.1, read on the forward strand.
GAAGCTGCTTTCACGGGACACGGTGCCGGTCTGCGCCCCATGGTTCTGGTACGCGGTGGAATCCAGAGCATTGCCCGACGCTTCGCTGAAATGCCAGACGCCGGCGTAATCTACCCACACCTTGGCAGGATTCTGGCGGTCGGGCACTGCATCATCCACCTTGTCGTTGTAGTGCATCACGATGTAATCGCTGTTGCTGTTGCCATCGACCTGCGGCACCAACACCCAGACAAACAATTCACCGGAAGCGCCGATTTCAATTTCATAGGGCAGCCAGGTAATCTGATCCCGATCAGTGAAACGAATATCCGCGCGACCCGGACGCAACGTGTTGCGAATGGTGTTGGATACCCGGATCAACACGGGGAAATTCGTTACTGCGCTGGACACGTTGGCACCACCCGCCGTCGTGTTGAACGTGTAGGTCTGTGTACTGTTGAAACCGCCCACATCCGCATGATCGATACCGAATTCGATATACAGGATGGCACCATTATCCAGATACACGTGATAGGTCACCCCCGCAACCACGCGGGTACCGGTGTAACACCAGGCATCACCCAAGATCGATTCCACCCTGTCCGCACTGCCACCGCGCACGAACACCGCGCGCGACGTCCGCGACAACGCCTGCACGCCGGCCTTGCTCACACGCAGCGTATTGCCCAGGTTAGCCAGATCGATGCGTTCGATACCGCGAATCACTTCCGGCCCCATGGCCGCGAGATCCAGCGTGTTCAGGCCAGCGGAAAACGCCAACGTATCGGTACCTGCGCCGCCATCGATCCGCACAAAATCCGTATCACTCACGATGACAAGATCGTCGCCCGCCCCGGCCGAAATCGCGTCGGCACCACCGCCGCCCACCAGAATGTCATTGCCGCTGGTACCCACCAGATTGTCGGCGCCGGACGTACCTGTCAGCCCTTCGACGATCACCGACTGGAATTCACGCCCCCACAACACCAGAGTCTCGCCGCCGTCGATGGAGGCGTTATCACCCCAGGTGGCACCGACAATCAAATCACTCAAACCATCGCCATTGATGTCGCCAAACGCCGTGGATTGTCCAAAGTGATCACCAATGCCTCCACCAGCCATTCTGAAACCATCCAGAATATCCAGACTGCCAATGGCCAGATTCGAACGGGAGGTGCCAGCCTGACCGGTAATAAGCCAGGCCGCACCGGAATCCGCGCCGTTGTCGTCGCGCAGATAGCTGGCGATCAGTAAATCATCCAGGCCGTCGCCGTTGAAATCGCCAGCTCTGGACAGGCTGTGACCCAGGTACTCGCCAATATTCGCGCCGAAAATACTGTAGCCAGTGCTGGACAGCATGGTGTCCACATCGATGTTGGCATACGCGCCACCGGCATCGCCATAAATCACATGAGCCGCGCCCACGGTGATGTTGTATCCGTTTTGGGAAATAAACAGATCGTTGATGCCATCGCCATTGAAATCACCGCCCGCTACCGAATGCCCCAACACGCCCCAACTGGTGGTGGACGAAATCTTGAATCCACTGCCACCATTGAGCGAAGCGACATCCACTGCGTTGAAGATGGGTCCCGGTGAACCAAAAATCAGGAACGACTGCCCACCATCGCTGGTCACGCCGTTGGAATAAATAGCACTGACCACCACATCATCATATCCATCCGCATCGTAGTCACCAACAAAGCGCGCCGCCTGACCCAGCTGCCAACCCGCACCCGCACCTTGGATCAACACACCATCGGGACCGGTGGGATTGATCAGATCCAGATTCACGTCAGCTCGAGTGGAACCGGTGCGACCGAAAATGACATAGGCCTTGCCACTGTCGAGCCCATTGCGATCACTGAAGCGGATTCCCAACACCAGATCCTGGATGCCATCGCCATTGAAATCACCACCGGAATCGATGGCCTGTCCATTGCTGGTGTAACCCGTGAAAGAATCACCGATTGCTGCACCCAGTTCCGCCGTGGTGATACGGAATCCGTGACTGCTGTTGAAACTGCCGATGGACACGTCCGAGTGACTGGCCCGGCCGAAGATCACATACACAATGCCCGCATCGGTGTTGTAGTCGTCATCACGCGGCGCCACCACGATGATATCGTCGTAGCCGTCGTCATTGATGTCGCCCGCGCCACCGACAGAAGCGCCCAGATAATCCAACATCGACTGGCCAATGATGCGGAATCCGTTGGTGCCGTTGCTGATGGTGGATGTGTTGATGTTGCTGCGGGTGGCGCCAGCCTGACCATAGACGATATAGGCAACGCCCGCACTGCTGTTGTTGTACGGTGCGCCGGTGACGAAGTCCTCGAAGCCATCGCCGTTGACATCACCGATGCCGCGCACCGCCCAACCCACATGCTCACCCGCCGTGCTGCCCTGAACCTGGAAACCATCGGCGCTGGTGAAGTTCGCCACGTCGATAGTCGATGCTGCAATCACAAGATTCTTGTTCGCCGCCAATGATCCGGCTGCACCCGGATTCGGCAACGTCAGGTTGGCATTCACATATTCAGCGCTGCGAATGCGTGCGCCGTTCAAACCCAGCGCGGTTGCCGCCACATACTCCAGATCCGGGCTGACATCACCAAATCGCACGGTATAGCTGAATACCAGCGTATCGCTGCCAGATCCCGACGCATAGCTGGCAGCGCGATCGATACCTTCCAGATCCAGCAGCAGTTGTGGCGTGCCCAGGGTAACGTTGACCAACTGGCTGAATTCAACCTGAATAACGATCACGGCGTTTTGCGAATAAGTGCCGTTCGCCGTGCTGGACGTGACATTCACCACCGTCGGCACCGGCGGATTCGCCGTGGTGAAATTCAGCGTACTGTTCCCACTGATACCAGCGAAGCTGGCGCCATTGCCGCTGACGAAAGTGCCAGCGTCGATTTCCACGTAATAACCGGTGTCAGGCAGAAATACATCCGACGGCGTGACGGTCACTGTGGTAGTACCGGTGCCGCTCACCTGCCCCGAGCCCACGGCGATGGATTCGAACACGCTGCCATCACTGCTGTGGCGGATGACGATATTGCCGCTGTTGGCCAGTGCCGCCACGCTGAAATTCAACACCAGCGCGCTGTTCAACAGCACCGCTGTGGCATTATCAGCGGGCGTGCTGCCGGTGAGTTCAATGTTGTGTCCAGCAAAATTCCAGGTTGTGGTATCGCTGATGCCGGCATAACCATTGCCCGCTGCATCGATAAATGCGGTGGAATCGATCTGCACGTAATAGCCGTTACCGGCAACAAAAGTTGCCGTGGGATTGATTGTGATGGTGGCAGTGCCGCTGCCTGTCACACGCGCGTCACCCACTGGAATCTGCTCGAAAATGCTGTTGTCGGCACTGTTGCGAATGGTGATGTTGCCACTCTGCACAAGGACGACAGAATCGAACGTGATCACCAGATTGGCTGCAAGCAACACGTCGGTGTCATCGTCCACCGGGCTCACGGCGCTGATCACCGGCGCCGTGGTATCGATGCTGACATCAAAGGCTGCTGATTCAGCAGACGTATTGCCGGCGCTGTCACTGGCAGTTGCCGTGAATGCGTAATTCCCTGCAGCCAGGGTCGTGCCGGTGTAATCGAAACTCCAGCTGCCCGCACCACTGGCCGTGGCGGTACCGATAGGAACATTGTCGATCAACAGGTTCACCCTGACATTGGGATCCGCAGTGCCATTCACGAGCAGCGTTGTGTCATTGGTCAGGCCATCGCCGGCAATGCCACTGTCTGACGTGATGCCCGTGATGACAGGTACGGCTGGCACACCGGTATCCACGGTGATAATGAACGGTGCCGAAGCCACAGAGATATTGCCGGAAAGATCCGTCGCAACGGCCGTGACCGCATAACTGCCGTCCGCCAGCACCGTGCCGCTGTGATCGAAGCTCCAGGTGCCCGCACCACTCGCTGTGGTAGTGCCGATGGACACACCGTCGATCAAGACATTCACGCTGACATTGGCTTCGGCAGTACCACTGATTACTAACCTGTTGTCGCTGGTAATGCCGTCGCCCGCGGTGCCTGTGTCGGAGGTCATGCCAGTGACGGCAGGTGCAGCAGGCACTCCGGTATCAATTGTGATATTCAACGCAGGAGACACAGCCGACGTGTTAGCCGCAAGATCGCTGGCAGTGGCGGTAATGGCATAGTTGTTATCTGCCAATGCCGTGCTTGTATGATCGAAACTCCAGTTGCCTGCGCCGTTGGCGATGGTGGTGCCGATGCTGACCGCATTCAGCAAAACCGTGACGGTGGCATTGGCTTCGGCAGTGCCACTGATCAGCAGTGTGTTGTCGCTGGTAACACCGTCACCCGCTACGCCAGTGTCCGTGGTAATGGCAACGACCACCGGTGCTGTCGGCGCCGCAGTATCCACCGTCAACGTATACAGCGCCGATATCACCGACGTGCCCGCCAGATTGACAGCGATAACGCTGATCGCGTAGGTGCCATCTGGCAGCGTCACCGCGCCGTGATCATAATTCCAGTTTCCTGCGCCACTGGCCGTCGTCAATCCCACCGGCAACGCATTTACCAGCAGCGTGACAGCAGAACCCGGCGCAGCCGTACCATTGAACACCAGATTCGCAACATTGGTAACGCCATCGCCCACCACACCGGAGTCCTGATCGATACCACTGATCACCGGCGTCGCCAGTGCCGAGGTATCGATGGTCAACGCAAAAGGTGACGACAGCGGCGACAGATTTCCCGCCGCATCCTGTGCCCGGGCCGTGAGCTGGTAGCTGCCGTCGGCAAGAATCGTCCCCGTGTGATCCAGCGCCCAGTTGCCGGCGCCATCAGCGGTGCGCACTGCCGTTTGAACGCCATTGATAAACACGAAGACGGAAGAACCCGCTTCCGCCGTTCCGCTGAACGTCAGCGCAGCGACATTGGTGATGCCATCACCCAGGGTGCCATTGTCAGGACTGATGCCTGCCACAACCGGCGCGACGGGTGGGATCGTATCGACAACCAGATTGAACACTGCTGATGCAGCCGACTGGTTGCCCGCTGCATCGGTTGCTGTCGCCGTGAACTGATAGGCCGCAGACGCCAGCCCTGCCCCGGTCACCGGAAATTGCCAGACACCCGCGCCATCAGCCACCGCTGTACCCTGCGCGACACCATCCAGCAGCACGTTGATCACACTGGCCGGTTCAGCGCTGCCTTGTAGCGTGGGAGTGGCATCGGCTGTCAGCTGATCACCCAGCACACCGGTGTCGTCGCTGAACGTGTTGATCGACGGCGCAGCAGGTGCAGCCGTATCAACAACGATATCCATCACTGCCGATGACGGCGAAAGATTGCCGGCCACATCGCTCACCACCGTCGTGAACGCATACGAACCATCGGCAAGTGTCACTGCGCTGTAATCAAATGCCCAGCTGCCGTCGCCCGCCACTTCCACCAGTCCGATTTCGCTGCCGTCGCGATAAACGCGCACCCAGTCGCCCACATTGGCAGTACCGGAGAGGATCAACTGGTTTGCGCTGGTGATGCCATCGCCGGCCAGACCCGTATCTGGGCCGACATTCTGGCTTGTCACGGCGGCGGGCGGCGTTACATCCACCACCACTGCATACGGCGCCGACCAGTCTGACGTATTGCCCGCCCGATCCATCTGCATGGCGCTGAACTGATGCGTGCCTTCTGCCAGATTCACTGCGCCGTAATTGAAATTCCAGCTGCCATCCACCGCCGCGGTGGTCGATCCCACCAGCACACCACCCAGACGCACCCGCACCACCGCATTCGGCTCGGCCGTGCCATTCAGGATCAGGTTGGGATTGGTGGTGATGCCATCGGTGGTGCTGATGCCGGTATCGGGATTGATGCTCTGGATGCTCGGCACCAGCGGACTTTGCGTATCCACCACCAGCGGAAACAGCGGCGACGTCGCGCTGCGCAACGTCAGATAAATGCTTTCGGCCGACAGGTTGTAAACGCCATCGGGAAGCGTGACAGCGGTGTAATCCACCATCCAGTTGCCCGCACCGTCCACCGGCACTGACGCGATCACCACATTGTTCAGGAACAGTTCCAGTGTCGATCCCGCTTCGGCGGTGCCGGAAATCAGCAAGGTGTTGTCGCTGGTGATGCCATCGAGCGCGGTGGCGGTGTCCGCCGTGATACCACTGATAATCGGTGCCACCGGCGCCGACGGATCGTAGATGAATGTGAACGTTGCGGCGGAAGGAATTTCGCTGCCATCGGCTGCCACCGCATTCAACGTGCTGACATAGGTGCCAGGCGCCAGCGAGATGACAGAGTAATCCAGCATCCAGCTACCATTGTCCCGCGCCATGCTGGAGCCGGCCATCTGTCCGTTCAGGTACAGCTCCACCACGTCGCCGCGATTGGCGGTTCCGGTAAATGCAATGGTGGCATCCACGATGCGGCCGGGGCCAATCAGCCCCTGATCTGTCAGCAATCCTGCAATGAGCGGCGCGCCGCGTTGATTACCGTCAGCGGAGCGATCCGGATCATTGTCGCTATCCGATGAAGAATCACCACCTGCATCAGCAGGCAAGTCGTCACCGCCAGCGCCATCCGGCGTTTCCACCGTGACCGACCCGGAGTCATTGTCTGATTTTTTGTCCGAAGAACCGCCCCCACCACCGCAGGCAGCAAGCAGAAGGAGCGTTAAAACTAAAATGACTAAGCGTGAAAGCGACGTGATAATGGCCAATACCTGCAAAACAACCTGCTGAACGTCCAGCCTCCATCCCTGAGACCGTGCATTAAAAATAGCAGACGCAAGCCTGATTGTTCGCTCAAATTGCGCATCGAAACAAAATGCTACAGGACTGCAGGGTCGGCGCTAAAAGCACCGCTGAAGGCACGTGCAGCCATCCAATGGCTTAGCAGGATTGGCAATAAGCAAGACCGTTTCGCACTGCTTCCAGTCATTCTTATAACGTTTTTCGCGATCGCACAGGCGTCTTGCGGGCAGGTTACTTCTTGCGGATACGATAAAAAAACTTGCCGTCGGCTTCGTGCTGGCTGAGCAGCGCATGCCCCAGAAACTGGCAGAACTTGGGAATGTCCCGCGTCGTGGAAGGATCGGTGGCCACCACCTCCACCACATCGCCCGACGCCATCTCGCGCACCTTGCCGTGCAGCAGCATCACCGGCTCCGGGCACAGCAGCCCGCACGTATCCAACTGAAACTGAAACTGATCATTCATGCCGATTCACACCATTTTTTAGCGTCATGCCTTGCAATGTTGCCACGCGCTGCGCTGAATGTCCGGCGCCTGTCGCAACCACAGCGGCACCAGCAGCAGCACCAGTGCGCTGACCATCGCCGAGATGACAAAATGCCATCCATACCCGAACGCCGCCGCACTGAAACCGCTGAAACCATGAGCCAACCCAACGATGGACACCTGCAGACTGGCCTGCACCGTGTAATCAGTACCCGCCTCATCGTGACGGCAGGCATCCATCATCAGCGTGAACAGTGCCGCCGTGGCCATGCCACCAGCGAAATGCTCCAGCGCATTCACCGCCACTACCGCTTCCAGCGACACCTCGCGTCCAGCCAGCCAGGCATAACCCAACAAACTTACCGACTGCAGCACACCAAAGATGACAAACGCCTTCACCCGGCCCAGCCGCTGCACCCAGATACCACCGGCAATGGCACCGCAAATTCCAGCACCCATGCCGACACCACCACCGATCCAGCCGATCACATCCAGCGGCAGCCCAAGATCCACCAACAGCGGCTTGCCCATGGCCGAACCAAAGGAATCGCCCACCTTGTACAACATCATCACCAGCAGCCAGCGCCACATGTGATGCTGACGGATGAAATGCCACAACACCCGCCAGGCTGATTGCGTACGCACACGCGATGCTGTAACAGGCGCATCGGGACGCACAACAGAAGATTCCGCGCGCGATGGAACGGCCAGCGCCGGCGATTCCCGCAAAAACAACACTGGCACCGTCACCAGCGCCAGCAGCACCGCCAGCGCAACAAACCCGTAGTGCCATCCCACCTGCGCAATCAACACCAGCACCAAACCACCGCCGAACACCATGCCCACGCGATAGCCACCCACCTGCATGCCATTGGCCAGGCCCCGTTGCGCCGGCGGCAGCGCCTGCACCGCCAAACCATCGGTGGCAATATCCTGGGTCGCCGCCACCAGATTCATCAAGCCCAGCAGCACAAACAACCAGAACCACTGTCCACTCGCCAATTGCTCAGTGTCAATCAGCGAAAACCCCAGCAGCAAACCAATCGCCACCAGCTGCAACGGCAGAATCCAGCTTTTACGCTGACCCAGCGCGGGAATGTGCCAACGATCCACCCAGGGCGCCCACAGAAATTTCATGCCCCAGGGAAACGCCAGGAATGACACCAGCCCGATGATTTCCAGATCGACACCGTTGCTGCGCAGCAGCGTCGGAATCGCGTGACTGAAAAAACCGAACGGCAATCCCTGGGAAAAGTACAGGCAGAACAGCAGGCTCAGCTTATACACCACACCACGATCCTGCATCGCCTGCTCCCGCTCTGAAAATCAGGTTTCCTTCGGCCCCACGAACACCGTGATTTCCTCACGATCGTGATACAGCTGGCGCGCTGACATCTGATACGCAATGCCCGCCTGATCCAGTTCCGCGCGGATCCGCGTCAGAATCTGATCCACTTCCTGCCAACGTTTTTTCATCGGCAATTTCAAATTGAAAATCGCAAACCGGCACCAGCCTTTCACCAGCCAGCGCTCCATCAATTCGGCGACGCGGGCCGGCTTTTCCACCATGTCGCACACCAGCCAGTCCACCTGACGATTGGGTTTGTAGGCGAACGCATCTTCGCGCAAATGGGTGACTTGCCCGCTTTCCATCAGCTGCTTGTCCATGGGCCCGTTATCCACCGCCACCACCTGCATGCCGCGATGCACCAGCTGCCAGGTCCAGCCGCCCGGCGCAGCACCCAGATCCACCGCTTTCTGAAACGGCTTGATGTACACCGCGCGCAAATGTTCGGGAATCAGCTGCAGCCAGGCTTCTTCCAGTTTCAACGTGGAACGGCTCGGTGCCGACGGTGGCTGACGCAAACGCGGATACCCCACATCCCACAGCGACGCATTGCGCCGAGGCGTAAGCCCCACCCAGAACTCCTCGCCCGACAGAAAAAACACCTGCACGATCCAGTCGGCCTTGTCCGGCGTGCGGGCCTGCAACGGCGCGAGGGCTTTTTCCAGCGGTTTTTCCAGCTTGCGGGTGAGGCGCGACAGACTCTTGCCGTCGTTGGTATCGGGGAACGTCAGCCAGCTGCCATGAAACGCGGGTGCCTGCTGCAGCACTTCAACGATCGGCGCAATGCGATCGGTCGGCGCTTCCAGCGTCACATGTTCCACAACCGCCATCCACTGCCGCGCAAAAATCAATTCCGCGAACGCCAGGCGCTGCATCAGGGATTCCGCACTATCCGGCTGATATCCCTCGAAAATGACATAACCCTGCCCGGCCTGGGCGCGCACAAAACCATGCACGCCAACGGCGGCGGATTTCACCTGGATCTCGGCGGCGATGTCCGGCTCAAGGCCGGCACGACAGGTGATGAGGAGTTGCTGCATGGGCCATGTCCAGTTCATTCGACGGGATGCGCATTCTACCGGAACACAGGCACAAAAAAACCCGCACGCGGCGGGTTCTTCTGCAGGATGCGATCCGACCTTAGCCGGTCACTTCCAGGATCTGCTTTTGCAGGGCTTTCTGTGCAGCAGAAGGCTGAACGGTCTGCATCGCCATCAACTTGCTCATGTCGCCTTCGATCTTGATCTGGCCGCTCATGAAACCTTGCATGCCGGCAGACTGATCGTTGTCGATGAACAGGCGGTGTGCCAGATCAACAGGCAGCGTCATCTTGGTGGGTGCATTGGCATGGTGACCTTTTTCGATCATGCCGGATGCCATTGCGATATCCACGTCACCGAAATCGGAACCGGTAACCGTGATGTTGATCACCAGATCGTGCATGGCAGCAGGCACCTGCAGATCGCCAGCAGCAGCTTTCAGTTCGTTGACTTTGGCAAACCACTCGGTGGACAAAAACTTGAATTTCATACGGCTTCTCCTGTTTGATTTTTATAGCCACTTTTACCACCACCCCGGGCGGAGCAGCTTGTATTATACGCTCATCAATCAAACGACTGTTTGAGACGTTGCGGTTAAAGTATTAAAACCCGCGCCTTTATTCAATAGCCATTTTGTCCAGCCTGCCGTGTATTTTGGTCAACCTGATAACGCAGAAAGGCAGCACGGAGGCTGCCTTTGCGCTGACAATCACATCAGGATGGCTATTTGATGTCGTAGCCACGCTCGTCGTGCAGCACGATATCCAGACCTTCGGTTTCCTGATCGCCGGTGACACGCAGCCCCATCAGGGCACCGATCACTTTCAGCAGAATCCAGGACACCGCGGCGGTGTACACCAGCGTCACGATCACGCCGATGGCCTGCACCTTGAGCTGCTCCGGGATGGAGCTGTTGTCACCACCAAAGCCCAGGCCGCTGAACAGGCCCAGGTCCGGCGAGCAGTAGATACCCACCAAGAGAGTGCCCAGAATGCCGCCCACGCCGTGCACGGGGAACACGTCCAGGGAGTCGTCGATGTGCAGTTTGCGCTTGATCAGCATGGTCATGTAGAAGCAGAGCACACCCGCACAGAGGCCAATCACCAGTGCTGCCGCCGGCCCCACCGAGCCGGATGCCGGTGTGATGGTGCCCAACCCCGCCACCATGCCAGTCACGATACCCAGCACCGACGGCTTGCCATGACGGATCCATTCGCAGGCCATCCAGGCCATTGCGCCCGCCGACGCGGAAATGTGCGTCGCCATCAGCGCCATCGCCGCATTGCCATTGGCCGCCACCGCACTGCCGGCATTGAAGCCGAACCAGCCCACCCACAGCATGCCGGCGCCCGTCACCGTCATGGTCAGGTTGTGGGGCATCATCGCCGTCTGCGGGAAGCCCTTGCGCGGCCCCATCACCAGCGCTGCCACCAGCGCCGCCACACCAGCGGTGATATGCACCACGGTGCCACCGGCATAATCCAGCAGCCCCATCTGCTGCAGCCAGCCGCCACCCCACACCCAATGGCAGATCGGCGCATACACTAGCAACAGCCACAGGGTGCTGAACACCAGCATGGACGAAAACTTCATCCGCTCGGCAAACGCACCCACGATCAGCGCCGGCGTGATGACAGCAAAGGTCATCTGGAACATGGCGAACAGCGACGTGGGAATGTCCCCAGTCACGCTGTCCAGCTTGATGCTGGCGAACAGCACGTTACCGAAATCCCCCAGCCACGGCCCTGCCTCGCCGCCGGAACCAAAGGCCATGGTGTACCCCACCACAAACCACAGGATCGACATGGCACCGGTGAGGGCAAAGCATTGCATCAGCACCGACAGCACGTTCTTGGAGCGCACCAGCCCCGCATAGAACAGCGACAGGCCGGGAATGGTCATGAACAGAACCAGCGCGGTGGCGGTCAGCATCCAGGCGGTGGAGCCGGAATCGATCCCCTCCGCCCAGGACACGGCAGGAACGCAGGACAAAAGAATGCCCCACGACAAACGTCGAAAGGTAGTGTTCAGCATGGATATCCCCTTGAAGGATTTATTGAAAAAAACTGTTGTTATACAGGCGTCCGCTCAGAGCGCGTCGACGCCTTGTTCCCCGGTGCGAATCCGCACCACTTGTTCCAGCTCGGTGACGAAAATCTTGCCGTCGCCAATCTTGCCCGTGTTGGCCGCACGGGAAATGGCATTGAGGGCATCGTCCAGCTGCTGATCTTTCACGGCCAGCTGCAGTTTGATCTTGGGAACAAAGTCGATCACATACTCCGCACCGCGATACAGCTCGGTGTGGCCCTTCTGCCGGCCAAAGCCTTTTACCTCTTCGATGGTCATGCCTGCGATGCCTTTTTCCGTTAACGCATCGCGTACATCATCCAGCTTAAAAGGCTTGATGATTGCCGTAATCATTTTCATAATTGCGCGCCTTTTACCTGCCTGCCCGAAAATTTGAACCATATTGGTGCATTTGCACCAACAGAGCGCATGCAGGTATCAGGCCATCTCGTCAAATCTAATACTTTCAATTGGTTACATTAGATTGCGAGTAACACTGCGCCATAAATGCACCAATCAAGTGCTAACACGGAACCGCGCGCACCTCTACTGAGCACAGCAGCCAGGTGCAGCACAGCCGGCCCCGCTATTCCTTTATGGGTAACAGTCGGTTGACCTGTATCAACAAGCACTAAGGGGCGGTTCCTATAATGCGGTGTGCCACCTGCTCTGCCTTGTGGGTGGCCAGTCTGTTTTTGTGGGAGAAACAGAAGTCGAAGCAAGTGTGTTAACTCACTCAACACAGGAATGACTTTCAATGGGTAACAATCCAGTCGCAACGCCGCAATACGAGTATGGTGTCGTAAAGCAATTTACGGTCATGACCGTAATCTGGGGTATCGTGGGGATGGCTGTGGGCGTTCTGATCGCGTCCCAGCTGGCCTGGCCGGCCCTGAACTTTGATCTTCCCTGGCTGACTTACAGCCGCCTGCGCCCCCTGCATACCAACGCCGTGATCTTCGCTTTCGGCGGTTGCGCCTTGATGGCGACCTCACTCTATGTGGTGCAGCGTACCTGCCAGACCACCCTGTTTGCGCCGGGCCTGGCCAAGTTTGTGTTCTGGGGCTGGCAACTGGTGATTCTGGCGGCGGCCATTACCCTGCCACTGGGCTTTACCAGCTCGAAGGAATACGCCGAGCTGGAATGGCCCATCGACATTCTGATCGCGGTGGTGTGGGTGGCCTACGCGGTGGTGTTCTTCGGCACCATTGCCAAACGCACGACCTCCCACATCTATGTTGCCAACTGGTTTTACGGCGCATTCATCGTCACCGTCGCACTGCTACACATCGTCAACAGCCTGGCGATGCCGGTTTCCCTGTTCAAGTCCTACTCTGTTTATTCCGGCGCCATCGACGCCATGGTGCAGTGGTGGTACGGCCACAACGCGGTGGGCTTCTTCCTCACGGCAGGCTTCCTGGGCATGATGTACTACTTTGTGCCCAAGCAGGCAGGCCGTCCGGTCTACTCCTACCGCCTGTCCATCGTTCACTTCTGGGCACTGATCTCGATCTACATGTGGGCCGGCCCTCACCACCTGCACTACAGTGCGCTGCCTGATTGGGCGCAGTCCCTCGGGATGGTGTTCTCGCTGGTACTGCTCGCACCCTCCTGGGGCGGCATGATCAACGGCATCATGACCCTTTCTGGTGCATGGGAAAAACTGCGGGACGATCCGGTGATCCGCTTCCTGATCGTGGCGCTGTCGTTCTACGGCATGTCCACCTTCGAAGGCCCGATGATGTCCATCAAGACCGTGAACGCGCTGTCCCACAATACCGACTGGACAGTGGGCCACGTGCATTCCGGTGCGCTGGGCTGGGTGGCGATGATTTCCATCGGTTCGATCTACGCGCTGGTGCCCTGGCTGTATGGCAAGAAGCAGATGCACAACGTCGGCCTGGTCAACACCCATTTCTGGCTGGCCACCATCGGCACCGTGCTGTACATCGCCTCCATGTGGGTGGCGGGGATTTCCCAGGGCCTGATGTGGCGCGCGGTGAACCCGGAAGACGGCAGCCTGACCTACACCTTCATCGAGTCCATCAAGGCAACCTATCCGTACTACATCGTGCGGGCAGCTGGCGGCCTGGTGTTCCTGTCCGGCATGTTCCTGATGGCGTACAACGTCTTCAAGACCATGACCACACCGGTCACCTCCACCAACACTGCAGCCCAGCCGGCGTAAGGAGTACCGACCATGGCAAAGACGCATGAAATTGTCGAAAAAAACGTTGGCCTGATGATCGTTCTGACCCTGGTGGCGGTGAGCTTCGGTGGTCTGGTGGAAATCGTGCCCCTGTTCTTCCAGAAGCAGACCACTCAGCCGCTGGAGGGCATGAAGCCCTGGACTGCCCTTCAGGTGGAAGGTCGTGACATCTACATCCGGGAAGGCTGCAACGTGTGCCACACCCAGATGATCCGTCCGTTCCGCGCCGAAACCGAGCGCTACGGTCATTACTCCGTTGCCGGTGAGCACGTGTGGGAACACCCGCACCTGTGGGGTTCCAAGCGTACCGGGCCTGATCTGGCACGCGTCGGCGGCCGCTACAGTGACAAGTGGCATATGGATCACCTGTACAACCCCCGTGACGTGGTGCCGGAATCCAACATGCCTTCGTTCCCTTGGCTGTTCGACAACACGCTGGATGGCGAACTGACCGGCAAGAAGATGGAAACCTTCCGTCTGCTGGGCGTGCCATACAGCGATGAGGACATCGCAGGCGCCAAGGCAGCCGTGGAAGGCAAACGGGAAATCGACGCGCTTGTCGCGTATCTGCAGGGATTGGGCACCACTCTCAGCTCGAAGAGGTGAACCCGATGGACATCAATACACTGCGTGGTATCGCAACGATTCTGGCCTTTGGCGCCTTCATTGGCGTGTGCTGGTGGGTGTTCGGCGCCCGCCGCAAGCAAGGCTTCGACGAGGCAGCCAACCTGCCCTTTGCAGATGACGCGCACGAACTGAATTCCCTACAGCACGACAAGGGCACGGAGAATAAACAATGACTGGTACTGACTTTACTCAAGGCTGGGTGAATGGCTGGATCATCGCCATCGTCCTGATCAACCTGCTGGGCTGCCTGTGGCTGCTCTGGTGGACCCGCAAGCGCCCGGAAGATCACATCGCCGAAGGCGAATCCATGGGCCATTCCTTCGACGGCATCGAGGAACTGAACAATCCGCTGCCCCACTGGTGGCTGAACCTGTTCTATTTCACGATCGCTTTCGCCTTCATCTATCTGACGCTGTATCCCGGCTGGGGCGACGCGAAAGGCATGCTGGGCTGGACCTCCCACAACCAGTGGGAAATGGAAGTGGAAAAGGCCAACAACCGTTTCGATCGCGTGTTCAAGGACTATGCCGCAATTCCGGTGGAAGAGCTGGCGAAAGATCCGCAGGCGGTGAAGATCGGCCAGCGCCTGTTTGGCAACAACTGTGCCCTGTGCCACGGTTCGGACGCACGCGGTAACCTGGGTTATCCCAATCTGGTGGACAACGACTGGCTGTATGGCGGTAGCGCCGACCAGATCGTGGCGTCGATCACCCACGGTCGTAATGCGATGATGCCTCCTGGTGGTGGCTTGCCCATGACTGAGCAGGATGTGCTGGATATGACCGCTTACGTGTTGACGCTGAGTGGCCGCAAGGGGTCGGGTAATGCCGACGCCGCCAAGGCCAAGTTTGCCGTGTGCAGTGCCTGTCATGGCGCTGACGGCACTGGCAATCCGGCACTGGGCGGCCCCAACCTGACCGACAACATCTGGCTGTATGGCGGCACCGAGAAAGCCATCA
This sequence comes from Pseudomonadales bacterium, assembly GCA_020062665.1. Taxonomy (GTDB): domain Bacteria; phylum Pseudomonadota; class Gammaproteobacteria; order Pseudomonadales; family Ketobacteraceae; genus Ch67. The sequence continues at coordinate 23,222 of JAGUVW010000015.1, forward strand.
TCGAAACCCTGACCCTTGGCCGTCAGGGCAAGATGCCAGCGTTCAAGGACACACTGGGCGAAGAGAAAATCCACGTGCTCGCCGCCTACGTGTACAGCCTGAGCATGTAAGCCCTTCTGCTGTGGCGCGCCGCCAGTTGGGGCGCGCCATTGTCTGCCGCCAGCAGCGTCACACCCCAAAGATGATCCCCGGCCTGAGCAGGTGATGTATGGCAAATGCCGAGAAAATCGCGGTCAAGGAACTGAACCCCGGTGACAAAGGGAGCGGAGATCTCTACAGGAAACGCGAGCACATCTACCAGCGCCATATTTCCGGCTTCTTCCAGACCCTGCGCATCGCCACCATCTGGATCACGCTGGGCCTCTATTTCATTCTGCCCTGGTTCACCTGGGATGGCCGCCAGGCCGTACTGTTCGATCTGCCGGAGCGCAAGTTCTACATTTTCTGGTTCACCTTCTGGCCGCAGGATTTTCTGTATCTGTCCTGGCTGTTGATCATCGCGGCCTTTGCGCTGTTTTTCTTTACTGTGCTGGCCGGGCGGGTCTGGTGCGGTTACACCTGTCCGCAAACCGTGTGGACGACGTTCTTCATGTGGATCGAGTACATCACCGAAGGCGATCGCAGCCAGCGCATCAAGCTGGACGCGCAACCCTGGTCGCTGAACAAGGGTGTGCGCAAGGTCGCCAAGCATGGTCTGTGGCTGGTGCTGGCATTCTGGACGGCGTTTACCTTCGTTGGCTACTTTGCGCCAGTGCGGGAGTTGTGGTTCGACCTGTACGATTTCAACGTGTCGGCCTGGGCGTGGTTCTGGCTGTTCTTCTTTACCGCCGCGACCTACACCAACGCCGGCTGGCTGCGCGAGCAGGTGTGTCTGTACATGTGCCCCTACGCACGCTTCCAGAGTGTGATGTTCGACCGGGATACGCTGATCGTGACGTACGACAGCCCCCGCGGCGAACCCCGAGGCTCGCGCAAGAAAGGCGCCGATCCCAAGGCAGAAGGCCTGGGTGACTGCATCAACTGCCAGATGTGCGTGCAGGTGTGCCCCACCGGCATCGATATCCGCAACGGCCTGCAGTATGAATGCATCGGCTGCGCCGCCTGCATCGACGCCTGCGATCACATCATGGATCAAATGGGCTATCCCCGTGGTCTGATCCGCTATTCCACCGAAAACGTGATCGAAGGCAAGCCGTCGAAAATCCTGCGCCCGCGTCTGATCGGTTATGGTGCCGTGCTGAGTGTGATGATCGTTCTGTTCCTGGCAGTGCTGCTGAACCGGGTGCCGCTGCAGATGGACATCATCCGCGACCGCAATGCGCTCTATCGCGAAACCTTCGACGGCAACATCGAAAATACCTACACACTGAAGATCATGAACAAGACGCAGGAAGAGCAGGAATACGTTGTGACCTTCAGCGGACTGGCGGGCGCCATCCCGCGCATGCCTGACGCCATCAGGGCGCTGCCTGGCGAGCTGGTGAATCTGCCGGTGACGGTGGAAATCAGCCCCGACCAGTTGCAGCAGCGCAATACCACGGTGTATTTCACGGTGGAAGCGAAGTCCGACCCATCCCGGCAAGTCACGGAGGAAAGCCGGTTCCTGGGGCCGCGCTGACGCTGCCCCTTCTTCTGCATGCCGAGCATAGTGATGAGAACTGACACAAAGCCCTGGTACAAACAATTCTGGCCCTGGTTTCTGATTGCCATTCCCGGCAGTTCGGTGATCACGGGAATGATCCTGCTGACGTTAGCCATCAACGGTCGGGACACGCTGGTGCGCGAGGAGTGGTACAAGGATGGCATGGCCATCAACCAGCGTCTGGAAAAGCGCACCCGCGCCCAGGATGCCGGTATCAAGGCGTTTTTCACCTTCGACAACAGCGACAACATCGTCACGCTGCGGCTGACCAACCTGGACCCTGCCCAGGATGCCGGACTGGTGCTGGAGCTGGTGCATCCGACCCTGGCTCAGCGGGACATGCGCGCCGAACTGTACAAGACGCCGGACAACCGCTATTTCGCCAAGCTCAATGGCACGCCCAGCGGTTTCTACTACACCCTGCTGAGTTCGAGCCAAGGGAACTGGGAAATCGAAAGCCAGGTCAATTTCGCCAACACGCTGAACGATTTTGAACTCAATTGAAGCCTCCCTCACCATGAGCGACACACCTGCGGGCCTGCAGTGCTTTCACTGCGGCCTGCCTGTTCCCGCCGACAGCCGCTGGCCGGTGACCATCGGCGGCAGCGCGCGTGCCATGTGCTGCCCCGGCTGCCAGGCAGTGGCGCAGACCATCATCGACATCGGCATGGAAAGTTATTACCAGCACCGGGAACAGAGTGCGCCGGGCACGCTGCCTTCTGCCGAACTGGTACCGGAATTCCTAAGCGAACTGCAGGACTGGGACAATCCGGAACTGCAGCAACCCTACGTGCATGAAACCACCGAGCACCACAAGGAAATCACCCTGCTGGTGAGCGGCATCACCTGTGCCGCCTGCGCCTGGCTGGTGGAGCAGAACCTGAACCGGCAGGACGGCGTGGAAGTCTGCCAGCTCAACACCAGCAGCCACCGCGCCCGCGTGGTGTGGGATCCGGCGAAGATCAGTCTGGGCGGCATCATCCGCGCCATCGCCCAGGTGGGCTACAAGGCCGAACCCTACAATCCGGTGCAGCAGGAAGCGCAGATCCGCAGGGAAAATCGCACGGCGCTGATGCGACTGGGGCTGGCGGGCCTCGGCTCCATGCAGGTGATGATGTACAGCGGTGGCATCTATCTGGGTGCGTTCGAGGGCATCGATCCCGACCACGTGTACTTTTTACGCTGGGTGAGCGGTGTGGTGTGCACGCCGGTGTTCTTCTATTCCGCCTGGCCGTTTTATGTGAACGCCCTGCGCGGCCTGCGGGCGCGGCATCTGAACATGGATGTGCCCGTTTCGCTGGCGCTGATCATTGCCTTCATCGCCAGCTGGTGGTCGGTGTTCACCTACGGGCCGGAGATTTATTTCGACTCGGTGTCGATGTTCGCCTTCTTTCTGCTGCTGGGCCGCTATTTCGAAATGCGGATGCGCCATCGCTCGCAACAGACGTCGATCCGCCTGTCCCACAGCAGTCTGCAGACGGCGCGCCTGCTGGATGACGACGATCACTCCACGCTGATTCCCGCTGATCGCCTGCGCGCGGGCAACCGGGTGCTGGTGAAAGCGGGCGAAGTGATTCCCGGCGATGGCCGCGTGCTGCAAGGCAACAGCGCCGTGGACGAATCCATGCTCACCGGCGAACATCTGCCGCGTCGCAAGCAGCCGGGGGATGAGGCCACCGGTGGTACGCTCAATGTCGAGCAGCCGCTGACGCTGGAAATCCTGCGCAATCCGGCAGACAGCACGCTGTCGACCCTGCGACGCCTGCTCGATCGCGCCGAGGCGGAAAAACCCAGCGCCAGTCTGCTGGCAGATCGCATCGCGCGCCATTTCATCGCGGCGGTGCTGGTGGTGTCGGTGCTGGTGTTTGCGTTCTGGTGGCTGCATGCGCCGGAGCGCGCATTCTGGATCGTGCTGGCGGTGCTGGTGGTGACCTGCCCCTGCGCGCTGTCACTGGCCACGCCCACGGCGATCACGGCCGCCACCGCAGCCCTGGCGAACCTGGGATTTCTGGCCACCCGCAGCCATACCATCGAAGCCCTGCGCAGCATCACCGACGTAGTATTCGACAAAACCGGCACCCTCACCGAAGGCCACTTCAGCCTGGCAAAAACCCTGCCCCTTGCGGATCTGAGCGTGGATCAGGCCAACGCCCTGGCGGCCGCACTGGAACGGGCATCGGAGCATCCCATCGCGCGCGCCTTTCATGCCTTGCCCTTCGACAGCGCAGTGACAGACGCGGAGATCGTGCCCAACGCGGGCGTGCACGGCCAGTGGAACGGGCAGACGTTGCGCATCGGCAAGCCCGCGTTCGCCAGCCATGGACTGGCACAACCGCCCCAGGCGCCTGCAGCGGGTGGCCAGTGGATTCTGCTGACCACCGCGCAACAGGCGCTGGCCTGGTTCCAGGTGGAAGATCGCCTGCGGGAAGATGCCCTGACCCTGGTGAATCAGCTGCGGCAGGAGGGCAGAACCTGCCACGTGCTGTCCGGCGATGGCTCGGGCCACGCCCGCGAAATTGCGCACCAGCTGGGCATCGAGCAGGTACGCGACAATGCCTCGCCCCAGGACAAGCTGACCTACCTGCAGCAGCTGCAGCAGCAGGGGAAAAAAGTGCTGATGCTGGGGGACGGCCTCAACGATGCACCTGTGCTGGGGGGCGCGGATGTGTCCATCGCCATGTCCGACGGCACTGATCTGGCCAAGGTGGCCGCCGATGGCGTGCTACTCAGCAAAAGCCTGACACCCCTGCTGCAGGTGCTGGGCATCGTGCGCCAGACCTACCGCATCATCCGCCAGAACCACGCCTGGGCGCTCTGGTACAATGTGCTGGCCCTGCCCGCCGCCGCCGCGGGACTGATTCCGCCCTGGCTGTCGGCCATCGGCATGTCTGCCAGTTCGCTGATCGTGGTGATCAACGCGCTGCGCATCAACCGCCACGCGCCGGCACGGGCGAACTGAGAGGAACCCACCATGGAATCGATCTATTTCTTGATTCCCCTGGCGCTGGTGCTGTTCGGCCTGTTCGTCTGGCTGTTTTTCTGGGCCGTGAAAAACAATCAGTTCGAGGATCTGGATCGGGAAGGCAGCCGCATCCTGTTCGACGAAGACGCCCGCCCCAAACCACCCGCCTCCCACGACCAGACGCAACCGCCCCCCTGACATGGACAGCGTCAGCTTCGTCGCCGCCTTCACCATCGGCTTCATGGGCAGCCTGCACTGCATCGGCATGTGCGGCGGCATCAGCAGCGCGCTCACCACAGCACTGCGACCCGGCGCCACCACGCTCACCCGACAGCTGGGCTATCCCCTGCTCTATTCCAGCGGCCGCATTGCCAGCTACGCTCTTGCAGGCGCACTGGCGGGACTGCTGGGCCACCAGTTCCGCGATCTGCTGGGCGGACATGGGCCTTCGGCGCTGCGGATTTTCGCCGGCGTGATGATGGTGCTGCTGGGTTTCTATCTGAGTGGCTGGTGGCAGGTGCTGAATCAGCTGGAACGCCTGGGCGCAAAACTGTGGAAGCAGCTGGCGCCCTGGACACGGCATCTGATTCCCGTCGACAACCCCGGCAAGGCATTGGCGCTCGGACTGCTGTGGGGCTGGCTGCCCTGTGGCCTGGTGTACAGCGCGCTGGCCTGGTCGGTGGGCGCCGAAAGCCCGCTGCAGGGTGCGCTGCTGATGCTGTCTTTTGGCCTGGGCACGCTGCCGGCCATGCTCGGTGTCGGCCTCTTCAGCCACGCGCTCAACGACTGGGCGCGATCCAAGTCCACACGCACCTTTGCGGCGCTGCTGCTGATCGGTTTCGGGCTGTGGACCATCACATCGCAAATTCCCGGCCTTGGCGGCCACGGCCACTGAATCCGCGCCCGCCCTTCCCCCTGCCGGCCAATTCTTTTACAGTGAAGTCCCGCTCGTCCGCTGAAGAGTTGCATGCCGCCCCGCACCGTCGAAAACTTCACCTGCACCATGCCCTGGCGCACCGGCAATCACGTGGAATTGCTGGCGGACGGTGACCAGTTTTATCCCCGCATGCTGACCGCCATCGAGGAAGCGCGGGAAACGGTCGACATGGAAATGTACCTGTTCGAATCCGGCAAGACCGCCACCCGTTTCATCAACCGGCTGGGCGCGGCCATCACCCGTGGCGTGCGCGTGCGGCTGCTGCTGGATTATTTTGGTTCCTATCATCTGTCCCAGCAGGACGTGCTGAAAATTCAGGAGCTGGGCATCGAGCTGCGTTTCTTCAACCGTATTCATCGCCATAAATGGTTGCGCAATCTGTCGCGGGATCATCGCAAAATTATTCTGGCAGATCGCCGGATTGCGTTTGTGGGCGGCGCCGGGATTACCGATGAATTCTCGCCCCGTGTCAGCGGCCCCAAAGCCTGGCGTGAACTGATGGTGGAAATCGACGGCCCCATCGTCGCCGACTGGCAGATCATGTTCGAACGGGTGTGGGCAAATCATGACGCAGTGCATAACGAAGCCTTGCGCGAACGCATCCTGGCGTTCGGACAACCCCGCTACAACGCCCATCACATGAATCGCGAAGTGCCACAAGCCCGCGTCAACGCTACCCGAGGCCTGGGCAACAAGCCCATCATCGGCGCCCTGCTGGCGGAAATGAAAAAAGCGGAATCGCTGATCTGGATCAGCACCGCGTATTTCTATCCGTCGGGAAAAGTGCTGAAGGCGCTGCGCAAGGCGGCCCAGCGTGGCATCGACGTGCGCGTCCTGGTGCCCGGTCCTTACACCGATCATCCCAGTGTGCGCTTTGCCGGCCGCTCCTGGTACAGCACACTGCTGAAGGACAACGTGCGCATCTATGAATACCAGCCCCGCATGTTGCACATGAAACTGGCGCTGGTAGACGACTGGTGCAGTGTCGGCTCCTGCAATTTCGATCGCTGGAACCTGCGCTGGAACCTGGAAGCCAACATGGAAATCATCGACGGCGAGTTCAGTCGCAACGTGGAGGCGATGCTGGTCAACGATTTCGCCCAGTCCATCGAATATACTTTGAATCTGTGGAAGCAACGGCCCTGGAGCGAGAAGGTGCGGGAATATTTCTGGAAGTACGTGGGGCTGATCCTGAATCGTCTGACCAATCAATAACGACGGCGGCAACGGTGGCACACCAATTTCTCAACCAGCTGATCATCATCTTCGCGGCCTCGGTGCTGGCGTCGGCGTTGTTCAATCGTCTGCGCGTGCCCACCCTGATCTGCTACCTGCTGGTAGGCGTGCTGGTGGGGCCCAACGGACTGGAACTGGTGAAGGACGCGGACTCATTCCAGTACATCGCGGAATTCGGTGTGGCGTTTCTGCTGTTCACCCTGGGGCTGGAATTTTCGCTGCCCCACCTGATCGCGCTGCGCAAAGTGGTGTTCGGCATGGGCTCGCTGCAGGTGCTGGTGTGCGTGGGCGTGTTCAGTGCCGCGAATTATCTGTACGGCGGCATGACCATTGCCGGCATCCTGATCACGGCCAGCGCGGTGGCGCTTTCCTCCACCGCCATTGTCAGCAAGGAACTGGCGCTGCGCAGCGAAATCACCACCGCTCACGGCCACATCGCCATCGGCATCCTGCTGTTCCAGGACATCGCTGCCATCATCATGCTGGTGCTGATTTCCACCGCCGGCCAGGGCAATCCGGATGCACTGTGGACATCCCTGGGCATCACCGGCCTGAAGGCACTGGCCTACTTCGCTGCTGTGGTCGCCATCGGCAAATGGCTGCTGCCGCCGCTGTTCACCGAGATCAGCAAAACCCGCTCCGAGGAAATGTTCGTGCTCACCGTGCTGGTGGTGGCGCTGTTGTCCGCCGCTGTTGCCCACAGCCTGGGACTCGCGATGGCACTGGGCGCATTCATGGCCGGCATGATGCTGGGGGAAAGCCATTTCCGTCACCAGATCGAACTGGAAATCCGTCCGTTCCGCGATGTGTTGCTGGGTATTTTTTTCGTCAGCATCGGCCTGATGATCGATGTGGATCTGATCCTCACTTACTGGCCACGCATCCTGTTCTTCACCGCCTGCCTGATCCTGTTCAAGACCGTGCTGATCGCCCTGCTGTGCGTTGGCTTCGGCCACAATCCGGTGGTGTCCATTCGCACCGGCCTGATTCTATGCCAGGGCGGTGAATTCGGTTTCGCGCTGCTGGCACTCGCGGTAAAAGACAGCCTGGTGCCACCGGACATTTCATCGTTCTTCCTGTCCATCATCGTGCTGAGCATGGGCATCACGCCGTTTCTGGTGAGCAACAGTGAAAAGATCGCCACTCGTCTGCTGTTACGCCGGGAACAGAAAAAAGATCCCGCGCTGGACATCCTGGCGAGCAAGACAGACAGCGAACTGCGCGGCCACGTCATCATTTGCGGTTACGGGCGCGTGGGCCAGACCATCGCACGTTTTCTGCAGCAGGAGCGGATTCCCTACGTGGCAGTGGATGACGACGCGGTGCGGGTGAAACGGGCGCGGGATACCGGCGAACCGGTGTATTTCGGCAGCGCGCGCAAGCTCGCCGTGCTCAAACACCTGGGCCTGATGCACGCCAACCTGCTGATCATCAGCTTCGACGACTACGCCGCTGCCCGCACCATGCTCACCATGATCCGGGAAGAAAACCGCAAGATTCCGGTTCTGGTGCGCACACGGGATGACGCCCATCTGCAGGAACTGCAGGACGCCGGCGCCACTGAAGTCATTCCCGAAACCCTGGAAGCCAGCCTGATGCTGGTGAGCCACGTGATGGCAGCCCTGGGAAAATCCGGCGAACAGGTTTTCGAAAGCATCCAGAACGTGCGCCGCGAACGCTACAAAATGCTGCACGGTTTCATTCTGGGCCAGCACGGACAATATGGCCTGTCACGCTACCAGGGCCGGCTCAAACCGGTGTTCCTGCCGGAGTCCGCTTTTGCCGTGAACAAAGCACTGAAGGATCTGGCGCTGGACAAACTCCAGGTCAACATTCACACCATCCGCCGCGGCAACGACATCGTGCCCAGTCCCAACGACGACACTCAATTGCAAAGCGCTGACATCGTGATTCTGAGCGGCGAACAGGCCGCCATCGAAGCTGCGGAATCCTACCTGCTGATCGGGCAAAAATAATCACAGTCCGTTCCGCTCTATTGCGATGCGTGTTTAGATCGAAATATTTTTTCCATTCAGGCAAACAAGTTAGCAAAATCAACTAAGATTTTTTTTAGGAAAGCGCAGCTAACGGACTGGATCGTAACGGTTTCAGTCAGGTGCACTTTGCGGCTGCGACATTTCCAACCGTTGTATGACTTTAGTCAGGTGATTGAATAAATGGGTATAAATCCCGCCGATTTTCGCCAATTGATTGTGCGCCCCACCCTGCAGAAACTGGGCAAATGGACTCCCTCCCTCGAAAACCTTCTGATCGGCACGGCAGCGCAGGCGTCTGGTCTCGGCATGCAACTGAGTTCAAACCGCGGACACGGTATTTATCAGGTGGATGCGCAGCGACACCAAACCGTGTGGGACTGTTATCTCGCTTTTGATCCGGATCTGGCCAGCGCCGTGCGTGGACTGGCATCGCAGCGGGAATTCCTCTGTCAGCCCCACCTGGAACTCACCACCAACCTGAGTTACGCCACTGCCATTGCCTGGAGTCTGTACGCGCACAGCGGCGCCGAGATTCCTGTGGATGCCAACAATATCGACGGACTCGCCTGGTGCTGGCACCAACATTTCTGTCAGGATGCCAGCCTCACCGCCCGGCATTTTGTCTCCACCTTTCAACAGCTGGTGAAACAGGAAAACGCCATCGCGGCCTGAATGGGCCGCCCTCACTCCGCAACAGCCAGATCCTTTGTTGCCGGCAACGGATGTCCCAGTGCCTGCCAGATACGGCTCATGGCATCCACGGCGCGCATGTCCAGCTTGTGGTGCACGAACGACGACACTTCAGTAATGCCCGGATTGATTTCAATCGCCCTGCCACCCCACTTGCGCACATCGAACACCGGTTGCGCAATGTAGGGAAACACACTGGTAGTGCCCACGCTGAACACCAGATCAAATCCCCGCAGCATTTCCCGGTGATAGAGACGCACCGCTTCGTCCGGCAACATCTCGCCAAACAGCACCACGTTGGGACGGATGACCGCATGACAGCGCGGACACGCTGGCGGCAGCGCAAAGCCGGAATAGTCCTTCACCGTCTGCTGGTAATGACAATGCGTGCACAACACCTGGTCCACCCGGCCGTGGATTTCAATCAGCTGGCGTGAGCCGGCATGACGGTGAAAGCAGTCGATGTTCTGGGTCAGCACCCAGGTCTGCGGTTTGATTTTTTCAATCTCGGCAATGACGCGATGAGCCAGATTGTGGCCCGCGCCACGACAGGCGGTTTCCACCTGCAGCAGATATTTCCAGGTCACCTCCGGACGTCGCCGCAACATGTCGCCAGACAGCGCCACCTCGATGGGAATACCGTCGTCCGTATGCTGATCGTTGTACAGCCCACCGATGCCGCGATAAGTGGGCAAACCGGAATCCGCCGACAAACCTGCGCCGGTGATGAATAGAATGCGCTCGGCGTCGTCAATCAACCGGGCAATGTCATCAATACGCGTATCACTCGTCATCACAACTACCGTCAGATAAATCCGGCGCGCCGGGTGAAAGTTTGATAGTGATCGTAGGTCATGGCCTGCGCCTCGACCGGAATCAAATGCTTGAAGATGCGATCGATCAGCGTGCGGGGATCGCGCTCGGAATCCATCTGCACATGTACGCCACCCCAGGTCAGGCCCACGCCGCGATTCTGGAATTCCTCCTGCGCCAGCACCGGCAGCTCCAGCAATTTTTGCCGCAGCGACTCCAGCGCAGAGCGCAACACACCATCATCCTGCACATGGCACAGCGCGATGAAGCGGCCACCGCCAAGACGCGCCGCACAACCATCCACCTCGTTGAACAGCGTGCGCAGCTGCCGCGCCACATTGCGCAGCAGATCATCACCGCGATCCGCGCCCACCATGTCGTTGAAGCGCGCAAACTGCTCCACCTGAACCGCCAGCAACATGATGCGTCGCCCACTGGCACCGCTGCTTTCACTGGCCTGCAGCAACGCATCCTCGAACGTGACACGATTCTGCAGACGGGTAACCCGATCCTGACTGAACTGCTCACCCATTTGCGCATTGAGATCCCGCAACTGATCCCGCTCCAGCTGGATCAACTCATTCTGCAGGAACGATTTGCGTGAAAATTTCTCCATTCGCAACGCAATCATCATGCACAGCAGCGTGCCGGCCAGCAGCAGAAACAGCAGGTAAGTAGACGCACGCAATCCCATCTGATCCAGATACAGCGCTGGCGCCACCATCAGCACCATCAGCAACGCAGTCGTACTGGCAAAGTTGATGGGCGGACGGATAAACGCGAACAGAACAATTTCGACAAAGAAAATATTGGTGTAATAGATCTGCTTGATCGGCTCGGCGGAGTTGCGGGCAATCAACAGAAATGACGCCACCACCATCAGGCCGTTCAGGCTTGCCAACCATTGCAGCCAGCGTCCTGTCGTAGTGCGGCGGGCATACAGATAAGTGCCCAGCAGGCAAGTCACCACCAGCACTCGCCACAACAGCACGGGAACCGGCAATGCAATGGCATACGCCCAATCCACCAGATGACTGGCCATGATCAGCAATGCCGCCAGCAGACTCGACGCGCGAATGGCGTCCTGATACCAATGCTGCTGGGAATACTGGTAGCGCTGCTCCAGCGCGGAATCGAAAAAAAGCTCCCAGAACGGCGCTTGCTTCAGTGCCGTCAGCTGCTCCACAACGTCCGAATGTTTCTTTTTATTGTCCACGAACGGCACCTGCGCAAAACGCCACAAACAACTGAGTCTAGCGCCGCCGCACAGGGGAATCCAGCGTTCAGGGAATGGCAGGCTGGTGTACGATCTCGGGCTGGAAAATCTGCACCTGATTGCGACCTTTGTTCTTGGCCGCATAAAGCGCCTCATCCGCCTGATTTATCAAAATTTTCTGACTGTGCTCATCGTGCGGCACCAGCGCAGAAACCCCAATGCTGATGGTGACATGATCTGCCACCTTCGAGCCTGGGTGAGGAATACGCTGGGCTGCAATTTTATCGCAGATCAGCTGGGCAATCTTTTGCGCCTCGTGCACATCCAGTGCTGGCAGGATGACGGCAAACTCCTCACCGCCGTAACGGGCCACCAAATCGCCGGGGCGCCGCGCCTGCGCATGAATCAGCTGCGCCACCTGGCGAATGCACACATCACCCTGCACGTGTCCCAGCAAATCGTTGTAGGGCTTGAAGAAGTCGATATCGCACATCAGCAACGCCACGCTGTATTCCCGGCGCCGCGCCCGCCGCAACTCCTCATCCAGCACCACATCGAAATAACGACGGTTGGCGATGCCGGTGAGCGCATCCAGCTCTGCCAGATCCCGCAGATAAAGGTTGAGCTTGCGCAGCTCCTGGTTCTTGCGATGAATCAGTATGCGCTGCAGAAATTCCCGGCGCCGGCCACGATCAGCACTGTACTGCGCGATCACACAGAACATCACCACACCCGTGCACAGCACGCCGTAATACAGCAGATACTCCGGATTGACATGCACTCCCGGAATCAGCACCGCGACAGACAGCAGAAACAGCACCCCGGTGGCCACCGACATCCAGAAACGCAAGCGGGTGATGGTCATGCCCGCCAAGATGATTGCCAGCACGCTGCTCAGATACAGATCCATCACATCCGGCGGCACCAGACGCACCATGAACAGGGTGGTGACCGTCAGCCAGAACAGGCAGGCCACAATCAGCTTGTCGATAAAGCGTTCCGCCCACGTCATCTTGGTGAAAATCCAGGTCAGCAACAGCCCCGGCAGACCAGCGGCATAACGCACTACCCACACTGGCCCCACGTCATCGCGCAACAGAAACCAGTCGAAAAAGCCGTAACTCACGTAAAGCAGAATCAGCACATTGGCCAGATTGCGCACATAGCGACGGTCGGCACGACCACAGTAGCGACGATAGCGCTCCTCGATGGCGCCGGCGAAACTGATACGCAGCCAGTTGCGATAATAGTGGCCTTCGAGTTCGGCCTTGAGTTCCCCATTGTGGGGGGCGAGCCGGTCGGGTTCGGTCAATGCAGGCGCCCTGCGCTGGAAGATAGAAAGACTTTTTACTGATTCTAGACGAAGGAATACGGGATGACGTGACGGGCATCATCACCCCGCAGGGGATCAGTGCAGACTGGTGAACAAACGGCGACGGTACGGCGCCACCCGGGGATCGCTGACACCCAGCATGTCGAAGACTTTCAGCAGCGCCTTGCGGCCACCATCTTCCTTGAAGGTGCGATCCAGCGTGATCACCTGCAGCAGCAGCTCCATGGCCGCATCATATTCGCCAGCCAGCACACAATTGGCGGCCAGAAAGTACCTTGCTTCCACATCCTTGTCGTTGCTGGCCACCCGGTACTGGAGGGATTCGGCCGTTTCAAAGCCCTGCAATTCCACCAGAAAAAACAGGCGCCCCACTGCCGTGGCCTTGATTTTCTCGTCCTGGATATTGTCCAGCACCTGGCGGGCATCCTCCAGACGATCCATGTCCATCAGCACATCGGCCATCAGCACCTGGTATTCGAGCGTCTTGGGTTGTTCCTTGATGGCGGACTGCAAGGCCTGCAACGCCTGGTCGAACGCGCCCATGGCGCGGGCACGCTGGATCTGGATGGTGAATTCATCGCCCTCTTCTTCCGGCTCCTGCTGCTCCGGCGCGGCGCCTACGAAAGGTTCCAGCAGACGGCGGATTTCCGATTCCGGCTGGGCGCCATTGAGTTCACCCGCCAGCTGTCCTTTCACCACCAGCTTGAGCGCGGGAATACTGCGCACCCCCAACTGCTGTGACAGTGTGGGATTGGCATCAGTGTCAACCTTGGCCAGCACGAAACGGCCCTGGTATTCGTTGGCCAGCTTTTCCAGTACCGGCGCCAGCGCCTTGCAGGGTTGACACCAGGTGGCCCAGAAATCCAGCAACACCGGCACTTTCAGCGACAGCTGGATGATCTCGTGAACGTTGTTCTGATCGACATCGACGATGTAGGAAGCTTGATTCATAGGTAACTCGCGCACCGCAGTCCTTTTGGCGTCCCGACACTGGCGGGACAAAACGTGGCAGTGAGGTTACCGGGCAGTGCTGGCTGAGTAAAGCAGGATTTGGCGTGGGTGCGAGGCGTGGGAAATCAGGCGGGGGATGACTCGGAATCGGCCTTTTCAGTCTGGCGGGTTTTGCATTCTTCCAACAGGCGGGCGGCGTCACCATGGCCCCGATCGGCGGCCAGCGCCAGCCAATGAATGGCCGTCTTGTCGTCGCGACGCACCAGTTGGCCGTCCATGTGTGCTGCACCCAGCAGGAACTGGGAATCGATGTCACCGCGTTTGGCGGCGCGGCGCAGATATTCCAGCCCGCTGCGCTTGTCGGCACGCCCCACCCCGCAGCGATACAGCATGCCACCCAGCTGGGCCATGGCCTGCAGATGACCGTGATCGGCAGAATACTGAAGCATCTTGAGGGAGAAGCGGGAGGGATAGGCGCGGCCGTTCTGGCACTGGAAACTGATCAGGGAAAAGGCAAGGCGGTAAAACACGCGGGCGAACACACCACAACCACTGTCAGCGCGCGCTGATATCAATCCGAATGAAGATCCAACACTCACTATATCGAACCCTGCTCAGTCCAAAATCAAACGCCGGAAAACGCCCGAATGCGTGCGGCAACTGTCGCCGCAGATCCAGTCCCCAAACGTGACCTGCTTAACAATGGGCGCAAAAGGTACTCCCATTTCCCATAAAAGCCAATCATGAATTTATTTAAGTTATCGGGGCGCTGGAGCCGGGCAATTCTATCCACATTTTCTGTGGACAACTCTGTGGATGCTTTGGTGAAAACAGCCCCGAAGTGCCACCATTGCTGTCCCTGCAACAAATTGGTTATTTTTTGATCAATTAATATTTTCATATTTTTCAATATGTTATGGTGATGTCAGTTGGAAATCAGTCATTTACAGCGCTTTCCTCGATGACGGCTTCACAGCGAAAAAAGTTTAAAAAACCGTTGCATTTTTTCGACGATATCCACAGGGGCAAACAAAAAGGCCGCTCTGGGCGGCCTCCTGTTACGATTTGTTACGAGGGGTTTTACGTTTTTCCACAAGCTCGGTAACACGGCGCAACTCATCCGTCAGCTGCGCGACCCGCTCGTGCAATTCGTCCACGTCGGAGCGGGTGGGAATATTCAACCGGTGCAATGCCTTGGACACCCGCAGATCGAAGGCTTTTTCCACCTTGTCCCAGGAACCACTGGCGCGGGCGCGCACGGTCTCGACGGTTTCCTTGGCCACACTCAGGGGTTTATCCACCAGGGCGCGGGTTTTGGCTTCCAGCTTCTCGCCATCCTGCACCAGGGCATCGAACAGCTTGCTGCCTTCCTGCTCGGCCTTGGAGTAGGCGCCCAATCCGGCCAGCCAGATCTGGTTGGCGGATTCCTTGACCTTGTCGGCCATCTGTTCCGCCAGTTGCGCCACCTGGGTGTCTGTCAGGGGAAGTTTCTTGTCTGCCATGGCCTGTTTCTCTGCTCGTCGCGTCTGAATAGGAGGAATTGCTGGGCACTGCCCTGCTGCAAATAGGTAAACACTCTGCACGCTAACAGTGCATTTTAGAATGTTCATCCTAACGCCAGTTTGCCCTGCAGGGGTAAAAAAAAGCATGTACAATGCCGGCTCCCCGTGCACCGGCAGGTCTTTATTCCCCTCATGTCCACTGATTTTCTTCAGAATATACCCACCCGTCCTGGCGATCAGCGCACCTGGGGAAATCTGAAAGGCAGTGGCGCGGCCTGGGCTCTGCAGCAACTGGCGCAGCGTCATAACGGCCTGCTGCTGGTGGTCACCCGCGACACCCAGACCGCCCTGCAACTGGAGCAGGAAATTCCCTTCTTTGCCGACAGCGCCATCGACATCCTGTCGTTCCCGGATTGGGAAACCCTGCCCTACGATTCGTTTTCGCCCCACCAGGATATCGTCTCCCAGCGGCTGTCCACGCTGTACAAGCTGCCGCAGATCAAGCGCGGCATCCTGATCGTGCCCGTGCCCACCCTGCTGCACCGGATCGCGCCACCGCAGTTTCTGGCGGGCCACAGTCTGGTGCTGGACGTGGGGCAGACCTTCGAGCTGGATAAAATCCGCCGTCTGCTGGAGCAAGCCGGTTACCGCTGCGTGGATACGGTGTATGAACATGGCGAGTTCGCCATTCGCGGCGCCATCATGGACCTGTTCCCCATGGGCAGCCCGGAGCCCTACCGCATCGAACTGTTCGACGACGAGATCGACACCCTGCGCGCCTTCGATCCGGAAACCCAGCGCTCCCGCGACAAGGTGCAGCAGATCCGCCTGCTGCCGGCGAAGGAATTCCCGCTCAATCACGAAGCAATCCAGTTCTTCCGCGAGAATTTCAAGGCGGAGTTTGAAGTGGATTTCCGCCGTTGCCCGGTGTACCAGGATATTTCCGACGGTATTGCCACCGCCGGCATCGAATATTATCTGCCGCTGTTTTTTGCCAACACGTCGACGCTGTTTGATTACCTGCCCGCGAACACGCTGGTGGTGACGCCGGATGGCATGCAGGATTCCGTGGCGACGTTCTGGGCCGACAGCGCCGCACGCTACGAGGATCTGCGTTATGACATCCAGCGCCCGATTCTGCCACCGGCGCGACTGTTTCTGCCGGACGAGGAATTTCACCGGCATTTGAAGGCGTTTCCCCGACTGAATGTGAGCAGTCATGGCGTGGACACCGAACGCGCCGGTCACTGTGACCTGCCGCTGCAGGATGCCCCTGCCCTGCCCATCAATGCCAAGGCCACCCAGCCGCTGATGCACGTGGAAGCCTATTGCATGGCGTCGCAGGCGGACAAACGCCGGGTGCTGTTTGTGGCGGAATCCGCCGGGCGCAAGGATACGCTGCTGGAAATGCTCGGGCGGATTCGCATTCATCCCAAATCCGTCGAGCGCTGGAGTGAATTTGTCGCGGCGGATTCAGCGCTGCCCATGATCACCATTGCGCCGCTGGCGACAGGATTGGTGCTGAGCGATCCCGCGTTGTCGGTGATCACCGAGTCCCAACTGTTCGGCCACCGGGTGATGCAGAGCCGCCGCCGCAAGCGCGGTGACGATCACGCGGAAAATGTCATCCGCAACCTGACGGAACTGAACGCCGGCGATCCGGTGGTGCACATCGATCACGGTGTCGGCCGCTACCAGGGTTTGCAAACGCTGGAAATCGATGGCCAGCAGATGGAATTCCTCACGCTGGAATACGCCGACAAAGCCAAACTCTATGTGCCGGTGTCGTCGCTGCATCTGATCAGCCGCTATTCCGGCTCCAGCGATCTAGGCGCACCGCTGCACCGTCTGGGCACCGATCAGTGGGCGAAAGAAAAACGCAAGGCCGCCGAGCAGATTCACGATACTGCCGCCGAGCTTCTCAATATTTATGCCCGCCGCGCGGCGAAACCAGGCGTGTCCTTCCATCTGAGTCAGCTGGATTATGAGGCCTTCTGCGCCGGATTCCCCTTCGAGGAAACACCGGATCAGCAGGCCGCCATCGACGCCGTCATCGCCGACATGACCTCCGATCGCCCCACCGACCGTCTTGTCTGCGGCGACGTGGGCTTCGGCAAAACGGAAGTCGCCATGCGCGCCGCCTTTATCGCCGTGCAGAACGGCAAGCAGGTGGCGATCCTAGTGCCTACGACGCTTCTCGCCCAGCAGCATTTCCAGAATTTCAAGGATCGTTTTGCGGAGTGGCCGGTGCAGATCGAAGTGCTGTCGCGCTTCCGCACCGCCAAGGAACAGAGTCGCGCGCTCGACCTGATCGCCGAGGGCAAGATCGACATCGTGGTGGGCACCCACAAGCTGCTGCAGGACAACATCCACTTCAAGGATCTGGGCCTGCTGATCGTCGACGAGGAACACCGTTTCGGCGTGCGCCACAAGGAAAAGCTGAAGGAACTGCGGGCCGACGTGGACATGCTCACCCTCACCGCCACGCCGATTCCGCGCACATTGAACATGGCCATGTCCGGCGTGCGCGACATGTCGATCATCGCCACGCCGCCGGCGCGCCGTCTGTCGATCAAAACCTTCGTGCGGGAAGCCAATAACAATGTGGTGAAGGAAGCCATCCTGCGGGAGCTGCTACGGGGCGGCCAGGTGTATTTTCTCCACAATGAGGTGAAATCCATCGATCGGCGCGCGGAAGAAATCCAGGCGCTGGTGCCGGAAGCCCGCATCGTCGTTGCCCACGGCCAGATGCGCGAGCGCGAGCTGGAGCAGGTGATGACGGATTTCTATCACAAGCGCTTCAACGTGCTGATGTGCACCACCATCATCGAGACAGGGATCGACATTCCGTCGGCCAACACCATCATCATCGACCGCGCCGACAAGTTCGGTCTGGCGCAGTTGCACCAGTTGCGCGGTCGGGTGGGACGTTCCCACCATCAGGCCTATGCCTATCTGCTCACACCGCCCCCCAAGGCCATGACGCCGGATGCGCACAAGCGCCTGGAAGCGATTCAGGAAGCTCACGACCTCGGCGCCGGTTTCACCCTGGCCAGCCACGATCTGGAAATCCGCGGCGCCGGCGAGCTGCTGGGCGAGGAACAGAGCGGCAACATGCACACCATCGGCTTCTCGCTTTATATGGAGATGCTGGAGGAAGCGGTGCAGTCCATCAAGGCGGGCAAGACACCGAACCTGGACAAGCCCTTCCGCCACGGCGCCGAGATCAACCTGCGCATCCCGGCCCTGATCACCAACGACTATCTGCCGGACGTGCACGAGCGCCTGATCACCTACAAGCGCATCGCCAACGCGAAGGACGACGACCAGTTGAACGAGCTGCGGGTGGAGATGATCGACCGCTTCGGCAGCCTGCCGGATTCCACCAAGAACCTGTTCCGCCTCACCAGCCTGAAACTGCGGGCGGAAAAGCTCGGCATCCATAAAATCGACGCCGGCCCGAAAGGTGGGCGCATCGAATTCGGCAGCGAGACGTCCGTCCATCCGCTGACCATTGTCAAAATGATCCAGAAGCAGCCCCAGTTCTACAAGCTGGAAGGGGCTGATAAACTCAGGTTCGCCATCGAGTCCGAAAGCACCGACCAGCGCCTCGACACGGTGGAAAAACTGCTGACCCAACTAGGCCAAGCCAAACCATGATGATCCGACTGCTGCTCTGCCTCTGTTTCGCCTTCGCACCCGCCAGCCTGTTCGCGCAGAACTGGTATCAGGTGAATATCGTGGTGTTCGAGAATCGGCAGGGCGTAGCCGCTGGCGAAGTTCTCACCCAACCCGAAGGTCTGCGGTTCGAGACGCCTGTCAATGCAGTGGATCTGGATGCCCTTGACGAAAACGGTGACGTGCAGGGTTTCCAGCGCACCACCATCATCGATCAGGAATTCAATGGCGTGGTGGCGTCACTGCAGCGCAGCCCCAGCTACAAGGTGCTGCTGGTGAAGAGCTGGCGGCAACCGGGCCTGGCGCGCAACAAGGCATTGCCAGTTCTGATTCGCGGTGGCGACACGTTCGGTCAGCACCACCGGCTCGAAGGCACGGTGCGCGTGGTGCTGTCGCGCTACCTGCATCTGGAAACCGATCTGTGGCTGGGGGAATTCACGCAAACCGAGGCGCCGGCAGATACCGGGCTGGAATCCGTGGTGATCCTGGAAGACGGCACCCGCGTAGTCGAGCCGGCACCCGTCTGGTTCGAACCCACCCGCCTGTTTCGCATGCAGGAGTCCCGTCGCATGCGCAGCAAGGAGCTGCACTATCTGGATCATCCCTCCCTGGGCGTGATCAGCAAGATCATTCCACTGCAAGGCAAGCTCTGATACCACCGAATCGCCAGCGGATTTCCAGGCTCTTGCCATGATCACAGCAGGATCATGGCAGCCTCAGCGTGACACCTGCTGGATCCAGCCCTGAATCTGTGCCGAGTTCATCGCGCCGGCCTGACGTGCTATTTCCTTGCCGCCCCGATACAGAATCAGGCAGGGAATGCTGCGAATGTTCAACTGTGCCGCCAGGGACTGGTTGGCCTCGGTATCCAGCTTCAGAAACCGCACCTGCGCGTCCATCACGTCCGCCGCCTTGTGGAATTCCGGCCCCATCATCCGGCACGGTCCGCACCAGGCGGCCCAGCAATCCACCACTACAGGAATATCGCTGTTCTGCACGTGCCTGAGCATGGCCTCTGCCGGCACGTCCACGGGGCCAACACCGAACAGGGGCTGTTTGCAGGCGCCGCAGTTGGGATGTTCGCGCAGGCGCTGCGCCGGCACGCGGTTGGTACGGTGACAATGAGGACAAACTATCTGGGTGGGATTCATCGCAGGATTCCTGGCCGCGCGGGCGCCACTGACAATGCACTTATCAATGGCGGCAGCCAGGGGAAAATTCAAGGGGCGCTGCGCCCCGATACCGCTTCGAGCGGACGGTTTACTGGCTCAGAAACGCCGCCAGCAGTGCCCGCACATTCTGCATGCCGGTCTTGAGGCAGCGCTCGATCTCTTCCATGGTAATGATGCCGTCACTGCGGCCGGCAGCCATGTTCACCACCAGCGCCAGACAGGCGTAATTCAGCCCGGCTTCCCGGGCCAGGGACGCTTCCGGCATGCCAGTCATGCCGACGATGTCGCAGCCGTCACGCTCCAGGCGATTCACTTCTGCTGCAGACTCCAGCCGTGGTCCCTGGGTAGCGGCATACACGCCGCCATCGTGCACTTGCAAGCTCGCTTTTTTGCCCGCCACCAGCAAACTGGCACGCAAGCTGTCGCTATACGGGAAAGAGAAATCCACGTGCAGCACATTGCCTTCTTCGGCAAAGGTGAAATCACGTCCCCAGGTGTAATCGACAATCTGATCCGGCACCACCAGTGCCTCGGCCCCCATGGCGGGATTGATGCCACCCACGGCGTTCACGGCGATGATATCGGTGACCCCCACAGCTTTCAGAGCGGTGATGTTCGCCCGGTAGTTCACCTGATGAGGCGGCAGACGGTGACCCTTGCCATGACGCGCCAGAAACACCACATCCTGCTGGCCGAAACGGCCGAATTCCAGCGGCGCCGACGGCGGCCCGTAGCGGGTTTCCACGGTGCGCGATTCGCGGATGTGCAAACCTTCCAGTTCAGTCAGGCCGGTGCCACCGACGATTGCGATCAGACTCATCTCACATTCCTTTCACGGCATAGATGCCGTTGGCGTTGCGCAGGTAACCTTTGTAATCCATGCCATAGCCGAACACGTAGCGGTCGGGCACGTCGAGACAGGTGTAATCCGCACGGAAATCCGGATGGGGCCGGCGATCGTGCTTTTTTTCCACCAGCACTGCCGAGGTCACCGACGCGGCACCCTGGGATTCGCAGGCCTGCATGATGGCTTCGAGGGTGAGGCCTTCATCCAGAATGTCATCCAGAATCAGCACGTGGCGGTTTTCCATGGATTCCGCCGGCGTCACCTTCCACTGCAGCTCGGAGCCGGACAGGCCACGGCCATAGCGGGTGACGTGAATGTAATCCACTTCCAGCGGAAAACGCAGTTGCAGCAGCAGCTGGGCGCCGAACATCAGGCCACCCCGCATCACCACCAGCGCCAGCGGATTCTTGTCGCCCAGCTGCCGGGTGATGGCGGCGGCCTGCACGGCAATGGCCTGCTCCACCTGTTCGGCTGTCCACAGACAGTCGGCTTCTTTCCAAACGTTTTCCACTTCGGGAATGGACACGTTCATGTGTGATCCTCTTCTAACGGGCTGACGCTGCAGCTTCGGAAACCGGTTCTTCGATCAGATGCACAGTGCGGGTCGGGAAGGCGAACTCTGCGCCGTGGCGTTCCACAATGCTGGCAATGCGAAACAGGACATCCTGCTTCACCTCGTGGAATTTGATCCAATTGGTGGTAAGGGTGAAAGTATAAATGAAGAAGTCCAGCGATGACGCGCCGTACTGGTTGAAATTCACGATGAGGGTCTGGCTGTTGTCGATTTCGGGGTGCTCTTTCAGCATCGCCTTCACATCGCCGATGATGGCCGGCAGCTTGGTCATATCCTGGTAACGCACACCCATTGTTTCATAGATGCGGCGATGACTCATGCGCGACGGATTTTCCAGCGCGATGCTGGCGAAGGTGGCATTGGGCACATACAGCGGCCGCTTGTCGAAGGTGCGGATGACCGTAAGGCGCCAGCCGATGTGCTCTACCGTACCTTCGATCTGGCGATCCGGCGAACGCACCCAGTCACCGACGGAAAACGGCCGATCCAGGTAGATCATCAGGCCGCCGAAAAAATTCGCCAGCAGATCCTTGGCAGCAAAACCCACGGCGATACCGCCAATTCCGCCAAATGCCAGTACCCCGGATATCGAAATGCCGAGGGACTGCGCAACCACCAGGCCACCGGTAATCAGCACCGCCAGCCGCAACAGGCGTGCGATGGCCGTCACTGTGGTGGCATCCACCGGTTCGCGGCGATAGGCGGGACCCTTCATCAGCTCCTCGACCTTGCCGATCAGCCGCACCAGGAACCAGATGACGATGGAGATGAATGCCACCAGATAGGTCGGTTCGACCACATCGTTGATTGTGTCGTCGAGCAGCGGCTCCATGATCTTGCAAACCAGCCGGGTACCCACTGCAATTATGAAGAAATGGGCAGGACGATTGACTGCCCAGATCAGAGCGTCATCCCACAGGTTCTGGGTCTTGGCAAAGCGCTGCTCCAGCCGCGCGAGAGATTTGCCAGCAAAAAAATTCAGCAACAACGTGACGAACACCACGATGAACACCAGCACGATCCAGTCGCGGCTGCCTGTCACCTGGGCCATCCAGTCAATCAGTTGTTCCATCAGGTCAGAGTCCTCGTTTGCATATTCACCTGCAGCGACTGGTAGCGGGCGCTGGCCACCAGCCTGTCCCAGTCCACCCGGCGCCGGGCGCGCATCCGTTGCAGGCGCGCCTGATTCACTGCCAGCGGCTGATGCTGCAGATGCTCGATCACTGCCGACGCACCCATCGGATTATTGCAGACGAGCACCATATCGCAACCGGCATCCAGCGCCGCCTGCGCGCGCTCACCATAACCGCCTGCCACGCTGGCGCCTTCCATACTGAGATCGTCGCTGAAGATAACACCGTCGAATTGCAGTTCGGAGCGCAGCACCTGCTGCAGCCAGAACGGGGAAAAGCCGGCCGGCCGCGCATCCACCTGCGGATAGATCACGTGGGCAGGCATCACGGCATCCAGCGTACGCGCCAGTTGGGTAAACGTCTGCAGATCGCTGGCGCGGATATCATCGAGGCCGCGCTCATCCACCGGAATCGCGTGGTGGGAATCCGCTTCCACCCAACCATGGCCGGGGAAATGTTTACCGGTAGCGGCCATGCCCGCGTCGTGCATGCCCTCGATGTAATTGCGACCCAGCGCCACCACTGCCTGCGGTGATCCGTGGAATGCGCGATCGCCCACCACCCGGCTGCGACCTACATTCAAATCCAGCACTGGCGCAAAGGAAATATCAAAGCCCAGCGCCAACATTTCCGACGCCATCAGCCAGCCCCACTCCTTCGCCGCCTGCATGGCCTCTACCGGGGATTCATCCCACCATTTTCCCAGCCGGCCCAATGCGGGCAGAGCTGTCACACCCTGCTTCACCCGCTGCACCCGGCCACCTTCCTGATCCACCGCCAGAATCAGTTCCGGCCGCACCTCACGAATCGACGCCAGCAGTTCCTTCACCTGCGCCAGCGATTGGATATTGCGTGCGAACAGGATGACACCGCCCACCACCGGATGCGTGATGCGCTCGCGCTCCGCCGCCGACAGTGCGGTGCCTTCCAGATCCAGCATCAAGGGGCCCAGGGTCATGGGATGAAGTGCTCCTGTTCGAAAATTGGGGGGAATTCAGGCGGACGTGATCAGAACGGGCGTGCCCACCGGCACGCGCTCGAACAACTCTGCCACGTCGCGGTTGCGCATGCGGATGCAGCCGTGGGAACGCGGCTCGCCCATGGGTTCGGAATCCGGCGTGCCATGAATATAAATGTAACGACGCTGGGAATCCACGTTGCCGCCGCGATTCACACCGTGCTCCTCGCCGCAGAGCCAGAGGATGCGGGTGAGAATCCAGTCGCGACCGGGAAATTCGTCCGCCAGGCGGGCATCAAAGATTTCACCGGTAGGACGGCGGCCACGAAACACCGTATTGAGCGGCTGGCCGGCACCGATCTTCGCGCGGATGCGATGAAGGCCCAGCGGCGTCTGGAAGGAACCCTGCTCGTTACCGGCACCCTTCAACGCAGTGGACACCGGCCAGGACGCCAGCACCTTGCCGTCTTGTTCGAGGGAAAGTGTCTGCTGTGCGATGGAAATGGTGATCGACGGTTTATTCATGCGCTGCATTATGCAGCCCCGCCGCCATGAACGCGGTGAGGCGACTCACAATAAAATCCACCGGCGTGCGACTGCCGGTATCGTTCTCGCTCATGGCCCGCAGCGCATCGAAGTTCGACATGGTGAAAATGGCAGTACCCAGCGCGAAATGGGTGTGCCAGAACAGATCCGCCGCCGTGGCGCCGGGCAGCGCGGGTTTCAGGTGCGACACGTAATGCTGGAACGCCTCACCATAACGCTCCCCCAGAAACCGCCGCAAATGGGCCTGGGACTGGGTATACGCCAACCCCAGCAACCGCATGAACGCCGTGGCCCGGTTCGAGCCCTTGCCGTGAATGTCGTACACCGATTGGGTCAACACCTGCAGCAGATCCTCCACGGTGAGCCGCGCCTTGGTTTCCTGCAGCAGATTCAGCTGCCGCTCCACTTCCGCCACCAACGGATCGAGGAAACGCACGAACACTGCCTGGATCAACGCCTTCTTGGAACCGAAATGGTAATTCACTGCTGCCAGATTCACCCCCGCCGCGCCAGTGATGGTACGCAGGGAGGTCTCGGCAAACCCCCGCTCGGCGAACAACACTTCTGCCGCATCAAGGATACGTTCAACTGTTTCTTTCTGTGCCATGGAATGGAGTCCTGCAAACGCTTGTTTGAAACTTACGTTTGCAGGACTGGACTGTCAAGAACGGTCATGGGCGCGATCAAAAATAGTAGACCAGCTCCACCTGCAGATAGTCGTCGTGACTGTTGGGCGCCAGCAGATAGATGCGGTAGGCATCCTCCACCAGCCAGGCCAGGGATTCCGGCGGCTTGCGACTGGAGAAAAACAGCATCTCCACGCTCAGCGTGAATGACTGCCCAAGCCGGCGATTGGCCTCCAGCGTCCACACCCGCTCATTATTGCGGTGATCGTAGATCAGGCCGGCGATCAGATCGGTGGAGAACTCATCGTTGAACGCCAGCCGCGTACCCACCGCCACATCGTGATTGAGGTAAGCCGTGGCATCGTCGCCCCGCTCATCCCAGTTGTACTCAGTGATCAAGCCAATGTCGGCAGCCGTATCGAACACACCCTCAAAGGTATACTCGACCCCGAACACCGACGCCGCGTAACGGCCATCGCTCATGCCGCCACGGGAAATCGCCTCCAGTTTCCACAGCCACATTTCATGGGTGAACTGGGTTTCCAGTCCCACCTGCTCGATCTGCGGGTAGAACGGCACCAGAGCCAGCTCCCCTGTTCGCAAGTTCAGTTCCGGATCGCGGGAGGTACCGCCAAAATACGACAGCGCCACTTCCCAGCTGTCGAAGGAACCACTCCAGCGGGCGGCAAAATCAATGTGCTTTTCCTCGTCACCGGATTCATAGGTGGCCGCATCGCCGTCGACCACCACCGGCGAGCGCGGACGGCCTCCTTCGCCGGGAAAAGTGCGTTCCCGGAACCCGATCAGCGCAAACAGATCCAGAATTCCCCAGTCCCGCACCAGCGAGAAATTCAGCATCGGCTGCCCCAGCCGGGCCTCGCCGTCGTTGCGCTCCACCGTGTCCGCCTGATTGATGATGTCCACCAGATGCTGGAACTCCGTCACCCCCCAGAACACCGTGCGGATACCGCCGCGGAATTCCCACTGGTCACCTACATGAATCCAGGCCAGATCCTGGATGTCACCGTGAGTGCGCTCGTCATCGGCCTCCGACCAGCGATAGAAGGCCTCGACATCCAGCAGGTCAGCCCCATCGTTCCACTCGTGCCCATACTTGACCCGGCCACTCACCGACGCGGCGTTGTCCGGCGCGCCATAGGCCGAATCCTGAAGGAAATAGCGATCCTCGATCCCCAGCTCAAAATCCCATTCCGCCAGTACGGACATGGAATGCAGCACCGCACACCCAATCAATGTCAGGCGCAGCAAATGCCGGCAGAACTGCCTCAGTGGCAACATGCTTCCTCCAAAAATAAACGATTAGTCATTTTGTGACTGATCGTCACGATACAAAAGGGCCTGACACAGGTCAACCGCGTTTAGATTTTGTCGGGTTAATGAAGACCGCCGATAGAGCGGGCGCGTCTAAATGGTAGCGTTTTCACCCAGGCATGCCGAGGCAAACCGTTGAACCACTGCAGAATTTTGTCTTCGCCCCCAATGCTGGCCGTGAACGGATGGCCGCACGCCCCTAACCCTTTTCGTGTCGAATCCGGCGACTGCACACATACTTGCAGCGTCACACACCACGGGCGGGAGGACACCAAAATGCTACGTCGCAATGCCCCTGAAGTTGGAAGCTGGTACGAAGACGCCGAGCTGGGGCGCGTGTTTGAAGTGGTTTCGCTGGACGAGGACGATAATTCTGTCGCGATCCAGTATTTCGAAGGCGAAATCGAAGCGCTGGAACTGGATGCCTTCCTGCAGATGCCGCTGCGCACCATCGAACAGCCGGAGGACTGGAGTGGCCCTTTCGAACTGGATCGGGAAGACCGCTATGAAAGCGACTTCGCCGACAGTTTTGAAGAGCCTGACGAGCTGCTGATGCTCGATGGCGAAGGCGGCATGCATATCGAGGAAGGTGACGAAGAGTTCTGACAGCGCGTTTCCCTGCCAAATCAGGCCGTTGCATTCCGATTCAAACTGTATATACTTCCAGTATCTGTATATAAAAACAGTTGGAGACGGGACGCGCTATATGGAAAAGCTCACCAAGCGTCAGGCGGAAATCCTCGCCCTGATCAAGCAGCACATCGAAGAATCGGGCATGCCGCCCACCCGCATGGACATCGCCGCTACCTTTGGCTTCAAATCCCCCAACGCTGCCGAAGAACATCTGCGCGCCCTGGAACGCAAGGGTGTGATCGAGATGGTACCGGGCGCGTCCCGTGGCATTCGCCTGATCGGCGCGGAAGACGAAGAGCCCGGCCTGCCCATCATCGGGCGCGTGGCCGCCGGCCACCCGGTGCTGGCCCAGGAAAACGTGCTGGGCTATTGCGAAGTCGCACCGCGCTTCTTCAAACCGAAAGCGGATTATTTTCTGCAGGTCAAAGGCTTGAGCATGAAGGATGCCGGCATTCTGGAAGGCGATCTGCTGGCGGTGCACAAAACCCGTGACGCCCAGCGCGGCCAGATCGTCGTGGCGCGCATCGGAGACGAAGTAACCGTCAAGCGCTTTGATCGCAAGCGCAACAAGATTCTGCTGCTGCCGGAAAATCCGGATTTCGAACCCATCGAAGTGGATCAGAACAGCGATGAATTCAGCATCGAAGGCCTGGGCGTGGGTGTGATCCGGCAAGGGTTGTAATGCGTGTGGGCGGGGCCTGGCTCCGCCCAACAGTAGGGATGCATCAACGCTGGTGTGAATCAGAAAGGAAGCAGAGAGAAATCAGACGGGACGCGAGAATATTATTCAGCCAATTCAGTGCAGTACACCGGACACATCGTCGAACTCATCGAAGGCATACTCGTGATGCTCTTCGTGATGCTCCAGCACGTGGCCGTACACTTCGCCCACAGCCTGCACACCGGCTCCCACCATGGCTTTGCCGATATCGAGAGAATGCTCGCACAACAGCACACGCACCTCATCGGAAAACTTGATTTTGACCAGCGGCTCCCCCGCTCCATCGGCGCGCCGCAGCACGATTTCACCTGAGGACAACTCAACGATTTCTAACAGAGGGGACATTCGCCAACCTTTTTCCAGAAGTGCCTGAAGTCGTTGAAGAAATCCATTTTTCGCTGAAAATCCGCTAGAAAAACGCTGATTCCCCAACCGCACATAGGTGGCAGATACTATCACGTTGCGCTCGGGCGTCACAAACGAAACGCCCGGCATCCCGATATATTTTTTCTACCACTCCGCCAGGCGTTCTCTGATTTCATCTATCAGGCTGCGAAGTTTGTCATGCCAATCAGGAAGTTGCAGCAGATCATCTTCTTCCATGCTGACGCGCACTTCGATCGCGTTCAAATTCACCGGTGCTTTTGCCACGGTTGTGCTCGCAGGATCGAGATCCTGAATGCGTTGCCATGCCGCCATCATGCGCTGCAACCAGCTGCCGGGTTGCGACAGCAGATCAAACAGCTGTTCGAGTTCAGGTACGGATTTTCCGGCGTCGTGCTGCGCGACAAGAATCGGTTGCAGTGACTGACCTGGCTGCCAGGGAATATCGTAGGTATGGGCCACTTCCCAGATCAACCCTTCGTACGCACCCACCAGATGAAACACACAGGATTCGCGATGCGCCGCCAGCACCGCTTTCCGGTTCACCAGGCGCTCGTCTTTTTCTGTCATTTCAATAGCTTCGAGGTAGAAACCGGCAAAATACACTTTCTGGTTGGCTTTGCTGATTTTGTGTTTGGCCATGATCGATCCACTCGCTGAAGACCGGCTTATTGTACGCGGGCACCGTACCCCGGAATAGCGGCGAAAAGCCAATACTTGCCTATACTGAAAATGCATTCGCGTTGAATAGCAGTTGATTGTTTTCTCTGTCGTTTTGCGGCAGCAAACAAGGTGAACCGATGCTTAAACTGTTCTGGCCAGCCATGTTCATCATGAACCGGCTGCAATATACCTATAAATTTCTGCTGATCAGTGTGTTGTTCGTCTGCCCGATCGTCCTGCTCAGCTACCAGTTATGGGATCAGCTGGAGCAGGATATCCAGATCACCTCGAACGAAGCGGAAGGCGTGCGCATCATCAGCGGACTCAGCGCAATTGCCCTGGCCGCCAACCAGTATCGGGACATCATGATGGCCCACCAGTACGATCGCACCGATGCCATCACGCAACGACTGTCTCAGGCCCGTGCCGAGGTTCGCGATAGACTGGAACGTCTGGTCAATGACACCAAGGGCAGCGCGCTGCTGAAGCCCGACCACGTCGAACGCATCGAAAGCGCCTGGAAGAAATCCCTCAACGAGAACCTGGGAGCTGCACTGTTGCTGCGGGACTACATGCAGTCCTATGGTGCACTGGGCCTGGAAATCGAAAACCTGGTGTTCGAGATCGCCAAGTCCAGCGGATTGACAGCAGAGACGGATCCTTTGCTGAGTCAGGAGATCGCGCTCTACATCGAGAATCTGCGGTTGCTGCAACGGGACATAGGCAGCCTGCGGGGTTACGCCAACAACACGCTGAACACGGCCTATCTGGACAGCGCCACCCTCACCGAGGTGGAAACGCTGTACAACAACACCCGCAACACGCTGACCAAGGCGCAGGAGACGTTCGCCAAGCTGAGCCGAACGCAGCCCGATCATCCCCTCGCCAACACCATGAATGCCGTGACCACGCAAACCGAGACGATTCTGGTGGCCGTGAATGAGCAGTTGATCGAGGCGTTTGCCGACAAGATGACCTGGCAGGATTTCAACGCGCTCGCCACCGACAACATGGGCGCCCTGCTGGAAACGGAGCGCGCCATTCTGGATCGCACAATGGACACAGTGCTGCAGCGGCTGCACGCCAAGGAGAACAACCGCATCAGTCTGATCGTGAGCCTGCTGGTGTTGCTGGCGCTGATCGCCTATCTGTATCTGGGCCTGTACATCACACTGCGCACCAGCATTCGCAATATGGTCAACAGCGCGGCCAAGGTGGCCAACGGCGACATGACGGTGCATGTGGATGATCTGAGCCAGGATGAGTTTTCCTACCTGATTGGCAATTTCAATTCGATGCTGGATCAGATGCGCAGCCTGATTCGCTCGGCCCAAAGCAGCAGCGACCTAACCCAGCAACACGCCGAGCAGGTACAGGAACTGGCCCAGCTCAACAGTGAACTGGTGCGCCAGCAGACCGAGGAAACCCGCAAGATCAATCGCGCCATGGAAGAAATGACAGCAGCCTCGGCGGAGGTGGCCAAGGAAGCGGAATTCACCGCATCGGCAGCCGAAGACGCCGACGACAATGC
The DNA here is from genome assembly GCA_020062665.1 of Pseudomonadales bacterium. Classification (GTDB taxonomy): domain Bacteria; phylum Pseudomonadota; class Gammaproteobacteria; order Pseudomonadales; family Ketobacteraceae; genus Ch67. Next base: position 53,299 of record JAGUVW010000015.1, read on the forward strand.
GCGCGGCGGCAAGACGCTGGTGCACAACGCGGTAAAGAGTTTCGAGGATCTGACCCAGCGCATCAATGCCTCCATGCAGGTGGTGGAACGGCTGGCGGAACAGAGCCGCGGTGTGACAACCATTCTGGCGGTGATCAAGAGCATCGCCCAGCAGACCAATCTGCTGGCACTCAATGCCGCGATCGAGGCGGCACGCGCCGGTGAACAGGGCCGCGGTTTTGCCGTGGTGGCGGACGAAGTGCGTACCCTGGCCCAGCGCAGCCAGGAAGCCACCGAGGAAATCGACGGCGTGCTGGGCAAGATCCAGTCTGGCGTCCAGGAAGCGGTGCACGCGATGAAAGTCAGCGTGGAGGTGACAGGAACCTCGGTGGGCACCGCCCGCTCGCTGAGCGACAAGCTGGACGAGATTCTGCAGGGCGTCACCAGCATCACCGGGCGCACGCAGTCGATCTCGGCAGCGTCGCTGGAGCAGACCGAATCCGTCAATCATGTGCGGCTGAGTGTGCAGGCCATCGACGCCCGCGCAGACCAGGCAGCGGACGCAGCGTCCAACACGCTGAGTTCGGTGAGCGAAATGCGCCAGGCTGTCACGGATCTGACCCGGCAGCTGCAGCGTTTCAAGATCTGACGGAGTTAAGAGGCCGGATATTCAGATCTTGCCATCACCGCAATCGTCGTCGACAACCATCATTGACATTGCAACGAAGAAGGGGCCATTGCGGCCCCTTCTTTTTTCAGCAGACAGACTGCGTTACTTCGCCGCTTTCTTCTTGGCTCCAGCCTTGGCGGCGGGCTTCTTTGCGGCTGGCTTTTTAGCAGCGGGCTTTTTGACTGCCGACTTTTCTGCACCTGCAGCATCCTGCTTGGCCTTCCAGCGCTGACCGTCGAAGGTGGCCACCCAGCCGGTGGGCTTGCCATCTTTTTCTGACATCACGTACTGGGTCTTGCTCTTGCGGCTGAAGCGCACGATGGCGGGATTGCCCTCGGGGTCAGTTTCCGGCGCATCCAGCAGGAAGTGATATTTGGGATCGATCCTGTCGCCCACGGTTTTCAGTTCGGCGATGGCGGGCGCGCGGGTTTCCCGGTGTTTGGGGAACTGGCTGGCCGCCAGGAACAGGCCGGAAGCACCGTCCCGCAGCAGGAAGAAATCATCGGTCTTGTCGCAGCGCAGGTGCGGCATGGGAATCGGCTCGGCCTTGGGCGGTGCAACCTCGCCGTTGCGCAGCAGTTTGCGGGTGTTGCCGCACTCGCTGTTGGTGCAACCGAAATACTTGCCGAAGCGGCCGGTTTTCAGCTGCATGTCAGAGCCGCATTTGTCGCATTCCACGATGGGGCCTTCGTAGCCCTTGATCTTGAAATTGCCGGCCTCGATCTCGTAGCCATCGCAATCCGGGCTGTTGCCGCAGACGTGCAGCTTGCGCTTCTCGTCGATCAGGTAATTTTCCATCGCGGTGCCGCACTTCTTGCAGCGGTGTTTTTCCCGCAAGGCGCGTGCTTCCGCTTCCTCATCGTCGACGTTGAGGGCTTCGGACCCGTGAATCAAATTGATGGTGGCCTTGCAGCGTTCTTTCGGCGGCAGTGCATAACCGGAGCAGCCCAGGAACACGCCGGTGCTGCCGGTGCGGATCATCATGTTGCGACCGCACTCGGGGCACTTGATCGTGGTTTCCACCGGCGGGTTCAGGCGCATGCCCTTGCCTTCGGCTTCGGCGGTTTCCAGCTTTTTGGAAAAGTCCTTGTAGAACTCGTTCAGTACCTGTTTCCAGTCGAGCTTGCCTTCGGCGATTTCGTCCAGCCGCTCTTCCATCTGGGCGGTGAAGTTGTAGTCCATCAGGTTGGTGAAACTTTCGTTCAGGCGGTCGGTGACGATGTCACCCATTTTTTCCGCGTAGAAACGCCGGCTTTCCAGCTTGACGTAACCACGCTCCTGAATGGTGGATATGATGGACGCATAGGTGGACGGCCGGCCGATGGCGCGCTTTTCCAGCTCCTTTACCAGGCTGGCTTCGGTGTAGCGCGCAGGCGGCTTGGTGAAGTGCTGGCTGTGGTCGAGCTGTTTCAGTTTCAGCGTTTCGCCCACTTTCACATCAGGCAGCTCGATGTCTTCGTCGGTTTTCTTGCTGCCCGGCATGTTCACGATCAGGTGACCGTCGAACTGCAGGATGCGGCCTTTGGTGCGCAGCTCGAACTCGCCGGCGCTGACGGACAGGTTGGTGCTCATGTATTCGGCGGGCGGCATCTGGCAGGCCACGAAGCGCTTCCAGATCAGGTCGTACAGCTTCTGCGCGTCCTGCTCCAGCCCGGCCACGCTGTTGGCCAGCACGGCCACGTCGGTGGGACGAATCGCTTCGTGGGCTTCCTGGGCGCCTTCCTTGCTGGCGTAGAAATTCGGATTTTCCGGCACGTACTGCTTGCCGTACTTCTTCACGATGTAATCACGGCAACCGTTGATGGCATCCATGCTCAGGTTGGTGGAGTCGGTACGCATGTAGGTGATGTAGCCGGCCTCGTACAGGCGCTGGGCCATCATCATGGTTTTCTTCACGCTGAAGCCCAGACGGGTGCTGGCGGCCTGCTGCAGTGTCGAGGTGGTGAACGGCGCGGCCGGACGGGACTTGGTGGGCTTGTCCTCGCGCCCGGCCACGGTGTACGGCTGCTTCTGCAGAATGGCCAGGGCCTTTTCCGCGTCCGTCTGATTGGTGGGGCGGAATTCCTTGCCGGCCTGTTTCATCACCTGCAGGCGCAGCTCGGCGTTCTTGGCTGTGGCGGTGTCAGCGAAGATTTCCCAGTATTCCTCGGGAATGAAGGCGCGGATTTCGCGCTCGCGCTCCACGATCATTTTCACGGCCACCGACTGCACCCGGCCGGCGGACAGGCCACGGGCGATCTTGGCCCACAGCAGCGGCGACACCATGTAGCCCACGACGCGATCGAGAAAGCGACGGGCCTGCTGGGCATTCACGCGGGGCTGGTTCAGCACACCAGGCTTGGAGAACGCTTCCTGGATGGCGGTTTTGGTGATCTCGTTGAACACCACCCGCTTGTAGCGGGATTCGTCGCCGCCGATGACTTCCCGCAGGTGCCAGGCGATGGCCTCCCCTTCGCGGTCCAAGTCCGTTGCGAGGTAGATGGTGTCGGCTTCGCGGGCGAGCTTCTTCAGTTCGGCAACCACCTTTTCCTTGTCCGGCAGGATCTGGTAGTTGGCTTTCCAGCCGCCTTCCGGGTCCACGCCCATGCGGCTGATGAGGGATTCACGGGCCTTGGTGCGCTGGTGCTCGGCTTTTTCATCGGCGCTGAGCTTGCGGGTCTGGGCGGCCTTCTGGGCCCGTTCCTTGGGATCAACGGTGCTGGCCTTGCTGCCACTGGTGGGCAGGTCGCGGACGTGGCCGACGCTGGATTTGACCACGAAATCCTTGCCCAGATACTTGTTGATGGTCTTCGCCTTGGCAGGCGACTCCACGATGACCAGTGATTTTCCCATAGGGTTGTTTCCAGCCTTGCGTTTTGTAAATCCGTCAAAAGGGCGACATATATAAGAGCTGACAGAGCAATGGTCAAGGGAACTGTTCTCGTTCAGCGCCCTTCCCTGCTCTGCCCCTGCCGCGAGGCGACGCCCGTTGGCGTCGTATTTTCAACAAGTTAGATGCTAATTTCCGAATCGACAAGTTTTCCTAACCGGCGTTGGGGGGCCAACGGGGCGACCGGTGCCCGGTTTTGGTGAGCCAGCGCACGTCCGGGAGCAGGTAAAAAGATGGCAATCCGGCTACGCTTGATGAACGCCCGAACCGCATGCCCGGCAGGGGTCATGGCTGGCCGCACTGCCGGCGGGATTTGCCGGGCTTTCCAACACAATCAAGATATTACGAGGTTTTACATGCCTGTTCGCTGCATCCGCTTTGGCTGGCTTGTTCTGTTGCTCGGCCTGCTGTCACCACTGACATACGCGGACTCCAATCCGGCTGTGGTGCTGCGCAATCTGCACACCGCACAGATGAAGCTGCATGCCACCGCGTCGGCGTTCCACCGCTATCAGGGCAGCGAGGGCGACAGCAAGCAGCTAATCCAGTTGAACGAGGCACTGGGGCAACTCAAAACCAGTTTCCAGACCTCGTTTCAGGATCTGGCAGATCTGGGGATGAAGTCGGAATTGGATCAGGTACGCGGGCACTGGCGTGAGGCGGCGCGCTTTCTGAACACCGCCATGACCGCCATCGCCGGCAGCGGTTTTGCCGAAGGCCAGGTCACCAACGGGTATCTGCTGAACAACTATCACACCGCCACGGCGCTGAAGAACGCCTATCAGGCGGTGCTGAAAACCACCGGCATCCGGATTCCCGCCGTGTTGCAGGCCCTGCGCGAGCAGACGGTGCTGTTCCAGGAAATGTCGGCGCTGTATATGGAGCAGAGCACTGCCCAGTATGCCTACACCTATCGCAGCGAAGCCGGCAACGACGAGACCCTGGACAAGATGGCGCAGCGTTTCAATTTCGGCCTGGAGGACATCGAGAAGCAACTGGCCGGCAATGCGGACGCGATCAAACGGCTGAACCACGCCCGCAACAAGTGGCGCTTCCTGGAAAAGTCGTTCATGAATTACACCGAGAACGCGGTGCCCTATCTGGTGGTGAAATTCGGCCCCGAGATCACCGCAGAGCTGGAAGCACTGGCAGCCAGTTTCGACAAGGGCTGATCTGCTTCGACACAACCTGATCCTGTCAGCAACATATGATCAGCGCCGTTTCTGATATTGCAGGGGCGTTTTGCCCGTCCACTGGCGGAACGCCCGGGTGAACGCACTCTGCTCGGAGTAGCCCAGCAGCAGTGCGATTTCACTCAGCGTCAGCCGCTGTTCCTCCAGATATTGCCGCGCCAGTTGCAGGCGCATCTGCTGCAGCAATTCCTTGAACACCAGTTTTTTCTCCGCCAGCCGCCGGTGCAGGGTGCGCGGTGACAGCGCCAGGGTGCGCGCCACCTGTTCCAGCGTCGGCTCGCCGTTCTGGATCGCCTTGATGATGGCCTGCTGCAGAGACTGCTGGAAATCCTCGCTATCAGGCAGCACCGCCAGCAGGGCTTCGGCCTGGCGATCCAGCAGGTTTTTCAGGCCGGGGTCGCTGTTGGTCACCGGCAGCGCGAAGTACGTCAGCGGGAAATGCAGTTCGGTGAAGGGGCATTCGAATTCCACCGGGCAGTGGAACAGCTGTTCGTAGGGCGAAAAATCCGGCGGCGGCGGGAAATTGAAACGGACACGGGACGGCGCCAGATCCTCCACCCCCGTCATCATGCGCACAAACCGCAGCATGCCTACCACCAGCACCTCGTCGGACAGCCGGGTGGACGGCCCGAAATCCGAACTCCAGCGCATGCACACCTGATCACCCTGCGCGATGGGGTGAGCACGATCGCCGTCGTGGAGCAGGCGCTGGTAGCGTTCGAAGCGCTGCAGGGCCTCGGCCACGGTGTCGCAGGAGAGCGTCAGATAGCCCAGGATGCCCAGGTGAGAGGGCCGGATGCTCATCCCCAGCTCCAGCCCCACCGGGTGTCCTGGCAGGCGCTGCTGGATGGCCTCCAGCAGATCCCACCAGTCCTGGAAGGTCATGCGGCTGTTGGGGGCGAACTGTTGCAGACGGCGCAGCAGCACGGGATCGTTGATCCCGTGTTCGCGCAAATAGTCCAGTAATAGCCCGGCCAGATCGCCGGTGACGTGCAGATTCGCAAGCAGCATGGCGGGAATTGTCAAAAATTTGCCGGGATCGGTCAATCCCTTTCCCCACTATCCTTTTATTCTGGTGGCATCACAGAACCGGCCGGGGAGCCTGCGATGCAAGACGTGTTACATGCCATTTTCTTCGTGATTGCCTTTGGCGCGGTGTTTATCGCGGTGATTGGGCTGGAGGCGGGCTATGTGCGCCTGAAGCAGCGCGCGGGCGTTTATCACTGGAAGGAAACCCTGGCCAACCTGGGCACCGGCTTTTCCTACAAGATCGTGGACGGTGTTGCCATTGCCCTGTTCATCCAGGCGTTTTACGAGTGGGTGGCGCAGTATGGACTGCAGTGGTATCCCGAAGCGTCCCTGTGGAGCGCGCTGGTGCTGATCGTGCTGGTGGATTTCTGCTTTTATGTGAATCACGTGCTGATGCACAAGGTGCGCTGGTTCTGGGCCACTCACGTGACACACCATTCTTCCGAGCACATGAATTTTTCCACCGCACTGCGGCAGAACTTCATGCATGCATTCAACGGCGCGTGGATTCTGTGGTGGATTCCGGCGGCGCTGCTGGGCTTCGACAAGGACTGGGTGCTGCTGGCGATCGAGGGCAATCTGGTGTACCAGTTTTTCCTCCACACCGAGCAGGTGCGCAAGCTGGGCTGGCTGGAAAAAGTCTTCAACACGCCATCGCACCACCGGGTGCATCATGGCCGCAATCCGGCGCAGATCGACACCAATTTCGGCGGCATTTTCATCGTCTGGGACAAGCTGTTCGGCACCTTCCGCGCCGAGGAAAGTGCTGGCCCGATCATCTATGGCTGCTCGCGTATGCCGGAAAAACCCTACGATCCGATCCATCTGCAATTGCATGAATGGCGCAACATGCTGCAGGATCTGTGGCGTTACAAGGACTGGCGGATTCTGGTGATGGCGCCGGACTGGGTGGAGCGCCGCTATGGAGAACAGCCGATGGCGGGAAGCGTCAAGACGGAAACGCCGTCAGTCTGAGCAGCTGTTGCGGGCACGACCTTTTTTCCGGAACGCCGATCCGCGTATCAGCAAACCCAGACGCTGATGCGCAGCCCGTTACGCTTTCAGCAACTGCTCGATCAACTGGCACAGCGCTTCTGCTTCGGCGCTGTCGCCCTTTTCATTCCACACGATGCTCACCGAGCGCGGCCCCAGCTCCAGCGCCAGAAAATCCGGCTGCTGCGCCTGCTCCCACTGCACCAGCACGGCGTCGATGGCGGGATTGGTCTTCTGCCGCACGTCGGCGGATTCCCACACGAAACGCCCCTGGGGAATCTTGCGCTGAATCCATTTGCCGTGCAGTGACGGGCCGCTCTGCCCTTCATCCGCGATGCGCTGAAACCGCGACCAGCTGAAATCCGCCAGATGGGGATTGCGTTCCAGCACGGGGCTGAACTGGGTGTCCTGGCGCAGCAGCAATGGCTGCACCTTCACCCGATACTGCTGTGCCACCTGGCGAATCCGCGCCAGCCGACGCTCCCGGGGAGACGGCCGCAGCATCATGACTGGCCCCAAAATCAGCAGCATGACAAAGCCGATGAGCAGGAATATTTCCATGAACCCCTTCCGAATTGACCAATGACAAGGCTTGAACTGGCAAAGCCAAGCATTATCTAATAGAACCCGATGATTCCAAACCACAAAAGGATTTCACCATGGGCCAATATACTCACATCCTGCTGGCAGCCGATTTCAATCCAGAATCCGAGAAGGTTGTGCATCGGGCAAAGGCGCTGGCGGCCAACTTCCACGCCAGACTCAGCATCGTGCATGTGCTGGAGCCGATTTCCATTGCGTATGGCGGTGAATTCCCGGTGGATCTGGGTGATCTGCACAAGGAGCTGGAAAAACAGGCGAAGCAGCAGCTGGGGGCGCTGGGCGAAAAGCTGAATGTGGCGCCGGAGCATCAGTATCTGGAAGTGGGCATCACCGAGAAGGAAATCCTGCGGGTGGCCAAGGCCAACGGCGTGGATCTGATCGTGATGGGCAGCCATGGGCGACATGGGCTGGCGTTGCTGCTGGGTTCAACGGCGAACGCGGTGCTGCATCATGCGGACATTGATGTATTGGCGGTGCGGGTCGGGAAGAAATCCTAATAAAACAACCTTTCCCTCTCCTGCTGATCCTGCATTGCCGGCGAGTTTTCCTCGTCGGTCATGATCGGGCGGATTTTCTGCAGTTGTGCCTCCAGCGAATAGCTCACGCTGGATGACAGGTTGAAGAAGCTCAGCAGCGCCTTCAGGTTGGAATCACTCTCACATGCTTCATGCACCCGCTGCCAGAACGCCTGGTTGAGGGTGCCCAGTTCCTCGTTGATGCTGATCAGCCCCTGCAGATCCCAGTCGGGGCGCTTGCCTTCGCGATAGTTGAAATACTGGCGCAGCAAATACAGCGCGGCAGAACGGATGATGAATTCGTCCTGCGACGCGAACGGCAGGTGATTGCGGGCATTGGGGCGCAGCTTGTGCAGAATCGGACAGGCGCTGGTCGCCATGATCAGGCCCATCAGTGAACGCAGGCCCTCTTCCAGCGCGGTTTCCTTGAAGTATTCCCGCTCCGGCGTGACTACGGTCACCTTCGCCGCTTCCACCGCCGGCAGACGCTGGAAATCGGTCACCACCTTCACCAGATCCACCGCCGCCGGGCAATAGGCGCAATCCTTCACCGTGAGCGGGCAGTTCGGGCACTGGTTGTGGCCCAGCTTGGCCCAGTGCGGCGCCTCCGGACGATCCTGCTGCAGGTCGAATTCACGATCCACGTCCACTTCATAGTGCAACGTGTTGTCTTCCAGAGCGAAGGTGTACTGGATTTTCATGGGCTGGGAATCCCTGACCAAGAGTCAAACCGATGTTTACAGTGTAGCAGGCCCCACAGAGGTGCCAAAAAGACATAGGCGGCAACGGGCGACGCGCAGGCCGGGGAATCCTGAACTATGCTTGACTGCATATACCACCCCCGCAGCCACGGCATTTGTTTATGTATCCGGGGTGAATTCAATCAGTTAGGCAGGAGTTCCGCCTGTGTCCATCGGTTCAAGACTCTCCAATCCCGGCTCCAGCGCCGTCAAACCGGACCTGGACTGGAGCCAGGTGAAGGAAACCATTTCGATGCTGTGTCTGGCGATGGCGCAGATTGAAACCACACTCAACGACAGCTCCCGCTCGGTGGGGGAATTGACCAGCAGCTTCACCGGCATGGCGGAAGATGCCCAGGCTATCACCCGCCTGTGCGACGCCCTCGACTCACCGGAAAAATGGCAGGAACAACGGCACGAACTGTCGCAGGTATCACAGCGCATGACCCAGCAGATGTACCGCGCCATCGTGGCCTTTCAGTTTTACGATCGCCTGAGCCAGAAGCTGGGCCACGTGAATCTGAGCCTGACCCATCTGGGCGATCTGATCGCCGACAACACGCGCCTGTACAATCCCACCGAGTGGCGCAAGATCCAGGACGAGATCCGCTCCAACTACACCATGGAATGCGAACGCCTGATGTTCGATCTGATCATGAAGGGCGCGACGATTCACGAGGCGCTGGAGCTGTACCGTCACCAGTTCGAGCAGACCGAGTCCATCCGCAAGCCGGAATCCCAGGACGACGACATCGAGCTGTTCTGAGCGCCGGCGTCACGCCAGAATTTCCACCGCATCGCCCACCTGAATACTGCCGGTGCCCTGCGCCAGCAGGTTCTGGCCGAAATACACTTCGCCATCGCGAGCACGAAAGGTTTTCAGCGTTTTGAAAATTTCCGGCTGCTTTTGTGCAGTGAGCGGATCGATGGTGGGAATTGCGCAGCGGGAACAGGGTTTCGCCACCTGGAAGATCATCTGCCCCACGCGAATGCGGCGCCACTGATCCTCGGCGAACGGCGCAGTGCCCTCCACCACCAGATTGGGTCGAAACCGTTCCATACCGATGGGAAATGACAGACGGCTGTTGAGATCATCCAGCGACGCCTCGCTGGTCAGCAGCAGGGGAAAGCCATCGGCAAAACTCACGGTCTCGCCGTTGCGGGCATAGTCGGCGTTCACCGCGCGCCGGGTGGAGTCGGGCATGAACACCAGACGGCATTCCACCCCCAGCGCCTGACGCAGCCACTGATCCACCTCGGCCGGCCCGGTGCGGGCAACGCAGCGATCGCGCCACACCTGCACGTCCGTCTCTGCGCCGGTAAAATCCTGCGGACTGAAACGGATCGGCGCCTGGCCCTCGAGACTGAGCGTCACCTGATCCTGCTCCAGCGCCGTGCGCACCAACGCCATCCGCGCATGCTGGCGCTGGGTAAGAAACTGGCCGCGCGCATCCACCACCAGCCAGCGCCGATCCATAAACGGGCCAAAACGATCCACAGCAAACTGCGGCACCGCGATGCCGCCGAGGGATTTCACGGGATGAAGGTACAGTCGGCTGACACGCATGGCGAGCGATCCAGGTTGAGGTCGGGGATTCGTATTCTATACTGAACGATACACAACAAGATGACACAGGGGACTGGGCATGCGCGCAATTTCCACGCTGATGCTGCTGACGTTCGTCAGCGCCTGCGGCGACTCCAAATTTGCCGGGCTGTCGGATTCCGAGCTGCAGGATCGCTTTTCACAATGCAACCGGGCTTCCAGCCTATCGCCCGGCGGTGCCATCACCTGCGATAACATCCGCCGGGAATGTGATCGCCGCGCCAAGAGCAAGGGCCACAGCGTCTGCTACTGATCAGAACACGATGGAGCTGCCCTCGGCCGGCACCTCGGCATCAATGCCCTTGACGTTGTTGAGTTTCAGCTGCAACGCCGACAGCGCTTCTGCTTCGCCGTGCACCAGATAGAAGCGCGGCTTGCTGGTGAAACTGCCCGCCCATTCCAGCAACTGTGTCTGCCCTGCGTGGGCGGAAAAACCGCCCAGCGTGTGAATCTGCGCTTTCACCGCGAACACTGAGCCGAACATCTTCACCCGCTTTTCCCCGTCCACCAGTTGCCGCCCCAGCGTACCCCTGGCCTGGAAGCCGGCGAACACGATGTGACTTTCCTCGCGCCACAGATTGTGTTTCAGGTGATGGCGAATGCGGCCGCCGTTGCACATGCCGCTGCCGGCGATGATGATGGCGCCGCCTTTCACCCGATTGATCGCCATGGATTCCTCGGTGTCCTTGGTGAAGGTGAGGATCGGCAGTTGCTTGCGCGGATCGTCGCCCAGACGCATGGACGCTCTTTTCAGATCATCCGGATTCAGCAGCTCCATGTATTCGGAGTAAAGATGGGTCACCTCGATGGCCATGGGGCTGTCGAGAAAGACTTTCTGCTGGGGAACCTTGCCCTGGTGGTACAACAGCGTGAGGTGGAACAGCAGCTCCTGGGTGCGCTCCACCGCGAAAGCAGGAATCAGTACGTTGCCGCGAGAGGCATGGGCCGCCTGCAGAATGGATTCCAGTTCTTCCAGGGTGTGATCGAGGGTGCGGTGATTGCGATCGCCATAGGTGCCTTCCATCAGCACCAGATCCGCTTCGGCGACTGTCTCGGGATCTTTCATCAGCACGGAATCGGAGTTGCCCAGATCGCCGGAAAACACCAGCGTTCTGACATGGCCCTTCTCGCGGATTTTCAGCTCGACGATGGCGGAGCCGATGATGTGGCCCGCATCACGGAAATAGACTTCCACGTGACCATTGACGGGGCGGGACTGATGATAGGGAATGCCGACACAGCGTTCGAGCACGTGCAGCACGTCTTCCAGATCATACAGCGGTTTGATCGGCGCGCGGCCGGAACGTTTGCGGCGCTGGTTTTCCCACTCCACGTCGCGCAGGTGCAGATTGGCGGCATCTTCCAGCATGATCGCCAGCAGATTGCGAGTGGCTTCGGTACAGAATACCGGGCCTTTGTAGCCCTCCTTGAACAGACGCGGCAGCAGTCCGCTGTGATCCAGATGGCCGTGGGACAGCACCACGGCGTCGATGCGATGCGGGTCGAAGGGAAAGGGTTCGGCGTTGCGTTTTTCCGATTGCTTGCCGCCCTGACGCATGCCGCAATCCAGCAGGATGCGCACGCCTTCGGATTCGATGAGGTGACAGGAGCCGGTGACTTGCTGCGCCGCGCCCCAGAACGTGAGTTTTGCCATGAAGGAACCTGTGTTGTGACCAACGTTACGACAGTGAGGTTCTATCTAACCATGCCCGCGCCGATTTTTCATCCGCTGACAGGCCAGATGTTGATTCATGACAGGAATGCGGCAACGGTTTCAGTCCGTCGCCGCAGGTGGATCAATGGGAAGTCGGGTGGCTGGCGATCCACTGGCTGTCGGCGCGTTCGAGAAATTCGATCACGTCACTCACGGCATCCACTGCGGCCCGCTCCAGCAACACCGTGTGGGGGCTGTTGTAGACCTTGAGCTGCTTCTGGCTGCTGGCGACGGAATTCAGCAGCTCCTCGCTGGAGGACAGCGGCACCAGAATGTCGTCGGTGCCGTGCAGCAACAGCAGCGGCTTTTCGAAAAAGTGTTTGTTGGCATCGATGTAATCACTGGCGGCCAGCGTAGTGGAAATGTAGGCGCCGGGCAGGAAGCCGCGGGCCACATAGGGATCGGCGGTGAGCTGCGCCTCGACCACCTTGTCTTCAACCGTCATGCGCAGGCCCAGATCTGCGTCCAGTGCGGGCAGCGTCGGAAACAGGCCGCTGCCCCACTGGGCCACGGACAGCGTCATCGAATTGATGAATCCCGGCGCCCGCACGCCCATGAGCTTGAGGCTCGGCTTGTAACCCACGGCACTGGTGATCACGCCATCGAACAGTTCCTGCCGGCGCAGCGCGCTGTACATCGCCACGGCGCCGCCCAGGCTTTCCCCCATCAGGTAGGTCGGCACGCGGGGATAACGGGCGCGCAGGGTGTTCGTCATCAGGAAAACGTCGTTGGCGTAGTCGTCGAAACTCTCGACATAACCGGAATCGCCCTTGCCTTCGGAGCGCCCCCAGCTTTGCATGTCCAGCGCCACCACCCGGTAGCCAGTGGCCGCCAGACGCTCGGCCACCTGACTGTAGACGCCTCCGTGCAGGGCGGTGCCGTGCAGGATGATCAGGTTGCCTTTGGCGGCTTCGGCGGGTTGCCAGGTGCGCACGAACAGGCGCAGGCCCTGCGGGTTGACGACGAATTCTTCGGCGTAAGTGTCGGTCTGGACGAGGGGGATCTTGTCGCGCTGGGGCAGGGTGGCACACGCCGCCACCAGCATCAGCAGGAATGCGGCTAGAACGATACGGATCAGGTGCATGGGCGCCTCGCTTGCTGTTGTTATGGACGCGGGGGAGCGTGCCGGCACTATACGAACAGCCCGACGCATGAGTCAAAAGTTATTTTTTGTATCAGGCGCCGCGTCTGGGCCTGGGCCGGGCCTTGCCCTCGCCTGCCTTGATGTCCGGCGGCGCAAACCGGGTCGCCGCCTGTTCCAGCCAGATCAGGGTATGGACGTAGGACACGAAGCGGTTGAGATAATCCGGCGAGATCTCGCCCATAGTATTGAGCGCGCGGATCACCAGTTGGTGGGCGTTGAGCGGGCCGGCGTTTTCCGGCGCCTCGTCCAGTGCCCTGGCGATCGCCCGGTCGATGGTGCGTTTGGCCCACAGATCGCGGAACTGGCGGGTGGAGCGCAGTTCGTCTGTGTTGAGACGGGATTTCAGGTGACTGTTGAGGGACACAAGTCCATTGCCCTGCTGGGCCTGCAACTCCTGTTTGCGCAGGACTTCGTCGAAGGTGACCGGATCGGCGCTGGCATCCAGCAACGGATCGTGGCTGGTGAGGGTTTGCAGCAGTGCTTTGAGGGGGGAATGGGTCTGCTGGCGGGCATGTTGCTGCGCCAGGCGATCGATGGCACGAAAATCACCGGCGCGAAACAACCGCACCAGGGTGTCATTATGCTCGGGACTCTGTTCCCGCAACGCTTTGGCGGTGGCTTTGGCCTGGGATCGCGCCTGTTCAAAGCGGGCCTGCAACTGCTGCAGACGATGCTGGAGCCGGGCCTGCACGTCCGCCAGCGCCGCGCCTTGCAGAGACGCCGAACGTCGCAGCAGGGATTCGATGACGTGGACGCCCACCGGGTCAAATGCCGCCGCCCCCGCCGCTTTCAGCGCTGCCAGTTGTGCGCGGATGTCATCGGCGATCCGTTCACGGCAGGTATCCGGGGGAACCAGCAACTCATCCATGCGCCGGCTGCTCCGCGTTGCCCCTTGGCACCGGCGCCATTTCCACCCGGCGATTGCGGGAGCGGCCGTTCTGATCCTGATTGGACGCCACCGGATGCTGGGAACCGAATGCCGCGGCAAACACCCAGTCGGCCGGCATGCCGGCATCGATGAGCGCGCGGGTTACGGTGAGCGCGCGCTGGGCCGACAGCTCCCAGTTATCCGCATAGCGGGCATTGTGTTTCTGGATCGGCAGATCGTCGGTGAAGCCGCTCACCATCAGCAGTTCACCCCGCTCCGCCAGATAGACTTTCAGCGGCGCCACCAGTACCTGCAGCAGCTCCAGCCCTTCTGGTTGCAGCTCGGCGGAATTGAGGGCGAACAGCACGCTGCCGCTAATACCGATGCGACCATCCCGCAACGTCACGCGCCCGGTGGCGAGGGGATCGGCCAACGCTTGTTCGAGTGCCATCCGGGCCTGCTCCGCCGCTTGCCGCTTTGCCACTTCGTCCGCGAGAGATTGGGTCAGCTCCAGCTGGATGCCAATCACCCACACCAGCACCAGCACGAACACACCCACCAGGCCCGCCATCAGGTCGCCGAAAATCGGCCACACCGGCGTGGATTCGCTGTATTCGTTTTCCCGCTCGAACATCAGCAGACCTCTTCGGCTTCAGCGTCCACATTGGCGGCGGCCGCCGTCGCTGGCTGGCTGATCCGGCGCAATTCTTCGAACACTTCTTTCTGCGACATCATGCTCAGGTCGATGATTTCCCGCGCCTGCGCGACGTAATAGGCCAGCTGCTCGTTGTTGCGGGAAGCGGATTTTTCCAGCGCTGATTCCACCCGCTGGAAGCTGTCGATCAGCTTTTCGTTGGATTCGCGGAACAGTTCCACGGCGAAGCCGAAGGCCTCGCTCAGGCTGGCCACTTCGCTGCTGCTGCCGCTGAGTTGGGCCGCCACGGCTTCGAGGCGATCGCTGTCCGCGCTGATCTGCTGGCTGAGTGCCGCGCCCGCATCGTTGAGCAACGTGGACGCCGATCGCACCAGTTCTTCCACCGCGCGCCGCTGGTCGTTGGCGCTGGTATTCAGATGGGTCATCAGTGCAGCGAGATCGTTCAGCAGGTGCGTGCGTTCCGCCAGCAGTGCGTTGTCGTGCTCCATGTTGGCAGACATGTTGGCGCGCATCTGCTCGATGATGTCGGCGGCGGCCTGGGGCGCTCGCGCGGCTGTGTCGATCAGGCGGGCCATGGGCGCTTCCAGTTCTTTGCCGAGTTGGGAAAGGTGGGTGGCAACGCTGGCTTCCAGGGCGCTCAGGCGCGCCACTGCGGCATCACCCCGCTCCGCTTCGGCATCACGCAATGCCGTCAGTTCACCACGCACAACCGTTACCAGCTGTTCAGTGCGCGCTGCCATGTCGCTCTGCCAGTGCTGTTCCGACACCTGGCGCGCGTCGATCAGTTTGCCGGTGGCACCCAGTAGCGACTGCATTTCCTGCAGCAGATTTTCTGACGTTGATTGCAGCTGAGTGGTAATGCGATCGGCGCTGTTTTCCAACGCTGCCGAGGTGCGTTGCTGCTGCGCGGCGGTTTGCGCCGTCATGTCCTGCCAGTGGGTACGCAGCTCTCCTGCCAGCCGTTCATTGGCGCTGGACACCGTCTGATTCAGATCCGTCAGCAGTTGCTGTTGCACACACTGCACATTGTCCAGGCCCTGTTGCCAGGCAACGGCGACCTGCTCGCTGGTCTGTTCAAACCGCTCACCCACTCCCTGCAGGTGTTGCTGCACCACGGCGTGCAACTGCTGCTGGGTCTGCTGCGCGTTGCGCGCCATTTCCTGCAGACTGGTTTGCAATAGCGGCTCGATGATTTGCGCGGTGAGGCGGCTGCTGTCAGCAAGATGCTGTTGCAGCGAACGGGCGACGGTCTGTCCCAGCTCGGCAAAGGATGCGTGCACGCTATGCTGGAACGCCTGCTGATTGGCCAGCAATGTTGCACCGAGCTGCTGGCTGCCCTGCAGCAGATGATCACCCATCTGCTGCAGACGATGCACCAGTTCCGGCAGCATGTGTGCCTGCGCCTGCATGGCCTTGAATGTTTCCTGGCGATTGTGCGCCAGCGAGAACGGACGCAAAACGGATGCGATTGTGCTGTCGAGCTGGCCACTGGCCTGCAGCCGTTCACGCCGGCTGAGGGTGGCGATGAATCCCAGCATGGCCGACGCCGCCACACCCGCCACCGACGTACCAAACGCCAGCCCCAGCCCTTTGATCGGCGTGGTGAGCCCGGCGCGAATGGCTTGCAGTTCGGTGGTGCCTTCCAGCGCCAGCACGGCACCCTTCAAGGTCACCACCATGCCGATGAACGTGCCCAGCAAACCCAGCATCACCAGCAGCCCCACCAGATAGGGCGCGAACACCGGACCCGGCAGCGCCTGACGTTCACCTTCGATCCGCAAACGCACCGCTTCCTGCAGCGATGGATGCAGCTGCCTGAGCCAGCCATCCAGACTATCGAGAGGCGCCGGCACGTTGTCCAGCGCTGTCGTCAGCGTTGCGGTGGCGCGACGAAACTGCAGCAGTTCCACAAACCCCAGCAGATAAACCGCGCCGATCACCAGCGTTACCAGCAACGCCAGTCCATCCGTTCCCACAAAGCCCGCACCGATCCAGAGAATGGCACCGGCGCCCAGGGCAAAGGCGATCGCAAGAATCATTCTGTTCATGTTGTTCTGATTTCCTCGTTGTGCATTGCTTCCACCAACCCCAGCACCGGCTGCAGGCGGAGTTCCAGTTCGGCCAGCAACAATCCCTGCACATCCTGACTGAACGGGCGCAGCCAGACATCGTGCTGAATCACAAGTCCGCTATTTCCCAGCGCAATGTTTTCCATCACGCGCTGCTGGTGTTGTTGCTGCAGCCAGTCAAACCGCCGCTGCAGAAAACGCGGCACCACCGCCAGAAACCGCCGGCTGTGTTCCCACAGCGCGTCCTCCAGCGCGATGTCCAGCGTCACCAGTTGCTGCAGACTGGCAGAAACACCCGTCATCGCCTCACGCACGGCAGAACGCAGATTGCGCACGCCCAGATCCATGTCACGCTGCTGCGCCACATAAAAACGCAAAAAGGGATCGAACGGAATGCTTTCATCTGTGAGTGATACGGACGGCCATCTGATGCGCGCCTGTGTAGCACCAGGGGCACAGCCACTCACGATGGTAGCCACCAGATTGGCCCGCGCACGCAAAAACATGGCGCGCACGTTTTCATCTTCCGCCTGACATTCCGATAGTGTCGGCTCCTGCATCTTGAGCGCATCTGCCAGCAGAATCGAATCCGCGAAATTCAGCAACAGTCCAAGACGTTCGGCAAAGTCACGCTGGGTGGTTTCAAAATCCACCACCGCCAGATCCGTCAGAAAACGAATCAGCCGTGAGTGACTTTGCGAGGAATGGCTGACGGGTTGGGACATACCGGTCAGAAAGCAGGAATACAAAAAGGCTTAGGCATCATGAACAGAGGCAGGCTCACCGGCTGGCGTAATTACGGGCGCGAGGGCGCATTATGGCGGTTCTGGAGGAATATTCAAGGCGGGGAAGCGCCCGCTAGTCGCGCTTCAAATCCGGTGGCACCGGGAATTCCGGCTGCTGCCCGGGGTTCTGCCCCTTGCCCTCGTGGAAACGCTTGAGCTGGAACACATAGGCCAGCACCTGGGCCACCGCAATGTAGAGTCCCTGGGGAATTTCCCGCTCCAGTTCGGTGTGGTAGTAGATCGAGCGCGCCAGCGGCGGCGCCCGCAGAATCATCACCTCATTGGCGATGGCCACCTTCTTGATCTGCTCGGCGATGAAGTCCACCCCCTTGGCGACCACAATCGGCGCCAGATTCTTCTGCGGATCGTACTTCAGCGCCACAGCAAAATGGGTCGGGTTGGTAATCACCACGTCCGCTGTCGGCACCGCCTGCATCATGCGCGCCTGGGCCATCTCCCGCTGCTTGGCGCGAATTCTGCTTTTTACTTCTGGTTTGCCTTCGGTGTCCTTGTATTCTTCCCGTACTTCCTGCTTGGTCATCATCAACTGCTTGTTGTACTGATACAGCTGGAACGGCACATCCACCGCCGCAATCAGAATCAGCGAACTGCACAACAGAAAAAACGCCCACATCACGATCGACATCCCTTCTGCCATCGCATTCACCGGATCCTGAAAACCCAGGGATAGAAAGCGCTCGCTGTACATGTTCAGGATCAACACCGCCGCGGTGGACACCAGAAAAAACTTGGCCAGGGATTTTCCCAACTCCATCAGCGACTGCACCGAGAACATGCGCTTGAGGCCCGACAGCGGATTGAGTTTCGACAACTTGGGCGCCACGGCCTGCATGGAAAAATTGAAGCCCCCCACCATCGGTGGAATGAAAGTGGCTGCCAGCGCCAACACAACAAAGAGCGGGATCAATGCCATGATGATCCGTTGCGCCGACTCCAGCAGCTTGTGCATGCCCACATCGGGATCCATCAGAGCTTCGCGATCCACATCAAAATTCAGCTGAAACACTTCGCGACAGGCGTCCAGCAACATTCCGCCAAAAAAAATCAGGCCCATGGCGCCGAACATCATGACCACCACACTGCCCAATTCGCGGGAACGGGCAACCTGGCCCTTCTCGCGGGCCTGTTCGAGTTTTCGCGTGGAGGGGTCTTCGGTTTTTTCCTGGCCGTCTTCGTTCTCTGCCATGTCAACGCACCATGTTGCCCATGAAATCGAACGCCTCTTCGCTCAGTTGCTCATACTGGGGCAACAGATTGGCAAGGGTCAGCCAGATGATGATCAGTCCCAGCACCATGGTGAACGGGAAGCCCACCGCGATGATATTCATTTGCGGCGCAACCCGGCCGATGACACCGAACGCCAGATTCACCACCAGCAACGAAATGGTCGAAGGCAGCGCCACCATCAGCGCACCGGTAAACATCCAGCTGCCGTGCAACACCAGTTCGAAATAGTTATCCAGCACAATGCCTGTATCCGATACCGGCAACCACTGAAAACTGTCCGCCAGCAGCCTGAACACGGCCAGATGGCCATTGAACGCAAAAAACAGCAGGTTCACCGTCATCAGATACGCCTGACTGATCGACGCAACGCTGATCCCGTTCACCGGATCCACCAGCGTCGCAAAACCAAGACCATTCTGCATCGCCACCGCCTGACCACCGATCACAAACACCTGAAACAGCATCTGCATTACGAATGCCATCGCCAGGCCGATCATGATCTGCTGCAGGATGATAAAAAACGAGGGGATCGACATCAGTTCCACCACTGGCATGGGTGGTATCAGCGGCGCCAGCACCAGCGTAACAGCCAGCGCCAAACCCAGCCGGACACGCTGCGGCACCAGCTGGGTGCTGAGAATCGGAAGCAACGTGAAAAATGCCGCAATGCGGCAGAACGGATAAAAATACTGGGCGATCCAGGCGTACAGTTCCGGAACGGTGACCTCGAACATCACCTACCCCAGCATCGTGGGAATATCCACGATCAGACGCTCGGTGAAATCCGTGACCTGCGCACCCAGCCATGGCCCCAGCAACATCAGCGTCACCAAGGTGACGATCAGACGCGGCAGAAAACTCAGCGTCTGCTCGTTGATTTGAGTGGCCGCCTGAAACACCGACACAATCAATCCCACCACCAGACTCGGCACGATGATCACCGCCACCATCAGCATGGCGAGATAGAGCGCCTCACGCATCAGATCCGACACCACTTCCGGCGACATCGCGTACCTCCGCTACAGGCCGTAACTGGCGGCCAGGGTTCCAATCACCATGGCCCAGCCATCCACAAACACAAACAGCATGATCTTGAACGGCATCGCCACGATCATCGGCGACAGCATCATCATACCCATGGCCATCAACACACTCGCCACCACCAGATCGATGATGAGAAATGGAATGAACAACAGAAAGCCGATCTGGAATGCAGTCTTGAGCTCGCTGGTGACAAAAGCCGGAATCACAATGGTGAGTGGTACGTCACTCAGCGATTCATATTTGTTGTCGTTGCCGGACAACTCCACGAACAGGTGCAGATCCGTTTCCCGCGTTTGTGCCAGCATGAATTTGCGCAGGGGAATCGTCGCTTGCTCAAACGCCTGCAGCGGCTTCAGCTCTTCCTTGATATAAGGCTGAATGGCCTTTTCGTTGATCTCATTGAATACCGGCGCCATCACGAACACCGTCAGGAACAGCGCCAGCCCGATCAGAATCTGGTTGGAAGGCGTCTGCTGCAGCCCGATGGCCTGACGCAGGATCGAAAACACAATGATGATGCGCGTGAATGCTGTCACCATCATCAGCAACGCCGGCAACACCGTGAGCAGTGTCATCAGCGCCAGCACTTGCAGCGTCACGGAATAGGTCTGGGTACCGTCCGGATTGGTGGAAAGATTGATGGCGGGCATGGAGAACGGATCCGCTGCCAGCACCAGCGCCGGCATCATCAACACTGCACCCGCCAGCCAGGAAAAACCCTGTGTGAAACGCTTGCTCATTTGAACGATCCCGCCTTCAACAGGGTTTGCATGCGATTTGCAAAGTCACTGCCGGTCGGCGCCTCGGGGGCATCACCCAGCACACGCAACAATGAAATCTGTTGCGCTGTCACACCCACCAGTAAACGCTGATTTTCCACCTCGAGCACCAGAATCTTTTCCTTGGCTCCCACCGACAGCGCTGCTGTAATTTTCATGCTGGAAGCAGCGCCCACACCTGCCAGGTTGAAACGCCGCGCCAGCCAGGACAATCCTACGATCAGCGCCAGCACCACAATGAGACCCGCCATCATCTGCAGTGACGCCGCGCCCATGCTGGTGCCTTCGCCACGCGGCACATCCTGTTTCAGCCGGAACGTTTCCGGTGCTTCAACAGTTGCCTTGTTCGTGGATTCAGCAGCCACTTCAGCTGCCGGTGATTCTGACGTCTGCGCAGAAACCGCCACGGTCGCCGTTTCAGCCTGCGCCGACGCCACCACCAATCCGAACAGCATTGCGATCCAAGCAGCACGCCACATGGTCTTCAACCCAGCTTCTTGATGCGCTCGGCAGGGCTGATCACATCGGTGAGACGTATGCCGAATTTTTCGTTCACCACCACCACTTCACCGTGGGCAATCAGCGTGCCGTTCACCAGCACATCCAGCGGCTCGCCGGCCAGGCGATCAAGCTCAATCACCGAGCCCTGGTTCAACTGCAACAGATTGCGAATGCTGATGCTGGTGCTGCCCACCTCCATGGACAACGTCACCGGAATATCCAGAATCACATCCAGATTCGGGCCATCACCGGACGTCACCACTGCATCGGAACGTAACCTTTCCAGCGGCGCGGCTTTTACATCATCATCTGGCGCGTCCTGCTCGGCCAGCGCCGCCGCCCACTCGTCTGCCAGCGCCTGATCGTCTACGGGTTTATCTGAGTTTGCCATGTTTCACTCCGCCGCAACGGCATCATTCGGACTTCATTTGTTCTTTCAATTGGGAAAAACGCGACTGTTTGGTGCCATCGGATTCCGGGCGTCGTACTTTCTGGGTTATCTTCACCGCCAGATTGCCGTTGGCTTCGCCCATCTTGCCGCGGAACGTGGCAATGCCGTTGGCCAGCAGCAATACGGTTTCAGGCATTTCAATCGGAATGATATCGCCGGGCTGTAGCCGAGCCAGCTCCGACAGGCGCATCTTGCGTTCCAGCAATTTGCCCTTGATATTGATCTGCGCTTCCATGATTTCCTCGCGCAGGGATTTCATCCAGCGCTCATCCTGATCACCCACGTCGCTCTGCACGCCGGCATCCAGCACTTCACGCAGAGGCTCGATCATGGAATACGGCAATGTCAGGTGCATCTCACCGCCACCGCCGTCCAGCTCCACGTGGAAGGAATTCACCACCACCACTTCGCTGGGGCTGACGATGTTGGCCAGCGCGGGGTTCACTTCCGAATTGATGTACTCAAACTTCACCGGCAGGATGGCTTTCCAGGATTCCTGCATATCGATGAATGCCTGCTCCAGCACCATCTGCACCACGCGGTTTTCGGTCGGTGTGAATTCGCGGCCTTCGATCTTGACGTGACGCCCGTCACCGCCAAAAAAATTGTCCACCAGTTTGAACACCAGCTTGGCATCCAGAATGAACAATGCCGTGCCCTTGAGCGGCTTGATGCGCACCATGTTCAGCGACGTCGGAACGTAGAGACTGTGCACGTACTCGCCGAACTTGATGACCTGCACGCCGCCCACCGACACATCGGCTGTACGGCGCAGCAGGTTGAACATGCTGATGCGGGTGTAACGGGCAAAACGCTCGTTCACCATTTCGAGCGTGGGCATGCGCCCGCGCACAATCCGATCCTGCGTACTCAGATCGTAGGTTTGAATGCCCTCTTCGCCCTGATCCGTTCCGGTGGCGATGTCACCATCATCCACGCCATGGAGCAGCGCATCGATTTCGTCTTGGGATAAAAGATCCTGAACCGCCATGACTGTTACTGCATCACAAAGTTGGTAAACAGAACCTGCTCAACGCCTGGTTCACCGGTTTCTTCCGTCAAAATCTTCTGCAATTCTTCCAGCACCACCTGACGCAGCGCCTCTTTGCCTTCTGGCGTGCGCAGCATTTCAAATTCCTGCGCACTGAACACCATCAACAGATTGTTGCGGATCAGCGGCATGTGCTTCTGCATCGCATCCACTATCGATCCCTTGCGCGTCATCACCGACAGGCTGACCTGCACGAAACGCTGCCGTCCCTGCCACTGATAATTCACGATAAAAGGCGGCTTGAAATCGAAATAGATGGCCGGTTGTTGGGTGGGTGTTTCGGCATTGGCTTCCGCCTCATCGTCACCACCCATCATGAGGAACGCCGTGATGCCACCACCGAGCAACAGCACCACCAGCACGGCGATGATGATGATCAGCATCATTTTCGATTTGGGCTTTTCCTGTTGCTCTTCTGCTTTTTCTTCTTTGGCCATTTGCCGTCACCTTTCACTGCCGAACCTGATCAAAGCAAGCGCCGTACCAAAATAATTTTTCCTTGGATATCATGTAGATATAAAACAACCGACGCAGACACCCTGGAGCCCGTCAAAATTCCGCCCCTTGAAGGAAAAGTCTAGCCAAGATTCTGCGGAACGCCTGTCAAAATTCCGCCAAGTGCAGGATATGGTGGGAAAAATCGTCGCCGGCATACGGCAGGCAGTGCAGGAGTGAAAACAAAAAAAGGGCGGAATCCGATCCGCCCCCGGTGAATGCCTGTGGATGACTCAGGCGTAATAGTCGACCAGACCCACCGCCCGCACGGGCTGCAGATTGTTTTCCTCAGTTGCGTCGGCGCTGCCGGCAATCGCGCCATCGCGTCCGCGGGAGCCGTCAGAGGCTTCCTGCTGATGGCGTGAATGACGGGCGCCGTGATCCTGCACGTCCACATTGCCCAGCGCGACGCCGTTCTGATCCAGCATCTCGCGCAACCGTGGCACCGACTGTTCCAGCGCCTCGCGGGTCTGCGCCACCTGGCTGGTGAACACCACGTGGGCCTTGTCCTCGTGCATGCGGATGCGCACTTCCACCGGCCCCAGATCCTTGGGATTGAGATGAATCTCGGCAGATTTCAGCTTGCTGCTCACCATCATCATCAGACGCTGGCCCAGCTCCCCGGCCCATTCCCGGTGACCCACCGGCGTCTGAATACCGGTGGAAACGGGCTTGCCGCTGTCCACCCGCGCGTTGCTGAGCTGCTCCAGCGTGCGACCGAAGGCGGTTGGCTTGATCTCGCTCGCGGTATCGGACTTGTGGGACTGCGGCTTGGTTTCGCCTTCGACGGCACCTTTGAACTGCTGGGCCAGCGCCGCAAGCTGATCCTTCAACGGCCCGCTACGATCTGCTGCCAATTGTTTGGCAAACTCCGACCGGGCTTCGGCATTCTTTTCGGCGGGCGAGGCTTCATGTCCCAACTCCCAACCTTCCAGCTCGCCGGCCGGGGCGGCTTGCGTTTGATTGCTGGACTCAACTCCACTCTGCGACGTGTTCTTTACGTCCAACTGAGCGACGCCCGGTGACTGCGTTGCTGCGGATTGCGTGCCCGACGATTGAGTAGCGCTGGCGAACTCACTGCTGGCATTGCCAGTCGCTGTTGCCGTTGTCGCTACCTGCGCGTCGGGCGCAACAGTCTGTCCAGCCAGAACACCCGTTTGCAGGCGCATTGCACCTGCATCAGCAGCGAGCAATGCCGGATCAGACACGCCGTCTTCCGCCGATACAGCAGCCTCCACATTGGCAACAGCCGCTTCCGACGTCAGCGCCGCCTGCTCCAGGGACTGCTCTTCCGTCGACTGCGTGGACGCCAGCGCCAAGTCGATTGCTTCGCTTTGGTCTCCACTGGCTGAGGCATCCGCGTCCGCAGGCAGCACCTCACCCTCGGCCAACAGCATTTGTGCGGCCGCAAGCAGGGACGCCTCCTCACCAGATGCCAGCAGAGCATCTTCATCCGATGGCTGCGCCAGGCCCTGTTCGGCGATAACCGCAGCGGCTTGGGAAATGCCATCGTCCGGAAGAACGGTGCCGTCTGCCAAGGTCGACTGCGGATGCGACTCCTGAGCGACCGGAGAAGCCTGCGGCGACGTCTCATCCTGGCTCGCCTGTTTGCTGGTCTTGTCGGATACCGGACGATCCTGAGTGGATTCGCGGGCATGCGCCGGCGGTTGCCGCGCCGGCAAACGCTTGCCGGTGGCCTGGCGAAGATCGTCCTGTTTTTCGTGCCGGGTGGAGGAAGATTTCTGGCGCCGCGCAGCCTGATCGGCAACCGCATCGCGCCGCACCTCTTCACGGGCATCAGCCTGCTGCTTCAGCACCTGCGGAAACCCGCCCGGACTATCGATGCTAAATAACGAATTCTGAATGGATAACTCGGCAGAGCCGGCCTGCGCCACTGGCAACGTCAACGCACTGCTGGCCCGAATTTCGCTGCTCATTCACACTCTCCTTCCGCTTGCCAACGGGCAAGCCTCGTCGTAACAAGGGAAGAAGAGCAAGGCCTATGCCAATCAAAGACCGATGCTGTTCAGGGTGGTGATGATCTGGCGAATGACACGGGCAATCATCGGATGATCTTCTTCATACAAAATCACGCGCTTTTCCAGCTCATCGACCAGATTCTCGTCCCAGTGCTCCTTCTCTTCCGCCATCATCAGCTCGAGCCGGGCACTCAAAGCCTCCAGCGTTTCGCGCTCGGCCGGATCCACATGAACATTGGCATCGAGATGCGAGCGCAATTCGGAAAGGGAATTCTTGATGGTTTCTTTTGGCATCGGACTACCCCTGTCATTTTTCAGTTAGTATATGCCATAACCTCGCCCGGTAAACCTGACAGGTATCAGTCTGACGGCGGAGTTCTTTGCGCCAGCACTGTCTATATAAATAGAAAGCCCCAACTTCATCAAAGGATTGAACCATGCCCTTCGCCGCGCGCATCACCGACTACCACGTCTGCCCCCGCGTCAATCCAGGCCCCGTTCCCCATGTGGGCGGCCCCATCGTTGTGGGCGAACCCACGGTCATCATCATGGGCATGCCGGCCGCCCGCGTGGGCGACATGGCGATTTGCGTTGGGCCGCCGGACAAGGTGGCGCGAGGAAGTTCATCGGTGTTGATCGGCAACAAACCAGCGGCCAGGATGGGGGATAGCACCGCTCACAAGGGCATGGTGGTGTCGGGGGTGGGGACGGTTTTGATTGGGGGGTGAGAGCCCCCGCACTCGTCACTCACAATAGGTGACCACTGCAACTTCTGGAACTGCTCCATCACATTCAGGCCCATGGCGAGCATACGTGACGGTGCCGGGTGGTCCACCACCGCCACAGGCTCCGCCACCGCCACCGCCACCGCCACCGCCACCGCCACCGCCACCGCCACCGCCACCGCCACCATTAAGCGTTCCGACACATAACGTTATGGTCCAGTGGCTCTCGTTTTCCGAGTTGGCAAAATAGTAGCCTTGCAGACCTCTTTCATGCACTACGCATATCCTTTGCGGGATGGCTATGTAGTGCTCGTCAACAGAACCACAAGGTGGCTTTTCAACTGAAAACTGCCCACTACCAATATATTCCGCTTTAGAAAAATAATACTGCTTGCCCGCTCGTCTCGGAGGAAAAACCCTGTGCATGAGTTGAATGTCACTGCCACTGTTGCTGGTCGTTGCGCCCGGCAACATGGTTCTGACAACCTGCACCAGATCACTGTCCACTCCTGCAAACTGCAGTGTTATATCAAACGAACCTGTATCGCCGTCTGCACAACGGGTAGAGACAGTTGCCGAGGCAACAGGCACGTAGTCCGCTGGCAAGTATCCTTCCGATTCAAGAGCCCCCAATGCTCCATCGCATCCAGGAGTGGAAGCGGAATCCGGCCACCGTCCCGCTGTTGCCTCTGCCACATAGTAGGAAAGCGCCAGATTCGACAGTGACAACACTTCCTGCGCGATGTTTTCGCCCAGTTGAACTTTCATATGCTCGATCCGGGCATGCACGAAATATCCGATCACCAATCCCATCAGCGCAATCGAGACCAGTATTTCTACGAGCGTAAAACCATTGGCGCGGTCAGGATTTGGGGTACGATTAGGCACGAAGAAACTATTTGTTGATCTCATTTAAAAACCGGAATTCTATAGTTGAAGGATGCAGCGTACGGGGAGTAACAGTCCAGCTCACATCGGATGCGACATCCTTTGCTGTTGAAAAGAAATCAAACTCAGCATACGAGCTGTCCAGCGTGAGCGTTATGAAGGTTGATTGTTCCGTGAGCGTCACCGAATAAACAGTGCCAGCACTCTGCCCCAGAATGGTTTCGGCGTCATATACAACTTCCTGCAATCCGGACTTCAGAACGGAGGCAACGTCCATGTCCCTCATAAACCGATTCAACGTTTCATTGTAAACAGACGGTGTCACCGAAAAGGTTGACGCATGATGATCGATCAGACGGGGCCTGATCTGCTCGATCGCCGATGCGATGACTCTGGCGTTCTGTATTGCGCTGGCCACCTGCTGTGATCGCAGTTGATCCAGGACACTGGTTCCAGCGAACGTAGCCATCAAAACGACCAGCGAAATGACAACCAGCATCTCCACCAACGTAAAGCCACTCTGGACGCTGGCGGGGCATCGCTCAGTGGTGCATAACATTGCCTGCGGCCCCCGCCAGTGGCAAATAGAATCCCAGCACCGCCGAAACGGCAGCAAACACCATGAGGAGAAAACCTATTCTGCCCAAAACCCGCGATATCTGCCGCGCAACATGAACGTTCTGAAGATGTAACGTCTCCTTCATCGCGCTCATGACGTGCCTTTGTTGATCTGCATCGATTTCATGAAGCACCGCCATCCCATCCCGGATGGACTGATCCCAGTCCTCTTCATCCAACGCTTTGCCCAGATCCTCGGACTTGGCCAGGTGAGCATAGATGCGCTGGTATATTGTTTTCTTGTGCCCATAGGAGGATCGGATCATCTCGACAATGATGTCGGCATCCACAAATCCGGCCCCGTGCAACATTTCATAGACGGACAGAAACTCTGACGAACGATCCAGTTTGTTCTTGTTCTCGATGGAAGAAAAGAATGGAAGACGCTTCATCACACGCCAAACATAGGAGCGATACAGGAAAAGCACAATGGCCAAAACAGGAACCGTCCACCAGAATGTCTTCGTGATATAGCCAAAGAACATCAGCATGTTGGTGAAATTATTGGGCACAATGATAGTGCTATTACCCGACAGCAGGTTCTGCAGCGAATTACTCAGGAATGCCGGCACACAGAAGAAAAATGCCAGGCCCATGATGATATACACGATACCTGTGCGAAACTCGGTGCTGACCTCGGACCTTATTTTTTCCTTGTCCAGAATAAAACGCGCTGCGGTTCGCAATGCTTCCGAATATTGACCAGTCTTTTCCGCCGCTCGCGCCATCAGCACTGCGAATGGATTAAAACGGAAGAGCTGGAGATAATCCGCTAGCGACTCACACTGAGCCAGACTGTCTTTCTTATATTTGATCCAGCTGCTTCTCTCCAGCAACTGTTGCACGGCCTGGTTGGCCGTCTTGCCGGTGGCAACGGAACTGCTCAGCGATTGCAGAAAGACCGCCTGGTTCTTGGGATCAGGCCCAGGCGGTTCGATGGCAAACGCCAGTCGCCCAACGATGTCTTCGCGCACCGACAGGATACGCCGCTCGGGGATGCGGGACATCCAGCGGGCTTCTTCACGGGTATCCGCTTCGACTTTCAGCGATACCGCGTTACCGGTGGCATCAAGGTATTGGACGACGTAGAGCATTACAATCTACCGATCAGACGCAGTCGTAGGTGACTACGACGTTAGTGGTCGAACCGTCGTAAGTAGTAACACCATTAATCTGCGGCTGACCCGTCACGTTTGAAATGATATTCTGCGCAGCAACCGTAGGGTTGTCTGAACCTGTAGTCTGATAAGTAATGGTAATTAATCTGGTGCCGTGTGTGTAAGTCACTGTCCATGGTTCGCCCCAAGTGGTATTCGGGACAAGTCCGCGGGCAACCAAAGCTGCTTTGACAGCGACACCATCTGCGGCGCTTAACGAAACACAAGAATTCATATTGCGCGCTTTGAAGGATGATATCGCCGCCGGCACGTTGGTCAAAAGGAACGTGGTGGATACACCCACCTTCGCATCGTCATTTGAACGCCCAATTTCTATGGTGATGTAGACAACCAGCAGCGACACAATTGCCACCACGGTAATCAACTCCACCAAGGTAAAACCCTTGACGCCTTTATTCTGTCCGTTCATTCCACCCGCAAACCTTGCACTTTTCATACGATTCCTCGACTCCTGTTAATCATAAAGACAAATGGTTCAAGCACGCTCTGACTCAACTACATCCCTTTCCTGTTCCTGTGGCAGCCGACCTCCATTCATGACTCCCCAACTGGGTTTTGCTTCCGTGTTCTGTTTCTTGCGATAGGCCCGTGCGATGTGAATCGGATTCAGGCGTGCCTCTAGCGAATCGAGTGTTGTCACTCCGGCGCGCACCAGGCGCAGGCCGTCGTCCCACAGATCCCTGAAGTTGCCGCTGCTTGCCTGGCGCCGGCGAATTTCATTCGACCCCATGCCGTTGATGATCATGGCTTCGGTGTCGGGATCGTTTAAAAAAAGTTCACAGACCAGATGACGACCGATGTAACCGAAATTGCAACGTTCACATCCTTCTTTATTAGACAGAACGGGCACAAAGAAATCGGGATTTTTCAGTTCGGGAACCTGGTGATAGCGTGCCCAGAGATCCTTGATCTCGGTGATGGGGCGGCGCTGGGAGCAATGGGGGCACACCCGGTTGACCAGACGCTGCGCAGTGACCGCAATCAGGTTTTCCGCCAGCAGCGCATCGTCCAGGCCCAGGTTGCGCAGGCGGTTGATGGCGCCGTGGGAGTCGTTGGTATGCAAAGTTGTCAGCACGAGATGGCCGGTCATGCTGGCGCGCAAGGCCAGTTCGGCGGTTTCCGGATCGCGGATCTCGCCCACCATGATGACGTCGGGATCGTGGCGCAACAGGGACTTCAAGGCTTTGGCAAAGTCCATGTGCTTGGTGACTTCCAATGACGTGATGCCGTCGAGCTGGTCTTCCACCGGATCTTCGATGGTGTAGATGGCTTTTTCCGGATAGTTGTCGCGAATGTCTTTGAGCAGGGCTTTGAGCGTGGTGGATTTGCCGCTGCCGGTGGGGCCGGTGACGATGATCATGCCATTGGCGCGGTGGCCCAGTTCGCGTAGCTGCTGGACGTGGGCGTCGCTGAATCCCAGTTGATTCACCCGCCCGATACCACGCTGGTTGTTGAGCAGGCGGATGGTGATCTTGGGCTGGATTTCGCTGTAGACCTTCACCGGCGCCATTTCGAGCCGCATGCTGACCTGTTTGTGGGCCGACTGGAACACCATGTAGCCACTGGTGGGTTCCAGGTAATTGTTCTGCTTGCCCACGCGCTCCATCAGGTTATTGGCCACCAGGCGAAAGCGATCACGCTCGATGGTTTGCAGCCCTGGCACGCGGCACACCTGGCAGCGGCCATCGACCCGCAGTTTGATGATGCCGCCGTGGGATTCCGGATTGATGTGAATGTCGCTGGCTTTGCGGGTGACCGCTTCGCTGAGCAGATCGTCGATAAATTGTTTGGCCCAGGCGCCGGTGACTTCGCTGCTGCTCACCCCGGCATCGTGATTGGCCTGAATCACGATTTCGGAATCGAAATCCGATTGCGCGAGAATGCCCAGCGCATCGAATTGCAGTTTGTCCTTGGGATCGTTCTTGCGTCGCAGCAGGGGTTCGATCTGGGCCCGGTCGTAGGGATTGGAGACGTAGAGCACGCCATCGACAATCAGCCACGGGCAGCGGTCGTTGCTGCTGCGGACAATGCTGTCGCGATCACGAATGACGCCATTGAACAGCGCGCGCTTGAACAGGTCGGCCATGGCGGTGGCCAGCTTGATGTCGTCGACGCCCGCTTCCCACAGGCGCGGCACGATTTCGTCCGCGCAGGAAGGCATGGGCATGTTGCGGGCGACCTGTTCGTTGATGGCCTGATTCTCAATCAACTTGTCCAGCAATTGCAGAAACTGCTGGTTGAGGCGCGACTGTTTGGGGTCACTCATCGGGTGAATTTACCAGGCAACGTCAATGTCGTAGTGCTTTCCATTTTTCTGCAACCGCGCGCCGTCTTTCATGTTCAGCGAAACGACGGTGTAGCCTCCGGGCAAGGTGCTGCCAACCCGCGCGTACAGTGTGCCTTCGCTGGTGGCAAAGGCCGCGCGATTTTGCTCGATATGCAGCAGTTTGGGAAGTGTCGGTTGCTCCTTGGGTGCAGACACACTCGCCGCAGAAGGCATGGCGACCGGCGCAGGCACTGCCCTGGATTGTGCCGGCATGTTCAGGCCACCCAGTTCAAGATCGCTGACGTCACCGCCATTCTTTTTGATTTCTTCCAGATAGCGGGTGATTTCCGCCCGCTGCTTCAGCACTTCTGCCTGATGCTGCAGGCGCTGCAGTTCCTGCGCGCGCTGGGCTTCCTGCTCCAGGATTCTGGAGCCATCCAGTGCTTCGGCGTTTGCCCAGCCGGTGGACACCAGCGCGATGATTGCGATTGTCTTTTTCATAGGTCACCTATTCACTTCCGAGTACAGAGAAGGCAACGGTGGCACTGCCACCACTGGCCGAAAATTTGTAGAGATATGTGGGAACGGCTTTCTGGATTTCCTGCGCAGCCACCAGCGATGCGGTGACGGAGCCTTTCAGTTCGCCGTGCCACGCCACCAGCGGGCCATCGTACATGCCGGGACGTGGCCCACTGCCCAGGGTGTGGAGGATGACGCCGTATTTGCGCGCAATGGCCGAGACGAAATTCCACTGGCTGCGCACCGGCGGCAACACTTCCAGCTGGGCCAGACGTTCGGCCTGGGTCTTGAATTCCTCGATGTCTTCTTCCACAACCTCGATCTGGGCTCTGTCGAGTTGAGCCAGGCGCTGCACCTGGCGCTGGTACACTTCTTTCACTGCAATAACCAGCGCCAGCAGAATCACAACCCACTGCAACCAGGACCAGCTTTTCCAGAACACTTTGGTGCTGACGTTTTCCATATCACCCCTTCACGTTCA
The DNA here is from genome assembly GCA_020062665.1 of Pseudomonadales bacterium. GTDB lineage: Bacteria > Pseudomonadota > Gammaproteobacteria > Pseudomonadales > Ketobacteraceae > Ch67. The sequence goes on from JAGUVW010000015.1 coordinate 84,954, forward strand.
TGGTGACGAGCCAGTTGCCACGGGGGTCGTAGCGGGATTGCAGCCAGGGCAGCTTGTCTTTGGGATCGTCCTGCAGATTGCCCAGGGTGAATTCCATGGTGGGATTCTGGAAGGACTGGTCACCCTTGGATTGCAGGTTGGGATCCAGCGCCCAGAGAGCGGCAATGCGCTCGATGGCGACGCTGTCATTGGGGACTTCGGTCAGGCGGGTGGTGCGCAACTGATCGAGGCCGCTTCTGACACTCATCAGCTGCTGATTCTTTTTGTCGAGCCGGCTTTGTTCCAGCTGGTAGTACTGCCCCAGTCCGATGTTGGTGCCGAAGCCCAGGGACACAATGACCACCACCGCCAGTGCCATGGTGCTCCAGGCCTGGCGCTGCTGGATCTGCCGTTCCTGCCGCAGTTCCACTGCGAGTTTGGCCGGCTTGGCAGGCATCACCAGTTGATCGATCGCCGGATTCAATATCAGCGCTTCATCGAGCGTGAAGCTGGCATCCGCCGCAAAAAATCCGGATTCGTAGATGCCGGAATATTCGGCGCGCCCCAGATCGCAATGAATATAGAAACCATCGTCATCGCCCACCGGCACCACTTGCAGCATGCGCTTGAATGACACGAGCCCGCTGTGAATCAGCACATGCCAGAGGCCGTACACCGGCACACCGGGATGGCGTTCGCGCATCTCTTCGATGTCGGCCTCACGGATGTGAATCGTCGGGCATGTGTTGGTGGCCGGCGCGGACTCCACATACTGGTGCTGTTCGCTGATGGGAACCGGCCCCACCATGTCAGGCACGATGACCACATCACGCCCCTGCACCTGGATCGGCTTTTTCAACAAGGCAGCAAAGGATGCCACGGGATCAGACTCCGTCCACGATGGTGGGCGTCACGGTGAGCACCAGTTCGCGCCGATCCAGTTCGTTGTTCTCGGAGCGGAAGATAGGGCTGACCAGCGTATTGGTGATGCGATCCTTCCAGGGCAGTTCCTGCAGTTTCTTGGCAATGGCTTTGCGGATGAAACCTCCCAGCTGGATGGGGCGACCACTCTGGGTGATCACCTCGGTGGACAGTTCGCTCAGGGCAATGCGCGGATTGGTAAAGGTATCCCCTGCCACCTTGAATTCATCGGAGCCTGACTGGGAGCTGATGACAGGCCAGATGTCCAGCATGATGCGCCCGTCATCCAGAATCCGTGGCGTAACCGCCAGCGTGACACCGACGCGGATGCTTTCAATTTCCACCGCCGTGACTTCCTGATCCGTGACAACCGTTCCGCCGGAGGGTGAACTCAGTTGGCTTTCGCGTGTGATCTGTCCAACGAACGAAAATTCTTCTCCCGTGGAGATGTAGGCATAAGAGCCGTTGCGCACGGTCACATTGGGCTGGTTCAGCAACTCGACATCGCCATACAGACTGAGGAACGTCAGCAGGGCATTGGCTTCGACAGAGCCGCTCGCATAGTCAACCGTAGCGCTGAACATCTGGTCCGAGTTACTGAAAACCCGGTTGGCGACACTGCTGATACCAACATCGAAGTTATTGCCATTGATCGAACCGTCGACATTGGCGAGCTTGGTCCAATCGATACCAAATCCACGCTGGTCCTTGAGCGCCACATCATAGGCCTGCACATTGATATTGATCTGCCGCATGCCCTGGGTTTTCAGGTTGCTGAGAAAGGCATCCAGCGCTTTGACTCGCGCGGCAGGGCCGCCCACATTGAGCGTGCCGACTGAGCGCACTGCCTGCACGAACGGTTGCTGTACATCCTGCTGGCCAGTGGCGGAACCGGTCTGCGCGGTTCCCAACATTTGCTGGGCGCTGGTGACGATGATGGTCCATTCGTCATCACTGAAGGTTCCGCTGATGCTGTTATCGTCACTGCTGCTGGAGGATGAAGTGTTTTCGCTGCCGCTGTCACCCGACGCACCCTGCTTTAGGCTGGTGCCCACTTTGAGTTTGACGGCGCGCTTGGAGGCAAAGGTGGCCAGATTCCATTCCTTTTGCAGGAAGGAGCGGATGGTGAGCACGCCGTTCTTCAGTTCCAGATCATAGCCGGTGATGGATTCCAGATAGTCAAGGTAATCACCCAGATACATGTCCTGGGCGAACACCTGCACGGGCCTGGCCAGATCCACGTTCTGGTCGCCGGGCACGATGGCGACGCCGCTCATTTGCTTGCGCAGCGCATCCACCAGGGGCAAGGTGCCTGTGAGGCTGACTTTCTGGCGCAGGATGTTTTCTTCCGGCGTCACTTCCCGCAGGTAGGTGGCGCTGCTTTCCACCTCCAGCGACGTGGGCGAAGCCTGCAGCGGTTTGTGTTTTTCTTCATCGCTGAACGGCGTGACGGTACAGCCGGCGACAAGCGACAGGGTGATGGCGGCGGTGAGGGTTTTCATCTTGAACTTCATGGTCGGATTCCCCGGGAATTAACGTTTGCTGATGACCAGCAACGGGCTGGCCATGCCGCTTGGGTCTTTCAGGTCGAAAAAATACTGGTGCTGCAGCCCCATGGGCTTGAGCAGATCCCGCAGGGCCTGCTCGCGGCTCTTGGTGGAGACGAACTGGAAACGGCGCTGCAGGATGGATTGATCCTTCACGTCCACCATCACACGCCAGTCGGTGGGCATCAGGGCGGCGACAATTTCTTCCACGGTGCCCGCCGCGATTTCCACCGCCACTTTGGTGTTCTGGATGGCAACGGGTTCCAGGTTGAGCGGCCGCTGCTGGCTTTCCGGCGCGGTCTGGCGAATCAGCGCCGCCTCGCGCTGGGCTTCGAGCACGATCTGTTCGGCAGCCTTGCGGGCGTCGTCCACCGCCTGCCGCGCGTTCTGCAATTCCGCTTGTACAGCAGCCAATTCCGGGTTCCGTGCAGATTCCTGCGCAGTTGCCACATTTACGGCGCCGGTCAACACCACACTGGTCCAGGCCACTGTCATCCATCCTGATTTCATTTGGTTCTACCCCCAAAAAATTTTCTGTTCATGCTTAAAAGACGTTGGGCACGCAAAAGAAACGCAAAAACCTGCGCAATTATTTTGCGGCGAGCGCATGTTCCTGCTCGCGGGCTCGCATGTCGGGCCGCTCACCCACCAGGGCGAACAGGGCTTGCTGGCGCTGCTCCGCATCCAGCTGGCTGAAATAGGCACCCACATAAATGAAATAGCGCGTCTTGTCCGCGTTGACGCCGCGCCACTTGTCCTTTTCATCGGCGTCTTCCAGCTTCTGCCACATGGCATTCCAGGGCTGGGGTTCGGGATAGACATAGACCACCGAGTAGTTGTAGCGGGACTTGCGGGATTCGGAATAGGTGGTCTGGCTGACGACTTCGCCCTCATCATTGCGAATCAGGTTGCCCTGGATGTCGGATGTTCTGCCAGTGTGGGCGGAAACCGTGGCGGTGGCCGTGACTGGACTGGATTCGAACGGACTGGATTCAATCGGGCCGGTCTCGATCGTGGGCGCTGACAGCGAGGCAATGGCACGATCAAGGGCCGCGATGGCACGATCCGCCTGCTCCCGCACCCGGTCGAGCACGCTGGTGGCCGGGGAATAGTCGCCAACCTCCACCGCTGCCGGTGCTGCCGCTGCGAGATAGACCGGTTCCGCTGGCGCAAGCTGTTGTTGCAGACGCGCGTTACTGGCCTTGAGCTGGGCGATCTCGCGTTCGAGTTCGTAAAAGCGCTGCCAGTAAGGGTCCTTGTGTTCGACGCTCTGGGTGGGGAAGTAACCTTCCCGCGTCGTCCTGCCTTCAAACGGTTGCAGCAGCGCGCAGGCAGACAGGGTGGTGACCAGCGCGCTTGTTATCAGAATACGTCCCAGCATGGTGAACTCCTCGTTTTTAGCGTTCCTATAACCACAAGACAGAGGGCACGCAAAAAAACGGCAAAAAAATTTGCGCGAAATCTGTCTATCTAGAAAGAACGCAAAAAAGGTGAACGCATGAACAAACCTAAAATGGATAGAGCGGCGGTGACCGCGCTGGGACTGGCCGCCTGTCTGCTGCTGGCCGCACTGGCGGGACGCATGGGCGCCAACGATCAGCAGAGCCAGACCGAGCTGCTGTTGCTGGTGCAGCAGGTAAGCCAGGGCACCGCGCTGGTGGTGGCAGAATCCCGGGGGCTGCTGCGGGACAGTCAAGCCCTGATCGCCGTGCAGCAGGCCAACGATCACAACATTGCGGCGTTCCAGTTGCTCACCAACGGCAGCGTGAAGCGCAATCTGCCGGCGGCGGAGGCATTCATTGGCGAGCTGCCGGAAGGCGCCGGTGCGCAGTTTGCGGAATTTCAGACCACGGTGAGCGAGTTGATCCAGTCGCGCACGGTGCTGGAGCGCATCCTGCGCGGGCGCGACGCGCTGATCCAGTCCACCGAACGCCTGGCAGCCCAATCGGAAAGTCTGGCCGACGCGCTGGAACAGCAGGGACACAGTCTGGAACACCTGCGCGCTGCCTACCGCATCAAGACGATGTTGTTCACCCATTCCCAGGCGGTACGACAGGCCTACACCGATGGCACGGGTGCCCCCGCGCTCGCGCTGGATTCCCTGCGCGACGATCTGCAGGCGCTTTCCACCCACGGCAATGCACCCAATTCACCCAGCATCCGGCGCACGGCGGCCAATCTGCTGGCTCAGCTGGAGGAACACCAACAGTCCCTCGGCGCCCTGGCAGAACACAATCAGGCCAGCCTGCGGCTGCAATCCCTGCTCGTGAGCGTGCAGAAGCATGCCCAAACACTGCAGCAACAACTGGAGCTGGTGTCGAGCGAGCTTTACCGCTATCAGCCCATCCCGCTGTATCTGGCGCTGGTGTTGGGGCTGGCGAGTCTGGGGCTTGCCGGCTGGCTGGGTAATCTGTTGCGTGATCGCCTGCAACTGCCGGTGACGGTGGACACCTCGGCCCTGGCGCCCGCCACTCATCCGGAACGCACGTCACCGGGCTTCATGACGCAACTGAAAACCGAAAAAAATCTGCTGATGAATGACATCAAGCCCATCGGCGAAGGCATTCTCTATATCAGGGCAGACGAACACCTGGAAGCCACCGGCGATCTGGCGCGCTGCCTGAACCAAAGCCGCGAGGCACTGGTGCGTCGGATCGACCAGCTCAAGCGCCAGGTATTGGAACTGCAGGCCGCGCTGGACACGCCCGCCGCAACACCTGTGCCGGACACAGCGCGCGTGCAGGACGCCGCACCCACGCCGGAAAAGTCCGTGCTGATCGACCTGACGTTCAAGGGACACGCCGAACTGGATGGCCTGCAACGGCATCTGCGCCAGCAACCGGGTCTGGACAAAGAGGAGTGCAAGCAGTTGCTGGTGCGTTGCCTGAAAGCGGAGCGGGTGCTGGATGAAATCCGTGTGCGGCTGAAGAAATCCGATGAAATGTCCAATCCATCAGCGCTGGCCAGCCATCCGGCGCAGGCAACCGCCCTTCCCGCCTTCGACAAGGTTCAAACCCTGGTCAGCCGGCTGGTGGAAAACCTGGATGAACTGCAAACCCAACCGGCGAAAGGACGTCGCGCCCGCAACATTGTTCCGTGAACAAACCGGCACCGCCTCAAAGCAGGCGGGATAGCGTCGCCCGCTTGCGCCGCTCCGGCGCCTTGATATTGTAACGGCTCATCTTGTCGATCAGCGTGCGCCGGGGAATCTGCAAGGATTCCGCCGTGCGGGTCTGGTTCCAGTTGTTGGCCTGCAGGTGCTGCTCGATCACCGCGACCTCATAGGCGTTGACAGCATTCTTCAGCGACGAGCTGGCTGCGTTGATCAGGCTCTCCTGCATCCGCACACTGTAACGGCGCCCCTGGCGACCGCTGCCCTGCCCCGCTGCGTGCAGAATCTGCTCGGACAGATGCTCCTCCAGCACCGCGCCGGAATCCTCGCACAGCAGCACCGCACGCTCGATCACGTTCTGCAGTTCCCGCACATTGCCGGGATACTCGTACCGCATCAGCAACTCCAGCGCGCCCGGCGACACGCCCTTCACCCGTTTCTGATACTGGCGGGAAAAATGCTGGATGAAGTGATCGATCAGCACGTTCAGGTCGCTGCCCCGCTCCCGCAACGGCGGCAAGCGGATGGGAAACACCGCCAGCCGGAAGAACAGATCCTCGCGGAACTGGCAGGCGCGGATTTTTTCCGCCAGGTCACAGTGGGTGGCCGCCACGATCCGCACATTCACCTTGCGTATGTCGGTGCCGCCCAGAGGCCGGATCTCGCCCTCCTGCAGCACCCGCAACAGTTTGCTCTGCAGGTTGAGCGGCATGTCGCCGATCTCGTCCAGAAACAGCGTGCCGCCATCGGCCAGCTCGAACAGCCCCTTCTTGTCCGCCACCGCGCCCGAGAACGCGCCTCGGCGGTAGCCGAACAGTTCACTTTCCAGCAGATGTTCCGGCAACGCCGCGCAGTTCTGCGTAACAAACAGCTTTGCCTTGCGAGCACCGTTGTCGTGGATGGCGCGGGCGAACACTTCCTTGCCGGTGCCGGTTTCGCCGGTCAGCAGCACACTCACCGCCGTGCCCACCGCCTTGTCCATCAGGTCGAACACCTTCTGCATGGCGTCGCTGCTGCCGATGATCTTGTAGTCCACCCGCCGCACCGCCCGCTCCTTCAGCCGCCGGTTTTCCGCTTCCAGCCGCTGGTTGGTGTCGTTGAGCAGATTGATCAGCTGATGGTTCTGTTCGATCAGCAGCGCGTTGTTGATGCAGACCGCCGCCTGGGCGGCAAAGGCGCGGATGATGGGCTCCAGCGATTTGAATGAGACGTAGCGGCGATCATAGGCGTCCTTGGCATTGATCAGTTCCAGGATGCCGATGGTCTGGCCGTCGTGATCCCGCAGTGGCACCAGAATCAGCGAGTGGGTGCGCGTTTCGCAACTGCGATCGTGGCGGTACAGATATTCCAGATCGAAGCCGCTGTAACTGTACACGTCGTCGATCAGCACCACTGCTCCCGTCGTTCCGCAGTACACCAGCGGATCCTGGGTATCCAGCACGCCGGTCTGGCCGAAATCCCGCAGCCGATACCACTGGGTGTCCAGCGCGCGATCCTGCCACTGGGACACCCGCAGATGCAGGTAACGCTTGGTCACATCCAGCACATACACGCGGCCCGCTTCGCAGTTGGTGAAATTGCGCGCCGACGTCAGTACCAAGTTTAACAGCGTGGGCACGTCACGCTCGGTGGCCAGTGTGGTGGTGGTTTCAACGAATTCTTCGATGAAACTGAGGGATTTGACCAATCGACCAATGTCGTTCATAACGCTACGCCCAATGACTGTCCATGCTTAATAGACAGATGCGAGTTAAACATTCGGGAAATCTTCCACACAAATGACCGTTGTCGCTGGCACCGGTGCACCATCCGTTTCGCCCAGGCGATAGTTCCAGCCCAGCCGCCCCGCCGCATCCCCCAGCGCACCAGGCCCATCGCCGTTGTGCACGCACTCCAGATGCAGATCGAAGCTCAGCGGATCCTTGAGGATGAAGCGCACCAGCGCCACCAGCTCGGCATAGTCGGCGCCACCGGGCAGCAGACGCTCGTACTGATCCGGCTCAAGCCCAGCCAGACACAGCGCAAATTTGCCGCTGAAATCCCCCAGCGATTCCCCTAGCACCAGATCTTCCGCCAGCGCACAGTTCATCACGCCCATGCGATTGCACTGATCCGGACTGATGCGCACGTCGCGATAAACCCAGGGTTGCACCCGCACACTGTCCAGGCGGAAATACTGTTTCACCATTCTGGCCAGCAGATCGCCACTGCAGACATTGTTGGCCATCACACCGGCAAACGGCAGCAGCTTGTGCCAGCGCAGGGGCGTGGTGCACTCCAGCGTGGCCGCGTCCACGCCCAGCAATGACAGCAGCCAGCGCGTGTACTGATCGCTGCCATCGGGCTGGAACCGGGTGTAATAGCGATACTTCTCCCAGCACCGTTGCAGCAGGCTGATGCTGCGATGGTTGAAGATATCCATAAGATCGCGGCTGGGACTTTTCTGATCCTGCGCCTGAATCACCCGCTCGGTGTAGAACGCCGGCAACGGCGACGCCGGGCCGAACAGTCCCATGAAGGTGACCGTCACATCCAGAAACTGGCGATAGCCGGCCGCATGGATCTCGCAGTGATCCACATCCGCCGCCGGAAACGCCAGCGACGGCATGGCGCGATAACGCACGTGAATCGGCACGTCCTCGACGTGGTTATGCAGGTGCGCAAACCGCTGCAGCAGATTGCCGAGCTGGAAAAACGAAAAACTGCGCACACTGCGCAGCTGCTGGTTCAGACCAGCGGTTGCGAGCCGGTTCTCGGTTTCCACTGATAGATCTCGCCGTTCTCGATGCCATGCACCGTGAGCCGATGGAAGCTGTTGATGCTGCAGTGCAGCGCGAACAGCTCGTTCAACACCGCCGCAAAGATGAACATGTCACCCTCGTTGGCAAAATGACTTTCCTTCAACCGGATGACAGTACTGCGCCCGCGCACCGGGATACCCTGGTAAAGCCTGTCTTCCACGCTGGGGTGAATGCCGTCGAATGCATCCAGCCGGTGTTGGCTGGTGAGCGCCTGCTGGCGGTCGTAATAACTCTTGTAGTCATAGGTGGACAGCACCGCCTTGAGCGAATCGATGTTGCCCAGACTCAAATAGTTAAGCGACATATTGGCAATCAGCCGCCAGTGAAAACCCTGATCCAGCGGCGGCGAGAACGACGGCGTCACGTGGGTGATGTTTTCAAAGCGGGTGAATTCCGGACTGGTGCCGGTATCGATACAGATATCCCCCACCGTCAGCAGCGTGGGCAGATGGCGATTGGAGCAGGTCAGCTCGATGGACACCGTTTCCGTCTCCGGGAACACGCTGTGCTCATACTGATTGATGAACGCCAGATAACTTTCCATGCCATAACCGCTCACCGACGGCCTTTTGCGTTCACGGTAGTAACGGATGTGATTGTCCACAGGCACTGCTTCGAAATGCTCGAACGACTCGAACCGCTCGAACACCTGATTGTGACGGCTCTGATACCCCCACCCCTGCACGTGATCGATGGCAAAGATCTCAAAGTGCGACGGATCATTCCCCGCCGGCAACACACGATACTCCGTGCGTTTGTGATCGGCGCGAATGGGCACTGCTTCATGACGAAACAGATTCACCACCGGCGTGCAGTACAGCTGGAACGTATCCGGGCCGATGTTGACATGCTTTTCCAGCGGCCGCGAAAAATGAAAAATCAGATCGATGCTGTCGGCCTGGGCAATGTCGTCGTCCCGTTGCGCGGCACGGCGAATGCAATCCAGCTGGCTCAGGTCGAAGAAATGGAACTTCTCCGGCAGGGAAAAGTATTCCTGCACCAGGCGGAAGCCGCGGAGCAGGTGCGGTGAATCCGGCAGCAGATTCTGGTTATCGGCAAAGCCGACGGGCAACACGGCATTCTCGTCGAGCCGGGCGATGGGCTGTTCGCCCAGCACCGTGTTGGCTCGCACTTCCACGCCATCAAGATAGCGGAACAGCCACAGGTACAACAGTTGCGCCACATGCACCTCGCCATGCAGGAAGAACCGCAGGGCATCCACCCGCAGATCCGCCCAGCGGGTATGCGCAATAGGCCGCAGGCGAATGCGGATGCTGGCGCCGGTGGGCCGTTGCTGCTTGCTCACCTCCGCCACTTCCAGCGGATGAATATCAATGTCGTAGCAGGTGCGAAACGTACAGGCCGTGCCATCCACCGGCCGCGAATCCACCTCGATACCCCGCGCGATGGTCTGCTTTTCACTGAGCGTGGGCAGCGGTGTGAATCGAACAATCGACATGGCAGGAATCGGACGCAGAAACTGCGGCCACAGCAATGCCATCAGGGAATGGGTCAGCTCCGGCAGTTCGTCGTCCAGCTTCTGGCGCAGACGGCCGGTCAGGAATGCAAAGCCTTCCAGCAGGCGTTCCACATCCGGATCCTGACCTTCCACCGCCAGAAATGGCGCGAGTCGCGGATTGCGCTCGGCAAACTCCTTGCCCAGCTCGCGGATGGACGTCAGTTCATCATGAAAATACTGGTTGAAGGACACCGTTTACACCCGCACTGTGGCCTGACCGTTGCCGGTCAATACCGTATCGAAGGTTATCTGGTTGGTCTGGTCGCGGTGACGCAAGGTGGCTTCCACCGCAAACTTCATCAGCAGCGGCTGATCCGGATCCGGCAGATAGTGCACGCAGACATTGGTCAGGCGCGGCTCGTAGGTTTCAAGAAAATCCCGGATCGCGTAGCGGATGCGGGAAATGGCATCGGGAAACTGGTTCACCACATCATTGAAATCCGGCATGCCGTATTCCTCCAGCCCTTTCACACTGCCCAGCCGCACATTCAGCATGTTCTGCACGTTGCTGATCACGCTTTCCAACATGGCATGCCAGTCAAAGCGGGTGGTATAGCTGGCCGGCGGAACCTCGTGATCCAGCCGATCCAGCAGACTGCGTTCCGTTCGCATAAACAACTCCAGAATGCTGGCCAGCGGTTGGAACCGGCACAGGCCGGCTCGCCGCTGGTCAGGTGTTACGTCAGGATTTTTCCAGCTTGCCCACCAGGGACAGTTCGAAATCCGCACCCATGTATTTGAAATGGGGGCGCACTTTCAGATCCACCCGGTAGATGCCCGGCTGGCCTTCCACGTCCTCGACAGTGATTTTCGCAGCGCGCAACGGACGACGGCTGCGCACACCGGCCGAGGGATTTTCCTGGTCGGCCACATAGGCGGTGATCCACTGGTTCAGTTCCCGCTGCAGTTCCACGCGATCCTTCCAGGTGCCGATGTTTTCCCGCTGCAGCACCTTCAGATAGTGAGCCAGGCGGTTGATGATGAACATGTACGGCAGCTGGGTGCTCAGGCGATGGTTCAGCTCCTTCTGCTTGGCTTCCTCGCTGTTGCCGAAGTACTTGGCCTTCTGCACGGAATTGGCCGAGAAGAACGCCGCGTTATCACTGCCCTTGCGCATGGTCAGCGGAATGAAACCTTCTTCCGCCAGTTCGAATTCACGGCGGTCGGAGATCAGGATTTCCGTCGGCACCTTGGCTTCCAGATCACCCATGGATTCGTACACATGCACCGGCAGGTCTTCCACCGCGCCACCGCTCTGCGGGCCGATGATATTCGGGCACCAGCGATACTGGGCGAAGGAATCACTCAGGCGGGTCGCGAAGGCAAATGCAGTATTGCCCCACAGATAATCTTCGTGACTGGCGCTGACATCTTCCTGGTAGTTGAAGCCCTTGGAAGGATTTTCCTCGGGATGATAGGGCGGGCGCAGCAGGAAACGCGGCATGGTGAGTCCCACGTAACGCGCATCTTCAGACTCCCGGAAGCTGCGCCACTTGGCGAACTGCGGGCCTTCGAAAATGGAGCTGAGTTCCTTCAGATTCGGCAGGCCGTCAAAGGCTTCCAGGCCAAAAAATTTCGGGCCGGCCGCTGCGATGAACGGCGCATGGGAGACCGCTGCCACCGCCGCTGCGTTCTGCAGGGTTTTCATGTCCACCGAGCTGGGGCCGAATTCGTAGTTCGCAACAATGGCGCCTACCGGCTCGCCACCGAACTGACCGTACTCAGCAGTGTACGCCAGCTTGTACAGGCCCGACTTGGTGATATCCGGCGCATCTTCGAAATCATCATACAGATCCTGCTTGGAGGCATTGATGATCTCGATCTTGATGTTCTGGCTGAAGTCCGTGCGATCCACCAGCGTCTTCAGACCACGCCACGCAGATTCCAGCGCCTGAAACGGCTTGGCGTGCAGAATGTCATCCATCTGCCGGCTGAGCTGGAAATCCAGTTCGTCGATCATGCGATCGATCAGATTCTTGTTGACGCGCTCTTCGGAATTTTCCGGGCGCAGCAGTTCGGCGATGAATGCACCCACGCCGCGCTTGGCAACGTCATAACCTTCGTCGCCACGGTTCATTCGGGTTTGCGATACAATCTGGTCAAGCAACGAGCCTTCCTGAACTTCCAGCGCTCGTTCACCATTTTGTACCATGCGTTCGGGATTGCCCATGATACTCTCCTGTTCCTGTGAGTAGTGTTAACCTTCGAGTTTGAGTTCGCCGAGCACCAGTTTGCGCTGCTCTTCGTTTTCGAGAATGGTTTCGATGGCCTTGCGGAATGCCGGCACGTTACCCAGCGGACCTTTCAGTGCCACCAGCGCCTCGCGCAGCTCCAGCATCTTCTTCAGTTCCGGCACCTGGCGGGCGACGTTTTCCGGCGTGAAATCCTTGATCGAATCGAATTTCAGATTCACCTTCATTTCGGCGTCTTCCTCTTCGCTCAGACGATTGGGCACCGAAAAGTCCACGCTCACTTTCTGGTTGCGCAGCACTTCGTCGAAATTGTCTTTGTCGACGCTGATGGGTTTGCGTTCTTCAATCACGCGATCATCCTGACGCTGGGTAAAATCACCCACCACCATCATCTTGAACGGCAATTCCACCGATTCCTGCACGCCGCCGTGCTCGGAGCGGTATTTGATATTGATGCGTTCCTTGGGCGCAACAGTACCTTCTTTGGACATGAGTTTTCCCTTCCTATGGTCGGTTGGTTAGAGTTTGGATAGATCGAATGCCAGCGCAAGATCCAGTTTGCATAACCGGGCATGCAGTGTTTCTACCCTTTTTTCCGGTACTTCTGCGTTATCCAGCGCGTGGTAGCAGCGCAGAAGCAGTTCCAGAATTCTGGTGGTGAGCTGGGGTTCCCACTCATCCACACCTTGTTCCGTCAATTGTTGATCCAGGTTTTCCAGCAGCGGCACTGCCAGCGCCAGCAAATGATGTTCGAAGCAGAAGCGCGCTTGATTGAAACGCCACAACGCCTGTTCCCGTTGCGATGTGGATTGCGCACAGCCGTCCTGGAACAGCGTCATCGCCTCGCGGAATTTTTTCTCCTTGCCCAGGGCGCACGCCTGCTCGTAGGTTTCCTGCCAGCGCGGTGAAATGCCGCTGGTGTCCACACTCACGCTGGTATTGCCGCCGGCCTGGCGGCTGGCGTTCACTTCGCGCTGAATCCACTGCCGGGTCTGTTCATCGGCGAACGGCGTGTCGTCAGAAAAGCGGTAATTCACCACCGCAGGAAAACGCGCCACGAATCCGCGCACACCGTCCACCACCGCTGCTGCGGCGTCGCCGGCATTCATTGCCTGCAAGGCCTCGCACACCCAGCGGTGGCCATCCAGCCAGTAGGGCGCACGGGACAGACTGGTTTCCAGCTCCGGCAGCAGATCCTGCCAGCGCTGTTCCGCCAGCAGCGACTGGCAGGCAGTAACCTTGTCTTTGGGAACCGGCTTGAGCTGCGTCTTGCCGTCGGTGGCAGGCGGCAGCTGGGAAATTCCCAGCCAGGTAACGAAACGGTTGATGCGATAGGCTTCGGGATCGGTGAGTTTTCTGCTGCGCAGAAACTGGCTGACAGAACGCAACGGATCCTGCACGGCGCGATAGATGGCGATCACATCCTTATCGGTTCCAAGGCTGCCGGCAGACGGAATCATCGGCGCCGCCATCGCGGGCGAGCCCGCTGACTCAGCGCTGATGCTGGCACCAGCGTCGTCCCGTGCAGTCAGCGCAGCAGGACGCGACGATTCCGTTCGCCGCGCACTGGCCTGCTGCTCCACTTCCAGCCCCTGCCGCAGACGGCGAAAACGCTGGCGAAAATCCGCCAGGTTCGGCGCGGCATCCGCCATTTTTTCCACCAGCGCGTTGTCCAGGGCAATGATGGTGGCTTCCAGTGTCTTGATCTTGTCGAGATGAGAAAGACTGGGCTGGTACTTTTCCAGCAGTGGCTGGGTTTTCTCCACCAGCCACTCAAACGCCTGCGCCCGTCCGCGCACCCGCTTCACCGGCGGAATGGCGTGTTCCCAGAAGTGATCGACCATCCCGCCGGCCACCGCCAGCCCCTGCTGCAGACCATCGATCACATGGGTTTCGCACAGGGCACGGGTCAGGTAGCAGGCCACCAGAAAATCCTTCGACTGCTGCTGCAGGATTTCCTGGGACGTCGCCAGCACGTCACGCCAGCGCACCGGGTCTTCGGCGGTGAGGGAGTCGAGCTTGGCAATCTCGCGTTCGATGGACTCGAATGCGGATTCCAGGCGCACGTTCACGCCGCCGGGATTTTCACCGGGAATGGGCTGGCTGATCAGGGTGTCGAGTTGTTCTGCGGTGAGCAGGGTCATGACGTCTCCAGTACGCTGCAAAATGTGCAGATTTCTGTAATAAAGACGGTTGGCAGATAAACAAACGGCAAAAAATCAAAAGAAATGGCTCAGAACGATCGTTTGTTGATCATTTTGAGCCGCGCGATGAGATGTCGAGAAATTCCGCTTCAGCCTTCCAGCGCCATATCCCGCTGCCGTTGCAGACGCTGGGTGCGGGCGATGAAACGCTCGATCAGCTGAACCTGGGGCGGATTCAATCCCAGCAACTCACCGCCGATCAGCGTGCTCTCCTTGTTCAGTGTGTGCTGCAGACTGCAGACCCGCAGCGTGCACAACATGCCACGCTCGTCCCCCAGACGCAGGAACAGGGGGGCCGACTCCAGAGGCGGCTGCTCCGCCAGCGAGGGCACCAGCAGGCGCACACCGGCACTCGACAGATCCTGCACCTGCGCCGCCAGATTCCCCAGCGCTTCCAGGCGCAGAACCGCCTGCACGGGCATGTGCTCGCGCACTGTCAGACGGAAACGGTTGCGCCGCTGCGCCGCCGTCACCACACCTGGCATGGCCACACTCAGCGCCTTCAAATCCCCGACATGACTCATCCCCAGCACCCGCGTTTCGAACCGGGTCGAAGCCGCGCCTTCAATGCTGGCCACATCCAGCCGCCGCCCGCCGAACAGTTCGCTTTCCGCCAGCAGGGGGAACGGATCATCCAGCAGCAACCGGTTGTGCTTGAGATCCACCTCCAGCAGCAGACTCTGAAAATCCTGCGCAATGCCGGCAAACCGCAGTCGCAGCAAGCGATGCTCCCGTCGCAACCGGAACAGATGCAGCACATCCTGGGACACCTGCACGTCACGCCCAGGCGCCGGCACACTCTTGTCCTGCCACCAATGTTTGAGTCGCATTCTGATGTCAGCCATCTTCGCCTCATTCGTCGCAAGGAATTGGAACCATCTGTACGATGCCAACGTCAATTGCAAACCGTTTGCCAGAACGGTCACTGCTTTAAAAACAACACGTTAGACAGAATAGCCCCGAACGGAGGCCGTACCCACAGGCCGCCGCTTGCCGCCCGGAAGGCGTAAAATTGCCAAGCGGAAATGTCCGCTTGCGCTGCCAAACCTCTACTACACTTACAGAATTAGGCAGGAGTGGACAATGAGTCACGAAGAAAAAACCATCCGCTACCAGATCTTTTTCCGCGAATCCGAGTTCATGTTCGATCACACCGTCGCGCTTCGGGACGACAAGTTCGAACACGAACCGACACAGAGCGAAATCCCCGACTGGTGCCGGCTGGAGTACAAGCAGTGCCCCAACTGCACCCTGAGCCCGATCTGGCACAAGACCTGTCCGCTGGCTGTGCGCCTCATTCCGTTCGTGAACATGCCGGAATGCAATTCCTACGACGAAGTGGATGCCACCGTCACCATGGAAAACAAAACCGTGGTGTCGGAAACCTCCGCCCAGGAAGCCTTCAGCTCCCTGCTGGGCCTGGTGATGGCCACCAGCGGCTGCCCCCACACCAGCTTCTTCAAACCCATGGCCTGGTACCACCAACCCTTCTCCACCCCAGACGAAACCATGTACCGGGTCTGCACCACTTACCTGTTCTCGAACTTCCTGCACAAGAAGGGCCGCCAGATGACGGTGTCCTTCGACATGCTGAAAACCATCTACAAGAACATCCACATGATTAACGTCCACATTGCATCGCGCATCCACAGCTATTCCAAGACCGATTCCGCCGTCAACGCCATCGTGCTGCTGGATCTGATCACCAAGGATCTGCCGATCGCCGTGGACGAAGACCTGACCGAACTGAAAAAATTGTTTGATAGCCACAAAAATCTGTTCGGCTAGGCCAGGTCTCTATCGACATGTCCACATTTAGTAACAATCCTGCACAAACCTGAACATTCTCTGAGCTGACGAATACAGTTAGTCCACGTACTATACGAACGCGCCCCACCTCTCGGGGCGCTTTTTCACACCTGACTTTCATTTTGCGGACAGTCCACTTCAACTGACCGTCGGGGATATTCACATCCAAGGGGGAGCAAGCCATGAACGGCTTTTACGTGGTAACCGATATTCAAACGCGCTTCTGTGATTTCGACGTGCTGGGCCACCTGAACAACGCGGTGTACAGCACCTACATCGAGCTGGCGCGCGTGCATTTCTATCAGGACATTCTGGGGATGGATCTGACCCAAACCACAGGCGTCGTCGCCAATTTCAATATTGATTACAAGCGTCCGGTGAAATTCGGCACGCCGCTGGCGGTGCTGAGTCGCGCAGAAACCAACGACGGCCGTACGGTAAACATGACATTTTTGTTTGCGAATGCGAAAGATCACAGCAAGGTTTATGCGGTGGCGACTCAGCGCATGGTTGCGGTTGATCCGCAAACGTCGCAGCTGTCACATCTACCCAAGCGGATTCAGCGGGATATGGAGCTGTTGATGGTGGGGGAATTGACGCATCCGGCGGTGGTGGAACTGGGTGAAGCGAAGGAAGGTGCAGCAAGGGCATGAGGTTGAGGTGGCTGCCGGAAGGGATGGGACAGCCACGTGTTTAGCGCCAGCTAGCGCAGAGATTTAATTGGTTCGGGATGATTTGCGACACAGCGCATGCCGGCGTTGGTGCCAGTGTTGTTCGGATCGGTGATTGCTCGACGATACACGGGATCCCACCCCAATCCTCGCACCACTCGCTCTTCAGATTTGCTTGGGTCAAGAACATCATTTCTGGGATCAATCTTGGGTTCCTTTCGATACCCGCGATAATAGTCAACCATCCACTCACCAACATTGCCCGTCATGTCATAGAGACCGAGTGGGTTGGGGGGCGCTGAACCAACAGGTAACGGATGCCAGATTTCCCCTCCACCTTTAACATTTACATCGATTTCCAACTTGCCGTTATTCGTAGCATGCGATATTGCCTGTCCGCGATTGCGCGCAGCATATTCCCACTGTGCTTCTGTTGGCAGATCCATGGGATAGCCGATCTGCTCACCTAACCATTGGCAGTATGCTCGCGCCTGATCCCAAGTCACCCATTTCGCGGGGTAATTACCATTGCGATATTCCACGTTTAATCTGTTTTTTTTGACCAACTCTTCCCCAATCAACTTGGCATAAAAGTCAAAGTCACCGAAGGTAACCTCGTACGCCTGAATGCTGTAACTGGTCAGCGTGACCTGATGAACTGGCCGCGTGTCGCGATCATTGGTGAAATAGCGCTGAATGCCATTTTCATCTACATAGCCTACATCGCCCATCATGAAAGTGCCGCCCTCCACAAATACCAGCTGTTCCAAGGTGCGCTTTTTGAGTGATTCCAGATAGCTTAGGGTTTCATCACTTTGCCTGCAGGCAGGCGTTAGTGCCAATACCAGCAACAGCCCGGCGAGCGGTAAAGGCTTAACAATTTTCAACATCTCTTACTCCTGTAACTTTTCGATATGCCGCATCAATCTGGCCCAGTCTTCCGGATCACGCAGCAGCATGTCCTTCAGATATTGTTCGTTGGCTTTTACACGCAGGGACTTTTGCGCCTGGGTTTGGCCCGGCTTGATCTGGGGAATCATTTTTCCGTTGTGGATTTCACCCATATGTTCCAGTGTCTCCCACCAATCAACCTTGGTGGCAATCCCCTCAATCAACAGCGTCAACGCGGCTTCCTCGCGGCGATGGTTGATATCCAGATTCAATACACTCTGCCACAAATCTTCCCTGTTGCCGGATATCGATATCAATTCGTATAAAATCCGTCCCTTGGTTTCCGGCGTAAGGTATTTCATCATCTCAGGCTTTTTGTGGATGGTGTCGATCAGCTTCTTGATCTGATCTTCAATTATCTCCGCCTGCCTCCAATTGTCGACAAGGTCATCCCAGCCATCCAAAATCGCAACACACGCTGACACGACAGAACCCGCTGCCAGCGTCGCACCTGCAACCAGTGGAGCGCCCGGCACATAACCTACCTCTCGCATGATCTTCCAGGAAAATGCGGCGAATAATTCAAATACATCCACAGGGGAGCCATCGGCCTCTGTTTCAAAGATGTCCACGTACTTGAAGTTATGTTTACGCAGCACCCCATGTACCAGCACGATGAAGTCCCAGCATTGACCAATACCTACGACTATGTCCAACTGCCCACCAAAGCCAGGGCCAAGGCAAGCCTCTGCCTGCATCTTGAGCACGAACCGCCGGCTATATTGATCAAACCCCACCTTGAATTCCGCGCTGGCACCAATGCCCGCCATCCCTGTCACTGTCCAACCCACGCTGCCGAGCACGCCGAAGACTGGTGGTTTGTGCTTTTGATTACGCCCAGATTCCTCTGGAGGCGGACGCCATTCTAGCGCACCTTTCAACCCCAGTTCAGCCTTGGCCCCTGCAAAAGCAGCGGCGTTGACTTGGCCTGCTACGGCGGCCTTCATTCCGTCTTTGTTTTTATCGCTGGTCTGTCCGGTTTTACGTTGATCATTAATTGCACCCACAACTGCCAGCATACCCTGGGGACAGGCCAGTTCTGCCTTCGCACCCAATTGCAGGTTGACTCCGGCCCATCCACTCAGATGACCCGTCACCTGCAGGCGCAAGTCTCCAAAATGCACTTCGATATCATCTGTCACGATCTTTGAATTCGCGCGGTCGATTTCCCACGCCACAAAGTCACAACGCCGATTACGGAAGGTCTCCGCTTGAGTGGACACGACCGGATCGGTCTTGCCTTTGCTAACGATGGGCGTGGAATAAAGCTCAACGCCTTTCAGCAGTTGAGCGTGCCAGCCGCTGGCCACCCCGTTTTGTTTGCTCGCATAGGCGATGATGGCCTGTATGTAGTGGTTGATCAGTTGCTGCAGCTTGCTGATGCGTTTGCCTGGGATTTTCTCAACGAAAGGCTCGTTCCATTGGGCACGGGGCACGAACACCTGATTGACTAGCTGGGGCAGTAACTTTTTGCGATAGGTTTCCAGCTCAGGCATCTGCTGCTTCAGTTGCTGGATCAGGGGGATTTTCCGATCACTGCTGCCGATCCGGTTCCAGTCCACTTTGGCCGGGATGTGCCCCCTGAAAATGAGCAAGACATAGCCCATGAATTCGATTTCAGGTTCACCCCATAGCCCGGACTGGAAATGGTTATACCATTCAAAATGCCGCGGGTTGATGAAGTCCGCCACAATCGCAGCCCGGCGCAACCCCAGGCGCTGATTGTGCTCGTCTGAGCCAGTGGCGCTGGTGTGCCCTACCACCTGCAGAAAAAATCCCCGATTGGCTGCGTCGGTGTTAGAGCGGTTGGCATCCTGTTTCAGGACATCCCAGTGCCTGAGCACGCTGAAAATATTCGCCGCACCCGCCGGTGTCAGCATGCTGCAGTCCACCGCAAAGTAAGGCAGCGTTACATCCTGGCGCTGTTGATAGAACTTTTGGGCACTGCTGCCATAGATTTTATATTCTATGGCTTCGCGCCTGACTTTTATTTTCGGCTTTAACGGATGACCTTCGGTATGGGGCCAGGTGAAGTGGCCTTCGAGTTTGGCTTGAGCCAGGGAAGCATCAAAGGCGGCATCGGCGCCTATGGCCAGCTTGCCTTTCTTGAGCAAGTCAAACTCCGCTTGAACCGTTGCACCCAGCGAATAGCGCATGAACTGGGCAGCGGCGCTGCCGTCCCAGTGAACGGGTGGCAACGGGCGTCTTGCTATCTGGTTTCTTATTGTTGTTCTCTGGTCGCTATCCGACGCCTTTTTGTAGGTTATGTCTTTCAGATCAAGGTAAATGTCTGATTGCTCCCCCCAAATATCCCCCACCATCCGCTGCGCAAAATCCCAGTCCTCCAGCAAGAAATACTGCTTCAGGTCTTCCGTTCGGCTCTTTTCGGCGCTCTTCCAGTCGACCTGCTTCAGCACCCGATCCAGATAGTTATCCGAGGTTTCAACCTTTTTATCCAGCGCGGCCAAAGCGGCATCGCGATACTTAGTGTACTGATTGAAGGAGGCATTGGCATCCTCATTTACCTTCGCTATCCACTTGTCGATCAGCTCGAAATCATCTTCCGACAGAAATTTCGCGACTGACGGCAACAATCCACGCGCAATCACCGACGACGGTATCTGTCCATTTTTTTCATACTCCAGCAGATCCCATTTCTGCTTTACGTTGGTCTTGACGTCAAAAAACGCTTCGCGGACTGCATTGCGGTTGAGCGTGCCCTGCTTTTTGGACGGATCTTTCCTCTCATCTTCTGCCGTGTAGCGCCAAGAACGCAGGCTATCCGAAACCTCCTCTTCCCTGGCCAGCTCCTTTACTTTGCCAATGACTTCCCTCGGCAGCTGCAGGAAATGCTTGGGTTTGCTTTTGAAAGATTCAATGAAATCACCCGGCACCAGACTGTACTTGGAACGACCTATGCGAATCATTTCCTGAAAGCCAACGCTGCCATCGACCAGCGGTGCAATATCCTTCCGGCCAACACCCTTGAGCACCTCAGATACCTTGGCGCGAACCATATCTTGTGCGTCCACCAATGCAGTGTGGTTGTTGCCGATTTGTGTGCGACTTCCGCTCAGTTGTTTTGCCGCCTGATCCAGTTTGAATTCGATTTGCTCCAGCTGTTTGTAGCCTGTTTCATCCAGCACAATGCAAAACTGTTCACTGGGTGAGTAGAGAATATCGAAGATGACACCATCCTGCCCCAACGCAACGGTGTTGACACTGTCCAGTGCGACATATAAGGGAATGCGGGAGTTGTCTGCTTTTTTTGTTGCTGTTGCATCTGGAGGAGCAGCTACTGTGTCGTTCATGCGGTCATCCTTACACTAACTGTTCAACTGCCGTAGGCGGTTTGGGCAGCCTTGTAAACTTCTGCATCGGCCCTGCCGGTAACAGGCATGTTTTTAGCGCGCTGGAAACTTTCGATTCCGGCTTTGGTTTTTGCTCCGAATACACCATCAACCACGCCACAATCATGGCCAAGGCTGTTCAACCTCGCCTGCAGGCCCGCCAGGGTATCCGGTGGATTCAGATGACTCAGCTTCAGGAGAAACAGGTGACTAGGCACTTTGTCATCCGGCTTTAGATAGATGTCCAGGGGAACCTCCTGGATATCGGCCTTGGTCAGCTCCACCTGAAGCTGGCCGCTTTTATCCGTGGTCATCGTTTTTGGCGCGCCATCAATTGTTAGCACTGTTTTGACGCCACCCAGCGGCTTGTTTGCATGATCGACAATGCGCAGCTGCAATTTCTGATTTGAACCGGTAAGCACGAATTTGTGATGCGCTCCGCTGCGGACGGTAATCTTGGGCTTGGTCAGATCGGGAATGACCACTTGATCACCCGGTTGAAGGATGTTGGGATTGGGCCTTTTCTGGCGTAATTCGGCATTGCCGGCATGGCGGTAGATGTCGCGCCAATCCGCGATGTTGTGTTGCTTGGCAATCAGGTTGAAGTTTTCACCCTGTTTTACGGTATGCACCTTGGCCATCTACTGCTTCTTCCAGTTGTTGCTGTCCGGGAAGTCAACCTCATAATCACCTTGCGCCAGGCCTTGTATCCGCGCGATACCATTGGCGTCAGTTGTGCCTGAAAATTCCTTCCCATCCTTGTCCTTGATGATGTACTGACGGTTGGCCACGGGCTTGCCGTCGGCATCTTTCATTTCGATACTCACCCAACTCGGCGCCTTTTCCAGCTCCCTAACTGTCACTTTCGTATCCTTGCTCGACACCGCCTGCCGCTCGGTCGTCAATGTCGATGCGCCGGCCTTGCCTGCGCCCGCCGCCGCCTTCTTCCCATTCACCCACGCCTGCGCACTCACCTGCCCCGGCCCTTCGCCTTTGTCGGCTGATGCGGCAGGTTTCGGTGCAACGGGCACCGCCGGACGCGCCGGCATGGCCGCGCCCCCAGTATTGATGCGCACCATCGGACCTTTGATCGTCACACCGCCGGGATCGAGTTTGACGATGCTGCCGCCGGCTTTGAGGGTAAGCTCCGTGCCCGCTTCAATCACCAGTGTCATACCGGCTTTCACACTGATGATCTGGCCGGCCTGTCCCGTGGCGGTGCCGCTGATTTTGAGTTGATAAT
The DNA here is from genome assembly GCA_020062665.1 of Pseudomonadales bacterium. Taxonomy (GTDB): domain Bacteria; phylum Pseudomonadota; class Gammaproteobacteria; order Pseudomonadales; family Ketobacteraceae; genus Ch67. The sequence goes on from JAGUVW010000015.1 coordinate 107,253, forward strand.
CCTTGCCGATACTCTGCGACTGGCTATTGCCGGTTTTGCGCTGCAGTCCTTGCGCCACCGTGAGGTGTTGGTCTTTGCGGACGTCGATATGCTGATGGTTCTGCACCGTCAGGTGGTGTTCGTTCCCCACCCATTCCTTCAGATCATTTTTTACGTACAGTTCCAGATCCTTTTCGCCGTGCAGGTAGATTTCCTCGCTGCCTTTTTTGTCTTCGATGCGCAGCTCGTTGTAGCCACCTCCACCGGGCGTGCTGAGCGATTTGAAGGTGCTGCGGGTTTTGTGGGTTGGCAAGGGATACGGCGGCGGGCTGGTGCCGTTGTAGACGACGCCGGTGACCAGGGGTCGATCCGGATCGCCGTTCAGAAAGCTGACGATGACTTCCATGCCAACGCGGGGAATCACCATGCTGCCCCACTGGTTGCCGGCCCAGCCCTGGCTGACGCGCACCCAGCAGCTGGCGTTTTCGTCGTGTTTGGCTTCGCGATCCCAGTGGAATTGCACTTTCACCCGGCCGTATTGATCGGTGTAGATGTCCTCACCCTTGGGGCCGGTGACGAAGGCGGTCTGGCTGCCTTCGATGCAGGGTTTTTCGTCCAGGCGTGGCGGGCGGTAATCGGTTTTGGCGGGAATGGCGCTGAATTCGACGTCGAAGCGGGTGCCTTCGGCGCTGGCGTTTTCTTCCAGGGATTGCGGCTGACGGCCACGCACCTGCAGGGAAGTCAGGGTGTAATCCGTGTTGAGATCAGAACGCGGGTGTCCCTGCAGTGTGAAGGTTCTGCCCACAGCCAGGCGGGCGCAGTCACTCTGACCCTGCACGGTGTGAGCATTGACCTGATGGGCCTGCAGGCGCAGATCGGCCTGGCGCTTGCCTTCGGCGGGATCGGTGAAATTTCCCGGATAAAGATAGTCTGCCAGCGCCGTGAAGGGTTCACGCTGGGATTCTTTTTCCAGCAGCAGGCGGGATTTTTCGAAATGATAATCCCGCAGGCTGACGGTGCCGGTGCGGACGCTGTGGCGGGCGCTGAAGCTGTAGATGGATTCTTCGCTCGCTACCATGCCGGTGCGTTGTTTGTAGCGAACCTTGGCGCTGCCGGCGATGGGCTTGAAGCTGCTGTTGTTATCCGCGATCACGAGTACGTGACGTTCGTTGCTGTGTTCGAAGAAATAAAAAATGCCTTCTTCCGCCAGCAGGCGCTGGATGAAGTGCAGGTCGGTTTCGCGGTATTGGGTGCAGTAGGTGCGCTGGGGATAGCGGCCTTTGAGTTCGAAGCGCACGTCCTTGCCGCTGATGCCGGCTTCGTCCAGCACCTGTTTGACGATGTCGGGCGCTGACTTGTCCTGGAAGATGCGCAGATTGGTGCGGTAGCCCAGAAACGCCAGCTTGGGGACGATGGCGACCCGATAGAAAGTGAAACGTTTGCCGCTGGCTTCCTGGCGCGCGGCGACGATTTCGCCGTGCAGGTATTGGGGTTCGCGGGCATCGAACAAGGTCAGAATCCCAGGCTTGCCGATCAGGGCCTGCAGATCCAGTGCCGGGTTTTCGCTGGCCAGCTCCAGCTCGCAGCGGTAGAGGCTGGACAACCCGTGCCCGGCCTCGAACCCCACCACCCGCAGCTGATCCGGGGTGCCGGGTACCTCAAACAGAAAGCGGGTGATGTTCGCAGGTGCATTCATGAAGGTGCGCCTAAAAATGGCTGATATCAGATAGACAGGTGGCAGACAAAAAGAGCGGTCTTTTTGCGTGGCAACTGTCTGGATATAGAAACAAGTTGTGTTTGGAGTGCAAAAGATGCCCGACCTGATCAGACTCACGCTGGCTGTCAGCGCCAGTGCGTTGCTGCTGGCCTGTTCCAGCAATACCAAGATGGACGACGGCTCGTACCGCACCATTGGGCAGAAGGCGCCCAGACAGGTGCAGAACCATGCCGCCGACCAGATCAACGAGCAGGCGGGCAGCCGCTCGGAATGGGTGGCCCAGAGCGGCTACCAGGTGACGCCAGAGGACGTGCCAGTGCCCGACTTTCCCGGTGCCACTGCGCAGGCGCAGCTGAAGGGCGCCCAGCGCAGTATTGGCAACAGCCAGATCGTGCGTTACGGTCACCCGCGCATCGTTGACAAGATCGTGCAGACAGCCCGCATCCACTGCCAGCCGTTGCAGTACAAGATTTCCACCAACAAGAACAGTTTCTGGGGCGACGGCAGCGGTGTGCTCACCCAATGCACCTACCGTTTCCCGGCCTTCTGCGGCGCCCACACCTATTCCCTGCTGACCTATGGCGAAAAGGAAGTGCTGGTCTACAAGCCCAAGGACGGCACGCACTATGTGATCGATACCTTGAAGGGAACGCCCAAATCGCAGACGGGCCTGTGGGATCAGGATGACCACATCGGCACCAGCACCACCAACGCGGGGTATTTTTTCGAGGGCGACTACAACCGCCCCTACCAGCAGGATCAGTTCAACCCCGCCAATCTGGGCTGGATCATCAAGGCATCCCACCAGGATGAGGAAAAATACGGCCAGCTCTATCACAAGGCGATTGCCGAGATCACCCAGTGCTTCTGATCGCGGGCACGGCGAATGACAGCAGCTGGCGCCGGATGCCATCGGCCTGCCATCGCCTGACTGCATTTCTAGCGCGAAAAATAACCGGCCCACTGGGAGCCGGTTCTGGTGTGCTGCCGGAGAAATTCCCCACTACACCTTGAGTACGCGCCAGTCGTCGTGGCCGGATGTGCCGGACACCACGTGTGTCCAGGTGATTTTCCGGTAAGTAAACGACACGTCTTCCAGGTGGGTGAAGTGCGCCTGGCCCGGATCCTGACAGTTCGGCATGTAGGCCTTGATGTCGACGATGATGGCGTCTTCCAGTTCGATGGTGAAGTAGTGTTCCTGCTGGCCGGTGCCGGAGGTGCGCCACCATTCGATCACGCACTTGGTCATGCGCTCGCCGGAGGTCAGGGCGGAGTACAGCAGCGGGGAGCACTTGTCGAACACCTTGGTGATCACAACCGGCTGGTGCACGCGCTGGCCAGTGGGCTGACCGCTTTGCGGATCGCGGGGCAGGATGATGTTGTGCTTGAACGCTTCTACCAGACACTGGTCTTCGTGGCCTTCCTGGTAGATGTTGCCCACGCTGGGCTCGGTGAAGTTGCCTGCGGTGATCAAACCTTGCAGTTCGCCTTCGATGGTCATGTACGCTGGTGTTGGCATTGCCGATACCTCTTCAAATATCCGTTTTTGTGTGAGTCCGTTGTCGGTGTCCGGCGGGGCTGTGCCGGTTGCCGATGTCTGGGATCAGCGGTTGTGCTGATGCCGGGTTTATAGCGAGCGCCGTGCCAGAAAATCTATCTTGCTGTTTTTGAATGAAAAAATTTTGCACCACGGGAATTCGCCCGTTATCACCACTGCGTTGGCTACCTGAACTGAGCAGACATCTGCGCAAACTTTTACTGCGCTGTACGACTCACCGCGCATTACTGACCCAAGGCAATAAAACGACCCGGCACGCAGGCTAAAATCCGCGCCCTTATTTGTTCTGCAAACAGATAATTTCTTCAGGTGAATTCATGAAACCGGAACTGCTGTCCCCCGCCGGCACGATCAAAAGCATGCAATACGCATTCGCCTATGGGGCCGATGCCATCTACGCCGGCCAGCCGCGCTACAGCCTGCGCGTGCGCAATAACGAGTTCAACAAGGAAGAGAACCTGGAAAAGGCCATTCAGCTGGCTCACGCCCAGGGCAAACAGTTTTATCTGGCCACGAATCTGGCGCCCCACAACGACAAGATCCGCTCATTCATCCGCGACATGGAGCCCGTGATCGCGATGCAGCCCGACGCCCTGATCATGTCCGATCCCGGCCTGATCATGCTGGTGCGGGAAACCTGGCCCGCTCAGGTTGTGCATCTTTCCGTACAGGCCAATGCGGTGAACTGGGCGACGGTGAAATTCTGGCAGCAGCAGGGCATCAAGCGGGTGATTCTGTCCCGGGAGCTATCGCTGGAGGAAATCGAGGAAATCCGCCAGCGGGTGCCCGACATGGAGCTGGAAACCTTCGTCCATGGTGCGCTGTGCATCGCCTATTCCGGCCGCTGTTTGTTATCCGGCTACATGACCCACCGGGATTCCAACCAGGGCGCCTGTACCAATTCCTGCCGCTGGAAATACGATGCCCATGAAGCGCAGCAAACGCCCGAAGGCAACATCGTGGCGGTGAATCCCGCGGTGCAAACCTTCACGCCGGACAAACAGCAGGTCGAGGATATCCAGAACCGGATATTCCTGCTGCAGGAAGAAAACCGCCCCGGCGAGTACATGCCCGCCTACGAGGACGAGCACGGCACCTATATCATGAACTCCCGCGATCTGCGCGCGGTGCAGCACGTCAAGCGGCTGGCGGAGATCGGTGTGCACTCACTGAAAATCGAGGGCCGTACCAAGTCCCATTTCTATGTGGCGCGCACGGCGCAGATTTATCGTCAGGCCATTGATGACGCGGCGGCAGGCAGGGACTTCGACTGGAAAATGATGGACGCGCTGGAGGGCCTGGCCAATCGCGGTTACACGGAAGGTTTTTATCGCCGCCACTTGCCGGCGGAGTTCCAGAACTACGAGCAGAACACATCGCTGTCGGCCACCCAGCAGTTCGTGGGTGAAGTCATGGAGCACGATCGCCAGCGCGGCATGCTCAGCGTGAACGTCAAAAATCGCTTTACCGTGGGCAACCTGCTGGAGTTGATGACACCGCAGGGCAATTTCACCTTCCGGCTGGATGCGCTGGAATCGCTGAAGGGCGAGAAGCTGGAAGTGGCACCGGGGGATGGCTGGCAGGTGCGAATTCCCGCTCCCGCCGAGATCGATCCGGCCTTTGCGCTGCTCATGCGCAACGACGGCTAGCGGATCGTCAGGGTTTCAATTCCCGCACCAGTCGCAGGCCCCGGAAAGGCGCAGCCGCCTCCGGGGCTTTGTCGTTGCGATAACGGGCATTGCACAGGTTGATGGGGGAATCGGCGCCGCCGCCCACCAGCGTCACACCGGCGTCGGTCTGCACCCATTCTTCCACATTGCCGAAGATGTTCAGCAGACCCAGGCTGTTGGCGTACCCCTGATCCACCGGCCGCACCGTGCTGCCACGCACCACCCTTCCCGCCGCACTGACAATGCAGTTGTGATCCGACACGCCGCTGTCATCCCGCGCTGCTGCCAGCCATTCCTGCAACGTGGGCAGACGGTATTCATAACCGGTCATTCGGCTCAACCATTGCGCATAAAAACGCGCCTGTTGCAGATCGATGTCGGTGAGCGGCGCAAGACTCGGCGCTCGCGGTGTGCAGCGGCGATAGAGCGTGCAATACAGATTGAAATCGTTGACGGAAATTTCACTGCGCGTGATGGCGAAAGGTGCGATGCCGTCGGCTTTCACCACCACCAGCTCCGGGCCGGTGTGCGATCTGGAGAGGCTGTCGCGGCAACGCCGTCCTTGCTGCTTGCCCTGATTGGCCAGGCGAATGTCGCAGGGATCCTGCCGTTCCGCGGGCTTCTGCGCCACCGCCAACAGAGGCGTGGCACCGAACAGACGCTGATGCAGGCCGGCAAAGGCCTTGCCGTTTCCACCCTGCTGCTGCATGACGATGAAATCGCGAATGCCCTGGCGGATAACCGCGTGCAAGCCGGCGTCCACCTGCGCCAGCGCCTGCAGGAATGCCGGCAGTTGTTCCGGGTTCTGGTGCAGATCAAAGTCCTGCAGCAACGCTCTGACCGCTGCCAGATTGTCGTTTTGGCGGTTCGACGCAGACACGGCTGCAGTTTCGGCGCTGGTGCTGACGGGCGTGCGCTGCAGCCGCTCGCGAATCTGCTGAAAGCGTTGCGCTTCCTGCGGAAACAGCTGATCCGCCTGCGCCAGAATCGTACCCGCCCGCTCTCGCTGACCCAGATAGATGGCGACGCCGGCTTCCTGCGCCAGCAACGACTTCAGATCCTGCTGCAACAGTGAATGCGCAGGTGCCACCCGCGCCAGATCCTGCACCTGTGCCGCAAACGGCACCGGTGTCGCAGTGAAATCCCGCTGTTCCACCCGTTGCTGCAGCTGGGTCGCCAGCGCTGCCACAAACGCTTCGCGCTGACGATCAAAGCGAGAAATACCTTCCTGAATGCGCGAGGAATCCGGATACAGGCTTCCCACCTGCTGCAGATACTGCTCCAGCTGCTGGAACTGCGTGGCGGTTTCAAGCGCTGGCAATTGCTGCTCGATGCGCTCGGCAATGTCATCGCGAGCGCGCTCCAGCACCACCACCTTGTCACTGCCGGACAGCGCGCGAATATCCTGCACCGCCTGCTGCACCTGCGCCGCATCCGCCGACACCAGCTGATTCGCCAGCACGCGGACCGACCGGTTCAGGTACACGTTGACGCCGATGACCAGCGCCAGCACCAGCACCGCCGCCACACCCACCCGCTGATACAGTCGCCGCACGTCGGCCTGCTCATTGAAAAATGCACGCTGAAAACTGTCGGCACTGAACGCGGCCGACGGCTGGAATTGCAACAGCTGCTGCAGCGCGCGCCACTGGAACGATTTGAGTGCCGGAATGCGGGCGGCCTTGAGCCGAGCGGCATCGGCCTCGGTGGCACGCTTGCGCTGGAACGGATGTTTGCCTGTCAGCAGCAGATAGAAGATGCAACCCAGGGCATAGAGATCATCCTGCGCCTGCGGCCGCTCCCCTGCCAGCATGCGCACGCTGGCATAGGCCGGCGTCAGCGCGTTGAGCACCTGGGCGTCGAAATGGCTACCACCCTGCATGGCCTGGGCGATTCCGAAATCCAGAATCTTCACCCGCCCGTCTTTCATCAGAAAAATATTGGCCGGCTTCAGATCCGCGTGCACGATGCCCTGCTTGTGCGCGTAGGATACCGCCTGACAGATCTGGCGCATCATGCCCAGCGCGTCCACCAAGGGCAGGCCGGCAGGTTTGCGCGCCAGCACCTGATCCAGCGACTGGCCTTCGAGCAATTCCATGGTCATGAACGCCAGATCACCTTCGCGATCGAAGTCGTACACGCTCACGATATTGGGATGAGCCAGACGTTGGGTTTTCTTGGTTTCCTGCTGCAGCGCCACCAGGGCGTGCTCGTGACGGGAAAAGGTTTCGTTGATGAGTTTGAGTGCCACCCAGGGATGCTGATCGCCCGCTTCCACCTGCCGCAGATCCCGTGCCTTGAACACTGCACCCATGCCACCGCTGCCCAGCAGTTCCACCAGTTCGAAACGCTGTTTCAGGATGTGGCCGATACTCCCCGAGCGCTTGCGCGGCGCAGCAGCGGTGGGTGATTTGCCTGCCACCACCGTGGCGTCCGGCACGACGGGTTTGGGTTTTTTCTGGATGACGGTGTGATCCGGTTGTTCGCTCATGTCGCCTGCACTGTGATTACGCTGACGGTGACATTGTCCCGCGCTGCACCTGCCAGGGTTTGCTGAATCAGTTCCTGCGCCATCACCTGGCTGTCCATGTCACGGGCCAGTATGGCCATGATGGTATCCGGATGCAATTCGCCGTGCAGGCCGTCGCTGCATAGCAGCAACACATCCTGCGGCTGCAGCTGGAAGGAAATCTGTTCCAGCTGCAATTCTTCGTCCACGCCCACCGCGCGGGTGATGACATGGCGCTGGGGATGGGTGCTGGCCTCATCCGGTGCCAGCATGCCCTGCTCGATCATTTCCTCCACCAGACTGTGATCGCGGCTCATCTGATACAGACATTGATCGCGATACAGATACAGGCGGCTGTCGCCGGCCCACAGGCACGCACATTCATCGCCGTCGACAATCAGCACCACCACCGTGCTCCCCATCACCTGATCGTCGTGGGTGATGGTCATCTCGCGGGTGAGGCGGATGTTCACTTGCTGCAGCGCAGTCGCCACCCGATCGATGCGGGCCGGCAGATCGTCGTGCAGTTGCAGGTGGGCGAGCGCCGCCACCACCATGGCCGACGCAACTTCGCCCGCTTCATGCCCGCCCATGCCATCCGCCACGCACCAGATGCCCTGGGCCGGGTTATCGCACACCGCGTCTTCATTCAGCGCACGCACATGGCCGGTGTGGGTGGCGCAGGCTGATCGAAAAGCCAGAGGCATCGGAACTCCTTACAGCCGTCGCGGCAGTTCGTACTGGCCCAGATAATCGCGGCCGAAAGGATTGATGGCGCTGCTGGCCAGCAGTTCGTACGTCGCCTTGCGCTCCTTGTCCTTCACCACCAGGGTGAAACGATCGGCGTAACCGGATTTCTGCAGTGGCTGACGATCCAGATAGCGGAACAATGCCCACGCACCCTGCACCTGATCGCTGAAACGCACGCCGTAGTGATCCTCGAACATGTACTGCAAACCTTCGCTGCCACTGCTGGCAGGCCAGGACACTTCGGTGGCGCGGGCCGGGCCGTGCCGGTACTCCATCTGCGTGCCCAGCACACCCAGTTCGAAGCGGTTGATGTTGGCATCCAGATACGTGGCCTTGAGTTTGAAATCCACCCGCGGCGTATCGCTCTTGCCGAAGAACACTTTGCGTATCAGCGCAGCCTGTTCGAAACGCGCCAGCGTGAAGGCATTCATGCCCAGGCCCTGCCCGTCCACCGTTTTGGCACGCCAGGGGGACTGGCGCGTGTCGACAAACGGTTCCAGATATTGTTTGAAGAACTGCTCCTCGATGCCGCCGGGACGGAAAAATTCCGCGAAGTCCGCCACGGTGACATCCACCCGCGCGGTCTTTTCCAGCGGATAGCGGCCCTTGATGCTGCGTTCATAGAAAGGCCACACCATCACTTCATATTCCGTCACTACGTGGGAACGCGCTGCGCCCAGCACGTGACCCCAGGCCCGATCCACCAGCATGTCCACCCACTGCCGCAGCGGATCGGGCAGATGGCGCGCTTCCACTTTCAGTTTGCCGATGGCATCGGCGCGGCCGTTTGCCATGCGCCCCAGCGCCAGATCATAGGCCGCCTGATCCGGCGAACCGCTGGACGCAACGCCTTCCAGAAACATCTGCAGTTCCGTGAGCCCGGCAAACAGGCGTTCCACCGGCGCCGGGCCACTGCCCTTCACGCCCATCAATCCGTGCACCGGCTTGAAACGTTCATCCACCAGCGTGGCGGGATTTTCCGGCAGATTGATCAGACGATTGCGCGACGCCAGCGACGCAATGCGCGTGAGTTTGCTGGCCTTGCTGGTGACAGTGCTCGCTACGCTGCCCAGGGCCTTGGCATCCTGCGCCAGCGCGGCAGTGTCCACCACTGGTTTCGACAACTGGGTGTGGGCGCTGACTTCCTCCAGTACGCGCCGCAGCGGCGAACTGCCGTTCACCATCTCGTTCAGCAGGCGCACGGTTTCATCCAGCGTGGTGGGACGCTGCAACTGCAATCGCGTCAGCGCCGATTGCCAGTAGCCGATGTAGTCGTCCAGATAGTTTTTTTCCACCGTGGCCTGCACCGTGGCCAGATCCAGATCGCTCATGTCCTGGTTACGCGGGCCAACCACCCAGCTGTCGTCCGCCAGTTGCTCGATGATGTTTTCCTGTTGCGGCTTGAAGAAATCATGATAACCCTCGGCAGTGTAGAGCCAGGGAATCGCGACGAATTCGCCGGAAAATACTGGGTGAATGCTGTTGCCGATCACGGTATCGAAGCGGTAGTCCATAGGATGGGCCTGCCGCGCCCGCTCCTTGATGGCGGTGTAGATCTGACGCGCCAGCGGCACCTGACGCAAAATACGGCGCGTGTCTTCCACCAGCGCATCATCCACCGTCAGCGTTGGCCATTTCTGTTTCGTCAGCCGGTCGAAATGCAGATTCAACGCCTGCAGCTGATCGGGCTGATCCGCGTAACGGTTCTGCCAGTCTGCTTTCAGCCAGGCGCCCACGTAGTCCTTGTCCAGCCGCTCCGGCAACGCCAGCATCAGATACGCTTTAAGAGACTGGTGCAGGTATTCCGGCACATCGCTGTTCTGTCGCAACTGCTGCGCCAGCTGATTCTGCAAAGTGCGAAAGAAATCCTGCTGCAGCCAGCGCTGGTATTCATTGTCGGCCGCCTTGCGCACCGGATTACCCTGATACAGGCCGAAGCCCATCTTCCAGTCGTCCTGCTGTGGCGCGTAGACATCGCGCAGCGCCAGCAACGGTTGCACCGACGGCAGAATCTGCTCCGGCAACGTCTGGTCGCCCAGCTTGCCACGGCCTTCCATATAGTCCGCCAGATGTTCATCGGCCCGGTTGAGGCGGGATTCATTCAGGCCATAACTGGTGGACCACAGCGCCGCCATGCCCACAGCGCCACCCAGTGTCAGCACATAACCCGTGTTCTGCAGCCAGCGCATTTTCGATTCGTAACGACGGTTGACGCTGACCAGTTCCGCCTCGGGAAAAATGATCTGCTGGAACAGATTGCGAATGAAAAAACTCTTGCCCTGGGTAGGCGCACCACCCAGCAATGCATCCTGCTGAAAGCCCAACCGCCCCGCCACGCTGTGCAGCATTTTCTGCATGCCGGCGCCTTCCTGCGTGCCACTGGTCAGGTACACGCCACGCAGCAAAAACTGATCGTGAAAACGGGATTCGCTGAACGTGCGCCCGATGAATTCCGCCGCCGGCTGGCGGATCTTTTCAAATTCCGCCGGAAAACCCAGGATGGAGGAACGGCGCTGAAAATCCCGCTCCATATGGAATTTCGCCAGCAGATTGTCCTGCAGCCGTTTCGACAGCAGCTCGAATTCCTCGCCGAACAGCTGGTGATAGGTTTGCAGCGGCTGCAGTTTTTCCGGGAACGTCATGCCCCACACCTGCGCCCGTTCTTCCTTGCCCATCATGTCGAAATATTGGGAGAAGCCCTGCAGCAGGTCGCACTTGGTCAGCAGCAGATAGACGGGGAAATTCACGCCCAGCTGATCGGTGAGCTCCTGCAGGCGCGCGCGGATGGCATTCACGTTCGCCACCCGCTCCGCTTCGGTCTGGCGTTGCAGTTCGTCGATACCCATGGCAATCAGCACGCCGTTGATGGGGCGCCGCTTGCGGTATTTTTTCAGCAGGCCGATAAATCCTTTCCACGCCTTGCCGTCGGCCACGCTGTGGCTGTCCTGGGTGGTGTAACGGCCCGCGGTATCGATCAGCACCGCCTGATCGGTGAACCACCAATCACAATGACGGGTGCCGCCCACGCCTTTCAGACTGCCACGGCCGAATTTATCTTCCAGCGGAAAATTCAGGCCCGAATTCACCAGCGCGGTGGTTTTACCGGAACCGGGCGGGCCGATCAGAATGTACCAGGGCAGTTCGTACAGATAATTGTCGCTGTAGCGACTCTGCTTGCCGTTGCTGCGTTTGAGAATTTCCACCGCTTCCTTGAAACGGGAATTGAGGATGGACACTTCGCTTTCACCCAGATCACTGGCCGCCTCCTGCGCCAGCTCCGCCGCCAGTTCCTGATGGCCTTTTTTTGCCTGCATGGACAGGCGCAGATTGTTCAACCCCCACAGCAGCAACAGCGTCATGATGATGAGCAGACGGGTGACATCCCCCGCCAGAATCCTGTGATCGCTCACTGCGATGTAAGGGCCGCCGAACCACACCAGGATGGAAAGCGCCAGCACGCCGATCAGCGTAATCAGCCATTTGTACTTCGTCATGGTTACGTCCCTGTATTAACGCGCGGTGGAATCCGGCTGCCGCGGTTGTTCCAGCCGCGCCAGCACTTGCTGGTTTTTCTCGGCCAGCAGATAAGAGAAGGTGGAATAGGTGCCCAGCATGATGACGCCGATCACCGCCGCCACTACCCACCAAGGGAAGTAGCTGGCCAGCTTGTTGCGGCGCTGGGTGACCCGCTGCCAGTGCGGTGACAGATCCCGTTCCGCTTCGCCTTTCTGCCGGCGCAGCAGGTGAAACAGGTTGTCGCGAAGGGTGTCGAGCTGGGCGTGGCCGCGCTGATCGAGTTTGAATTTGCCTTCGAAGCCCAGGCCCACGCACACATACATCAACTCCAGCAAATGCAGGTTGCGGGCCGGCGCCTGCTGCAGGTATTCCAGCAACTGGAAGAAGCGATCGCCGCCGTGGGTTTCACCGTGAAACTGGCTGAGCAGGGATTGCCGGCTCCACGCGCCGTCGCTGCCCCAGGGCGTTTTGATCACCAGTTCATCGAGCACTGTGCACAACACATAGCGGGCAAAAAAACGAATTTCCTCGTGCACGTCCAGCTGCAGGCAGTGATGTTCGAAACGCTGGATCTGCTGCGTGGCCCAATCGCGAAACGCCAGCACATCCCGGGATTCAGTCTGGATGGACAGCTGCGCCATCACCTGGATCAGTTCAGCACCGGCCCCCAGCAATGGATTGTCCAGTCCTTGCGGTGGCGCAGATGCCATCACTCCCCACGGCTGCTGAACGCCCGGCATCGGCATGGCAACCTGGGGGGAATACGCAGGCGGTGGTGGCGGCGCAGGCCGTGCTCCGCCCCGACCACCCGGCGTCGGCCGCGCGAATCCACCGGCCACCGGACGGGAGCTCTGCAATTCACCGTTGGCATTCTTGAACTGTACGACGGTCTTGTCTTCCACTGTCATGTTTGTGCTCCTAGCCTTTTACTGCCCACAGCTCCAGTTCGAGCCCCGGAACCTCACCGGAAAAATGAAACGCGATGCCGCCGGAACTTTTCAGATGCGCCCAGTGCTCAGGCGTTTTTTCCAGCTGGAAATAGGTGTAGCCGGCATTGTAGGGAATCTGGCGCGGCGCTACCGGCATGGGCAGCAGTTCGATGCCCGGCAGCTGCAGATTCACCAGATGCTGCAGCTGCTCCACACCGGCGGCCTTGATCACCGTGGGCATGCGACTGCTCACCGCGTCCTTGCTCCAGTCCGATTTCACGGCAAGGAAGAACTGCGCGTGCTCCAGCAGCGAGCGATCCTGGATCGGCGCCACCCGCACGCCAAAGCGGCGCAACTGCAATGGCAGCGGTACGGCGGTCTGCTCGAACACCAGACTCAGGGACTGCCGCACCTCGCCCATCAACCGGCTGAATCCGGCCGCCAGGTTGCCGTGATCGTAAGGCACGTCCGTGAGCGGCATTTTCCCGTCCTGGGTGAAGGTGGCCATTTCGGCCTGCAGCGCGCCCAAGAGTTGAAACATTTCCTCCGGATGCACCGGATTCACCGTCTTCAGATGCTTGAGTTGCGCGCTGTAGCGGTTCACCAGTTGCAGCAGCAGAAAGTCCGCCAGCTCCGACGAACCGCGATGGCCGCCGTGTCCGCCCAATCGGCTGGCAATGGCCTGGGCGCGGTGGGACAGCAGACTGATGGTTTCCCCCAGAAAGAACGACAGCCGGTTCGACACCGTCAGATCCAGGCAGGGGGGAATAAAGTGTTTGTCCAGCTCGATCTGGCCGTTGCCGTGGCTTTCCTTGATGCGGGCGATGGCGACGCGGCTGTAATCGGCGCTGACTTCATCTTCCAGCAGCAGCTTGAAGCGGGGGCGCGCCAGCTTCACCGGCACCCGTTTGCTGGAACCCAGATTGCTGTCCTGCACATCAGCGCTGAGGCCCAGCCAGCGGGTCATGGCGTCACCATCACCGTCGGGGTCGGTTTCATCGGCGCCCGCCAGGGTAATGGGCAGGGCCAGGTAGACCAGCAGATGCTGACGCCCGGGCGGAATCTCGCGCAGCAGGCGGTCGCGCTGGCCACCGGCGGTGCGGAACAGGGTGCCGTCGGGCAGCAGGCCTTCGCAGCGGGTGAGCGCAAACACGCCCTGACCCAGCAGGTGATCGTCGATCTGCAGGCTGCGCACGCCCCAGCCATGCCGGCTCAGCAGGCGCACCCGTTCCCGCAGCTGAAAGTCCAGGTAACGATCCTGTTGCTGCAGGTGCTGGGGGCGCAGGAACATGCCTTCGCTCCAGATCACGCGATCCTGATAATGGTTATCCTGGGGAGAATCCTGACTGGCCATAGTGTCTTCCAAAACAAGGGGCTTTGTTCAGAAAGACACTTGGGACGCAAAAGAAAGCCAAAAAAGTTGTGCAGGAAATTACACTAGCCCGCCGACCATCAGCGCTGGGTGGCGAGTTCGATGCCCCGGCTGTTCAGCAGCACCGTCAGTTCGTTCTTTTCCTTCAGCCTGATCGGCAGCACCAGGCGCCAGTTCACCTTGTCCATCTGCCGATAGCCCGCCAGGATGGCCACGAACGACGACTCCGGCTGCAGGGCAAAGCGCAGATCCTGCACATCGCCGGGCTTGAACTCGAATTCCTCCCGCGCCACCCAGTCGCCGCCCAGGGTCTGCTTTTCGTCCTGGTAGAGGGCGAAAAAATCCGCGCTCTGGAAGGTGGTGGGGGCCTTCAGCTCCAGCAGACGCACCACCACCGGCGATGGCCGCCCGCCGTCGTCCAGATTCACATCGCCGGCCGCCACGATCCGCATGTCCACCTTGGTGATGTCGGACATGAACCAGGCGCAGCCATTGAGCGCCAGCACGGTCACCAGGCACAGACCAATCCGCATGATTCCCTTCATTCTGTCTTCCCCTTCTTCCGGTTGCCGTGTTTCAGTTTCTTGATCTGTTCGTCGTAGGCCCGGGCGAAAGGCTCCACGAACATGCTGGCGAATATATCATCTTCCTCCTGCAGTTCCTGATGCAGTTCCCGATAGGATTCCCAGTAACGGGCGCCCTTACCCGCCAGACTCAGCCCCTTGTTGCGGATGCGGTCGAACCGGCGCTCCAGTTCATCGGGGGACAGCTGCTGGATCAGTTCCTGAAACGCCTGCTGCATCCCCGCCATCATCGCCAGCTGATGATGCTGGAAATCCTCGTTGCACTCCTGCACCGCTTCTTCCACCGACAGGAACGAACCGCTGTCCCGCGACAGCAGGTGCCGCACCACCTGATCGCCATGGGCAGAAAACTTGATCGGATTGTTGGCGCGGGGATTCACCAGGGTCATGTCCAGCCGGAATTCATTCTTCAGGCTGGCGCGGGCCTGGGCGTTGGTCACCAGACCCTGCAGGCACAGACGCAGCAAGGCGCCGGCGCGCTTCATGAACTGTTCTCCGCCGGCCTTGGCGATATCGTCGGCGCTCAGGCCCAGCCCTTCGGCAAAGGCGGCCAGCGCGGCGTTCTGGTTCACAGGCGACGGCGGCACAGGCTGCGGCTGATGAACCGGCGCCG